>CAZZER010000013.1:0-10458 GCA_964653365.1 uncultured Candidatus Thioglobus sp.
TTGATGTGGCGATTGACATCAGCGCCCAACTAAAGGCGGCCCAAAGAAATAACACCGTTGCAGTGCTAAATATTTCATCCAAATCAAATTGCCAAACTTCCAACATGGTTGAAACACCTACAGCACCTATAAATAATGCCAGCCAGTCTTTGCCAAGTGGCTTTCTTTTACTAAAGATTAGAACAAGCACAAAAGCAATAATAGGCATTAGTGTGGTGATAAATGCGCCACCAAAACTTGCGGTGCCAATCTTAGTGCCTATAAAAAATAGTTTTGTATAAACAACCAACAGTATGCCAGTAATGGTGGCTATTACTAAATTTCGAAAATCAATTTTAAAGCTGATTTTCAAATACAACAACACCGGTAGCATTGTTAGGGATGAAATAAAGTAACGATAAGTTACCAATTCGTGTTCATTGATGTAGAGGGCTAAATATTTTGCACTGACAAAAGAACCTGCCCAAGCAAGCATTGCAAAAATCATAAAAAAAGCAAGCAGTTTGTCTGATTTCATACAAATACCAAAGTTATCCCAACACCTATCATCACCGTGCCACAAATGTGGTTAACGCGTTTTGCCATTCCCGGCGTCTTAATCAATCTTTTTAACTGCTCTCCAAGAAGGGCAATTGCTGTCATCCCTGCGATAACACCAAACCCAACGGTTAAAACTATTTGAGCGCCAAAGAAAAAATCAACATTGGTTAATTCAATCACTGCAGGCAGTACTGATATATAAAAAATCATTACTTTAGGGTTGGTGCCTGACACCAAAAAACCCGTTAATAACTCCCTTGTATTGGAAAGTTTAAGTGCCGGACCCTGAAGATTAATATCACCAGATCGCCATTGCGATATACCCAAATATACCAAATACGCCGCACCAAAATAACGCACAACACTCATCAAAGGTGAAATATACTCTGCCATTGCATCTAGTGAAAAAATCACCAGCGTTAAGTACATCATATCCCCTAAAGTGCAACCAGCAGAGAAAAACATTGACGGCTGAAAACCGCGAGAAGTACTAATTGACAATAGCGCAAGCGTACCCGGACCTGGAGTCACTGCAAATACCCAGGCAGTAATAAAAAGAATAACAAATACACTTAATTCCACAATATCACCTATACGGTATAACGCCTTTTATTTTTACATTTTGCAATACCAGTAATGCAGATACAGCCATCAGCGTGCCAATTGCATTTGGTATAGACGGGGTTTCAGCAAAAAATAAAGCGCCCAAAGCAATGGCAAAAAATGGCGTCAACAAAGAAAAAGCCGAACATTTTCTAGAGCCTAAAACCTTTAGCCCTAGATAGTAAATCGTACTGGCAATTGTCGTGCTTAGCACCGATACTGTCAAAATACTAATCCAAAAATAACGATCCATTTCCAACAGTGCGGGCAACTCCCCATCAAAACTTAAAAACCAATCGATTGAGAAGGTAAACAAGCACACGTAAAAACTAAAAGTGAGTACATGGGTGTCTTTTAACCAAGCGCCAGAAACACTAATTAAGGCCCAAAAAAGTGCCGCTAAGACAAAATAATAATTTGCGCCTTGTAGTAACTCACCAAGACCAAACTCAGTGATATTCATCATCAATAAAACACCAGAACTTCCCCAAATAAGCGCCATCCAGTCTTTAATTGGGGTTTTCTCTTGCTTGGAAAATAGCATCAATAAATACACAATCATTGGTATCAGCACGGTTACCAAGGCTGAGCCAAGGCCTGCTGCACCACGGTCAATACCCATAAAGAAAAACCGCACATTAGCAACAGTAAACAACGCTATCAAAAAAGCTAGAGCCAAGTTTTTCCAATTGATTCTGAATGGTAATCGCATAAACAATAGAATTGGCACCATCGAAACGCTAGCCAAAAAATATCGATAAACAACTATTTCGTTTTCACTAATATAGTTCGATAGCATTTTGACAGCGATTGCGGCCAACGCCCAAGTGAACATTGTGAACACCATGAGCAAAGACATTGTTTTTTCTGATTGAATCACAAGGCAGCTATATAAGTGAAGCCAGCCAATATCATAATGAGCTTTTCCATCGCCAAATTATAGTCATAGCATCTGCTATAATCAGCATTAATTACGAATACCTTATTGCCATAGATATGAATCTAGACTACCTTGATTTTGAACAACCCATTGCCGACTTAGAAGGGAAAATTCAAGCCCTTGAAAACGTCAAGGACAATACTAATATTGCCCAAGAAATCGATGCGCTTAAGGCGAAAAATGAAGAACTTACAACAAAAATATTTTCTTCTCTTTCAGATTGGCAAATCTCGCAACTTGCTAGACACCCAAGAAGGCTCTACACGCTTGATTACATTGAAGGTGCTTTTGATGAATTTACCGAACTTCATGGCGATCGAGCACTCGCAGATGACAAATCAATGATTGGCGGCATAGCAAAAATTGATAACACTTCATTTATGTTTATTGGTCAACAAAAAGGCCGCTCAACAAAAGAAAAGGTTCACCATAACTTCGGCATGACAAGACCCGAAGGTTATAGAAAAGCCTTAAGGTTGATGAGAATGGCAGAAAAATTCTCAATGCCTATTGTTACCTTTATTGATACCCCGGGAGCCTACCCAGGCATTGGCGCTGAAGAGCGCGGCCAAAGTGAGGCGATTGCCAAAAACCTATTTGAGATGTCAACATTAGAAACACCTATTATCTCAATCATTATTGGTGAAGGCGGCTCTGGTGGTGCGCTAGCTATCGGGCTTTCGGACATTACCATGATGTTTGAGTACAGTATTTACTCGGTCATCTCGCCTGAAGGTTGTGCGTCCATTCTTTACAAAGATGCATCAAAAGCAAGTATTGCTGCAGAATCTCTCAAGCTCACAAGTAAACACCTAAAAAGGTTCAAACTTATTGAAAAAGTAATTCCTGAACCCTTGGGCGGTGTCCACAGAGACCCAGAACAAGCTTTTGATTTTTTAAAAAAGGCAATCAAAAAACAATTGAAAGCAGTTAGTGACATTCCAACAGAGCAATTGCTCAAAGATCGCCATAAAAAACTCTTAGGATTTGGAAGATTTAGCGAGTAAAGACCTATACCTAGAAGGGAGACGCATTGTTGTTGCTTTGAGTGGCGGAGTAGACTCCGTTGTCCTCTTGCATTACTTGCATCACCATTTCCCCGGCCAGGTTAGAGCTGTTCACATCAATCATAATCTTTCGAACTATTGCAAAGAGTGGCAAAGTTTTTGTGAATCGCTATGCAAAAAAATGTCTGTCGATTTTATAAGTATCGATATTTGCATAGAAAGTTCGTCTAATATTGAAGAAAATGCGCGTAAAAATCGATATCATGCATTAACTGGCGAATTACGAGATGATGAAGTTCTAACGACCGCCCACCATCAAGACGACCAAGCCGAGACGCTTTTATTGCAGCTCTTTAGAGGCTGTGGCGTAGCTGGCCTAGCAGCCATGCCAAAACAAAAGCAACTAGATAAAGGTGTGCTTTACCGTCCATTTTTGGCATTATCCCGAGCACAAATCCTTGATTATGCTACTGAACATCGCCTTAGTTGGATTGAAGATGACAGTAATCACAACCTCAACTTTCGCAGAAACTTACTGAGACTTGAATATTTGCCCAAGCTTGCAAAGGTTTTTCAAGGTTTAAATGCCAACATTGCCAGAAGCTCCAAGCATCAGTCGGAAGCCTTAAGTCTGCTGTCTGACCTTGCAGAACTTGATATTAAAACCCATGAGCTGATACAAAATAACAGGCTGCAAACAGAGCCCTTGATGAAACTAGACTCTTTGCGTAGAGCTAATGTCATCCGCTATCAACTGAAGCACTTACATTTTTTGGCACCCAGCGAAAAAGTCATGCAAGAAATTAACACCCTAATGCAAGCAAAAGAAGATGCAAAATCATTGGTCACTTGGGATAACTTTGAGGTGCGTCGCTACCAAGGCGAGCTCTACCTTATTGATAAAAAAATTCCGATGAAAATCAACAATTGCCAGTATTTTGATCAATTCAAAAAAATGCCAAATTTTGAGATACACTTTCGCCAAGAAGGGCAACGCGTGCAACTGCTAGGCAAAAGCCACTCTCAAAGCCTTAAGAAAGTCCTACAAGAAGCTAATATCCCGCCTTGGGAGCGCCAAACACTAAGAATGTACTATATTGGGGGAGAATTACGCGCTATGGAGCGCATTGGGGAGATGTCAGCAGTTAATTAAAAACCAAATTATTGGTAGGGATTTCCAATTCCGATTTTTTGTAAAAAACTAATCTCTAATGCTTCCATTTCTGTTGCTTCAGGCATATCATGATGATCATAACCCAAAAGATGTAGCAGGCCATGAATAGCCAAATGAATCATATGATCAGAAAACTCTTTGCCGCCAACTATAGCCTCCTGTCTGACAACATCTGCGCAAATAACGACATCACCTAGGATTTTTTCCTCAACCTCTTCAGGTATTTCACCCGGGAAGGCCAGAACATTGGTCGGTTGATTTTTGCCGCGATACTCGTTATTGAGTACTTGAATCTCTGTGGTGGAGACAACACGAATTAACAGCTCTGAGTCGCCAACATCAAACTCGTCCATCAGTTGTTGGACACTATTGATGAGGGAATCTTCATCAACTAAAGGATCATTAATGATATTTTGGATAACAACCATGGGTATTTTTGCTATAGTTAAGTTAAACAGCGCTCAAGACTATGTTGCTACGAAACTTATGCTTCGTGAGTATAAAATGATTTTATTTTATCCCTAAAACATTTTCCTTTGTCACCAATAATTGAAGTTGCTATTGCTGTGCCCTTGCACAAGTCATTTGACTATTTGTGTGAGCGCCCTGTCGCGGTTGGCGCTCGGGTGAAAGTGTCTTTTGGGCGCAAAAAGGTTGTCGGTGTTGTGCTTTCTCATAAACAGAAAAGCGATTTCTCACAACTAAAATCGGTGGATGCCGTACTTGACGATGAACCAATACTGTCAAGTGATATCCTTAAATTTCTGTTTTGGTCTAGTAACTATTATCACCATCCAATTGGCGAGGTGCTTGCTAGTGCAATGCCAAAAAACCTACGGCTGGGAAAGCCCGCTGAGATCAAAAAAGCACGCGCCTTTGATGCCAAAACAAGCGCACCAGATTTTGAGACAACTGCGGAGCAAAATAAGGCCGTCGACACTATTCTCGCATCACTAAACCAATACAACGGCTATCTCCTACACGGGGTTACCGGCAGTGGCAAAACCGAAGTGTATCTTCGAATAACCGAAACTCTACTTAACAAGGATAAGCAAGTATTGGTTTTAGTGCCTGAAATTGGCCTAACCCCGCAAATGATTGCCAGATTTGAGCAACGAATCAATGGCACAGTCGTTGCTATTCATTCACAACTAAACGAAACACAAAAAACCGACGCCTACCTCATGGCAGCCAACGGTAAGGCTAGCGTTGTACTTGGCACGCGTTCAGCTATCTTTGCGCCGATGCCAAACTTAGGCCTAGTGATTGTAGATGAGGAGCACGATGCCTCGTTCAAACAACAATCCAGCTTTCGCTATTCTGCCCGAGATTTAAGTTTTATCAGGGCAAAATTAGCCAAAGTGCCTCTTATTCTTGGCACCGCTACACCATCGCTAGAGACACTGAAAAATGTCACCGATAATAAGCTCACACGCCTTGTTCTCAGCGCCCGTCCAGGCGCGACAGTCATGCCAGAGGTTAACTTGATCGATATGCGAAGCCAAAGTGCCGAAGCGTTATCACTACCACTTGTTGATAGGATGCGCCAACATTTGCAAAATGGCAATCAGGTGATGCTTTTCATCAACCGCCGGGGTTACGCACCCGTGTTCTACTGCACCGAGTGTGATTGGCGAGCAGGATGTGAGCATTGCGATGCGCAGCTTATTTACCATCGAGGCTTTAACCGTCTCAAATGCCATCATTGTGGTGCCGAGAAAATGCCACAATCGACTTGCCCTTCCTGCCAGCAGTCAACACTTAAAGTTCTAGGCTATGGCACAGAACGGTTGGAAGAGAACTTAGAATCCTATTTTCCAGATACCCCAGTTATTCGTATTGACCGTGACACCACTCGTAGAAAAAAAGCCTTTGCCAAGCACTTAGAGCAAATCAACTCGGGGGAGCCCTGCATAATCATCGGCACACAGATGCTTGCCAAGGGCCACGATTTTTCGCAATTAGCCTTTGTCGGCATATTGGATGTTGATGTGGGTTTACTATCACTTGATTTCCGTGCCACCGAGAACTTAGCGCAGTTGTTGATTCAAGTCTCCGGCAGGGCGGGCCGAGCAGAACACAAGGGCGAAGTTGCCATTCAAACGCGCTATCCCAACCACCCTATTTTTGAATACGTTCGCCAAGCGCATTACACCCAATACGCCAGTACGCTTTTGAAAGAGCGCCAAGATACGCAACTGCCGCCTTTCTCTCATCAGGCAATACTATGTGCCAACGCCAAAAACAAAACACAAGCCGAAGACTTCTTAAACGACCTTGCACAACTGTTGAGGAGTATCGATTTGCTCTCGGTAGAAATCTGGGGACCAGTGCCCGGCGTCATTGAGAAAAAAGCTGATTATTTCTACTTTAACCTCTATCTGCAATCAAGCAACAGGCAAGCACTACACCAAATGTTAAACACAATGTACGAGCATATTGACAGCATTAAGGCAAGTAGCTCAGTGCGCTGGTTTTTGGATGTAGACCCTATCGAATAAAAGCGTTACTGCTTAACTGCGGTAGCGATTACAAATTCGCCCGGCACATGATAGCCAGCGCCGTTTTGAAAAGGCTTGAGTGATTCAAGATACTCGTCTTGCACTTGGACGCGTGTGGCTCCATCAAAGCGATCATAAGCAAGGGATACCGGGCCGCCGAGAAAAGCCGCCTGACAAGCCGCTTCATCGGATTCAAAATCCAATGTGGTTGAAATTCGATGAATCTCGATACTACTAAAACCAGCATTTTCTAAGGAAAAAAGCAAACTGTCACCCGTGCCTAAACTAAAAAACAATGGGCAAACCTCAGAGGTCACTTGCTCATTAACAATGGGGAAAATCTCTGCCCATCCGCAATTCTTGCGCGCACCCCACACCGACATTGCCGCCCTACCACCGGGCCTTGTGACCCGATACATTTGCTCAATAGCCGCTTGTGAGTCAGGCACATACATCAACCCCAAAGAGCAAACAGACAAATCAAAACTATCGTCTTCGCACTGTAATTCATCAGCACTCATACGTTCAAATCTTACATTATTGCAGCCTCTTTTTTCCGCGTTGGCTTGGGTCAACTTAACCATCTCATCAGAAATATCAGTGCCGAGCACACTGCCGTTTGCGCCCACCAATTCTGCCATTGGAAATGTTGACAAACCACTGCCAGAGGCAATGTCAATCACTTGCTCCCCCGCTAGTGGGTTGGCTATTTCAATGAGCTTATCAAGCGCAATTTGCAATTGTGCACCCCAAGATTGCTCATAATAGCTGGCTGATTTATCCCAACCATAGCGTTGCACGCGTTTTTGAAATTTATCACCTTTCATAATTATCACTCCTTGATTATTTCAACTTGCCTTACGCACTTTTGAGCGCGTGAGAAAACATCCAAATACGGGCTTCGTTGATCACCAACATCAAGCATTTCTAGGATTTTGTCTTCACTTGCGGGGCTTTTCACTTTAACGGTATAGCGAATTTCCGAATAGCCCGGATCCGCATCCGAGGTGCCAAATACAGCACCCATATCCCAATCTGCTTCAAGGACCACCTCGATACTAGTAATCGGTATATCCAGCGTTGAGGCTTGCAATTTATATCCAATGGCCAAACAGCTTCCAAGCGCTGCACGGCCAAATACGCCTGGCGTAGGATGGGCGTTCTCCCCGCCTAATTCCTTTGGCATATCAATATCAACGACCCAATCACCCTCACTGACTTGGCAGCCTAACCCATCTACAAGTTTTGCCCTAGATACCGAGGTATCCACACCCACTGAGGGTTTTAACGCCGTTGCTTTGGCGCTGCGATTAAACTTGGCTTTGATTTCACTTTGTGTGTCCATTTGAAATTCCTAACAAATGAAAACAAGTATAAGAAAGTTGACTTAAAAAAACTTGTGTAAAAAGGCCAATTATTTGTCTGAAACGTCCAAATTAGGCAGCCAGCTGTTTGCGGAAGACCGAAGGTGATACGCCAAATTTGCTTTTAAAGGATTTTGAATAGTGCGATATATCAACAAAACCACATTCCAGCACAATCTCAGAAATACTCTTTTCTGTACCTCGCAATAGCGCCACAGAATACTCCAGCCTTCTAGCAACAATCCAACGAGCAGGTGTGGCGTTATACGCCTCTCTAAAATCCCGCTTAAAGGTAGAGACACTGCGATGACACATAGCGGAAAACTCATCAACCGTTAAATTTTTGCGAAAATTTCTCTCCATCGTTTCCTTTAAATGAGGCGATTTAGAATGCGCTACGCTTTGTAAGTAATTCGACAAGCCCTTGTTTTTATCGCTAACCAACAGGCTGGTGACTAACTCTTTAACCTTGATTCTGATCAACGATTCATGCGGTTTTGACTGCGCCGCAAAATACTCGTCCATAGAGTGAAAGCAAGCCGTCAAAGCAGTATCAGATCGAATTTTCTTTTCTGAGAACTTTGCAGAACGCCTCCCAGTCAAAGAGATGCCATGCTCCTCCAAGCCTTTAACAACCTCACGAATAAAATCATCGGTCATAAAGAAAATCATAAAGCAAAAATCTTCATCAAAAAATTGCTCGACCATTCGCGCGCCTTTTTTCAAATAGACTGCTTGCCCAGCGTTGGCAGAAACAACACCACCATTGGAGTGCCAAGCTTTTTTACCCTTAATAACATAAACGATGTGATCCACTGGGCTCCAAAGATCAATCTCTTTGTTGTGCTCAGCACAGGTGAGTTTGGCTAGCAACGAATCACTACAAAAAAACTTTTTTGTATTCGGTCTATCTCTAATAGTTGTATAGACGTTATCCATAGCAGGAGTATGATTATTTTCTCAGTATTTTTTCTTATGAATTTTTATCATACCTAATAAAAATCTCAATTTGAACCTTTTAGACAAATAATTGGACGTTTAAACCAAATGTCAACTTGCAATCCTTTATATACTGCTTATTAAACGGTGTTTGAATCATTTCACCTTACTCCCACTTAGGATAAAAAATGACAATTCAAAGCAGTGTAGCTTGACATACAAACTGCGGGGGGGATAGAATAAAAATGAAGGTGTCGTGTTGAACCTTACAAACTAACGCATTTTTCTCTGGCTTTTGCGAGCATATAAAAAAGCGTTTTTACGGGTAAAGCCCATTGAACTATATTACTTAAAGGGCTTAAAAAGAGGTCTTCAACTGGCTTCTGCTTTTTTAATAAACTGGAGAAATCTATGAAATTTTTCAAAAAAATAATGTTGGCAATGCTAACGGTTGCAATTAGTAGCGTGTCACTTGCAGGTACAGTGACTATCACTGGCACAGGCTACGTTTCCACCAATATTGACACAACGTCTACGCCAGATGGCAATAGCTTACATAGTTATTCCAATCACGGTTTTTGGGTTCAAGAAGGATTACCTGAAGGCTTCCCAGCCACACTATATGGCGATTGTAAAGGTTCTAATTTAACAACAGCGCAATGGGCAAATATTGGTGACACCTTTATTTGTACAGCGACAGATATTGACGGTGATGGTTTTGTTAACGTCGGCAGGGCAAACAACCCTGACTATAGTGATTGTCATTTTGAGACCGTTGCAGGCTGGGGTAAATATGCTAACGTAACCCAAAAAGGCAAATGTCACTTTGCAGGTAACGTGACACCAAATTCTATCATCTTGAAATGGACAGGGGAATTTACAACGCCTGACTAATCTTTAAGGTTAAGCTTAATCAAAACCCCGCAATGCGGGGTTTTTTAACTTAATAGTTCCACACTTTTAATTAAAAACGAAACACCAAATCCACCCAATACCAAGCCGAGTGCGCGCATTACCCACAAATAACCTTGGCTATTAAGTGCCGAGCGAAACCTTGATGCCAAAAAAGCAATGCCAATTTTCGAGATGATTAAGGTGCCAAGCATTACCACCACAAAAGCAAGTGCCTCGCCTGCACTACCGAGAGTAATATAAGTACCACCTATCGCAAACCAAAAAACATAAACATTGGGGTTTAGAAGGTTCACCTTAAGCGCATCATTAAAAGAGCTACTCGCATCACTCTTTTTTAGTAAATTTGTTTTTTTCGAACGCACAATCTGCAGGCAAAGATAGAGTAAATACACACCGCCAACAAAGCTTAATAAGCCCACGAAAGCAGAAATATCTTTGTAAAGCGAAGACAAAAAAAGCACCAGAAGAATCACCG
>CAZZER010000013.1:10558-13799 GCA_964653365.1 uncultured Candidatus Thioglobus sp.
AAAGCAGAAATATCTTTGTAAAGCGAAGACAAAAAAAGCACCAGAAGAATCACCGGCCCATCGGTAAAAATAGGCGCTGTGCTCGCTCGAGCGCCATACCCAAACCCACGCTCAAGGGTTTGCTGGATAACATAGATAGACAAGGGCCCGGGTTGCAAACCCGCCGTTAATCCAAAAATAAAAGCTGGGAGAATGTACTCGCTCATTTCCGCGTCCAATTAAGTCTCAGCTTATTTTAGAGGATTATGGAAAATTTAGAAAAAAATTAAAATTCGACTTAAAACACCACCAGAAACGCCATTTTTCTGATGAAAATGCCTATAAAAAAAAGCGTTATTAGCCACTCTTAACCCTTAAAACCCCCTTAAAACTGACAGTAATACAAAATTTGGCAAATTTTCGATTTGACTTTGCTAATGTCAGAAATTGTACAAAAATTGCTAACGCCCAGTTGCAATTGAGCGCATGGCTTGCGTTATCGTTTTCAGCTCATCTTCTGTACTGATAAACGGTGGCATTGTGTAGAGTAATTTGCCATAAGGACGCAGCCATACGCCGGCATTAATTAACCGTTCTTGAGTGCGCTGCATATCGAGTGGCTCGTTAAATTCCAGCACACCAATCGCACCCATGATGCGCACATCGGAAATTGTTGGCTCGTCTTGAAGAGGTAGTAATTCTGATTGTAAAATGCCTTCAATCGTGCTAATTTTGCTTTGCCAATCGTCGCTTATTAAAAGCTCAATACTAGCATTCGCCACAGCGCAAGACAGTGGATTCCCCATAAAGGTTGGGCCGTGCATAAGCACGCCGACGGTATCGGAGATTTGTTGCGTTGTCAGTGCTGCTGCCATTGTCATATAACCCCCTGTTAAGGCTTTACCAAGGCAAAGAATGTCTGGGGTTATATTGGCGTGCTCACAAGCAAATAATTTACCCGTACGGCCAAAACCGGTAGCGATTTCATCAACAATCATCAAGACGTCGTATTCATCGCAAAGCTTTCTTGCGCTTGATAAATACTCACTCTCGTAAATATTCATGCCGCCCGCGCCTTGCACAATCGGCTCAAGAATCAGTGCGGCAATTTTGTGGTGATTGTCTCGCAGTGTTTTTTCAAGGTCTACAAGTGCCTCATCGGTATTGCCGATTGTTGGCCTCATGGTAAAAAAGTGCTGTGGTAGAACACCAGAAAACAAATGATGCATGCCGTTCTCGGGATCACATACGCTCATCGCGCCAAAAGTATCACCGTGGTAACCACCACGGGGGGTGACAAAATGGGTTTTAGTTTTTTTGCCCAAGTTGTACCAATATTGCAATGCCATTTTCAGTGACACCTCAACCGAGACTGAACCAGAATCCGCCAAAAAGACTTTATCGAGCCCTTCTGGTGTAAGATTCACCAGCTTTTCAGTAAGGTCAGTCGCACCCTGATGTGTCAAACCACCAAACATCACGTGGGAGACACGATCGATTTGTGCCTTCATCGCTTGGTTGAGTGTTGGATGGTTGTAGCCGTGGATAACCGACCACCAAGAGCTCATGCCATCGATTACTCGACGCCCACCCGCAATATTAAGATACACGCCCTCAGCCGATTCGACCAAATGCGTCGGCACAGAATTGGGGATTTTGGCATAGGGATGCCAAACATTGTTTTGATCAGAGATATTCACGTAGCTCACTCATCGAATCGATGACCAAATCAGGATTCTCATCGGCAATATCGTTGCCGTGATTATAGCCATAAGACATGCAAATAATATCAAAGCCCGCAGCCCTAGAGGCCTTCACATCACTAACCGAATCCCCTAGCATTAGGCAATCATTAGGGTTGATGCCAAAATGCTCGGCACTGTGCAATAACGGCAATGGGTCTGGCTTTTTCTTGGGCAGAGTATCGCCCGAAATAATAATCGAAAAATCGTCAAAAATACCCAATGTTTTTAATAGTGGATGGGTAAATTGTTTGGCTTTGTTGGTAACACAACCCACAAGATAGCCTCGCGATTTCATATAATCTAAGCCCTCTCTGACGCCTTCATAGAGAAAAGACCTTTTGGAGGTGTTATCTGCATAAAGGGAGAGAAAAATTGGGTAAGCTTTTTCGAAGTCGCCTGCGGTTGGTGTGCCATCCAAATCACCGGTTAAAGCGCGCTCAACCAATTTTGGTACACCGTTTCCAACCCACTGGCGAACTTTGTCCTCACCCCAAGGGGGTCTGCCCATTTTTTTCATAGTTTCGTCGACGCAATAGGCAAGATCTGGAACACTATCAACCAGAGTGCCATCAACGTCAATCATGATTAATTTTGGTCTAAATTGCATCCGAATTTTGGTAGAATTTACCTAACATTTATTACTCACATTTTTATAGAGATATTTTATATGCAAAATAAATCAGTCATCGGTTTTATTGGTGCTGGCAATATGGCTTATGCCCTTATTAAGGGTCTTATTGATAACGGCTATGGTGCTGAAAACATTAAAGTCAGCGACCTTGACGAAACCCTCTTACAGGCACGACAAGAAGAGCTGGGTGTACACACCTACACGGATAATAATGAACTGGCTAATACCTGCGATGTTGTTGTGTTTGCCGTTAAACCCCAAGTAATGACCACAGTTTGCAAGGGCTTAAAAGACAGTGTAAATTCAAGCCAGTTGTTTATCTCAATTGCCGCTGGCATAAGGGCAAATGATATTTGTCGCTGGCTGGGTGGCGACTTTTCTCTTGTGCGAACCATGCCAAACACCCCAGCATTGGTGCAACAAGGCGCTACAGGTTTGTTTGCCAATCGTCTTGTTACTGAAGACCATAAAACCATTGTTAACTCGGTTCTATCCTCGATTGGTGATTGCTTTTGGGTTGCTGAAGAAAAGCTCATCGATGCTATAACCGCCATCTCTGGCAGTGGTCCGGCTTACTTCTTTTTTATGATGCAATCGATGACCCAAGCTGGCACGGCACTTGGACTTGATGAGAAAACGGCCAGTGAGCTGAGCATTAAAACCGCACTGGGCGCCAGCGTTATGGCGGCAAATAGCGATGATGATCCAAGACAACTTAGGGCGAATGTCACTTCTCCCAATGGTACAACACAGGCGGCCATTGAATCGTTTCAGGATAATAATTTTGAGCGTGTTGTTGTCAACGCTACGCGAGCGGCCTATGACCGAGCTCACGAATTAAGTGTTCAATTGGGTGATGTCGACTAGGCAACTGAAACTCGAGCTT
>CAZZER010000013.1:13899-43635 GCA_964653365.1 uncultured Candidatus Thioglobus sp.
CTGAATTAACACTACAAAAAGGCGACACACTTCATCAGCCTAGTTATGAGGCAACTTTCCAATCGAATTTATTAATCATTTTGCGTTTCGATAAAACCCGCGTGGTGATTTTCAAAGATAGTTTGGCAGAAAAATCGCTTTCTGCACTTAATCGACTACTAAACGTCAGCTAGCTTTTTGAGCGAATGCCCTGCAAATTGATGTTACTAATAACGCCACCACCCACTACCAAGACAATACTCAGAACGTACACAGCATAAAAAGCCTCATCAAAGAACACAAGTAAGTAAAGCGCTGACAATATTGGCGTTATGAAGGTAAATTGTGCCAAATAAGAGGCGTCAGTATAACGAAGTGCCAACAACCAAAAGACATAGGAAAAGCCATTAACAAACATGCCATTGAGCAAAATTGGCATCACCTCAACCCGGGCAGGCATAGCAAATTCCGATAGGGCCAGCATTGAGGCGAATGAGGCAATTGTTGCCACCAAAAAATATATTGTCACCGTACAAAGCGGATCACCCACTATGCGCTTGCTGTAAACAGAAAAAAGCGCAAAACAAAATGCACCAGCGCCAACGAGGCCGATTACTGATAAATTGCTAAGCTCCACACTGGATAAATCACCCCGGGTAACTGCTAAAGACACGCCGATAAAACCCAAGATAACGGCAGCCGTTTTTTTCAAGGTTAATCGCTCTTTCAAAATAGGGACTGACAATAAAACGATAAATATGGGCCATGTGTACTGGACAACCAATACCTCCATACCAATCGCTTGGGCGTAACCTAGGTAAAGAAATAAATAGTAAATATAGGTGCCCAGCAGGCCAAGAAAGCCAAGCCACAATAAATCTTTAAAAGTGTAGGATTTAAAATTACCCAACCTGCCGGTGAAAGCCACTGTCAAGAAAAGCACAACAAAAGACAACAAGCTTGACCAAAACAAAAATTGGTGATTGTTCAATTCTGTCTGACCAATCTTTGCAACCACTGGTATCAAGGCCCACAGCAGGATGCAAATGATAACGTAGATAGTGCCTTTTAGTTTATTCTCTGCTAGCAACTAACTGCCCCATAATAACTGCATATTAGCAATAGCCGCGAGTGAAGCAGTCTCTGTTCTTAGAATTCTATTGCCCAAAAGCAGTGGCTGAAAATTGGCTGAAATTGCCTCTTCAATTTCATCTTCGCTAAGTCCGCCCTCGGGACCAATAAGAATCGTGGCTTGTTTTGGGGCTTTACTATCGAGCAAGCCTTGTGTTGCTCGATGGTGCAAGACAAAACCACTACCTTTTGTGTCTGCCAATAGTTCTGTGAGTGTTTGCGCAAGTGCTACTTCAACAATGACCGCACGACCAGATTGCTCACAAGCATGGTTGGCAATTTTTTGCCAATGTTGTATCCGCTTAGCAAGCTTCTCCCCTTTAAGGCGCACCACGCAGCGCTCTGACTGCACAGGGATAATACGTTTAACGCCCAGCTCTACCGCTTTTTGGATGAGAAAATCCATCTTCTCCCCTTTTGCAATACCTTGTGCTAGCGTCAGATCAAGGGTTGATTCGCGGTTATTTTGCTCGCAAGCCACCACATCAACAAAGCAAGTTTTTTTGGCGCTGATAACTTTGACTTGATAATCCAAACCATCACCGTTAAATAGGGTGATATTCTTACCTTCAGGGAAACGCAATACTTTGAGTAAATGATGGGCTGCAAACTCATCTAGGACAATTTGTGTGCCTACTTTGAGAGCGGTATTTTGATAAAGTCTTACGCTTTTCATGGTATCGTTTTGAAATCCGCCAACACAGGGTAAAAATGATACATCAAAAAAGACGAAAGGAGTTATTAAGCCGTTTGGATGAGAATGCCTTGGTGATTGTGTGCAGCAATTCTGAGCTACAGCGAAATGCCGACTGCACTTTCCCTTTTCGCCCAGACTCGAGCTTTTGGTATTTGACTGGCTTCACCGAGCCTGATGCAATCGCTGTATTCTCGGAAAAAAATTACTCAGTCTTTGTTAGACCTAAGGACAAAACCAAAGAAATCTGGAACGGAAAAAGGCTCGGCGCTGAAGCTGCACCTGATGCGTTGCGTGCTGATAACGCTTACCCAATCGAGCAGTTTGCCGAACAACTGGACAAACTAATCGATGACAAAAGCGTGCTTTATTATGACAACAACAGTACCAATGTGCTGAGTGAAGATATTGCCTCGAGTGAAGATATTCACCCACTTTTGCCGCATCTGTCAGAAATGCGCTTAATCAAAGATGATGTTGAGATTGCTCATATGCAAACCTCTGCTGATTTAGCTGTTAACGCCCACATTCAAGCAATGACTAATGTCAAGCCAGGAATGTTTGAATACGAAATTGCCGCTTTATTTGACGGCGAATTCAAAAAAAATAACTCGAGCCATGCGTATACGCCAATTGTTGCCGGCGGTGAAAATGCTTGTGTACTTCACTATATTGAAAATAATGAAGTACTAAATGATGGTGATTTGCTATTGATAGACTCCGGTTGTGAAACCCAAGGTTATGCATCGGACATCACTCGCACCTTTCCAATCAATGGAAGGTTTAGTGATGCGCAAAAACAAATTTATAGCATTGTTCTTGAGGCGCAAAAAAAAGCCATTGCGTGCTTAAGGCCTGGTGAGAGAGTGAACAAGGCCCATGAAACGGCTTGTGGTATTATCTCAAATGGCTTAACCAAACTTGGCATCATCACCGATGGACTGCCGTTAAACGAGTTTTACATGCACAATACTGGCCATTGGCTTGGACTAGATGTGCACGATTGTGGTCAACACAAACTCAACGATGAATACCGCCTTTTTGAAGCAGGGATGGTGATGACGGTTGAACCCGGAATCTATATTCGTAAGAATGATAAAATTGATCGAAAATATTGGGGTATCGGTATCCGAATTGAAGATGATGTTCTTATCACTGAAACTGGAAACACGGTACTGACCGACTCGCTTGTCAAAGAGATTGATGACATCGAAAAACTAATGAATGAATAATTAACGAACAAACTGATGAATATACAACAAGCTATTAAGGCGGTTATCGCCAAGCAGGACTTAAACGAAGAACAAATGCACGCCGTTATGAGTGACATCATGACTGGCAAAACAACCGATGCGCAAATTGGTGCATTCCTAGTTGGCCTTGCGATGAAGGGGGAAGCAATTGATGAAATTACCGCTGCCGCCAAAGTGATGAGATCGCTTGTTACAGGAGTCAAGATTTCGCCAACCCAGCACTTAGTGGATACCTGCGGTACTGGTGGGGACGGGCTAGGGTTGTTTAATATTTCAACTGCCTCAGCTTTTGTGGTTGCTGCAGCCGGTGGCAAAGTAGCGAAACATGGCAATCGCTCCATTTCTTCAAAATCTGGCAGCGCTGATGTTCTGGAATCTGCTGGGGTTAATTTAGCCCTTAGCCCTGAAGTAATTGGCAAATGTGTTGATGAGATTGGTGTCGGTTTTATGTTTGCACCAGTGCATCATAGTGCGATGAAGCATGCTATTGGCCCGCGAAAAGAGATGGCGGTGCGAACCATTTTTAACGTCCTTGGGCCGTTGACAAACCCTGCTAAAGCGCCGAATCAAGTAATGGGGGTTTATGATAAAAACTTGGTAGAACCTATTGCACAAGTGCTGAAAAGCTTAGGCTCAAATCACGTCATGGTGGTGCACTCAAAAGATGGACTTGACGAATTATCAATCGCCGATGACACTTATGTTGCAGAACTCAAAGAGGGGGAAGTGTCAACCTTTACTGTTAACCCTGCGGATGTTGGCCTTAACGTTGGCAATTTAAATGATATTGTAGCATCTGGTGCTGAAGATTCTTTGGCGATGATTAAAGACGCTTTTGCGGGAAAGGCGGGGGCAGCAAAAGACATTGTGGCTCTTAATGCAGGGGCGGCAATCTATGTCAGCGGACTGGCAGACAGCCTTAAAGATGGTGTTGAAAAAGCTAATCAAATATTAGAAGATGGTAGTGCACAAAGCAAGCTAGAAGCCTACGCGGCAGCGAGTAATGAATAAAAAAACCAACCTCATCTGGATTGATCTTGAAATGACCGGGCTCGTTCCCGAGAGTGATGTCATCATCGAAATCGCCACCGTTGTCACTGATGCTGAACTGAATGTGCTCGGCGAAGGACCATCGCTAGCGATCCACCAGAGTGATGAAATTCTTGCTGGTATGGATGATTGGAACACCAATCAGCACACCAAATCTGGCCTAGTTGAGCGGGTGAAAAATTCCAAAATCTCTGCAGCGGAAGCAGAAAAACAAACACTCAATTTTTTAAGAGAATTTGTCGATGCTGGTGCTTCGCCGATGTGTGGCAATTCTATTTGCCAGGATCGTCGTTTTTTATACAACTACATGCCAGGGTTGGAAAAGTTCTTTCACTACCGCCATATCGATGTTTCTACCCTTAAAGAACTAGCTTCTCGTTGGAAGCCAAAGGCAATGGCTGCTAGTAACAAACAATCAGCGCACCTAGCCTTATCGGATGTTTACGATTCCATTGAGGAATTAAAACATTACCGAGCACATTTCATCAATGTCGGCCACTAAATATCTCTCACCAGCAAAAATCAACCTGTTTTTGCACATCACCTCAAAAAGAGAGGATGGTTATCACAACCTGCAAACTATTTTTCAACTGCTCGATTTTTGCGATGAAATAAGTTTTAAAGTTCGCCAAGATGGGCAAATCAATCGTATCAGTGGCAATGAAGATATTGATGTAGAGGGCGACCTTCTAATCAAGGGTGCCCGAGCATTACAGCGTTACTGCTCTTGCACGTTGGGTGTTGATATTTCAATCGACAAAAAAATCCCTGCCGGTGCTGGCCTTGGTGGTGGTAGTTCTAATGCGGCCACAGTCCTTTTAGCGCTAAATGAACTTTGGCAACTAAATCTAGATGAACAAACGGTGCTCGATATTGGCCAAACATTAGGCGCCGATGTGCCCGTTTTTGTTAAGGGAAAAAGCGCATGGGCAGAGGGTATTGGAGAAATACTCGATCCAATAGATTTGCCAGAATATTATTATTTGCTTGTTTCTATAAACAAACACATCTCCACAGCAGAAATATTCTCGCACAAAGCATTGACAATGACGCCCGTACAAAGGAAAATATCGGACTTTTCGAGAGCTTCGGATCTGCATAATGATTGTTTAGCTGCTGCAATCGCGCTTGAGGGTGAGATAGAGCAAGCACTTAATCATCTAGATTCAACTGCCAATCATCTAGATAATGCTAGAATGACAGGGACAGGTTGCTGCGTTTTTGTGGCATTCGAGAAAGAAGAGGATGCTTTGGTAGCAAAGAAACAACTGCCAAAACATTGGTTTGGTATTGTCGCCCGAGCGATTAATACCTCACCCACATACAATTGGGCTGTCGCCAAGCGGTAAGGCAACGGGTTTTGATCCCGTCATGCGCAGGTTCAAATCCTGCCAGCCCAGCCAATTTTTCTTTTTCTGCTACGTTCTTTTCTCTTCTTCTGTGTCAAATTTCCAAAATACTCAGTCATTTAGACTTACTAAACTCCTTCGCATTTTATAAATCTTCCTTGTAGAAAACAAAAGCACTTGCATTAAAATGAAAATTCATTCGATCTGTAGAAACCACCTTGAAAATAAATACCTTGAAAATATTCGATTTTCTTTGGCCTCACTTATGAAATTATGAAAAAAATCTTTTATGCAATCTCATCATTATTAGATAGGCCGGGGGTTCTTTGGTGGGCGCTTACTTTGGGCGCTTTGTCATTTGCTCTAGGCATTTCTTTGCCAATGCTGACCATTTCAAAACTTATTGTTATTCGCGATTCTTTTTCTATACTTACTGGCTTGTTTGATCTAGTTGTAAGTGGGCAAATTGTCATTTTTATACTGGTTGCAGGCTTTAGTGTCGTCTTGCCGATCTTGAAAATCTCAACCCTTTATTTGTTGTTGTCGAAAAAAACAAGCGGCCCTCGGCAAAAGAAAATTTTGCACATCATGCACGAATATGGGCGCTGGGCAATGCTCGACGTAATGATTGTTGCGATTCTTGTTGTTACCGTCAAGCTTGGTGCTATTGCCAGCATCCAAGTACATAGCGGTCTTTATGTATTCGGACTGGGCGCATTACTGCTGATGATTGTCACTGGCAAGATCTCGAAGATTACAAAATAAACTCCTCGTTAATGCACTATTTAAAGTTGCATTTGTGAAATAATTTTTTACAAATTATTGGCGTATAATTTACTCACTTCTAGCACATACTAAAATCTATGTCATTAGACACCATCAAAATATTTAGTGGCAACGCTAACCCAGTTCTTTCTTCAGAAATTATCGACAACCTAGAGATTAATCAAAGCAAGGCTTTTGTTGGTAAATTTAGCGATGGCGAGGCTCAAGTAGAAATACTCGATAACGTTCGTGGTTGTGACGTATTTGTCATTCAACCAACTTGTGGACCCTCTCCTGCAGAAACCTTGATGGAATTATTGGTGATTGTTGATGCCCTACATCGATCTTCTGCTGGGCGCATTACTGCAGTTGTGCCTTATTTTGGTTATTCCAGACAGGATCGCCGTTCACGCTTAACCCGTGTGCCAATTACTTCTAAATTGGTTGCCAAAATGATTGAAGCGGCAGGTGTGGATAGAATTCTAACGATGGATTTGCACGCCGATCAGATTCAAGGATTTTTTGATATTCCAATTGATAATATTTATGCCCAGCCAGTGTTGGTTAAAGACATATTGGCTCAAAATTACGATGATGTGGTTGTGGTGTCGCCAGATGTCGGCGGTGTTGTAAGAGCAAGAGCAGCCGCGAAAAAAATTAATGATGCAGATTTAGCCATCATTGATAAAAGACGTCCTGCACCAAATATGGTTAAAGTAATGAACATTATTGGTGATATTGAAGGTCGCACCTGTATCATGATTGACGACATGGTTGATACAGCTGGCACACTGGGTCAAGCCGCCGATGTTTTAAAAGAAAGAGGGGCTAAGAAAGTAGTTGCCTATGCAACACACGCCGTATTATCTGGCAATGCAGTCAACAACATCAATAATTCACAATTAGACGAACTAATAATCACCAATACAATCCCATTAAGTGCAGAAGCTGAGGCATGTCCAAAGATTAGGCAATTATCAATTGCGCCTTCTTTAGCGCATGTCATTAGACGCATCAGCGACGAGCAGTCAATCAGCTCAATATTTACCGACGCTTAGTAAGTTCAGCCTTATCAAGGCGCGGAATTTAGCTCAAAAACTTATGTATAATCCACCCTTTGTTCGCTCAAAATTTTTATTATGAAAACCACCACCAAAGAACACAAGCAAGCATTACAAGACTTAATTATGAAAGGTAAGGAGCGAGGCTACCTAACCTATTCTGAAATTAACGATATGCTGCCTGAAGATTTGCTCACGCCTGAACAAGTTGAGCCGATCGTTACAATTCTTGAAGAGCTTGATATTACGGTTTCTGACGAAACTCCTGATGCGGATACTCTAGTTATTGAATCAGGCGCTAAAGCGCAATCCACCTCGGCAGAAGCTGCTGTCGCTGCATTGGCGGCTCTTGATTCTGAATTTGGCAGAACAACAGACCCGGTTCGTATGTACATGCGTGAAATGGGCGTAGTAGAGCTTCTAGAACAAGAAGATGAAGTGCGTATCGCCAAAGAAATTGAGGCTGGCGTTTTTGAAATCATGCAAGCCATTACGCTGTATCCAGCCATTTCTGAGCACTTCTTTAAAGCTTACACTCGTCTAGAAGAGGGTAAATGTAAGATGACAGATGTTGTCATTGGCTACCAAGGAGACGCCGAAGAATTTGAAGAAAAGCAAGCACTAATTGCCGAGCGCGAAGCGCAAATGGAAGCGCAAAATGAAGAAGATTTTGACGAAGACGAGTTTGATGATGAAGAGTTTGACGAATTAGAGTACACTGGCCCAAACGAAGGTGAGGTATACGAGCGTTTCGATAAAATCCAAAGTGCCTTCAACAGCTACACAAATGCCAATGAAAAGCACGGCTACCAAGACAGTAAAACTGTCAAAGCTAGACAAAAATTTTCTACTTGTGTTTCCGACTTAAGACTTGCACCAAAATTGGTCGGCATTATGATGGAATTGGTAGCTGATCGTGTTGTTGAAGTACAAAAACAAGAAAAAATTATTCGTGATGCATTGAGCTATGCGGGTGTTGATAAATCAGTATTCTACGATTCTTTTCCAAACAATGAAACCAACTTTGAGTGGACAAAAACTATTCCAGCTGAAGGAAAAATCAAAGATGCGCTTGCTGAGTGTGAAGAAGAAATCTACTACGCACAGAAAAACCTTTTAGAAAACCAGGACGATATGCAAATTACCATCGCCGAACTAAAAGAAATTAATAAAAAGCTTCGTGCTGGTGACCGCAGAGCGAAAAAAGCAAAATCACAAATGATTGAAGCCAATCTACGTTTGGTTATTTCTATTGCAAAAAAATACGCTAACCGTGGTCTGCAATTCTTGGACTTAATTCAAGAAGGTAACGTGGGTCTGATGAAGGCAGTTGATAAGTTTGAATATCGTCGTGGCTACAAATTTTCGACTTACGCCACTTGGTGGATTCGTCAAGCAATTACCCGTTCGATAGCCGATCAAGCGCGCACAATTCGTATTCCTGTACATATGATTGAGACAATTAATAAACTTAATCGTGTCCGTAGACAACTCCTACAACGCTTTGGCCGAGAAGCAACACCAGAAGAGTTGGCTGTTGAAATGGAGCTGCCTGAGTACAAAATCAACAAAATTCTTAAAATTGCCAAAGAGCCATTATCAATGGAAAACCCAGTTGGTGATGATGAAGACTCAACGATTGGTGACTTTATTGAAGATGAAAAACTTTCCTCACCAGTTGAGATTACCACTAAAGAGAGCCTTAAGGAAACAACGGGTGATTTGCTGGCTAATTTATCGCCTAGAGAGGCTAAAGTTTTGAAAATGCGTTTCGGTATTGATATGAGCACAGACCACACCTTGGAAGAAGTTGGCAGACAGTTTGACGTCACTCGTGAGAGAATTCGTCAAATCGAGGCCAAGGCTCTGCGCAAATTAAGACACCCATCAAGAGCACATAAACTACAAAGCTTCTTGGAATAAACGTTTTAGGGCCTATAGCTCAGTTGGTTAGAGCAGTCGACTCATAATCGATTGGTCCTTGGTTCAAGTCCAAGTAGGCCCACCATTTTTTCTCTTTATAGACCCTTCTATCGGTATGATAGAGCGCATGTTTTCTGAATTATTGCCCCAACTTATTAAGCTCACAGTCGAAGTTGGTGAGGAAATAATGTCGCTTTATAGCGAACACCTAAACGTCAAAGTAAAGTCTGACAATACCCCGCTTACCATCGCCGACGAAATATCCCATAAAATGATCAATGAAGCATTGGAATGCCTTACACCAGGCACACCGATACTTTCAGAAGAATCTGGTGAAGTTCCTTTTAATCACCGAAAAGATTGGGGTGGGTATTGGCTCATTGACCCTTTGGACGGCACCAAAGATTTTCTTTGTGGAAGCAAAGACTTTTGTATTAATATCGCCTATATTAAAGACAATTACCCTGTTTTTGGTCTTATTTACGCACCTTCCAGCAAAACGCATTACTACAAACTGCCCAATGAGAAAAGTGTCAAGCTATTCGATGATGTTTACTATTCAATCAGCACATCCAAGCCAAAACGCTGGGAAAATATTGTTATTGGCCACCATTCTTCAGGAAATAAATATTTGCAAAAACACCTGAAGAGTAAAACAGATTTTGAACTTTTTCAGCTGGGCAGTGCCTTAAAATTTTGCTCTATTGCTGAGGGGAGGCATCATCACTATCCAAAATTCGGCCCTTGTTCTGAGTGGGATACTGCCGCTGGCGTTTGTATTCTTGAGGGGGCTGGAGGTAGGGTTACTGACCTTGAGGGCCAACCTCTTACGTACAACGCTAAAGAAAATACCACCAGTCCAGCTTTTTTGGCCAGCGCTTAAATCGAGTCAAATTGCAGTGACAAATCTACTGCGTCAATATTTTTGGTAATGGCACCAATGGATATATAATCCACGCCAGTTTCGGCATAGGCTGCAATATTCGAGGTATCAATATTACCAGAGGCTTCAAGCGGACATTTGCCGCGGGCTTTCTCAACAGCCAAAGCCAATAACGACGGTTCAAAATTGTCGCACAGTATTCTTGTAATGCCTTCAATTTCGAGTGCCTTTTGTAATTGCTCCAGCGTCTCAACTTCAACAATAACTGGCTTATCTGGAAAAGATTTTAGCGCATGACGAATTGCTCTCTCTAGGGAGCCTATCGCCGAAATGTGATTTTCTTTTAGCATGACGCAATCGTGCAGCCCCATGCGATGATTGACACCGCCGCCGCTCTTAACCGCTTGCTTTTGCGCGTGCCTTAAGTTGGGCAATGTTTTTCGGGTATCCAGTATTCTGGCCTTAGTGTGTGCAATTAAATCTACATATTTTTTTGTTTGCGTTGCGGTGGCGCTCAGGGTTTGTAGAAAATTAAGTGCCGCCCTCTCGGCACTAATCATTGCTCTAGATTGGCCCCTCAAGGTGCAGATAATGTCCCCGCCCTCTGCAATATCGCCCTCTGCAATATGCCACTGAATATCAATAGCAGGATCAAGCTCACTAAAACAAAGAGAGGCATAATCTATGCCTGATATAAGGGCCTTATCACGACAAATAATTTTGGCTGATACCAATTTATCTTCCAATAAACTTGAAGAAATATCACCTGTACCAAGATCTTCAGAAAGGGCATTAAGGACAATTTGACGCATCAATTTAGGCATTAACAAACTCCAAAATTGCCTTAGCAGATTTTTCAGCTGAGTTTTGATTAAGCTGGGCATGAATAGTATTTAACTCTTCAACCAATTGGGTGTTATCCTCTGTTAGGATCTTCAAGGATGAGTCTGCAATATTGGCTGCATTGGCCGACTCTTGAAGGAGCTCAGGCACAGCCTGTCTTCCAAGCATAACATTGGGTAGGGAGACGTAATCGGTTTTTAGTAAACGCTTAGCAATTTGATAACTAACTGACGATAGTTTGTAAATAACAACCATAGGCACGCCCAACAAAGCAATTTCCAACGTTGCAGTGCCCGATGCAACAATCACTACATCGGCTTGGCTGATTTGTTGGTGAGCATCACCAATACTTATTTCGACGCCCAGATCTTCTAGCTGATTTTCAACCCACGCTTTTAAGTCGTTATTAGCCAGTGCTAGTGAAAAAGTAATTTCACTGTCCCTTTCAATCATTAGTCGGGCTGCGCCTAGCATTTCTGGCAGCAATGATTTGATTTCCGCCTCTCGAGAACCAGGCATAAGCAATACTTTTTTGCCTTGTTTGTGGTCTTTTCTTGGGGATAAAGTCTCAGCCAAAGGGTGGCCAACAAAAAGTGCCTTTTGATTGTGTTTTTTATAGAAATCAACCTCAAAAGGAAACATGCACAACATCAAATCTGTAGACTTTTTGATATTTATTATTCTGTTGGAGCGCCACGCCCATACCGAAGGGCTAACAAAATGCACAGTTTTTATGCCACTTTTTTTTAACCGCTTCTCAATCTTAAAATTAAAATCGGGTGCATCAACACCAATAAACACGCTTGGCTTCTGCTTGGAAAAGTGAGCGACTATAGATTGTCTTAGTCGTAACAGAGAGGGTAGTTTTTTTAGGACCTCACTAAAGCCCATGACGTTCACTTGATTGATATGCCACAATTGCTTGCAGCCTGCAGCACTCATTTTATCGCCAGCCATGCCTTCGATTTGGCACTCTGGACTTTGCTTTAATAATGATTTAACCAGCGCAGCGGCAACAAGGTCGCCAGAAGTTTCTGCTGCACTGATTGCAATTTTCATACTGGAAATCTCTTTACTTCCTCGGCAATACAATGACCGGATCTTCTTCGAAAGGTTTATATATCACCAATACCCCGCCAATTACTTGTACGATAGCCGCCTCAGAGAATTCAACAATTTTGTCAATAATTTGCTGTTTTTCTTCGCGATTCTCCGCACGCACCTTGATCTTTAACAATTCGTGAATAGCCATTGTTGAGCGAAGTTCCGCAAGCACAGCTTCGCTTAGACCGTGCTGACCAATCATCACCACGGGTTTTAAGTCGTGCGCAATGCTACGTAGATATTTCTTTTGATTATTTGTTAGTTTCATGATTAATTACCCAATATGGATTCATTTTCGAATAAAGACTCAACACTTTCGCGCTTGCGCACCAAAGTATGGCTGCTACCCGAGACCATCACCTCAGCAACCCTAGGCCTGGTGTTGTAATTCGAGCTCATGGTAAAGCCGTAAGCACCAGCTGACATTAATGCAACGTAATCACCTTCTGCCAGTGATAGCTGTCTACCTTTAGCCAAAAAATCACCTGTTTCGCAGACGGGTCCAACCAAATCCCACGTATCCAGTAATCCATTTGCACTTTGCTCAACAACCATTGCCTTATGGTAAGCATTGTATAGCGAAGGACGCAGTAGATCATTCATTGCACCATCAACAATAGCGAATGATTTCTCATCGCCCTGCTTTAGATACTCCACCTGAGTAACAAAAATACCGGCATTACCAACGATTGCGCGACCAGGTTCCAATACAATTTCCAAGTCACCAACTTTGTTGAGCTTGGCTTGGATTAAATCATTGATATCGATTGTCTTCTCATCGTCATAGGCAATACCAATACCGCCACCCAAATCTAGGTGCTGGATGTCAATGCCATTCTCGCCCAATTGATAAACCAAATCTAGCACTTTATCCAGAGCATCTAGAAACGGTGATACTTCTGTTATTTGAGAACCAATATGGCAGTCCATACCATGCACTACCAGTGCCTCGGATTGCTCTGCTTTTTGGTAGAGAGTTTTGGCGTTTTCAATATCAACACCAAACTTATTTTCTTTTAGGCCTGTGGAGATATAAGGATGCGTCAAAGCATCTACATCTGGGTTTACTCGAATTGAAATAGGCGCTTTAACACCCAATTCATTAGCAACAGACTCAATTCTATTTAGCTCAGCACCAGATTCAACATTAAAGCAATAGATGCCAATTTGTAGTGCTTGTTGTATTTCAGCGCGCGTTTTTGCGACACCAGAAAATACACATTTTGTAGGATCTCCTCCAGCAGCAATAACACGTTGCAGTTCGCCAATAGAAACAATGTCAAACCCGGAGCCCAGCTTAGCCAATACATTAAGAACAGCCAAATTTGAATTGGCTTTTACTGCATAGCAAATCAAATGCGGATGATCACCAAATGCACGGTCAAATTCATGCCATCTAGCTTCTATTTCGCTGCGCGAGTATATGTAGAGTGGTGAGCCATACTCAGCCATCAGTTCTGTTACAGCAACAGACTCAGCATGCAAACTATTATTTTGAAAAGAAAATGTATTCAATGGATTTGAGCCTAATCAGTGCTCGAAATTGATGTGTCGTTTTCTAAGCCAGAAGTCAAGGGGATTAAATCACCCATTTTTCCACACCCACTTAGAGCGATCACAAATGATACAATCATTGTCACTTTTAATAGTTTTTTCATATTGCCCCAAGGGTTTGTTTTAATAGCGTTATTTTACACAAAGGCCTCTAACTGTTGCATAAACAAATCTCTTGGAATGTTGATAGCACCAAGGCTTTTTAGGTGTGCATTCTCAACTTGGCAATCAATAAGTTGATAGCGCTCGCTTTGCACAAGATGAGCAAAGGCTACCTTTGAAGCATTGTTTACCAGTGAAAACATCGATTCCCCAAAAAACACCTCGCCAAGAGCAACACCATAGAGACCACCGACCAATTTCCCCTGTTCAAATACTTCGTACGAATGGGCAAAGCCTTTCTCGTGTAATTGGCAATAAGCAGAGAGCATGTCATCATCAATCCAAGTGCCGCCTTGGCCCGGCCTAAGTACGTTTTTACATAGATTAATGACTTGCTTAAATTGGGTGTTTTGTTTGATTTCAAAACGCGAAGAACGAATAACTTTTGTCAAACTTTTTGACAGGTGCAAGTGGGATGAATTAATGATCATTCTAGGATTTGGCGAATACCACAAAACCGGCTCTCCTTCGCTGTACCAAGGAAAAATGCCCTTACTGTAAGCGTCTAATAGTCGCTCGATTGATAGTTCGCCACCAATAGCAACAAGACCGTTGGGCTCCTCTAAAGCTAAACGAACATCTGGAAAAGGTGTTGTTGGGTGGTCAAGCCAAAACTCGCTTGGTACTCGTAACACGACTAACGGCTCTGGATAATATCTCTCGCCATGTAGAGTGCTAAGATACTACGAGCTTCAGTCAAATCTTCGTGATAACAAAGTTGCTCAAGGTCTGAGAGCTTGTGCGTTACCACTTCGAGTGGCTCTGGCTCATCTCCCTCTTCCCAGTGTTCGTATAAATCTTCTGCCAAAACAATGTGGGTAGTGCTTGATTGATAGCCTGGCGCCAGGGTAATTGTTTTGAGAAAAGTGAGCTTATTTGCGCCGTACCCAATTTCTTCTTTTAACTCTCGATCTGCGGCTTCGATAGGCGTTTCATCGACATCAATTTTGCCCTTTGTGAGACCCAGCTCATAACGCTCTGTGCCCCCAGAATATTCATAAATCATCAGCACGGTATCATCGTCCAGCATTGGAATCACTAGCACAGCGCCTCTGCCTTTGGGGTTTAAGCGCTCGTAATTACGAGTGACACCATTGGAAAATTCAACATCCAGTGACTCGACACGAAAGATTTTGCTTTTCGCAACGGTACGGATATTAGACAACTTCGGTTTTTGCCTCATCAGACCTGTAGGGCATCATCAGCTTTAGCAGCAAAGACAAAATCACTCTCGGTTAGGCCATCAATTTTATGCGTCCAAATAGTAATCTTCACTTTACCCCAAGCGAGAAAAATATCCGGGTGGTGATTTTGCTCCTCGGCCAATTCGCCGACTGCATTGGTAAAGTCGAGGGCTACTCTAAAATTGCTAAATTTGTAGGTTTTTTCAAGGTGATGCTCATCCACCACAGTCCACGAATTACCCAATTGCTGAATAAGTGTTGTTAATTCCTTGCCCTTGAGTGGCGGCACACCACCACTGCAAGGTATACAAGTCTTTGATGATAGTTCGCTCATGTTGCCTTCCAATAAAATAGCACTCAGCCCATTGTGCCTAGCGAAAGGTACATCACTGCCGAAACAATAAACAATGGAACAATAATATATACCGCATTAGAACCTTTTTTGTAGGCCTTAAAGCACATAGCAAGGTAGAGTGCCTGAACAACTGGCATTGGCCATCCTACATAAGACAGACTTGTAATTAATTGATAAAAGACAAAAAAATTAAGAACAATTCCCAGCCAAAATAAAGCGTGCTGCCATGTTGAATATTGTTCTTTGATTTTTTGAATACCGCCTCTACTGTTGTCCATTTTCTCTCCAAAATAAATAGTTAACTGTGTGTAAAACCAAATCAATAACGATTTGATCTTTTTAGCGAACATTGTACTTAGCTTGCGAGAAAAAAGCCGTTATTCACAAAAAAAGATTTAAACCAATACCCATTAACACCAAACCAACACCGCGCTCAAGCCAATACGAGAGCGCTGAGTTGTCTCGCATAAATTGCGTCAATCGAGTGCCAAAATATACCAAAAAACATTCAATAATCAAAGCATTGGTTATAACAACCAAACCCAAAAAGATAAATTGCCAAAAATAACTACCTGATTCGTTATTAATAAACTGGGGGATAAAGGCAAGAAAGAAAAGTGCTGTTTTTGGGTTAAGCAAGTCCACCAAAACTGCTTGATAATAAATCCTCCAAGCTGATTGTTGCTTGGCTGATACATTCTTTGCAGGGTCAGCTGTTGTGCCTGATCTTAGTGTGGCAGCGATGGTCATCAAACCTAGGTAAATTAAATAAATTGCACCCACCCATTTAATCGCGTTAAATGCGCCGGGAGAAGTGGCTAAAACAGCCGATAACCCTAGCCCCGCGATGCTGGCATGAACCATCGCACCGCTACACACGCCGACCGATGACAACAATCCAGCGCGTCGGCCATGAGCGATCGTTTTGGACATAATGTACATCGTATCCGGCCCTGGCGCGATATTAAGAATAGTGCAGGCGGTTATAAAAACCCACCACTGTTCAGCGGACATATTTTATTTGTTTAGTTCGTTGTACGTCACCAGTGAGGAAGCATCGCTATAGGTGTGCCCCTTATTCATCAAGTTAACGTAGCGACTGTATACTTCTTGCGTTAAATCTAACTGCGTCTTGTTGTCCTTAGCTCTATCTAAGCAATAACCCAAATCTTTCACCATCCATTTGATAGCGAAACCAAAGTCAAACTTGCGATCGTGCATTGTGAGTGCTCGATTATCCATTTGCCATGACTGCGCCGCACCACCCGAAATTGCGCCGATTAATGCTTCCATGTCCATGCCTTCAGATTCCGCAAATAACAGTCCATCTGAAAGCCCTTGCAAGACGCCAGTTATACATATTTGATTGACCATTTTCGCCAATTGTCCGTAGCCCGACTCACCCATATAGCTAATATTTTTCGAGTATGACTCAATTAGGGCTCTTACACAATCAAGTGCACCCTTATTGCCACCCACCATCACTGTCAATACGCCATTAATTGCCCCAGCTTCACCCCCACTTATTGGCGCATCGATAAAACAAACATTCTTATTCTGCAGTGAATCACTCATATGCTTTGCCAATTTAAAAGAAGTTGTTGAGTGGTCAATAAATATAGCACCATCTTTCAAATGTGGATGTAGGCCGTTTTCAGAAAATACAATTTCCATCATATCTTCATCTCTACCGGCACAGGTGATAATAACATCGGCATCTCTAGCAGCTTCTTCAAACGTTGTTGCCACCTCTCCTGCAAAGTCAAGTTGCCATTTTTGGGTTTTTTCAATAGTGCGGTTATAAACCTTGACATTGGCCAAACCAGAATTAGCCAAATGCCCAGCCATGTGATAACCCATAGTGCCAAGACCAATAAAACTGACGTTTCTTTTTTTACTCATAACAAACCTTTGATTGTGTTTGTGCAAATTATACGATGATGTTTGTAAATAACGCACTCAGATACCATAAACTACTCCTTAATCGCCCAATAAAACATTTGAAAATTGAGAAATTTTAAATAACGATAAAAATAGCTATTTTTAGCGAAAAAATGTTGTTTTTAAGCATAAATTACCTATTTTTTGATATTTTTGGCTATATTTAGATATTTTTTAACTTTTTTTACAAAATTTATGAAAAAAACCGATTATTGGCAAGAATCACTCGATTATTTGTGCAATAAAGATAAAAAACTCGCAAAAATTATCGAAAAAAACAGAGATTACACCATTATTAATGAAAAAAGTGCTTTAGAATCACTTTTAGGCTCTATTGTCTCGCAACAAATCTCTGTTAAGGCTGCCGCAAGTATTTGGCAAAAAATCGTTACTACAGTTGGAGAAATTACGCCGTCAAGTGTATTGGAGATTGGTGTAGAAAATTTAAGATTGTGCGGTCTTTCCAATCAAAAAGCACAATACTTTGTCAATATTGCCCAGCATTTTCAAGACCATCAAATCATTGACAAAAGCTATTGGGATAATCGTGATTATGCAGATGTGTACAAAGAATTAATTCATATCAAAGGTGTTGGCCCTTGGACGATCGACATGTTTGGTATGTTCTACCTTGACGAAAAAGACATTTTTCCACTCAAAGATTTAGGCATTGTTCGTGCTATTCATCAACTCTATGCAAAGGATGATTGCAAGCTAAACCTCGAACAAATGCAGAAGATTGGTGATAATTGGCGACCGTATCGAACTGTCGCTTCGCTATTTCTTTGGCGCTCAGTTGACGATTAATTTACCTTGTGAGGATTTTGACTAAGCTATCCCTTGATATGCCAGTTTGGTTCTGTTAGTATGGAATGCAAATAAGCGGAGGAAGATATGGCAACATACGAATGTAGTGAATGTGGGATGGCAGTTAATGCGACATGCGCCCACTGTGATGCGCCTTTAGTCGATGATATTCTTAAACTTGACGATGGCACTGAAGTTCAGATCTCAAGATGCCCCAATGACCACGGAAAAATAAAATCACCCTCGTGTTGCGGGCAAGAAATGACTTGCAGTAATTAGCGAAACTAGCCTGTTTGCTAGCTCGCTTCGAGCGCACTTACAACCAAGTCACCCATAGACTCAGTGCCGACAATTGTGTCGCCATCAGCGGCAATATCGCCCGTGCGATAGCCTTGATCAAGCACAGTATTAATTGCTGACTCTATCTTTTCAGCCAAGTCGGCCTGGTTAAGCGAGTAACGAAGCATCATCGCAACCGAAAGGATGGTTGCTAAAGGGTTGGCAAGGTCTTGTCCGGCGATGTCTGGTGCGCTGCCATGAATCGGCTCGTACATACCATAATTATCTTTGTTAAGCGAGGCTGAAGGCAGCATGCCAATCGATCCTGTTAGCATGGCAGCACAATCTGATAGGACGTCGCCAAATAAGTTACTGGTTACCATCACGTCAAATTGTTTTGGCGCCTTAACTAACTGCATCGCAGCGTTATCAACATAGATGTGTGATAACTCAACATCAGGATAATCTTTGGACACTTCTTCCATCACTTCGCGCCAAAGCTCGCAAACTTCAAGGACATTAGCCTTATCTACAGAACAAACTCGCTTGTCTCTTTTTTGCGCAATTTGGAAGGCAGAGTGACCGATACGGGCAATTTCGGATTCACTGTAAGTTGCTGAATTAAAACCAACACGCTCGCCGTCTTTAACTTCAATGCCTCGTGGTTGGCCAAAATAAATGCCGCCAACCAATTCGCGTACAATCATCAAATCTAGGCCTGAAACAATGTCATCTTTAAGCGATGAAGCTACGGCAAGTTGCGGGTATAGAATCGCAGGACGGAGGTTTGAGAATAAATCCAATTCTGCTCTAAGTCCAAGCAAACCGCGCTCTGGACGAAGCGGTCTATCTAACGCCTCCCACTGGTAACCACCAACAGCGCCCAAAAGAATAGAGTCACATTCTTTAGCTGCTGTTAAAGTCTCTTCGGGCAAGGGCGAGCCCGTTTCATCGTAAGCACTACCACCAATCAAGCCGTGAACAAGCTCCATCCCTAAATTGTCGTTGACATTGAGTGAATCAATAACTTTTAACGCTTGCGCAACGATTTCTTTGCCGATACCGTCACCCGGTAGAATTAATATTTTTGACATGGTCTAACCTTGAATTAATAACTGTGTGTGCATTTTACTTTTTACTGCGCGTATTTTATGAGAATATTATTTTGTTATCACGCTGAACTTGGATGAAAGAGGTAAGTACGTTAAACTTCGACCATTTCAAACTGATCCTTACTAGCCCCACAATCCGGACAAACCCAATCATCATCAACATCCTCCCAGCGCGTACCGGGGGCAATGCCTTCGTCAGGTGCGCCCTTAGCTTCATCGTAAATCCAGCCGCAAATGATGCACTCGTAAGTTTTCACAGATCTAAGCTAAGCCTCAAAGTCACTAGCAAGTTCTTTCTGTGCCTCGTCGCCGAGTATCGCTTCGCATGAATAAGCATTATGCTCAACACCAAGAGTCACACGAGACCCGGAAATAAAATCAGCGATCATATCTTTGGTAAATTCGAAGCGCATAAAGTGCACAGATGATGTTTTTTCTGCAGTTTCTCTATCTAAATCTTCGTTGCATATGGCAAATACATTCGGATGACTTCCAACTTTAAAAAAGACTTTTTTCTCCACTCCTATCAACCTTGACAAAGCTTGCGTGCGCTCTTCAACGTCAGGGTACTCAATCATCATAGTGGCCTTCAAGTTAGCCCCATCGGGAACCAAAGGGTTATATACCTCTAACTCCTCATTAATTCCTTCAGCTTCGAATATTTTTTCAATTCTAAGCATTTCTTGAATTTGATATTGAACAGTTTTTTGGTTTTCAAAAAGTAAGCGCATATGGTTGCCCAATTCCAAATTTCTGCGCTTTTTGATAGCCATCACTTCCTGGCGCATTGTTGAGCGTTGCTCTGAATAAGACTCTAGGCTTAGCAAATCCTCTCTTTTAAGTTCATTCGACATTTTGATTTTCTCCTATCCCATAGGCCATTTTGACAAGTGTAATTGGGTGCAATGCCTCTATATTTTGAGTTGAAATATGGGCAATATGATTGCCAGCCATAACGCAATCACTGACAACAAAATCCGTACTTTCGACCACCTTTTTAGCAACAGGTTTTCCTATACTAACAGCATAGGTATGAGTTTCTTTTCTCACGCCATATGTGCCATCGTGCCCTGAGCACCTTTCCGCAATGTTTAAATCTAATTCGGGAATTAAGCCCAATATGTTTTTTGTATGGTAACCAATATTTTGAACTCTCTGGTGACAAGCCATTTGATAAAGAACTTCCTTATCAATGGCTTTGAAATCTTCATTTAAATCATCGCTATTTTTTAAATAAGTTAAGAACTCAAAAGGATCAAAAAATGCCTCTGCTACCTGCTTGACACTCTCATCTTCACTCATGATCATTGGAAGTTCATTCTTAAACATAAGAACACAAGAAGGTATTGGCGCTATTAGCTTAAAACCCTCGTCAACCAATTGTTTTAGCGTGCCAATATTTTGATTTGCATACCGAACAACTGATTCAATATCGCCAAGCTCAAGCTTAGGCATGCCACAGCATTGTGCTTTTTTTATCAGTTTGACTTCAACATTGTTGTGTCTTAGTACATCCACTAAGTCAATAACCGAATCAGGATCATTGTACTCACCATAGCAAGTGCCAAAGATAGCAACCTTGTGATGGCCGCCCTTGTTTTGTTCAACGAATCGCTTTGTTAGTGTTTTGGAATGATATTTTGGTATTTCTGCATCGGTATGAACACCCAAGATTTTTTCTGTAAGCTTGCGAAAAGTTTTATTTCTATTCGACCAATTAACCACTGGTGCAACAACCGGTTTCGATACTAAAGAACCTACGGTCTGGGGTGAGGTTAGCACTTTGTGTGAAAGTTTTGTTTGACCTTTTTTAAATTGTACCGCTTTGGCTCGTAACATCAAATGTGGGAAATCTACCTCCCACTCGTGTGGTGGAACATAGGGGCACTTTGTCATATAACACAAGTCACATAGATAGCACTGATCAACAACTTTTTGGAAATCCGCCTTATCAACACCATCTACTTCAAAAGTTTCGGATTCATCAACTAAATCAAACAAGGTGGGAAAAGACTTACAAAGACTTACACAGCGACGACAGCCATGACAAATATCAAAGACCCTTTCCAACTCATTGTTGAGTGAGTCTTCGTTGTAATAGTCATCATCTTGCCATTTAATAGGATGACGTACAGCAGCCTCTAAAGAGCCTTCTTTATATTTACTCATTTGTCGGTGTAGAGTTCGTTGTCCTGCATTACGCAAGACAACGAATTATTTATAGACTATCTAGCGCCTTCTGATATCTGTTGGCGTGTGAACGTTCGGCTTTTGCCAAAGTTTCGAACCAATCAGCGATTTCATCAAAGCCTTCATCTCTTGCAGTTTTGGCCATACCAGGATACATATCTGTATATTCGTGAGTTTCACCATGAATTGCACTAGCTAGCATATCACTGACTTCTTTGGCAGGCATGTCTGTACCAGGGTCGCCTACGCCACCATCAATTAAATGCTCCATATGGCCATGCGCATGTCCTGTTTCGCCTTCAGCAGTTGATCTGAATAAGGCAGCAATATCTGGCTCACCCAGTACATCGCATTGATTTGCAAAATAAAGGTAGCGTCTATTTGCTTGCGACTCGCCCGCAAAGGCGTCTTTTAAGCTCTGTTCGGTTTGAGAACCCTGTAAAGACATAATAATCTCCTAATTAGTTAAACGAATGAGTATCTTAACATAAGTCTATATATAAATAAATCTGATAAAATTGCATGTATCATTCGAAAAAAACGAATACTTATGACGCCATCTCTTCAAAATTTAAAATATTTGGTTGCTTTAAAAAAAACAAATCATTTTTCTATGGGAGCTGCCGAGTGCAACGTTAGCCCCTCTACTTTTAGTGCAGGAATATCCAAGCTAGAACAAAATCTACAAGCCAAATTAGTTGAGCGAGATAACAAAAATGTATTATTCACCCCAATAGGAAATAAAGTAGTTAATCAAGCCTCGGCAGTCTTGGCAGAAGTGCACACACTGATTGCGACAGCAAAGCAAGACTTTTTCGCCTCAGAAATTATTATTGGTGTCATTCCAACTATTTCCACTTATATATTACCCAGTTTTTTATCAAACCTAGTGGGCGCCTATCCCGAATTGAAAGCTTCTTTCAAGGAAGACACTAGTGATAACCTGCTTCAACAACTTGACAACGCTCAGATCGATTTAGCAATTTTTGCATTTCCTTATGACTTGCCACAAAGTATTGAGTATTTGCCAATCATCCAAGATTCAATACATTTCATTCACCACAAAGATAGAAACACACATGCCCTTGAAAATGGATCTTTACTTATGCTAGAACAAGGTCACTGCTTGAGGTCGCATATCTTACAAATAAATGAAATATCGAGTCAGCATATATCAAAATTTTCTTGCACAAGTATTTCAACACTTGTAGCTATGGTTGATATGAATGTTGGTGTTAGCTTCCTTCCAAAGCTTGCGATTGATTATGGAACACTCTCAAATTACCCAAATATCAAGGTACAAGCGAGTTCGAGCAAAGCAAAACGAGAGATTGGCTTAATTTATCGAAAAAATAATCCACACAAGGAAAGTATAAAAAAACTAGCTAACTTACTCAACAACAAGTAAAGCTTAAGTGCAATAATTACTATTAACTAAATCAACCTAATCATAAAGTTATTGACATTAATCTTGCGTACAACGTATTTGCAAGACAAACCTGTATAAAATAGCGCTATGCTCAAGATATACAACACTTTAACAAACCAAAAAGAAGTCTTTCAACCGATTAATCCTGACAATATTGGGATATACGTTTGCGGTATGACTGTATACGATTTTTGCCATATGGGGCACGCACGCGTACTGGTGATGTTTGATGTCGTCACTAGACATCTAAGGCGCAGCTTTCCTGAGGTTAAGTACGTTAGAAACATCACTGATATTGATGACAAAATTATCAATCGTGCGATTGAAAACAAAGAAGATATTGCCACCCTAACGCAACGCTTTATCGATGCTATGCACGAAGATGAACGCGCACTGGGTGTACTAGAGCCCGATGTTGAGCCGCGAGCAACAGAATCGATCGATCAAATGTTTTATATGATAGAAACTTTGGTCAATAAAGGGATTGCTTACCAAGGAAAAAATGGCGATGTCTATTACTCGGTGAGAGATTTTGAGAATTACGGCAAACTCTCGGGGAAAAACCTAGATGACCTAGAGGCCGGCGCTCGAGTTGATGTAGAGAGTGACAAAAATGATCCGCTGGATTTTGTACTGTGGAAAATGGCAAAACCTGAAGAGCCGAAGTGGGAGTCCCCTTGGGGCGACGGTCGCCCAGGCTGGCACATCGAATGCTCGGCAATGGCAACACACCATTTGGGTAATCATTTTGATCTTCACGGCGGTGGCATGGATCTTACTTTCCCGCACCATGAAAATGAAATTGCCCAATCCGAGGGGGCTAACGATTGCACCTTTGTAAACACTTGGATGCACGTAGGCTTCGTCAAAATTAACGACGAAAAAATGAGCAAATCGCTCAATAACTTCTTTACTATCCGTGGCGTTTTAGAAAAGTACGATGGTGAATCCCTACGCTACTTCATTATGAGTAGCCATTACCGCTCCCCGCTGAACTTTAGCGATGAAAACCTTAGCAACGCAAAAAGTGCACTGACACGACTCTATACAGCAATTCGTGGTTTAAACGCCAGCGACTCTGCCATGGACGAAGTAGCTATCCGCTTTGATTACGAAAACCGCTTTAATGCCGCACTGGATGATGACTTTAACACACCAATTGCGCTGAGTATCTTATTTGAAATTGCAAAACACATCAACACCGAACGCGAAAAAGATCTAGATCAAGCCGGCGCTTTGGCGCAACTGCTAAAAAAACTTGGTAGCTTTATTGGCATTCTTGAAGGTGACGCAGAGGCATTTTTAAAACAAGGCGTTACCCTCTCCGATAATGAAATTGACGACAAAATACGCCAGCGAGATGCAGCTAGAGCATCCAAAGATTTTGCTATGTCAGATCAAATAAGAGATGAATTAATGACGCTTGATATAATCCTTGAAGACAGTTCTAATGGCACCACTTGGCGCAGAAAATAAACCCTTAGTAGCTATTGACTGGCAAAAGGTTGATACCATCTTGCTTGATTTAGATGGCACCTTGCTCGATCTAAATTTCGACTTGCACTTTTGGCTGGAATACTTGCCATTAGTGTACGCCGAAAAACACAATATCAGCCACCAAGAAGCCAAAGACACCATCGTGCCAATTCTCAATGCTGAAATGGGTAAGCTTAACTGGTATTGTCTGGACTATTGGCAAGCTAGGTTCGATATGGATATTGTCCAACTCAAACTCGATATTTCCCATTTAATTCAAGTATTACCCCACGTTGAGGATTTTCTAACTCAGGCACGAAAATCCAATAAAAAGATAGTTTTAGCCACCAACGCCCACCGACAAACCATCCACTTAAAAATGTCAATTGTGCAACTAGAAAGCCACTTTGATGGCATTATCTCCTCGCATGATTATGGTTTTGCCAAGCAAGAACAAGCTTTTTGGGTGCACCTACAAGACGAGTTAAAACTGGACAAAGACCGGGCAATATTTTTTGACGACTCCGAAGATGTTCTTAATTCTGCCAAGAAGTTTGGTATTGGGCAAATTGTTGCTATCAGTAAGCCAAGTTCTCAAAAAGACTCTAAGGCAGTACCAGGTTTTACCAACATTGTGGATTTTTCTGAAGTTCTTCCTCTTAAAGTCAGTTGAACAAGGCATTGAAGATAAGATAACTAAACAACAATATAAAATAATTACGAGAGATTTATCAAGACCCTTGGCGAATTTATTTAAAATTTACCCCTTAAATCTTTCATGCTTTTCACGCAAACATAAAGAAAAAATGAAAAACGCTTTTTATGCACAATCGGGCGGTGTTACCGCTGTTATCAACGCCACTGCTTGCGGTGTGATTGAAACGGCTCGGCAACATTCGGACAAAATTGGCAAAGTGTATGCCGGTGAGAATGGCATTATCGGTGCGCTAAGCGAAAACCTAATCGATACCTCACTTGAAAGCAACGAAGACATTGCTGCATTAAAGCACACACCTTCGGGCGGTTTTGGATCCTGCCGCTACAAAATGCAATCACTGGATGCCAACAAGGCTGAGTACCAACGCCTAATAGAAGTTTTCAAGGCTCACGATATCGGATATTTTTTCTACAACGGTGGCGGCGACTCGGCAGACACCTGCCTCAAGGTATCGCAATTATCCGAGCATATGGGCTATCCCATTCAAGCAATCCATATACCAAAAACGGTAGATAACGACCTACCCGTGACTGATAACTGCCCTGGCTTTGGCTCGGTTGCCAAGTATATTGCAGTATCTACAATGGAGGCTAGCTTTGATGTAGCTTCAATGTGTGAGACCTCCACCAAAATTTTTGTACTCGAGGTGATGGGCAGACACGCAGGCTGGATTGCAGCAGCTGGTGGCATGGTTGATTCATCAATTCCTGTTGTTATCCTATTCCCAGAAGTCGATTTTAACGAACAAGCATTTTTGGCAAAAGTGGATAGCAACGTCAAAGAATTTGGTTACTGCTCTATTGTTGTTTCTGAAGGCACAAAATGGCCAGACGGTCGCTTTCTTGCAGAGCAAGGCACGCGCGATGACTTTGGTCACGCGCAACTCGGTGGGGCCGCTCCCGTAGTCGCCAACCTAATTAAGAAAGCCCTTGGCTACAAATACCACTGGGCGGTTGCTGATTACTTACAACGTTCTGCGCGCCACTTAGCATCAAATTCAGACGTCGAACAAGCCTACGCGCTTGGTAAGGCAGCCGTTGAAATGGCAATAGAAGGCAAAAATTCGGTTATGCCTGCCATCATTCGCACCTCAAACAATCCTTACACTTGGGAAATCGGCACCGGCGAATTAAAAGACATTGCCAATGTTGAAAAAATGATGCCAACTGATTATATCTCAGAAGATGGATTTTCCATCACCGACAAATGTAGAGAATACTTGGCACCCCTTATCGAAGGCGAAAACTATCCACCGTATAAAAACGGATTGCCAGACTACGTTGTCCTGAAAAAAACAAAAGTGGCGCAAAAGCTGCCAACATTTAATACTTAAGCGTTTATCATAGAAAATACGATGAAAATTATCCTCTTAGGACCACCAGGTGCAGGTAAAGGCACTCAAGCCGCTCATATTTGTGAACAATTTGGTATTCCACAAATTTCCACTGGCGATATGTTGCGTACCGCAGTCAAAGCTGGTACGCCGATTGGCGTAGAGGCAAAAAAGGTAATTGACCATGGTGGCTTGGTATCAGACGATATCATTATTGCACTTGTTAAAGAACGCATTCAACAGCCCGATTGTGCAAACGGCTATTTGCTGGATGGCTTCCCCCGAACTATCGGTCAAGCAAATGCCCTAAAGGAAGAAGGCATTACCATTGACCACGTGGTTGAGGTGCAAGTGCCCGATGAAGATATTGTTGCAAGAATCTCAGGCAGGCGTGTGCATCTTGGCTCTGGGCGCACTTACCACATCGTCCATAATCCGCCAAAAATCGAAGGTAAAGACGATCAAACGGGAGAGCCTTTAATCCAAAGAGCTGATGACCACGAAGAGATTGTGCGCGATCGCTTGGGCGTGTATCACGAACAAACGCAACCGTTGGTTGATTATTACAGCGACGAGGAAGAGAAAAACCCAACTGGATTGCAATTTTCAGCAATCAGTGGTGTTGGCGCACTCTATGAAGTTAAACAACGCATTTCAGACAGCCTCAAAAACTAACACTTGGTCTAGTGGCGTATATCAAATCCTCGATAAGTGCCTGTTGATTCGATACTTTCCACGATAACTTGCTCCACAATGGCATGTTTAGGGCCTCGATGAAGCCAAGCGACGAAAAGCTCTAGGCTTTTTTCGCTACCCTCAGCTTCAAGATCTACATCCCCATCCAGGGTGTTCCTTACCCAACCCGATAACCCTAGCCTTAGGGCTTCGGTCTGAGTACAAATACGAAAGCAAACGCCCTGAACTTTGCCAACAACCCTTGCCTTAATTGCTTGGCTCACTACATTTGGATTTTGAACTTGACGCGTTTTGTACCGTCTCCAGAGCCTTTCACAAGCACCTTATCATTGTCAATATCATAATCCAGCGTTTCTCCGCTGAAAGAGTCAAAGCCCTGTAACAAATAAGCATCTCCAGCTAAGTGAATCATGCCTTTTTTAACGTCATAAGTGATTAGAATGGCTGACGCCTCAATAGAGCGAGTTTGGCTTGTTTGGCTTTGGCTATACTTTGCAGGCTTTTCCTTACTGCCATTGGCTATCATACTAACAACGCCATCATCGTTGGTTTGCACCTGGACTACTTCTGCCAACAAAACCAGCGATCCTTGTCTAACGACAGCGTTGCCAGTAAATTCATTAAATCCAGTGCTCTCGTTAACAGTTACAGTTTCCGCTTCAATCTCAATCGGTTGTTCAGCATCTTCCGGCAAAGCAATGGCCAACGAAGACAAGAGAGCCAAGATTAATACAAGTCTTTTATTCATAGCGGCCTACCACCCCTCCCATTAATTCAATTATTTGTGCTTGTGCGTCATAATACATACTTCTCGCATTGATTTCAGTTGCCTGCGATTGATATAGTGTTTGATGGGCTGATTTATAAATCTCAGCACCATTGGATTGGTCAACAATAAGATTACGACTAACTATCTTGCCACCCGACTTTTGCAAAACCTCAACTTTACCAAGTAACTTTAAATAGTCCTTGTTCATATCCAAATCAAAACCGTCTTCAGCGTTAATTTTACTCATCTCAGATAAATAAGCTGTCGGCTCTTTTGAGTGATAATGTTTGTTGCCGCCAGATTGGTCTACAAAGATATTATTAGACTCAATTGTAGCGCCCGAATCTTGCTTAATGCGCACATCGCCTTTGAGCTCCATTGTATCACTTTCAGCACTCATCAACATGCCCTGAGCATAAACCTTGAAATTCTCACCTAGGTAAACTACATCTCTATTACTTGCGATTTGTTGCATTTTTTCACGAACAATCAAGGATTCGGTTTCGATTTCATGTTTGGGACCATTTCTAGATCGGATACTCACTTCGCCGTTAAAAAACACCTCGCCAGAGCGCAAAATATTGGCACGGTTAGAAGTCAAAACAAAACCTTCCTTGCCGTTTTCATCGTAAGTTGTCACCCTTGTATTAATTAGCTTAACAGGTGAGTTTTCGTAATTATAGTAAATCTCTGCCTCAATGAAATGAGACAGAAGATGATCTTCTGTGTACTCTTCCAGAGCAAAATTATCGATCTTCTCAAGATAGGGCGCTTCCTTTTTTTGTTCTTTTATAGTCTCAGATGCAGTGCTCTGATTTTCTTCAATAGTACTAGGAGATAAGAACTCTTGACCCATCCAGAGGGCAATCACAGCGATTATAATAATAACCACGCTTGATTGGATTTTACGAGATTGGAAAAAAGCCATTATGTTAGATTACCGAATAAAAGGTTTATACGCAATCACGCCAAACAACAATCTGGATATCGCACTTATTGAAGGGGTGATAACCGAGCATAAAGTTAATATTCTCCAATATCGACATAAAACTGATAACGAGCAACGCAAGCTCTACGAGGCACAGCTGTTGCGCGAACTTTGCTCAACACATAATACTTTATTTGTAGTCAATGATGATATTAACCTCTGCGAAAAAGTTGGTGCTGACGGCGTTCATCTTGGTCAAGACGACGATTCCATTCATATCGCACGGGCGCAATTAGGAGAAAAATCGATTATCGGTGTTTCTTGTTACAATCAAATTGAACGTGCCATCAAAGCCCAGAACGAAGGTGCCAATTATGTCGCCCTTGGTGCGCTTTTCGAATCCAAAACCAAACCCAATGCAAAAAACTGCCCTTTATCAGTTGTTCGTGAAGCAAGCGAAAAACTAAGCATTCCAATTGTTGGTATTGGTGGCATAACGTTTGCCAATCAGCAATTGGCTTTTGATGCAGGTTGTGATGCTGTGGCGATGATTAACGAACTCTTTGATTAAACTAGAAATTTGTTATAAAATCATATCTCAATACACTCATGTAGATGACTTATAGTGGCAGAATCAGCGATACAAAAACTTGCTCGTCTATTCCAGTCTATTCGCGACTTAGAGACTGAATTAGGCACTGGAACCCTCAGCAAATCTGAAAAAACATTGTTCACTAGTATCGCCGATATAAGCAAGAATAAAAAGGA
>CAZZER010000014.1:0-43631 GCA_964653365.1 uncultured Candidatus Thioglobus sp.
CCAATACCATCGATGGGGGATAGGTATCCACTAAGAACAAAATACTTGCCAGAGTAAACACCGCTTTGCTCAATAGCGTGAATATCGCTCGGAGTTTCGACGATACACAGTTGTGAGCTATCGCGCATATCGTTGCTACAAATTTCGCAAATTTCCCTTTCGGTAAGAGTGCGGCAGCGGGCACAATTTTTAACGTGTTCCATTGCATCCACGAGTGCCTTAGCAAGTTCAAAGCCACCTTCTCGGTCACGCTCAAGCAAATGGTAGACAAAGCGTTGGGCACTCTTGGCGCCAACACCCGGTAAAACACAAAAAGCTTTGTTGAGTTTCTCAATCATATTGGTTGTTTAGAAGGGCAGGTTTAACCCGCCAGTAACGCTTCTCATTTTCTCTTCAGAGATTGTATTAACTTGAGATTCGGCATCGTTAATAGCCATCATGACAAGATCTTCAAGCATTTCTTTATCATCTAGTAGGCTTTCATCAATTTCTACCGCCGTTGCCTCGTGCATTCCATTAATGGTTATTTTTATAGCGCCCGATGCTGATTCCCCTGTACAGCTTAATATCTTGATTTCGTCTTGAGCGATTTTCATATCTTCCTGCATTTTCTGCGCTTTTTGCATCATGCTGGCCATGCCACCTTTAAACATTATTAGCCCCGTATTGGTAAGTTGTTATCATTACAGCGTATTATAAACACCCAAGAGAAGCTATGCCTTCTCTAGCGGTCTGATTGATTTAACATCGACTTTGGTGTTAAGCGCCTTTTCAAGAGCTTGTACACCTTCATCGTTGAGATAATTGGTTTCTAAGTGTTGGTGTTGCTTTTTTTCAAGGGCGCTTTCTTTTTGCGCCAACGAACCATTATTTGTTTCCCCAGTTTCAATGCTTACTTGGATTTCGTCGAATTGCTCAAGGAGTGTTTTTTCAATAGCAGTTTGGGTGTTGCTTGTTAATAAATTGGCAAATCCTGAATCCAGTGTTAATGCTAATTTGTTTTGTGATAATTGCTTGAAGAGTGTGTTTTTTACCAACATCTTTGCGGCACCTTTAAAAGGAAGTTGTTGAATTAGTGCTTCCCAATCGTCTTGATTTTTTATTGCTGGATTTGCCTTGCTTTCGGGCGCCTCTATGGTGTACTGTTGGCTGGTTGATGCATTTTTGTCATGCATTTTGGGTGTTGTCTCTGCTTTCTCTTGCTGTTGTTTGTTACTGGATTTGACAGAAGGCTTTTCTTCGGTAGCTACTTTCTTGGTGACGCTAGGGGTGATTTTTAGAGTTTTTTTTTCACCTTCGTATTCAGAATGAAAGGCAATCATTCGTAGCAATGTCATTTCTAGAGCAACCTGTTCATTTGGGGCATGAATAAGATCTTTTTGACCATTGATGGCTATTTGATAGATAAGCTGAAGATCGTGAATAGAAATCAAATTGGCCAGAGCTAGAATTTCCTGAGAGTTTTCAGCACTATCAGGTAAGATTTGGGCAATTGAAATTTGATGAATAAGCGAGGTTAAGTCTTTTAGAGCGTGATTTAGGTTTTCACCTTGGTGAGCAAGTTTTCTAACAAAGACAATAATTTCAGCAGGTTTTCTTTCAACAAGGAGGTGAGCAAGTTCAACAATATCGTTGTGTTGCACAAGCCCCAACATCGCTTGAATATCTTTTTCTAAAACACCGCCATTACCAAAAGATATGGACTGGTCAAGCAGGCTCAGCGCATCACGCATTGAGCCATTACCAAAATCCGCAATTTTTGCCAGTGCAGATTCTTCATAGTCTAATTCTTCAGCGCCCATAATGAATTTCAGCTGTGAGAGGATTTCATCGTGGGTAAGTTTATTAAGGCTAAACTGCAGGCAACGAGAAAGAATGGTAACGGGTAGTTTTTGTGGATCTGTAGTTGCCAATAAAAATTTAATATGTCCAGGTGGCTCCTCGAGGGTTTTTAAAAGTGCGTTGAAACTACTCTTGGACAGCATGTGTACTTCGTCGATTAAATAGACTTTAAAACGATCTTTAGTGGGCAAATATTGCGCATTTTCTAGAATTTCGCGCATATGATCGACCCCTGTGTGCGAGGCGGCGTCAAGTTCGATTAAATCAATCGATTGACCTTTGTCAATTTCTATACAGGTTGTACATTTGCCACAAGGGCTAGCACTAACACCTTGTTCACAATTGACTGATTTGGCAAAGATTCGTGCAATGGTTGTTTTGCCTACACCTCTTGTACCTGTGAATAAGAAAGCATGGTGTAGATTATTGTTATTAAGGGCATTAACTAGGGTTTTGACGGTGTGTGTTTGACCAACCAACTCCTCAAAGGTGTGGGGCCGGTATTTTCGTGCTAAAACTTGATAATGCTCACTCATTAAAGGCGTTGCTTAGTTGTGGTTTGGGTAGTGCCGAGAATAGATGCTAACACATGAAAAAACTATTACCGTTGCTCCCTTCCGGGCCTGGCGGGGTTCATAATTATGCATTGTTGGCGTACCCTCGACACTAAAGAGAATTTTACTTGATTTGGTTAACAATAAAGCGCTTCAATCACGATAAACTTCCAAAGGCTTTGAGTGCAACTACGAGGCTTTTTTTGTTTGGTATTGGTCAAAAATCATTGACCATATTTCTCCAACTTGGCCGTTGTTGATTGGGCTATTATCAATCTGAGTAACTGGCAGAACTTCTCGAGTTGAGCTACTAATCCAAACTTCATCAGCATCAAATAAGTCTTCTTTTGAAATACTGACCTCTTTTGTGGTAACGCCACAGTAATCAGCACATTCCAGAACAACCGCTCTTGTAATTCCTGGAAGAATATGTGGCCCCTTTGGGTGGGTAGATATGCAGCCATTTTTAACAATGAAAAGGTTGGAGCTTGAGCATTCAGTGACGATATTGTCTCGGCATAGAATCACTTCTTCAACGCCGTTATCTTTTGCCTCTTGGGCATACATAATGTTTGCAAGAAGAGAAGTGACCTTGGTGTTACATTGACTCCAACGAATATCATCACGAGTTATAGCTGACACACCTTCAATAAAGTCATCTTTTTGGATAGCCTCGAAAGGACTGGATTGCATATAAACTGTTGGCTTAAGTTTGCCATAGGTGTGCTTTCTGTCGGTGTCGCAACCTCGGGTTATTTGCAGGTAAATGGATTGATTGTCAACTTGCGGGTGGTGGTCAATGAGTTGTTGAAGCACCGAGTGCCATTGATCGAATGTGTGTGGATTAGGAATGTTAATTGCTTTTAGACTTTCATTCAGTCGTTCAAGATGCAGATTAATGCAAAAGATTTTGCCATTGTATGCGGGAAAGACTTCGTAGACACTGTCTCCAAAGAGAAAGCCTCTATCCATGACTGAGACAAAAGCCTTATTTTTTTCGATAAATTTTCCGTTTAAATAAACCATATGGTTGACTAAAAAAGCATTTTAATAGAATCAATCATTCTAGAAAAAATGCCCGCTTCTAGAGCATCCTCTAGTGCAATCAAATCCATACGTGCAATGGTTTCATCGTTAAAGCTTATAACCAGTTCGCCAACAACATCGCCTTTATAAATTGGAGCAACCAGCTTTTGGTATAAGTGGATAGTTTGCGTTGTGTGTCTAAATTGATTGCGTGGCAGGGTCAAAAAAGGCGAGTTACTTGCGCCAACTTTAATGCTACTTTTTTCAGATTTGAACACAGGTACTTGTTGAGAAACATCATCTATAGATTGTGTTTCAAAAAATCTGAAACCATAGTCGAGTAGCTTTTGTGTTTCACCTACTCGAACCGTGGGACTAGCTGAGCCAAGAACGACAGAAACTAGGCGCATTCCAACCCGATTGGCGCTGGTAACTAAGCAATAGCCAGCTTTCTGAGTATAGCCAGTTTTAAGCCCATCCACAGTCGAATCAGACCATAATAATTTGTTGCGATTGCTTTGTTTGATATTGTTATAGGTGAATTCTTTTAGACTGTACCATTTGTAAAATTCGGGAAACTCTCTAATGATGGCAGAGGCAAGAATAGCCATGTCTTGGGCTGTAGTATATTGATTGTTATGTGGCAGGCCGGAGGAATTTTCAAAGTTAGTATTATTCATGCCCAAATCAAGTGCATATTCGTTCATGAAAAGCACAAAAGTTCCCTCAGAGCCAGCAACGTGCTCGGCAAGTGCCACTGAAGCGTCATTGCCCGATTGAACAATCATGCCCATTAAAAGGTCTTTTAGTTTAATCAACTTTCCGACTTCAACAAAACTTCTAGAGCCGCCTGTTTTCCATGCTTTCTCACTAATCTTTACTTCATCTTCCAGAGTGATAAACTCTTCTTTAATTCGTTGAAAAATCACATAAGAGGTCATTAATTTGGCTAAGCTTGCAGGCGCTCTTTGCTCATCTGCGTTTTTTTCAGCGATAACTTTGCCTGAATGATGGTCAATAACGATATAGGCTGATGCACCAATATCCGGCGCTTCAGGTGTATAGAATTTAGGTTGTTTTGCTGCACTTACATTGCCTACAAGAAGAAGGATTGCAAGGGTTTTAAAAAGTGAGTGTGGTGACAGAAGTTTCATGGAAGATTGACTTTATATAGTTGAAGTGAGTTTTTGTTTATAGTTCAGACAGTTAATAAGTGGCAACACTATCGCTGATATTGTGATTATAGCGAGTAATGGCGCAGGTTTTAGAAAGTATTTTTCGCATTCATTTATTGTTGTAAATATCTTGGTGCCTTGTGTTTATGAATTGACATAATGATGCCAAAACTCGCCATTAATGTCATCAATGACGAGCCCCCATAGCTGACCAAAGGTAAGGGCACACCAACAACTGGTAGTAGCCCCGATACCATGCCAATGTTAACAAATATGTAGGTAAAAAAGATCATCGACAAACTGGCACCCAGTAGTTTTGAGAAGTTATCTTCACAACGAAGTGAGAGGTTGAAGCACCGATAGATAATAAGTGCGTAAAAAATGAACAGAAGTAACACGCCCAAAAACCCCAACTCTTCTGCCAATACTGAAAAAATAAAATCAGTCGAGTCCTCTGGCAAGAAGTTGAGCTGTGATTGTGAGCCTTGCTGCAAACCCTTGCCAGTGAAGCCGCCTGAGCCAATGGCAATTTTTGATTGCAAGATATGGTAACCCGATCCAAGAGGGTCAGATTCGGGATTAAACAGGGTGAGAATTCGTTTTTTTTGATAAGCTATCAGAAGATAGTTCCACGCGACATAGAGTATTGTTGAGAACAGTCCAAGAATAAGCCCAAAATTTAACCAGGGGTTTTTTAACAATTTAATGCTTACGCCGGAGAAAAACAAGACATAAACGCCTGAAGCGCCAATCAAAAGCGCAGTACCCAAATCTGGCTGTTTAGCTATAAGTAAGACGACAAGAGCAATCGCACTCAAAGAAATAAGCGTGGGTATTGCTCTGGGTGGCAGTGTGCGCTCAGATAGGATCGAGGCAATTGAAATTGGTACGATAACTTTCATTAACTCAGAAGGTTGAAATTTGACTATGCCTAGGTCAAGCCACCGTTGAGCGCCACCACCTGTGCTACCAAAAAATAAAACCATTATCAGAAGAAAAATTCCGATGATCATCAATATGGGCGCCAACCTTTTAAGGTAGAGTGGTGGAATTTGTGCTACAACAAGCATCACTCCAGTAGCTAAGGCCAAGTGGGTGAGCTGTCTATAAACTGGGTTTATCGAGCCTCCTGAGCTGCTATAAAGTATTAATAGACCAAAAGAGGCAATCGCCACAATGAGAAAAAAAAGCGGAGTGTCGATTCTAAAATAGCGATAAAAAAGATTAAGGTTTTTGAGCAAATAAGAGATCATAGAACTAACAAAGCAACTGCTCTGGCGTCTGAGAGTAGCAGATTAAAACTACTACAGGCTGAGTTATTGTTCATACATTCAACACCAATCCCCAGCTCTGAAAGCGACACTTGCTGCTTGGCAGGTAAGAAATTTACCTGCTCACCGGTACCAATGATAAGTATGTCGATCGATTCCTGGCAAGTTAGCTGAAAAAGCAATTCTTTGTTGATCTCTTCCAAAGAGGTAATTGAGAGTTCTTTAGTGTTTTTGGGGGATATATAACAGGGTTTGGTGAGCTCACCCAGAGCCAAAGTCACTACTGTCTGATTGTGTGAGACAATGGAGTGATGGTTTGCTTCTTGTTGGGTGAATTCCATTGAGATGCTTGGATATTTGGCTATTGGAAAGCCATTATATCAGTGTAAAATTATTACTTCATTTGATTTAATCAATAGCCTTTATGCTAATCTCAAATGCCGCTATTATCTTCAATAAAAAATTATTCCTATGAAATCTAGATTTGCACCTTCGCCCACAGGTTACCTTCATATTGGCGGGGCTAGAACAGCTTTATTTGCATGGCTTTGGTCAAAGAAAAATAATGGCAAGTTTGTGTTGAGAATAGAAGATACAGACAGGGAGCGTTCGACTCAGGCCTCTGTTGATGCCATATTGCAAGGGATGGCGTGGCTAGGCCTTGATTATGATGAAGGGCCAATATATCAAACTGATCGCTTTGATCGTTATTTTGAAGTTATAGAGCAGTTATTAGCGAATGGTAGTGCCTATTATTGTGAATGCACCAAAGAGCGGCTTGAAAACTTAAGAGAAAAGAAAATAGCTGCTGGCGAAAAAGCAAAATATGACGGCTACTGTCGTGAAAAAAATCTTAGTTCTGGAGTGGTTCGATTCCTCAACCCAGATGAGGGAAAAGTCTCCTTTAGGGACCATGTTAAAGGTGACATTGAAATTGCCAATGCTGAACTTGATGATTTAATTATTGCGCGTGCGGATGGTACGCCAACATACAACCTTACTGTGGTTGTAGATGACCATGATATGGGTATTGATTGCGTTGTTCGTGGTGACGATCATATAAACAATACCCCAAAACAAATTAATTTATACGCAGCGCTTAATTGGGATCTGCCAACTTTTGCCCATGTGCCGATGATATTAGGTGGAGACGGTGCGCGACTATCAAAACGCCATGGTGCAGTTAATGTTATGGCTTATCGAGACGAAGGCTTTTTGCCAGAAGCTTTGCTTAACTACATTGTTCGTTTGGGCTGGTCGTACGGTGATCAAGAAATTTTTTCTCAAGCAGAGATGATAGATTTATTTGATCTTAAAAGCATCAACAAAGCGCCAGCGAGCTTTAATCAAGATAAGCTAATTTGGCTAAATCAATCCTACATTAAAAGTTCTGAGAATTCTGAGCTAGTTAAACACTTACAATATCATTTGAATCAACTCTCGCTTGATCTTGCCGATGGACCTAGAATAGAAGATGTTATTGAATCGCTACGAGATAGATCGAAATCTTTGGTGGAGATGGCAGAAAGTTGCGTGATGTTTTATCAAGATTTTGATGTCTTTGACGACAAACAAGCTAGTAAGTTGTTTAATTGTCAATCTCAAGGAATTGTTGAGGCGCTATACTCTAAGCTGCTTTCACTAGAAAACTGGAGTGCAGAAAATATCCATAGCGTTATCAAAGAAATATGTGATCAACAGGGCGTTGGTTTTGGCAAAGTTGGGCAGCCATTTAGGCTGGCGCTTAGCGGTGATGGAAAGGCTGGCAGTATCGACACTTGCGCTGAATTGATTGGAAAGCATCGAACCCTTGCTAGGCTTCAAATGGCTATTGATTACATTGAAGCCCTTTGATTACCTCTAACTACCTTGTATCACAATGAGCTTGCAGTTCAGTGATGTAGTTTTTGCAATTGCACCAATTTTCATTCTTATGCTTATTGGCAATCTGTTGAGGCGTCATCAAATTCTAGATGAAGCGTTTTGGAGCCTGAACGACAAGTTGGTTTATTGGGTCCTTATGCCCTCCTTATTGTTTAACGAAATTTCTCAAATTCATTTTTCAGCAACCTTGTTTGGTAGCTATGCTTTTGTTATCCTTGGCGGATTTTTTTCAGTCATTTTATTTTCCATTTTGGCAACAAGAGTGTTTGGCTATTCTGGCGCAATTTCCAGTTCGGTTATACAAGGGGCAGCTAGGCATAATGCCTTTATTGCTTTGGCTATTTCTGGTAGCATTTTTGGCGCTAAAGGACTGGAAATTGGCACCAGTTTAATGGCTATATTGATTCCTGTAGTCAATGTTGTGATAGTGACTTTTATGGTTATTGTTTTGCAAAACACCAAACCAAGTAAAGCAAGACCAAACCTTGCTGGTGTTGTCAATGAGCTGGTTAAAAATCCGTTGATCATATCGATAGCTATCGGATTCATGTTTTCTTTAACCGACATCACAGAAGTGCCTATTCTTCATGAGACAACTCGTTTATTGGGCTTAGGAGCTATCCCAGTGCTACTATTGGGCTTAGGCGCAAATATTCGAATTAGAAACCTTGCGATTAAAAGCAGTCCGTTAATTATCTCCTGCGTATTTAAACTCGTCATTTTTCCAATAATTGTATACATAATTAGTTGGTACTTTGATTTCACGGAGACGGAAAAAATTGTATTGGTGATATTTGCCTGCGTTCCAACAGCAGTCAGTTCGTACACTTTGGCCAAGCAGTTGGGTGGGGAAACACAGTTGATAACTAGTATTATTACCATTCAAACAGCTCTCTCCTTTGTTACCATTCCAATTATCTTGGCACTTATTGCATAAAGTTTGTTTCCATAATATCAAGCAACATATGGCACGCATTGAATTTACTGGTATTGAATGAATTTGGTGATATAATAGCCGCAAGAACTCTCTTGATTCTAATTTCACTTTCACTTTTCAACTATCATGAACGATAAAATTAAAGCGGTTACTGACGCTTCTTTTGATGCCGATGTTATCAATGCATCTCAGCCAGTATTGGTCGATTTTTGGGCTGAATGGTGTGGACCTTGTAAGGCGCTTTCACCGATTCTTGACGACATTGCAAATGAATACGATGGCCGTATCACTATCGCCAAAGTTAACGTTGATGAAAACGTGCAAACCGCACCCAAATATGGTATTAGAGGAATACCAACAATACTCCTATTTAAGGATGGTGTTGTTGAAGCCACCAAGGTTGGTGCGCTTTCAAAAGCAGAGTTGAGTGCATTCATTGACTCCAATATTTAAACTTTTTTTAACCAAACAAAACATAAACTACCAATAACTGCTAGAGGTTTCTTCTCTGGCAATGACGCAGATCTTTAATACAATCCGTATTTACCCGCGCTTGACAATCTGTCAATAGCAAACCAATAACTACCAATTATGAAATTATCAGACCTTAAAATTCAGAAGCCAGCCGAACTTATGGAAATGGCACAATCCTTGGGCATTGAAAATATCTCGAGAGCAAAAAAGCAAGCGCTAATTTTTGCCATTTTGAAACATAAGGCAGAAAACGATGAGGAGGTTTTGGGTGATGGTGTACTGGATATTTTGCAAGAGGGTTACGGTTTTTTGAGGTCGGCCAACGATTCTTATGTATCTGGCCCAGATGATATTTATGTGTCACCTAACCAAATTAGGCGCTTTAATCTTTCCACAGGTGATGTGGTTACAGGAAAAATACGCGCACCAAAAAAAGGGGAAAAATATTTTGCCTTAGTTAAGGTTCTTGAAGTTAACGGCGACAAGCCAGAAAATATTAGAAATAGAATTCCTTTCTCATCATTAACGCCACTTCACCCAAATGAAAGACTTGGCCTAGAGATAGGTAATGGCGGCACAGAAGACATTACCGCGAGAGTTATTGATCTTGTTGCGCCATTTGGCAAGGGACAAAGAGGTTTGTTGGTCGCTCCGCCAAAAGCTGGTAAGACGATGATTATGCAAAATATTGCATCGTCAATTGCTCTTAACCACCCAGAATGCGAGTTGATTGTATTGTTGATTGATGAGCGCCCAGAAGAGGTAACCGAGATGGAGCGCACTGTCAGAGGCGAGGTGATTTCATCTACATTTGATGAGCCCGCCAAACGTCATGTTCAAGTTGCTGAAATGGTTATCGAAAAAGCAAAAAGACGTGCAGAACAAGGCAAAGATGTGATTATTTTGCTTGACTCCATTACCCGTTTAGCAAGAGCATACAATACAGTTGCGCCATCCTCAGGTAAGGTGTTGACGGGTGGCGTGGATGCCAACGCATTACAAAGGCCAAAACGCTTCTTTGGTGCTGCTAGAAATATTGAAAATGGTGGCAGTGTTACTATTATTGCCACGGCTTTAGTTGACACTGGTTCAAAAATGGATGAAGTGATTTATCAGGAATTCAAGGGAACCGGCAATATGGAGTTACATCTTGAGCGTCGCCTTTCTGAAAAGAGAATTTTCCCTGCGATTAACATTAATGCCTCGGGTACGCGTCGTGAGGAGCTTATTACAGAGGAGCAAGAATTGCAGAAAATGTGGATTCTACGCAAAATTCTACATCCTATGGATACTGTAGAGGCCGCAGAGTTTTTAATCGAACGATTGAAGTTTTCTAAAACAAATAATGAGTTTTTTGACTCGATGAAGCAAAAAAAGTAATTATTATTGATTCGACTCGATTATGAAAACGAATCTATTAAAAATTATCCAATATCAAAATTCTCGCATTGCCAGATACCTCATGGCTAATGTGAGCGTGCTGTTTTTTGCAATGATATTCATTATTGGTTTGGTTGTTTTTGGTAATCAGTTTGTATTGATGGTTAAAGACAGTGTGCGCCAAGGCGTGCCTATTCAAGAGCTAATGCCCCTCATTGGTTACAATATGATAAGAGATGTGCCGCTTATCTTTTCTCTATCCTTATTCTTATCAATCATTCTTGCTGTTTCTCAATTGTATAAAAATTCAGAAGCCATTGTCCTCAACTCACTGGGTTTGGGTGATAAACATTTTATGATCTTTATTCAACCTATTGTTGTGCTGGCATCGATCTTTATACTATTTTTAACAATTTCAGCTATACCATGGGCCAAGGAACAGAAAAACTTAATGGTTGAAGAGAATAAAAACGCCTCTGAGTTTTCATTTATTAAGGAGGGTGAGTTTCAAGAGTTTAAAGATGGTGAAATTGTATTTTATGCATCAGAATCAACCCTGTCCAATAACGCCCAAGATCAAAATATGGAGGAAATATTTATTTATGTCTCCAATAAAAACAAGCCTTTAATTGTGCTTGCCTCTGAGGCTAAAAAATACACAAACCCGGACACTAGAAGTGTTTATTTGCGCCTAAAAGATGGAATTCGTTATCAGGGTATTCCAAGCAATGAAAATAAAAATATCCTTGAATTCGACCAATATGATTTGCAGATTATTTCTGGCGAAGATCAAGAAAGAGAAGTAATTTACACCGAAATTGAAGGGCGCTCAACTCTGGACCTGTTGCAAGAGACAGGCAATGGTGTTAATGCGGAACTGCAGTGGCGACTATCTCAGCCGCTTAGCGTAATTGTCCTCTCTTTTCTTGGTGTATTACTTGGAAAATCATCGCCCAGGGGAGGCAAAGGCATAGGTTTATTGATTGGCGTAGTTATTTTTCTCCTGTATAACAATGGACTTTTGATGGCTAAAAGTGCTTTAGAGCGCGGAGAAGTGGACGCTTGGATAGGCCTTTGGTGGATTCATTTTCTTGTTGTTTTTCTAACAATCATTCTTTATCAGATTAGACATAGAAACTTAGCCTTCTATCTTGTTAAAATACTCCCTTTTTATAGCAGAGAGAAATCCAATGCCTAGCTTGCCAAGTAAGAGCTTAGAAACTTTTGATAATCCGAACCCAGAAAGAGATTACGTGATTCGTATAGATATGCCAGAATTTACCTGTCTTTGCCCAAAAACAGGACAGCCAGATTTTGCTGTTCTTAATTTGGAATACATTGCCGATGAATATTGTGTTGAGCTAAAGGCGTTAAAAAATTACATCTGGTCATTTAGAGACGAAGGCTGCTTTCATGAAGCCGTAACCAATCAAATTCTTAACGACTTAGTTGCTGCGCTAGCACCTAGGTTTATGCGTTTAGAGGCAATTTTTAATGTTCGCGGCGGTATTTATACAACCGTTATTGCTGAACACCAATGTGATAATTGGACGCCCAAGGATGTAGTTCGCCTATGAAGCCAGTTCGGCTCAAAACGCACTTTGACAAAAATTTGTTAGATAGAAATGCCCTTAAAGTTGTTAATACTTTAACGAAGGCGGGTTTTGAGGCTTATCTTGTAGGGGGGTGTATTCGGGACCTGTTGCTCGATCACCAGCCAAAAGATTTTGATATTGCGACTTCCGCTACTCCTGAGCAGGCTCATAAACTATTTAAACGGTCACGGTTAATTGGCAGGCGTTTTCGATTATTGCACGTTATGTTTTCACCAAGAAGGTTTCTTGAGGTTGCAACATTTCGTTCAGCACAGGTAAAAAAATCCCACAACGGCACGATTCATAGAGATAACATGTATGGCTCTCTCGAAGAAGATGCCTTTCGTAGGGATTTCACTGTCAATGCACTATATTATGATGTAGACAAATCAGAGGTGATTGATTATGTTGGTGGACTTGAAGACCTTAAGGCTGGCAAAATCAATATGATCGGCAAACCACAAGAGAGGTTTGAAGAAGATCCAGTGAGAATGATCCGCGCAGTTCGCTTTCAAGCTAAATTGAGCGCTGAACTTTCTAAAGATATTCTTGTGTCAATCAAGAAACAGGCGACTCTTCTTGGGAATATCCCAGCTGCTAGATTGTATGATGAGTGCATTAAGCTATTTCATAATGAAAAAGGATTAGAGGTTTTTCGCTCTCTTGAGGGTTTTGGCTTATTGAGTCAACTTTTTGGTCAAACCAAAAGCACCCCGTTTATTGAGCAAGCCTTAAAGAATACCGCTGAGCGAATTAAATCCAACAAGTCAGTTACACCGGCATTTATATTTGCAGTTTTTTTGTGGCAAGCACAAAATAAGCGCTTCGAACAATTGCGAAAAAAGAAAAAACCACGCTTTCTTCTTATGAATCAAGCCGCAGATGAGGTGATTAAAAAGCAAACCGAACAAGTAATGATGCCAAAATGGCTCTCTGCTCGGGTGCGTGATACTTGGTTAATGCAGCATAAGTTGGAGAATTGCCATCCGAATAAAGAAAAAGAAATGATGGCTAATCCAAGATTTAGAATGGCTTACGACTTCTTGCTTTTACGATCAATGAGCATTAACCCCGAATTAAAGACAAAGGCAGAACGTTGGACTCAGCTACAAAAGTAAAATCTATCCTAATTACAGGTTGCTCAACCGGTATTGGTCTTCATCTAGCTCGCGAGCTAAAAAAATTGGGCTACCGTGTTTTTGCCAGTGCTAGAAAGCAAGCGGATGTTATTGAATTGCAATCTGAGGGTTTTGAGTCGTTGCTACTTGATTTATCTTCCTCAGACTCGATTAATAGCGCTGTCAGCAATCTTTTTCAAAAAACTGATACGCTTTATGCTCTTATTAATAATGGCGCTTATGGACAAGTTGGCGCCCTAGAAGATATTTCTAGAGCAGCTATGGAGGCTCAGTTTCAAGCCAATTTTTTTGGCTGGCACGAGCTTACCAATTTAATATTGCCCTCGATGAAAAAATCTAATACTGGTCGGCTAATTTATATCAGTTCTGTATTGGGTTTTGTTGCGCTGCCATTTCGTGGGCCTTATATTGCCTCAAAATTTGCTATTGAGGGTTTAGTAGATACTTTGAGACTCGAGCTTCGCCATACCAATATAAAGTTATCTTTAGTGCAGCCAGGCCCAATTGAGTCCGATTTTAGAAAAAATGCCTATTTGGCTTTTCAAAAATATGTAGATTTTGATAAGAGTGATTACCAAAAGGACTACGAACGTATGATTGAGCGTTTAAGCGCCAGCGACAATGCTAAGTTCACTCTTGGCGCGGAGGCGGTCTTGAAACCGGTACAACATGCTTTGACATCAAACTCACCTAAAGTGCGTTATCGAGTTACCTTTCCAACGAAATTATTCGCAATTTTAGGTAGAATACTTCCCAGTGGTTGGGTGGATAAAATATTAACTAAAGCTGCAGATTAATAGGACTTAACAGTGAGTAAAAAATTTGATTTTAATGAAGGTTTGAGTGAATTAGAGTCCATTATCAACAAAATGGAATCGGGTGATTTAAGTCTAGAAGAGTCATTAAGTTATTTTGAAAAGGGCGTTAAACTTCATCGCCAATGCCACACTGCGCTAAGTGATGCTGAGCAACGTATCGCTGTGCTAAGTGCGAGTGACGACTATAGCATGGAAAAGCCTTTTGACGATCTTGGATAATTACCGCGCCCGAATCAACAATTATCTTGATAGGCAACTTAGACATCAAAGCGCACTAAGTGACAAAATGCGCTACAGTGTTTTGGCAGGGGGTAAACGTTTTAGGCCAATACTAACATACACCACTGCAGCCTTGTATGACTTAGACTTGCAACAGGCAGATGCGTGTGCATGTGCTGTTGAGTTAATTCATATTTATTCATTGATCCATGATGATTTGCCAGCAATGGATGATGATGACATGCGTCATAATCAGCCCGCGAATCACAAAAAATTTGGCGAAGGCCAGGCTATCCTTGCTGGAGATGGCTTGCAAGCTTTAGCTTTTGCTATCTTGGCAAATGAGAAAGATATTGACCCAATGATACGGGTTAAATTAATACAAACCCTCTCAGCTGCCGCTTTTGATATGGCTGAAGGTCAATCTATTGATTTATCTATAGTCGCGAAGGAAGTTTCAATTGATCTTTTGTATGCGATGCATCGAAAAAAAACGGGAGCTTTATTGCAGTGTGCGGTGCTTTTAGGCGCTTATCTAAAACCTGATTTAAGCCCTGAAGATGAAGAGATATTAAAATCTTTTTCGGCAGATATTGGTCTAGCTTATCAAGTGCAAGACGATGTATTAGATGTTTCTACCTCGGATGAAGTGCTTGGAAAAAGACAACATTCTGATGAACAAAAGGGTAAGCCAACATTCCCCTCACTACTTGGCTTAAATGAGTCGATCAAAGTCTATCAAAACCTTTATGACAAGGCACGAGAAGATATTACCCGACTTAGTGTTGATTACAGCTCGCTAGGCTCGCTTACTGATAGTTTAAAGTGCCGTAGTTTTTAGAACTCAACTAGCAGGCTACCCCAACTAAAGCCACCACCAATACCTTCGAGCATTAGTTTATTGCCTTTTTTGATTCGCCCGTCACGTACGGCTATATCCAGTGCTAGTGGTATGGATGCGGCAGAGGTGTTTCCATGATTGTTTACAGTAACAACAACCTTCTCCATAGGAAGCTTAATGCGTTTGGCAATTGCACTAATAATGCGTATATTGGCTTGATGAGGTACCATCCAGTCAATATCTTCACCCGTCATATTGCATTCTTGCAGGGCTTCTTCTGCAAGCTCAGATAACTTGCTAACGGCAATTTTAAAGACCTCATTGCCCGCCATTTCAATAGTGCCCGACTCGTTGATGCGAGTGTTTGTTGTTTGTAGGGAAGAAAGATAGCGCCCATCACTATAAATTTTTGAGTGCAAAATACCAGTTTCTGCATCTGAGCTTAGAACAACTGCGCCAGCTCCATCACCAAACAAAATAGCAGTACCACGATCTTGCCAGTCAAGAATCTTAGACATTGTTTCACTACCAACAACCAGCACTTTGTTGGCGATGCCATTTTCAATATATTGTTGGGCGGTTGTCATAGCGAAAACAAAACCTGCACAAACTGCTTGAATATCGAAAGCAGGGCAGTTAGCACCGATTTGGTTTTGCAGCATTGTTGCGGTGGCAGGGAATATTTTATCTGGTGTTGTTGTTGCAAGAATAATCAAGTCTAATTCACTGGCATCAATACCCGCCATTTCAAGAGCTTGATTGCTTGCATTAACAGCCAGCTCACAGGTACTTTGATCTTCAACAATTCGACGCTCTCTAATACCAGTTCGGGCGAAAATCCACTCGTCCGTTGTATCTAAGTATTTTTCTAAATCGTGGTTTGTTACCACTTTTGGGGGCAAGTAACTACCAGTGCCTATAATTCTTGCAAACTTTTTCATTGATTAGTCGTTTTTATGCTGTTCCAACTCATGAGTTAACTGGTCAGAGATTTTGTCAGTAATTTTAGCATGCGCTTCTAGATAAGCCAGTTTGATTGCTTGCAAAAACGATTCACTATCTGCGTTTCCATGGCTTTTGATAACAACTCCTTTAAGTCCTAGTAGACTTGCGCCGTTGTGTTGTCCAGGATCAACTTTAGATTTAAAGTCTTTTAATACTGGCGTGGCGATTAGAGCGATCATTTTTGTCAATAAGTTTTTCTTAAAAGAGTGCTTTAGAAAGTGTGACATCATTTTGGCAACACCTTCACTTGCTTTAAGTGCTATATTGCCTTCAAAGCCATCGCATACAACAACATCTACCGTGCCTTTATAGATGTCATCACCCTCCACAAAGCCGACGTAGTTTAAAGGTGATGCCTTGAGCAGCTCTGCAGTGCCCTGGATTTTTTCATGGCCTTTCATTTCTTCAACGCCAACATTGAGTAAACCAATAGTGGGTTGGGAGATTTCTTCCGTATGCTTGACTGCAATTGAGCCCATTGTTGCAAATTGCAATAAGGTTTCTGGTTTCGAGTCGACATTTGCGCCTAAATCAAGCACATGAGTGTGACCAGTGAATGTTGGCAGGCTTGACATAATCGCAGGCCGGTCCACACCTTTGATTGTTTTTAGAACAAATCGGGCTATTGCCATCAAAGCGCCAGTATTGCCAGCACTAACACAAGCATCTGCTAGTTTTTCATGAACTAAATTGATCGCTACACGCATGGAGGAATCTTTTTTCCTACGAAGTGCATTGGATGGTGATTCACACATCTCAATAACTTCGCTCGCATGTGTAATCTCAATCCGTTTAGAGAATACCTTGTACTTGGCTTGCTTTTCCAGCTCTAGCGAGATTGTTGCCGCATCGCCAACAAAGTTAATGCTAAGGTCGTCAAACAAACTAAGCGAATCAATGCCTGCTTTAATGGTGACAGGGTAGCCAAAGTCCCCGCCAGCGGCATCGATTGACACCTTGATTGTCATTGGCTATTTTTAGGCTTCGACTTCTTCGATTTCTTCGACTACTGACTTGATTACTTGCTTGCCACGGTAGTATCCATCAGCCGTGATGTGATGACGCAAATGAGTTTCACCAGTTTCTTGATCTTCTGACAATGCAGGATTTTTTAGTGCATTGTGCGAACGACGCATTCCTCTCTTTGAAGGTGTTTTTCTGCTTTTTTGTACTGCCATTTTTTACTCCTTGCCGCCATCGGCCATTTGAATATTTTTTAGTATTGCAAAAGGGTTTTGCTTCTTCTGCTCAACTACCTGTTCTGTATTTTCGTATGTTGCACAATCATATTCGTGCAATGCCACCATGGGTATCGCCAATAAAACTTCTTCGGAAATTAATTCAATTGTTGATAATTCCTCTTTGTCTGTTACATACAATTCAAAGCGTGAATCTAGTCCGGCGCCTTGTTGCTCTGTTTTAACAAACCCCAAATCAAAGTCAACACTCAAGTCAAGAATAATATCCTCAAGGCAACGTTGGCACGCAAGCGCTATCTCAAGTGAAATTAATCCACTTATACACGGCGTTCTATCGTTTTCTATTGAGAATGATAGTGACGCTTTAACTTTGCTAGTTTTGTTATTTGCAATCTTCAAAAGCTCGGGAAAATCAGCAATTTGATATTCCCCCGAAAAGGTAAGCTCTTTTCTTGCAAAATTAAACAGTTTTAGCTGTTCTGGCAGCTTCATGCTAGCCCGCTTATAATTGTTTTTCTAAAGCGTGAATATTATACTCGAAACTTTATATGAATTGACTAACTTTCTCTTTGTCTGCTTGCTTCGAAAAGGGCAATACCTGTAGCAACAGAAACATTCAAGCTTTCAACTTGTCCTTGCATAGGTATTTTTACCAATTGGTCACAAGTGTCTTTAACCAGTCTCCTTAGGCCTTTACCTTCATTACCCATTACCAATACACTGGGATCGACTAGGTTGAGTTGGTAGAGAGAGTCTTGCGCAGCACCATCGAAGCCAACTACCCAAAGTGAGAGTTCTTGTATGGCTTTAATAGCTCTTACTAGGTTTGTTACTTGGAAAATTTTCAATTGGTTGAGTGCACCAGCAGAAGTTTTGTGAACAAGGGCGTTGATAGGTGCAGAACCATCTTTATTAAGTACGACACAATCAACACCAGCTGCATTGGCACTCCTAAGGCAGGCACCAAGGTTTCTTGGATCTTGAATTGAATCAAGCATGAGTATTAAAGGTGCTTTATTTTGACCAACAATGAACTTTATTAGTGCATCTTGTCCTTGTGCTGTTGGTAGGGTAATATCTGCAACAACCCCTTGATGGGCTTCTCCTTTTGTGAGTCGATCAAGTTTGCGTTTTTCGATATGGGTGTAATTAATCTGGTGTTTATCGAGAAGCGAAGTCAGTTTTGTAGCCCTTCGATCGTCTCTACCAGTTTGAATGAGGACTTTAAGGATGCACTCGGGGTTGGTTTCAAGCTGTGCTTCTAGACTATGAAAGCCGAATATTTGAATTGATTTCGACATTTAAATTTACAAATTATCTGAAAAAATCTCAATATACGCCGAATCCCTGAGCTCTTGTATCCAATCACGATAAAATTTGTTAATTCTTTTATCGGTAATATGTTTTTTGCATGCTTCAAGGTTTAAATTAATATGGCGTTCGTCAACTTTAATGGCTATTGCCCAACCGGAATTCGCCTGATAAATTTTAGATACCTCTCCTTTTTTTAGACTACCAAAGAAGTCAAGGTTTGAGTCCTTGAGGGTGAGCCAGTTAGAAAGACCACCCTGAGCGTAGGAAGGGTCTTGAGAGTGCAACTTAGCAAAATCGAAAAATGATGCACCTTTTGTAACATGTTTTGCAATTTTATTTAAAAGTTCTTTGGCAGCAATTTCATGATTGTCGGCGCCCTCTACATTAGAAATTATGATTTGAGCTATTCTGATCTGTTTGGTATTGTTAACCGTTGTTTGCTGTTGGCAGCTATCTAATTCTTTATCTGATGAATCAATTGAGACCCTTTGAGCAATATTATGTTTTATCTGGCTGATTGATAGTTGGAAATTAATCAACTCAAGAATTGAGGGGAATTGTGGATGAGATGTTAACTCTTCGACAGTAACGCTATTGTCTTTCGCCATTGTTTTAACAGCATCATCTAGCAATTGTGCAGAAGGTGTAATACCCCGTTCTTTTATTTTTTCTTGTACTAGATAGTTGTCAATTTGTTGATTAATAATCGCGATTTTTTCATCAAAAGAATTTGTCGTTTCAAGTGCTTGCTTTATAGAGTTGGAAGTAATGACTTTGCCATTAACAATGGCAAGTATGTTGTCAACAGCGAAAGCTTGAAGCTGTGAAAACAGCAATAATGCTGTTAGTATTGCCTTCATTGAGCAAAATCAGCCTTGTAGTATGGGATATTTTTTTCAATGCGCTTTTGTAAGCTAAATGAACTTGAGCCCAAACCTTTAAACACCAGTTCGGCGCCACTGCTGTAGTCATAGTCTCCGCTACTGCTGACGTACTCTTTAAAATGTGCTAAACGAAATGCCCAACAACAAGATTCATAAGCGACACCTGTGGTCTCTTGATTGGTTATGCCGGTTGAGGTTGTTTTGTCAATACCACCAAACAGATGAATCGCGCTATTAACTGGGTAGGCGCCATATAACTCAAGAGTTTTTTTGGTGCCGTCATTTGCAGAGGCAAGGGAAACAAATTTCTTGGGATTGAGCTTGTAGCTAACGCTATCCTTTCGTTTAACTATGTTGGCCTTGTCGGGGTCATACTGTATAGCGCTTCCAATAACGAAGTCCCCAAGTGACAGGTCTATGGAGGCAGCAATATCAGAGTGAGTTTTTCGAGTTTCATAGTCTGTATCCGCTGTGTCACTTACTACTTCGTCGTCAGCATAAAAGCTTTGCGCCATTTTGAAATTCAAAAGACTCTTGTCTGAGGACTTGTCACTAAAATCCGATTCAATGCTAAGCGTAACATCATTGGCATTGGTAACCCGATCAAGCCCTGTGTATCTTTCACCAGAGGTTAAGTCTGCAAAGGTTATGATGTCGTCATGTTTATCGGTTGTGTCAAAAATAGGAATATTGCCTTGTACCTGTTTTGCCCGATAATTGTATGAAATTCTAGGTGTGAGTGTGTGGGTTGCATCAGAGCCAAACAATGCTGTGTCACCCGTAAAGGGAAAGCCGAAGTCTAAACCGAACCCTGCTGTTGTACGGGTTATATTATCGCTATTATCAAGCAAATAGTGGGTTGCCCCTAAATTAGCTTTTGTAGAAACCACTGGGAATTTGAAGTGGTGTGTTCGCGAGGTGCTAATACCACTATGAGTTCTTAGACCCGATTGCTTGCTGGGGGTATCGTGAGTAAACTTGGTTGTAACGAGATTGGTTGATAAAGGATATTTGTTATCAGGATTCAGGGTTTTGGAAACCGACAACTCAAGGGCTTTAGTATAGTCAGGGGCTCCAGCGTTGATAATTTGCTCGTCCTCGGTTAGTATGTGGCTTTGCAAATGGCGTTTAGGGTCATCTAAAGATAGCTTTATATGAGAGTTTAGGCGCTCTTCAGAAGTATTGCTGTGAACAATATCTTTAAAATAATCTTTGTCGGAGACTCGGTTGCTGAGAACGCTTAGATGAACTCTATCATTAATATCAAGCTCTAAAGACGCTTCAACAAGCCAACGTTTTGTTTGTGAAATTTGATCATTAGATAGGAATTGCCCATGCAATTTAAGAGTGTTGTCATCTATAGATGGGTTTGCATTCATCAATTGGCGATAGGTTCCCTCATAAGCAGTTCCACGATTAGATAGATGAATTAAGGCTAGGAGTAAATCACGGTCTGGTGCCAGGTTAAAGTAGTAAGGCACACGAACTCTTGTGTGTTTGCTATCACTTCCACTTTCGGTATACCTGTCAAATTCAGGGGTTAGAAAGCCCGTGCCGCGACCCTCAAGTACCCATTGGTATAGTGGGTGGTAAAAAATCGGATAATCAAAAAATCGGAGGATTGCATCATTTGCAATCCCTCTATTGCTTTCAAAATTAAGTTCGATAGTGTCTGCTTGAATTAACCAATCATTTTGGTTAAGCGGGCAAAGACTATATGTTGAGTTTTCAAAAATTATGTTATTGGGTGTTTTAGATACCATTTCGGCTGATCCATTAGCATTGGTGTCAATTTGTTGATATCTAGAGTCACTCAATGTAACTAATAGGTCATCATTTTGTTTTTTTGCAAAGATTTGGTTGCCCGTAATTAAAAAGCGCTCGTCTTGAAACCTTACCTGTCCTTTGGCTATTGTAGATTGGTCGGCTCTAGAGATATTAATTTCATCGGCAGAGAGTATATGTTTGTTGGATTTAACAATAGCATTTCCACTCAATAGGTAGTCATTATTTTGATTTATTTCGCTTTGATCGGCCTCAATTAATAATCCATCTGCATCATCGGCGAATTCCTCTATAGGGAAAAGAGTTTGATTATTTGAACACTTTAATTCAGCAATATCTGCGCGAATTAATGTGGCATTTAAGAGTAAAAAAATGAAAAATATATACTTTTTCATAATAAACCTTAGATGAGAAAATGCACATATTTTAGCACTTAATATTATTGGCTATATACCTTATAATCAACACTAGGCAAGCTGTATAAATTAGGTAAAATATCTTCTGATTTTATTAATAGAAACTTAGGAAATTTAATGGCCTGGAATGATAACAACCAAAATCCTTGGGGGAATAACAACCAATCACCACCCGAATTAGACGAAGTTATTAAAGACTTCAAAAATAAGTTTAGTGCAACTTTCGGCGGTGGATCGTCGGGAGGCGCTTCTGGCACGTCAAATTTGGGAAAATCTGCCAAAGGTGGTTTTAAATATTTGATTATTCTTGCCGTGTTGGTGTGGCTATTGTCTGGTATCTATATTGTAGACCCAGCAGAGCGGGGTGTGGTATTGCGTTTTGGTGCGTATCAAGAGACAACTGGGCAAGGCCCTCATTGGCACCTGCCGTTTCCGATAGAGAGTGTTTACAAGGTCAATGTTGAGCAAATACGTGCTGCTGAAATCGGTTTTAGAAATATTCAAAATTCTAGCTATGGTGGCAATGTCAGCGCTGAGTCTTTGATGCTAACAAAAGATGAAAATATGGTTGACGTCAACCTTGCGGTCCAATACAAAGTTGCCGATGCTAAAGCCTATTTGTTTAATGTCTTGCAGCCTGAGCTGACATTAAGTCACGTTGTGCAGAGTGTGATAAGACAGGTAGTGGGTGATAGCACAATGGATTTTGTACTTACCACAGGTCGTGAGCAAGTGGCTCAAGAGGTCAAAAGTGGTGCGCAGGTTTTACTTAACGAGTATGTAACGGGTTTGGTTATTACAGCAGTAACAATGCAAGATGCCCAGCCACCTATTCAAGTAAAAGATGCCTTTGATGATGTTGTTAAAGCACGAGAAGATCAGCAAAGATATATTAACGAAGCAAACGCTTATGCCAATGATATTTTGCCTAAAGCCCGAGGTGCAAGCCAACGTTTATTGGCTGAAGCAGAGGCGTATCGATCTCAAGTCGTTTCTAAGTCAGAAGGTGAGGCTGATCGCTTTAATCAAATCTTGGAAGAATATCTGAAGGCGCCTGAGGTGACTTCAGAAAGACTCTACAGAGAAACGCTAGAAGAAGTTCTTGGTACGACAAACAAGGTGGTTGTTGATGGTGATGCAAACTCACTTATGTACTTGCCTATTGATCAACTTGTTAATTCATCAAGATCATCGACATCGTCAACTTCTGGCCAGTCTTCAAGTCAATCTCAATCATCTCCATCGAGTAGTGGCACCAGTGTATTTCGCTCAAGGGAGGTAAGATAATGAAAAAGATTATTTTTGTAGTTGCTGTTCTTATCGCCATCCTTGCAAGTTCTGCTCTTTACACTGTAAATGAGACTCAAGTAGCAATTAAGCTTCGTCTTGGTGAGGTTGTTTCTGTTGAAGAAGAGCCGGGTTTGAAATTTAAAACACCTTTTGTTAATAACGTTGTCTTTTTTGATCAGCGCATTCAAACGCTTGATTCTGCGCCTGAGGCATTTCTTACAATTGAGAAGAAAAATGTTATCGTAGACTCTTATGTCAAATGGCGTATTGTAGATACTGAAAAATTCTATATTTCGACGGGCGGCACGATGGCATCGGCCAACATTAGGCTTGCACAAAACAATCAAGACGCTTTAAGAAGTGAATTCTCAAAGCGAACCATTAAAGAAGTGGTTTCCGATCAGCGTGAAGCCATTATGGCAAGTGTAAAATCTAAATTAAAAGAAATTGCAGAAGCCGAGTATGGTATTGAGGTGATCGATGTGCGTATCAAGCGAATTGAGCTTGCTCAGGAAGTGAGAAATTCTGTATATTCAAGAATGGTTACTGAGCGCAAAGGTTTGGCGAATAAGTTACGCTCAGAGGGCTCAGAAGAGGCTGAAAAGATTCAAGCGCTTGCTGAAAAAGAGCGCACCATTATCTTAGCAAATGCCTATAGAGATTCGGAGAAAATTCGAGGCGAAGGCGATGCGGAATCTGCAAGTAATTATGCGGCTGCTTATAGCCAAAATGCTGAATTCTATTCTTTCTACCGTTCTTTAGAATCTTACAGAAAATCATTTGGACAGCAAGGTGACATCTTGGTGTTAAATCCAGATAGTGAGTTTTTCCGCCACTTTAGCCCAAAATCTGAGTAAGAAAGGTTAGTAATGAACAAATGGCAATTGCCAGAAGGTATAGATGAGCTCGCCGGTTCTCAGGCTAGCTCGTTTGAAATAATTCGCCGTCGCCTGCTTGATTTGTATCAAAGCTGGGGTTATGAGCTGATTGTGCCACCTATGGTGGAATATGTTGAATCACTCATTTTAACTTCTGACTCTGTAGACCAAAAAACCTTTAAGTTTCTAGACTCATGCAGCGGAAAAATGCTGGGTGTTCATGCAGACATTACCCCGCAAATAGCAAGAATTGATTCTAAGAGAGCCAAAGCTAATAGCATTGATCGCTATTGCTATATTAATGCAATTTTGCAAACCAAGGCAGATGACTTCTATGCCTCAAGGTCACCTATTCAGGCCGGCGCTGAGCTTTATGGATTTGACGGAGTAGAGGCGGATATTGAGGTTATTGAATTAATGATTTCGTCATTGGCTATTTTAGAAATTGATGGTCTAACGCTGAGCCTTGGAAATACTGCAATTTTCACAGCTTTGAGCGAAGTTGCCAATCTTGATGCCGAAGATGTGGCTATTCTTAGGGATATTTTTAAACGTAAATCAATTCCTGATTTGGCAAGCTTTCTCGAGCAAAACTCCATAGATGAAGCAGAACGTTTTAAAGCATTGATTTCACTTGAAGGAGATGCCACTGTACTTAAAAGGGCACAAGAAATTTTTTCTGATTTACCCGAGATTATCAAGGCCGTGAGAGACCTAGAAAGACTTAGTACAGTTTTTGCGGATGTTGATGTTAATGTTATGTTCGATTTAGGCGAAGTAAAGGCCTATGAATATCATAATGGCGTGGTTTTCGCCGCCTACCACCCTGATTATTCTAAAGCCTTAGCTCAGGGCGGTCGTTATAATGGTCTTAGTCAATCATTTGGTGTTGCAAGGGATGCTACAGGCTTTTCTCTTGATTTGAAATTTTTAGTTCAACAGCAGCCAAGGTCAAAATTTAAACCAAGGGTTTTACTTGCACCAGTAATTGCCGATGAATCGCTTAAGAATTTTGTTGCAGAGTTAAGATCAAATGGTGTTGTGGTTAAACAGGATATAACGAACTCTAATAATGTTGACATTGTTATGAGAAATAATGAATGGATAATTAAGGACTAATATGGCAAAGAATGTAGTCATCATAGGCACCCAGTGGGGTGATGAAGGCAAAGGAAAAGTAGTCGATTTAATCACGGATAAGGTTAGCTCGGTTGTACGATTTCAAGGTGGACACAATGCCGGGCATACCCTCGTAATTGATGGTCAAAAAACGGTTCTTCATTTAATTCCTTCTGGCATTCTTAGAGAAAACGTCGAATGCTTGATTGGTCATGGCGTTGTGCTTTCCATGTCAGCTCTTTTGAAGGAAATGAACGAATTGAGTGCTGCAAACCTAGACGTTGCATCGCGCCTTAAGATCAGCCCGGGTTGTCCTTTGATCTTGCCTTATCATATTGCCCTGGATAATGCCAGAGAGGCTAAACGTGGTGATGCAGCAATTGGCACAACGGGTAATGGTATTGGGCCTGCCTATGAAGATAAAGTGGCTAGACGCGGCCTCAGAGTTGGTGATTTACTTGACGAGGCGTTGTTTGCTGAAAAGTTAAAGCAAGTTATGGAGTATCACAACTTCACTTTGGTTAATTACTACGGTCAAAAGCCTGTCGATTACCAAGAGACCTTAGATGAAGCTCTAGAGCAGGCTAAATTGGTTAAACCGATGATTGTTGATGTTGCTGAAGAAATATACTCACGCATGACAAACAATGAGAACATTCTTTTTGAGGGTGCTCAAGGCGCATTGCTGGATATTGATCAAGGCACTTACCCATTTGTCACTTCGTCTAATACGACTTCAGGTGGCGCAGTTACTGGTTCTGGTATTGGTGTTTGTGATATTGATTATGTATTGGGTATTGTCAAAGCCTACACCACAAGAGTGGGTGGCGGACCCTTTCCGACAGAGCTTAATTATGATGTAGCAAGTGACGAAGGTGATCCAGTTGGTAGAGAGCTTTGTGCCAGGGGGCATGAGTTTGGCGCAACAACAGGACGTCAAAGGCGTTGTGGCTGGCTTGACATGGTCATTCTTAACCGCTCGTTTAAACTGAATGCAGTTACAGGCTTGTGCCTGACTAAGCTTGATGTTCTTGATGATCTTGAATCATTACAAATTTGTGTGGCTTATGATATAAATGGCGAAAGAACAACTGTGCCACCTCATTCTGCTGAGGGTTATGCCATGGCAAAACCCATTTATATTGAAATGCCTGGCTGGAAGCAATCTACTGTTGGTACCCATGATTTTGATTCGCTGCCAATTGAGGCAAAAAACTATATTTCTAAAATTGAAGAGTTGGCAGGGATTCCTGTGGACATCCTATCAACTGGTCCAGACCGTGATGAAACCCTCATCCTTAACAATCCTTTTGATTAGTTGTAAGCACTTCATACAAGGTCAACAATATGTCTGACCCTCATTATCTACGCGAAGCGGAAAAATATGAAAGCCCTATTCCTTCGCGTGAGCATATTTTAAGTTTTATTCAGCAGAAACCAAGAAGCAAGCACCAGCTTTTTGATTTGCTTGAGTTGGAAGACGAGCAAAAGAAGCCGTTTGCCAGGCGACTTAAAGCAATGGTAAGGGACAAACAACTTAGTTGCAATAAGAAGGGGGTTTATAGGCTGTTTTCTAATCGAGGCCTTTTGAGGGGCACAATCATTGCCAACCCCAAGGGTTTTGGTTTTGTTGCTCTTGATAAAGGAGGTAAAGACTTAAGACTTTCAGCGAAGCAAATGCAGCTTGTTTTTCATGGTGATCGAGTTAAGGTTCGTTTGTTGAATAAGCGCTTAGACGCTGAAATTGTTGAGGTAATTGAAAGTGTTAAAACTTTAGTGGGAAGATTGCATACTGATACAAGCACTCCATATGTAGTTGTGGACGATAAACGCATTAAACACAATATCTTAATAACCGGATTGATTGAAGGTTGCGAAGATAATCAGGTAGTTATTGTTGAAGTTCTTAGCTCACCAACATTAGAATCGGAAGCTACCGGTAAGGTAATTGAAATCATAGGCGGCTTTATGGACGAAGGTGTCGAGGTTGAGTCGGCGCTTTATCGTCACCAAATTCCTAGTGAATTTGGTGAAGCTACTCTGATTGAAGCCAACAAACTGCCCGCAAAGGTTCTTAAAAAAGATAGAAAAGGTCGAGTCGATGTAACACACCTACCATTGGTAACAATTGACGGTGAAGACTCAAGAGATTTTGATGATGCTGTTTGTGCAGAGCCAAATGAACAAGGCTGGAAGTTGTACGTTGCAATTGCCGATGTTTCTCATTATATTGTTGAAGGCTCTGAACTAGATATGGAAGCTATAGAGCGAGGAAATTCTGTTTATTTTCCACATCGAGTTGTGCCGATGCTACCCGAGGCAATATCTAATGGACTTTGTTCTCTTAATCCAGAAGTAGAGAGGCTGTGCATGATTTGTGAGATGAATATCGACCCTCTTGGTGAGTTGCTTGATTACCAGTTTTATCCAGCCGTAATGCTCTCTCACGCTCGTTTGACCTATACTAAGGTTAACGAAATTTTGGTGAATAAAAAAAGCAAACTGAGAAAACAATATTCCACCGTCCTTGACAATATTATCTCACTTTATGGACTTTACAAAACCCTCAGAATCTCTCGCCAAAAACGTGGTGTGATGGATTTTGACCGTATTGAAAGTCAGATACTGTTTAACGATAGTGGCAAAATTGAAAACATTATTGCCCGTAAAAGAAATGATGCACATAGGCTTATCGAAGAGTGTATGTTGATGGCTAATCAGGCTAGCGCCAAGTTTTTGCAAAAACATAACGAAGATTTTCTTTATCGCATCCATCCAAAACCAACTGCCGAGAAGGTCGAGGTTACTCGTCAGTTCTTATCTGCTGTTGGTTTGGCCCTAGATGGCGAAATGGCGCCAGAATCCCGTGATTTTGCTAAAGTTTTAAAGAGTGCCAAGGGGCGTGATGATGAAAACATAATTAAGACAGTTGTATTAAGAACCATGAAACAAGCGGTATACACGCCTGCTAATGAAGGACATTTTGGATTAGCTTTTGATGATTACACGCACTTTACTTCTCCAATACGACGTTACCCGGACTTACTTGTTCATAGAGCCATTAAACGCGTACTTGCTAAACAGACTAGGGCGCCATCCAAACGCATGACTGAATTGGGTGAGCACCTCTCAATGACCGAGCGTAGAGCAGATGATGCATCTCGTGATGTTGAGCAATGGTTAAAGTGTGAATATATGAGAGATAAAGTTGGTGAAGAATTCACCGGAGTTATTTCTGGTGTTGCCGGTTTTGGCTTTTTTGTAGAACTAACAGATATTTTTGTCGAAGGCATGATTGCACTTCGTGATTTAAAAGACGACTACTATATTTATGATGACATTCATCACCAACTAAAGGGACAAAGAGCGGGTAGAGTATTTCGACTTGGTGACTCATTGCGGATATCAATAGCATCGGTGAGTCTTGATGAGAGAAGGATTAGCTTTACATTAGCTGATTAATTTCCTAAGAGGTTTTATTAAATCACTTGGAAGAAGACTTTTTTGTCCGTCTTTTGCTGCCATATCACCTGCCTCTGCATGCAAACAGGTTGCCAGAGCTAAGCATTTTGCCTTGTCTACCCCTTGCGCCAGCAATCCACCGATAACGCCAGTTAATATATCACCCATACCGCCCGTGGCCATGCCTGGATTGCCAGCCACACAAATCCCCACAGTTGAGTTTTCTGATTCGCATACTAGAGAGCCAGAGCCTTTTAAAAGTACTTGAGCTTGGTATTTTTTAGCAATTTCTTTGATTGCCGCAAAACGATTGTTTTGAATTGCATCAGTATTCTTATTGAGCAGCCTTGCAGCCTCTTTTGGGTGAGGTGTAAAAATGTATTGATTGTCTCTTGGATTTGGTAGAGTGTTATCACAGCTTATTAGATTTAGGGCATCAGCATCTATAACAGTTGGCATCTTTGCCTTTAATGTTTCGTTTAATAATTCCCTGGCCCATTCTGATTGACCTAGGCCTGGCCCAATAATAATAACATTGGCTTTGTTAAGTAAAATTCGCAACATTTCTGCTGATTCGATTCCATGAGCCATTATTTCTGGACACCTAGAAACAATTGCACCAATGTGCTCTTTGCGAGTGGCAGCAGTGACCAACCCTGCACCAGTTCGCAGTGCAGCTTCAGCAGCCAAAAGTGTTGCACCAGCGTAACCATAATCACCACCAATAACAAGAACATGGCCATAATTGTTTTTATGACTGTTTGGTTTCCGTGGTTTAAGGTGTTTTAATAGAGCACTTAACTGTAGCTTGGTAGAACTTGGTTTTATGCTATTAAAGATAGATGACTTTACTTGCAAGTCCTGTAACACAATGTTGCCACAATAATTACGGCCATGATTAGTAAACAAGCCTTGTTTAAGTCCAATAAAGCTAATGGTGGTTTGAGCATTGATGCAGCAACTTTCAACAGCACCAGTATCCCCATTAAGTCCTGAGGGTAGATCGACAGCAATGACAGGTAGGGCGCTTTTATTTATCAACTCGATAGCCTGAGCATATGGCTTTTTAAGTGACCCCTTTATGCCAATACCCAAAAGAGCGTCAACTACGACTCCATGGTTTACTTCAAGATCTTGCGTGAAGCGCCTCATTGACACGCCGGCTTTATCGGCAAAAGTGTAAGCAAGTTTGGCATCACCTGAGAGTTGTTCAGGCGACTTGATATAGATTAGATTAATAGGAATATGTTGTTGTTTCGCAAGCGTTGCAACAATGTAACCATCTCCTCCATTATTGCCTGGGCCACAAAAAACTGTGATAGCAGTGTTGGGATAATGCTTTATGATGTGGTCAAAAATGGCTTGGCCAGCTCGTTGCATAAGCTCTAATCCTGAGACATTGCCTTGCTCGATAGCTAGTTGATCAAGTGTGCGTACTTGATCACAGGTGTAGAGATTATTTTCTTGCTGAGAGGCCATCTTAGTGGCTATCTTAGCACAAAGTCTTTAGTCTGTTACTGCGCCTTTAGAAGCTGATTTAGCCAGTTTGGCAAATTTTGCCAACACACCCTTAGTGTAATTTGGTTCAGGTTGTGTCCATAGGCTTAAGCGCTTATCTATAACATTCTGGTCGACCAACAATTCTAGGGAGTTGTTTTTTGCATCAATCAATATTTCATCGCCATCCTCAACCACCGCTAGTACGCCTCCCTCGAAGGCTTCCGGAGTGATGTGTCCCACAACAAAACCATGTGTTCCCCCTGAGAAGCGTCCATCAGTAATCAATGCCACTTTGCCGCCTAAGCCTTTGCCCATTACGGCTGAAGTAGGAGCAAGCATTTCACGCATACCTGGACCACCTTTGGGCCCTTCGTATCGAATAACGATAACGTCACCTGAGGCAATTTCATCATTCAAAATAGCATCAAGCGCTTCTTCTTCACGAGCAAAAGTTTTTGCTTGACCCTTAAAGCTCAAACCTTCTTTTCCAGTAATTTTGGCCACAGCGCCTTCGGCTGCAAGATTGCCACGCAAAATTCGGAGGTGAGAGTCCTCTTTGATTGGTTTATCCAGGGGCATGATGATTTCTTGCCCATCAATATAAGGTGTAACGTCTGCTAGGTTTTCAGCCAAAGTTTTTCCGGTTACCGTCATGCAGTCACCGTGAAGCATACCTGCATCAAGTAACATTTTCATCAGCGGCAGGGTGCCACCAATGGCGACCAGTTCGCTCATCATGTATTTACCGGAAGGTTTTAAGTCTGCAAGTACCGGAACATTGGCACCAATGCGGGTAAAGTCGTCTATGCTTAGATCAACACCTGCAGCATCTGCCATTGCGATTAAGTGTAGAACGGCGTTCGTTGATCCGCCTAGCGTGATAATAACCGTGATGGCATTTTCAAACGCTTTCATCGTCATAATGTCACGAGGCTTGATATTGTTTTCCAAAAGATTCAGAACTGCTTTTCCGGCTTGTACGCAATCATTATTCTTGTCATCAGAAACAGCATCTTGTGCAGAAGAGTTCGGCAGGCTCATGCCCAGCGCTTCAATTGCTGAGGCCATCGTGTTGGCGGTATACATGCCACCACAAGAGCCAGGACCTGGAATGGCAGTTTTTTCAATATTTTCTAGTTCAATATCATTAATTGCATTGTTGGCGCGTTTACCAACCGCCTCAAATACACTAACAACGTCCGTATGGCCTTTACCCGGTTGGATGGTTCCACCATAGACAAAAATACCAGGGCGGTTAAGACGAGCAAGGCCCATCACACAGCCCGGCATGTTTTTATCGCAACCACCAATTGCAACAACACCGTCAAAGCCCTGACAGCCAACAACAGTTTCAATAGAGTCGGCAATAACCTCTCGTGATACTAAGGAATACTTCATTCCTTCTGAACCCATAGAAATACCATCTGAGATAGTGATGGTGTTAAAAATCACACCTTTTCCACCAGCAGAGTTAATGCCTTTTTCAGTATTGTCTGCAAGACCATTAATGTGCATATTGCAGGGCGTTACCATTGACCAAGTCGAGGCAATGCCAACCTGTGGCTTGCTAAAATCTTCTTTTTTAAAACCTACGGGATAAAGCATGGCCCTAGAGGCAGCTCTTTCATAACCATCAACAACTTGTGAGGAAAACTTTCTTGTATTTGACATGGTTTTTAAATTAGAAAAAAATACAAATTTTAGACTAAAATAGCGCAATTCTATTACCAATTTATCTTTTACATTTGGATCCTGTTAAACAATTATTGGCTTTAATGCAGCCCTCGGTTGACAATGGCCGCCTGCTTTCAAGAAGCGCCAAACAATTGCATGAAAATCTTGGGGACTTTGTCACGGTTGAACGAGATGGTGTGATTGTAGGTTGCGCCGGACTACGAAACTATCCAGAGCAAAGCACTGGAGAAATTTACGCTTTGGTTGTTAATTCGGATTATCACAATACTGGCGTATCAACTGAATTAATGGCAAAAATATTTGAAAAAGCTAGACAATTAGCCCTTGTCAGTGTCTTTGCGCTTTCCAAATATAGCGGCCATTTTTTCATTCGAAATAATTTTGAAATTGTCGAAGTTGAAGATTTGCCAAAAAAGCGGCAATCCACTTATGATTATCAGCGCCACCCAATTGTTTATCGGAAGTATTGTTAGCCTGTTAGTCAAAATAAACAGGCATAATGGACTGTATGCAACTAAAAGATAGAATCAGAGGCTACCTGCCAGTAGTGATTGATGTTGAAACCGCTGGTTTTGACGAGACGAAAGATGCGCTTCTTGAGATTTGTGCCATTATTTTGGACATTGACGAGTCAGGAAAATTTGTACAAACTGAACCTCTGCACTTTCATATCAAACCTTTTAAGGGAGCCAACCTTGACCCTGCTGCACTCAAGTTCAACGGTATTGATGTTGATAATCCTTTTCGCCTGGCAGTGTCTGAAAAGCAAGCTCTTAGTGAAATATTTACCCAGATTCAAGCCGAGCTTGAGGAGAAATCCTGCAGTCGCGCCATTCTTGTCGGGCATAATGCTTTTTTTGATTTGGGTTTTTTAAAAGCCGCATCTGAACGGGTAAAGATTAAAAGTCCATTTCATCAATTCTCAACTTTAGATACAGTGTCACTTTCAGCGTTATGTTACGGTGAAACAGTGCTTGCGAAAGCAATCATTAAGGCGGGCATTGAGTGGGATGATCAGGAGGCTCACTCTGCATTGTACGATACCCAAAAAACAGCCGAACTCTTTTGCGAAATATTTAATGCCGAAAGCGCTCGTTAAATTCTTTTTTATCTGGCACCATAAGTATTCGCTTTGTTATCAACGAACAAGAGGATTATCAACAACTTTTTCTTGACTATACTGAATCGTTAGTCGAATATCATAAAAACCGTATTAAATACGATACCTGCTCGATCGATTACTTATCGACGGTAAGTGATTGAGCTTCTGCCCAATCTCTAATCTCTTGAGTCAGTTCTGAAGCGCTTTTTGTACCTGGGTTTATAGGGCTTCCTATGATGATGGTAACAGTGCCAGGAGTCTTAAGAAACCCCCCCTTGGGCCAAACTTTTCCAGCATTATGATAAACGGGTAGTAGCTCATGCCCTGATTTTTTAGCCATAGCTGCAGCACCATTTTGATATTCACCTAATTGGTCATGGGGTTGCCGTGTGCCTTCAGGAAAGATAATAACAAAAATACCTTTTTTAAGTCGAACGCAACCTTGTGTTATTACCTTTTTTAAGGCGCTAAGTTTGTTTCCTCTGTCAATAATGATCGGATTAAGAAGGGCAAGGTTCCAGCCAAAAATTGGTAGCCATAACAACTCTTTTTTTAATACCCATGTTTGCGCCGGGAAGATAGTTTGAAAGGCCAGCGTTTCCAATGTTGACTGATGGTTTGAAACAATAATAGAGGCAGATTTGGGGATATTTTCTTTTCCCTTGATACTGATTTTTATATTTAATGTGATGCGCAACCACCAAATACAAAAACACGCCCATTTCGAAATTATTTGGTAGCGTACTGAATACGAGAAAAAAAATAGAAAAATCCCGCAAAACGCAATAAATAATAGGCTGATAATTGAGCCAATGAAATACAATAAAGATCTGATGAATAGCATAATCAGTGGGGTTAAACCTACAAATAAGCACTTGGTTAAGCTAAAATTTTACCTTATTGTACAAACAATTAGGCTCTTGAGTAAGGGCTAGCTACATGGACATCATAATCATCCTTATTTCACTACTGTTTGGTGCATTTGCCTCTTTTATTTTCTTTAATGCCAAGCTGGCAAGATTAAATGAAAAGAATATTCAATTGCAAGCCACACTAAGCGAGAAAGAAAAACATTTTTCTGAAAAGTTGCAGTTTGTTGATCAAATGAAATCACAAATGAATAGTGATTTTAAAACCCTCGCTACCGATATTCTTAAAACCGATCGAGACAAGCTCAAAACCGAGAATAGTGAACTTCTAACTCCACTTCAAGGGCAATTGGCCAGCTTTAGAGAGCGTATTGAAGCGATTACCATTGAGCAGGTAAAAGAGCGCGCAACCTTGTCTGAGCAAATTAAACACTTGCAAAGGGCGAGCATCGAAACTCAAACTTCAACGCAAAACTTAACCAATGCCTTGACTCACGACAATAAACGCCAAGGGGATTGGGGTGAAATGGTGTTGAGTTCAATTTTGTCAAGTTGTGGCCTTCGAGAAGGTTATGAATTTGAAACTCAGGGTCAATACCAAAATGAGCAAGGCGAGTCTTTTCGCCCAGATGTAATTGTTCACCTACCTCAGGAAAAAGACATTGTTATTGATTCAAAAGTATCGCTCAAGGATTATGTAGATTATATTGCTGACCAATCAAATGAGTCGGCTCTAAAGAAGCATATTAAATCAATAGAGATGCAAATAAAAAATATTAGCATCAAAGAATATGAAAATTTAGAGGGTGTTAAAACGCTAGATTTTATCTTTGTCTTTGTTCCAATTGAATCGGCACTTTGGGTGGCTTTAGAGCATAAACGCTCCTTATTCGATGACGCTTTGAAAAAGAACATTATGTTGGTTTCTCCTTCGACTTTAACCATGAGCTTAAAAACAATCAACTATATTTGGCAAACCGAAAGACAACATAAAAATGCAGAAGAAATTGCCCGTCAAGCTGGCGCAATGTATGACAAATTTGCAGGTTTTATCGATGAAATGGACAAAGTTGAAAAACACTTAGATAAGGCCAAAACTGTACACTCTGATGCTAGAAAAAAATTGTCTACTGGCCCTGGTAATTTAGTTGGTCGTGCTGAGAAACTTAAAACATTTGGTGTGCAAACAAAAAAGGAAATTAGTGAATGAATATTTCATCTGAGTACAAAGTTATTAAAGGGGAGCTTAAAGGAAAAGTGATTATGGTCACCGGCGCTAATCGCGGTTTTGGTTTGGCTATCACAATGGACCTAGCAAAAGCTGGTGCGACGGTTATTATGCTTGGTAGAGATTTGGGTTCGCTTGAGTATGCTTATGATGCTGTTGTCGATGCTGGTTTTGAAGAGCCTATTCTTTATCCATTGGATCTTGAAGGCGCTACCCCCGAAAACTATCAAGAGCTTCAAGACAACGTTTTGGAGAAATTTGAAAAACTTGACGGTCTAATTCATAACGCAGCAATCCTTGGTACTCAAATGCCAATTGAGCAGTACGATATTAAACTATGGTATTCAACGCTACAGATCAACCTAAGCGCGCCATTTATGTTGACACAATTCCTTATTCCGGCGCTGTTAAAGTCAGATGATGCAAGGATTATTTTCTTATCCTCTTCTGTAGGAAGAGAAGCGAAAGCTTATTGGGGCGCCTATAGCGTTAGTAAGTTTGGCATAGAAGGATTTGCCAAAACACTTTCGGAAGAACTCGAAAAAACTAAAATCAGCGTTAACACACTCAACCCTGGAAAACTTAGAACTGAAATGAGAAGAACGGCTTACCCTGCAGAAGATGCCTCAACTATTCCATTGCCGGAGAAAAAAAGCCCAGCGATTGTATATTTATTATCGAACTCAAGCCCAAAAATCAATGGTGAGCTATTAACAATAGCTGATTAAAACTATCGTTGTAAATCTTTCGTCAAATGAGGATGTATGGTTTTAAGAATTGCTTTAAAGGTGCCGCTGTTGCCAGCAACAACATTACCCGTTTCAAGGAATTGAGAACGACCGGAAAAATCACCAACAAAACCACCGGCTTCTTTGACTAGGAGTGCGCCAGCGGCCATATCCCAACTACTAAGCCCAATTTCCCAAAAACCATCCAGTCGTCCAGCAGCCACATAAGCCAAGTCAAGAGCGGCAGAGCCTGCGCGCCTTATACCTGAGACTTGAGGATGAATGGCCTTAAAGGTGCCTAGGTAACAATCTAGATGTTGAGGCTGTCTAAAAGGAAAACCAGTGCCAATTAATGTATTCTCTAGACCGCTTGATTTAGTGACACGAATGCGCTCATCATTCAAGTAAGCACCTTCTCCCTTAGAAGCGTAGAAAAGCTCTTCTTTAAATGGATCGTAAACCACAGCGTGGGTTGCAACTTTGTTCTCGTAAAGAGCAATAGAAATGGCGTACTGAGGGAAGCCATGAAGGTAGTTAGTTGTGCCATCAAGTGGGTCGATAATCCATTGATTATCAACTTCACCAAGAATTTCTCCACTCTCTTCGGCTAATATCGAATGTTGCGGAAAGGCTTTTTTAATCTCGTTTATAATTGCAGTTTCGGCAGCTGTGTCAACCTCTGAAACAAAGTCATTTGCCGCCTTGTTTTCAACAGTGAGCAGGTCGATTTGGTTATGATATCTGAGGATAACATCACCAGCTGCACGTGCAGCTCGGACTGCAATATTAACGGTAGGATGCATTTTAATGAGCCAACAAATGAAAGACCCGAATTATACCTTGAGCCCTTTTGATAAGGTAAGGATTGTCATGGTGAACACGACTGAACCTGGCAATATCGGTGCAGCTGCAAGAGCAATGAAAAATATGGCCTTGTCATATTTGTATTTGGTCAACCCTACTAACTTTCCATCTGCTGTCGCTACCGCGAGAGCCAGTGGCGCAGATAATCTCTTAGCAGACGCTGTAGTTTGTGATACGCTTGAGGAGGCTCTTAAGGGCGTTCATTTGGTTATTGGAGCAAGTGCTAGACAACGAGCCATGAAGTGGCGTCAACTTGATGTAGTTGAGAGCTGTGCTGAAATACAGCAAATAGTCGCTGTTGAGGGGCAAGAGGTTGCAGTGATTTTTGGCACTGAACGCTCGGGTCTTACCAATGAAGAGTTGGATTTGTGTCATATATTGATGACCATTCCTGGCAACCCAGATTACTTTTCATTAAATGTTGCTTCTGCAATTCAAGTTTTTGCTTATCAATATTTTGTGTATAGCTCTGAGAATAACTTTGAGTCCAGTTTAAATGCTTTGGCAAGTTTCGACGAGCTAGAAGGCTTTTACAAGCATCTAGAGCAAGTACTAGAGCATATTGATTATTTTGAAGAAAAGCGCCCAAGACCACTATTAATGAGACGTTTAAGGCGATTATTTGGAAGAAGCAATCCTGAGCAAGAAGAGGTGGCAATATTGCGAGGGATATTGCGAAATATTAAGCCCTTCACTAAAAAATAATAAAAAGCCCGCATTAAGCGGGCTTTTTATTTAGTTCATCATCAATTTATTGATGCGTTTAACAAACTCAGCGGGTTCGTTGATTTGTCCGCCTTCGCTGAGGACTGCTTGATCGAACAGCACCTCAACAAGGTCTTCATCAACAGATTTTTTGAGTTTTTCAACCAAAGGGTGATTTGGATTAATTTCCAAGATCGGTTTGGTCTCTGGTACATCTTGACCAAGAGATTTCATGATGCGCTCCATATTTGAGCCCATTTCATTTTCATCAGCGACCAGACACGATGGTGACTCACTAAGACGCGAAGATACTTTAACAGCTTTAACTTTTTCGCTAAGAATAGATTGAGCTTTTTCAATAACTTTGTCAAAATCTTTGGCAACTTTTTCCTTTTCTTCTTTGTCCTCTTGCGAGTCTAAATCTTCAAGGTCACCCTTTGTAATTGATTTAAATTCTAGGCCTTCATGCTCCCCGAAATTGCCAACTAGCCACTCATCAACACGATCGGAAAGTAGCAATACCTCGATACCCTTTTTCTTGAATATCTCAAGATGTGGTGAGCCTTTAGCGGCTGCATGATTGTCTGCAGTGATGTAGTAGATTGCTTTTTGCTCATCGTTCTTTCTAGAGATGTAGTCAGCAAGTGAAACAGTTTGCTCAGCATTGCCAGTATCGGTTGTCGCAAAGCGGAGGAGGGCGGCTATTTTTTCTTTGTTATCAAAATCTTCAACAATTCCTTCTTTCATCACCATACCAAACTCGCTCCAGAAAAGAGCAAAGTCTTCCGGTCTGTTTTTGCTCATTTTATCTAACTCGGTCAAGATTCTTTTAACCGAAGCTTTGCGAATCGTATCAACGACTTTAGAGCCCTGAAGAATTTCACGAGAAACGTTGAGTGATAAATCAGCTGTATCGATAACACCTTTAATAAAACGTAGATATTGAGGCAATAACTCTTCGTTTCCTTCCATAATGAAAACACGTTTAGCGTAAAGCTTGACACCAGTTTTTCGTTTAGGTTCCCACATATCAAAAGGCGCTTTTCTTGGAATAAAAAGCAAAGAGGTGTAATCCAGCTTGCCTTCTAACTTATTGTGGATTTGTGTTAAAGGCCCCTCAAAATCGTAAGTTAATGATTTGTAGAACTCATCATAATCTTCTTGTTTAAGATCTCTTTTTTCTTGCGCCCAAAAAGCAGTTGCTTTGTTGATAGTTTCGTACTCGATTGTGTCATCTTCTGACGGCTTAATCATCAAAATTGGTACAGTGATATGATCCGAGTATTTTGAGACAATGCCTTTCAAGCGGAAATCGTCTAGGAATTCTTTTTCAGCTTTTTTGATGTCAAGTGTGATTGATGTGCCATAGTCCTCAACATCCACTGTTTCAATCGAGTATTCACCTTTGCCTTTGGACACCCATTTTGTGCCGTTAGATTTATCATCACCTGCCTTTCGTGAGACTAGTGTCACTGTGTTTGAAACAATGAAGGCCGAATAAAAACCAACACCGAATTGACCAATAAGGTTGGAATCTTGTGCTTGGCTCTTATCAAGGCTTTGCAGATATTTCTTAGTACCTGAGTTGGCAATTGTTCCGATATTTTCCATGACCTCGTCTTGGGTCATGCCAATGCCGTTATCGCTAATGGTGATTGTGCCAGCATCTTTGTTGACGTCAATGTGGATGTTTAGCTCTTCCTTGCCTTCTGCAAGCGCCTCATTTGAAATCGATTCAAATCTAAGTTTATCGATAGCGTCAGATGAGTTAGAGATTAGTTCTCTTAAGAAAATCTCTTTATTAGAGTATAAAGAGTGAATCATTAAATCTAGAAGTTGAGAAACCTCTGTTTGAAAAGCATGGGTTTGTTTTTGACTCATCTGAATTCCTTGGTTGTTTAACGTAAAATATTAAGATATGGCCAATATTCAAAAAAACAAGTCCGAAAATAGCCTTTGTTTGCAACAAATCGAGCTTTTTATTCGCCATTTACGCTTGGAAAAAAACTACGCAGAAAACACTCTTTCTGCCTATCGTAGAGATTTAAATAAATTATTGCTCTTTGTTGAAACCAAAAATATAAACCAATGGGCAAATGTTGACGAGAAAATACTTAATTTATTTGTAATGGAGTTAAGGCATAAAAGTATTTCAAACCGCTCTATTAGGCGACATTTATCATCTATTCGTGGTTTTTTCTCCTACCTAAATAATCATGGCGTAATAAAGGAAAACTGTGCGAACCATATTACCTCACCAAAACTAGCCCATGTCTTGCCAAAAACGCTAGATTTTGATGATTTGAAAAAAATGATGCAAGCAAAATCAAATAGCCTTGGAGAACTTCGGGATGTTGCCATGATAGAGTTGATTTATTCTTGTGCTCTAAGAGTCTCAGAATTGGTGGGATTGGACACGAATGAGCTTGATTTGAATGAAGGGTTTGTTAAAGTCATGGGCAAAGGTGCTAAGATGCGCTTTATTCCCGTGGGCAAAAGTGCAATTTCTGCTGTTAACAATTACTTAGCAATAAAGCCGCAATCGGACAATGGCGCTTTATTTACTAATAGGGATCAAAAGAGAATCAGTGTTCGCACGGTACAGAGCATGATAAAAAAACGCGCAAATAGTGTAGGCATTAAGGTTGATGTGCATCCTCATATGTTACGACATGCAGCCGCAACGCATTTTTTGCAGTCAAGTCACGATTTACGCTCGGTACAAGAATACCTTGGCCACAAAAGCATTAAAAGTACTCAAGTCTACACACATCTTGATTTTTTGGAGTTGTCAAAAGTTTATGATGACTGTCATCCGAGGGCAAAAAAATGAGCGCAACGTTTCGCCAAAGATTGGCTTCTAGATATTTATCTAATGGTGTTATTGCCCATCCAACAGATACCATCTACGGTTTAGCGTGCTTAGCCAATAACCCTGTTGCCATTAACCAAATAATACACCTTAAGCGCAGAAGCCATAAAAAGGGGCTGATTCTATTAGCATCAGATATTCGCTATATATTGCCCTATATTGATTCAACATTCGAAAGTGATTTAATAGAGGCCACAAACCAGACAAGTGATCGACCAACCACTTTTATTGTGCCAGCAGATTTGAATGCACCTGATGCGTTAACAGGCGGTTCAACGTTTGTAGCCGTTCGAATCACCAATAACAAATTGATTCGCTTATTGTGCGAGAGATCCACTTCTGCTTTAGTATCAACCAGTGCCAATATTTCTGGACATCAAACAGCAAGTAAACTCTTGCAATTGCGGCGTTATTTCAAAGACGGACTTAGTTTTACTCTAACGCCATTACCTTATAATAATCAACCCTCAAGAATTATCCATTTGTTAACCGGAGAGCAGATTCGATGATTGACCAAGTTAAAGACTATTTATTAGACTTGCAAAACACTATTTGTGAAGCTGTAGAAGTCATAGATGGTGCTGGGCGGTTCGATGCGGATGAGTGGCAAAAAGACAATGGAAAAGGTTATGGAATAACCAATATACTCAGTGGTGGCGAAGTTTTTGAACGCGCAGGGGTTAATTTTTCTTATGTCGAAGGAGATAAGATGCCCAGTTCTGCCACAGCTCTAAGGCCAGGATTAGAAGGTAGAAATTATCGTGCTTTAGGCGTCTCTCTGGTGATTCATCCGCACAACCCATACGTGCCAACTTCTCATGCCAATGTTCGTTTTTTTATTGCTGAAAAAACCGGAGAAGAGCCGGTTTGGTGGTTTGGAGGTGGTTTTGATTTAACGCCATATTATGGTTTCGATGAAGATGTGATTCATTGGCATAGTGAGGCAAGAAAGGCTTGCTTGCCATTTGGTGACGACGTTTATCCAAAGTATAAAAAATGGTGCGACGAATACTTTTATCTCAAACATAGAGACGAGCCGAGAGGCGTAGGGGGATTGTTCTTTGATGACCTCAACGAAGGGGGGTTTGACCAGTGTTTTGCTTTTATGCAAAGTGTGGGTAACGCATTCTCTAAAGCATACTTGCCCATTGTTAAGAAGCGTAAAGATATGTCTTTTGGAGAAAGAGAGCGTAATTTTCAATTGCACCGACGGGGGCGTTATGTCGAATTTAATTTGGTTTATGATCGAGGTACACTGTTTGGGTTGCAGAGCGGTGGTCGAACAGAATCAATATTAATGTCTCTGCCGCCAGAAGTTCGATGGTCTTACCAAGTTGAAGTAGAAAAGGGTAGTGAGGAAGAACGGCTTTACAATCATTATTTAAAACATAAGGAGTGGTTATAGTGCAATACAGTTTAGACGCAATTCGGTTAATGTGCCCTATGCCGGTTATTAAGCTTAGTCAAAAAATCAACGAATTAGAGGTTGGAGATACGATCGAAATTACAGCCACTGATCCAGGTGTCAAACACGACATTCCTGCATGGTGCCGTGTTCATGGTCATAATGTGAAAAAAATAGATGAACAGGGTGATTGTATAGTTATCTTGATTGAAAAAAGTTAGGTATAATTCATCCCTGAAATTATTTAAGAGCCATCTCTTTTAATAACTTTCATTCTTGTTTGCAACGGCGCAGACTTCTTGGCAATGCCTGTCAGTGTTTTTAATATAAATTAACCATAGGAGTACGTATGTCTGCAAAAGATGTAATGAAAATGATTGAAGATCAAAACGTTAAGTTTATTGATTTTCGTTTTACAGATTCAAAAGGTAAAGAGCAGCACGTCAGTGTGCCTGCCCACACTCTTGATGCTGAAAAATTAGAAGAAGGCCAAATGTTTGATGGCTCTTCAATTGCTGGTTGGAAGCCAATCAATGAGTCTGATATGATTTTGATGCCGGTTCCAGAAACTGCAATCTTAGACCCATTTACAGAAGAGGTAACACTTAATATTCGTTGTAACGTTGTTGAGCCTGCAGACATGAAGGGCTACGAGAAGTGCCCTCGTTCTTTGGCAGCACGTGCTGAAGCTTACCTAATTGAATCAGGTGTTGGTGACACGGCTTACTTCGGTAACGAACCAGAATTCTTTGTCTTCGACAGTGTTAAGTGGGATACAGGTCTTGGCATGATGGGTAAATCATTCTATGAAATTATCTCTGAAGAAGCTTCATGGGCCTCTGGTCAGGATTTTGAAGGCGGAAACAAAGGTCACCGTCCAGGTATTAAAGGCGGCTACTTCCCAGTGCCACCAGTTGATTCACTACATGATCTTCGTGCACAAATGTGTTTGGCGATTGAGGAGATGGGCGTAACTACTGAAGTTCACCATCACGAAGTGGGTACAGCTGGACAATGTGAAATTGGCGCGCTTTTCAACACGATGGTGAAGAAAGCTGACGAAACACAAATCCTTAAGTACTGTGTACATAACGTTGCCCACCTTTACGGCAAGACAGCGACATTTATGCCTAAGCCAATTGCGGTTGACAACGGTAACGGTATGCACGTGCATATGTCGATTGCAAAAGATGGGAAAAACCTATTTGATGGTGACGGTTATGGCAACTTAAGTGAAACAGCTTTGTACTATATCGGTGGTGTAATCAAGCACGCAAGAGCTTTGAATGCATTTACAAATCCTTCGACTAACTCATACAAGCGTTTAGTTCCGGGTTTTGAGGCTCCTGAAATTCTAGCTTACTCTGCTAAGAACCGCTCTGCAGCGATTCGTATTCCTTTTGTGTCAAATCCAAAAGGTCGTCGTATCGAGGTGCGCTTCCCAGATTCAACAGCAAATCCTTACCTAGCTTTTGCAGCGTTGCTGATGGCTGGCCTTGACGGTATCAAGAACAAAATTCATCCTGGCGAGCCTGCAGATGAAGATTTGTATGATGTTGATACAGCTGGTGTACCAAAAGTGTGTGGCATGCTTCACCTTGCATTGGAAGAGCTCGACAAAGATCGTGAGTTCTTGAAAGCAGGTGGTGTATTTACTGACGCAGTTATTGATTCATTCATTGAGTTAAAAATGAAAGAAGTAACAGCGATGAGAGCAACACCTCAGCCACTTGAGTTTGATATGTACTACAGCTGCTAATCTATTAGCAATATGAAAAGCCGCGCTTAGCGCGGCTTTTTTGTACTCGATTATTGCTAAGCATTACGGTAAAATACTCGGTTTATTGATTCCTTAATTGAAAACGAAAACAACGCATGATAGAAATTAGAAACGATTGGCATTTGGACGAAATTAACGCGCTTTTTCAAATGCCGTTTAATGACCTACTTTTCATGGCGCATAGCATTCACCGTGAAGTGTTTGATCCAAACCAAGTTCAGGTGAGTTCACTTTTAAGCATTAAAACAGGTGCTTGCCCTGAAGATTGCTCTTATTGTTCGCAAAGCTCTAAGTATGACACGGGATTAGAGCGTGAGAAATTAATGGAAATTGACCTTGTTTTGCAGCAAGCCAAAGAAGCAAAAGACAAGGGCGC
>CAZZER010000015.1:0-43436 GCA_964653365.1 uncultured Candidatus Thioglobus sp.
TCCCAGAAGTGCTCATTAACGAAGTTACCAGTGGGGTAACAGATGAAGAGACCAAATGTCCAGAATACAAAATTGTGGCAGTTGATGTCTTGAAAGCCTCTTAATTGGTTTTTTAAAATCACAACAAAACAAGCCTCGCTCGAGGCTTGTTTTCTATTTGGCGTTCATATGCGCTTACTTCATTAAACATTTTTTTTCGTTGATTATGCGCATATTAGGGCGCTTTCCGGCAAGGAATTTATAAAAAAATGTATAATGCTGGGTTTCCCGGTTATTTAGGTTTTTGTCATGTCAGAAAATAGAATATTAGCAAATGCAATCCGTGCCCTTAGTATGGATGCAGTGCAGCGTGCTAAATCTGGCCACCCGGGGGCTCCAATGGGTATGGCAGATATTGCCGAAGTTCTTTGGAACTCTCACATGAAGTACAATCCAAAGAATGCCAATTGGGCAGATCGTGATCGTTTTGTGCTATCTAATGGTCATGGATCAATGCTTTTATACTCATTGCTTCATTTAACCGGATTTGACGTTAGTATCGACGAGCTGAAGAATTTTCGTCAACTGCATGCCAAAACACCTGGGCATCCTGAATACGGTTATGCCGATGGTGTTGAAACAACAACAGGTCCATTAGGTCAAGGCATTAGTAATGCGGTTGGTATGGCAATTGCAGAGCGCACATTGGCAGCGACTTTTAATAAGCCTGGCCATTCTATTGTTGATCATTTCACCTTCGTCTTTATGGGTGATGGCTGTTTGATGGAAGGGCTGTCCCATGAAGCTTGTTCATTGGCTGGAACCATGGGGCTAGGTAAACTCATTGCATTCTGGGATGACAACGACATTTCCATTGATGGCCATATTGGTGATTGGATGGAGAAAGGCGTTGCAGCGCGTTTTAAATCATACGGATGGCATGTCATTGATAGTGTTGACGGCCATGACGCTGAAGAGGTGCATGCGGCCATTGCTGAAGCAAAAGCGATGGGAGATAGACCAACATTGATATGTACTCGTACAGTGATTGGTTTTGGTTCGCCAAATCTTGCAGGAACACACGATTGTCACGGCGCCCCATTGGGTGACGAAGAAATTGCTAGAACCCGTGAGCAGTTGGATTGGAACCATCCGCCGTTTGAAATCCCACAAGCTGTTTATGATAGTTGGAATCATACGGCTCAGGGTGCAGAAGATGAAGAGGACTGGAACGAAAGATTTAAGGCTTATCGTGCGTCTTATCCACAGGAAGCTGTTGAATTTGAGCGTCGCATAGCCGGTGAATTGCCAGCTAATTTTGCTGAGGAAATGGATAAATACATTGCCAAAACTCAACAAGAAATGCCTAATATTGCCTCTAGAAAGGCTTCGCAAAATGCAATTGAAGCGATGGGCCCCATTGTGCCAGAACTGTTTGGAGGCTCTGCAGATCTAACAGGATCGAATTTAACGAATTGGTCAGGCTCAGTAGTCGTTAACCACGACAATGCAAACGGCAATTACATTTCTTGGGGGGTGCGTGAATTTGGTATGGCAGCCATGATAAATGGCATGGTTTTGCACGGTGGCTTTAAAGTTTACGGCGCTACTTTTTTGATGTTTATGGAGTATATGCGCAATGCATTGCGTATGTCAGCCCTAATGAAAATTGGCACTATCTACGTCTATACTCACGATTCGATTGGTTTGGGTGAGGATGGGCCTACGCACCAAGCGGTAGAGCAATTAGCATCGATGCGAGTGATACCGAATTTTCATACTTGGCGAGCATGTGATGCTATCGAGTCTGCAGTTTCTTGGAAAGCAGCAATGCAAAGAGTTGATTCGCCAACAGCATTGGTCTTCTCCCGTCAAAATCTTACGCCAATGAAACGAACAGACACTCAGGTGACCAATATCGAGAGAGGCGGTTACACTCTTAAAGACTGCGAGGGCAACGCCGACATTATTTTAATAGCGACTGGCTCTGAAGTATCTCTTGCTATGGATGCTGCTGACGCCCTTTCGGGCAAGAAAGTTCGTGTGGTTTCTATGCCGTGTACGAATGTGTTTGATGAGCAAGATCAAGCTTATAAAGACTCAGTTTTGACGCCTGGCGTAAAACGGGTCGCAATCGAGGCTGGTGTTGCTGATTCTTGGTACAAATATGTGGGTCTTGATGGTGGTGTGGTCGCAATGACAACGTTTGGTGAGTCAGCACCAGCGGGCGACTTATTTAAATATTTTGGTTTTACGGTAGAGAGAGTTGTTGATACTGTTGAATCTGTGTTGGGTTAATTTTATTAGGAGTTAGAGAATGACAATTAAAGTAGGCATTAATGGTTTTGGTCGTATTGGCCGTATGGTTTTTCGTGCTATCGACAAAGATTTTGATGGTCTAGAGGTTGTTGGTGTCAATGATTTGTTGGACAATGATTATTTGGCGTACATGCTTAAATACGATTCAGTTCATGGTCGTTTTGGCAAAGATGTAGAAATTGAAGGCAATAATTTTGTCATTGAGGGTAAAAAGATTCGCTTGACTGCAGAACGCAATCCCGCAGACCTTAAGTGGGATGAAGTTGGTGCTGACTTGGTTATTGATTGCACAGGTTTCTTTTTGACTGAAGAGGGGTGTCAAGCGCACCTTGATGCTGGAGCAAAGCAGGTTATTCAGTCAGCACCTTCTAAAGATGGCACGCCGATGTTTGTTTATGGTGTGAACCATGAGTCATATGATGGCCAAGCTATTATTTCGGCCGCGTCGTGTACAACCAACTGTTTGGCGCCGGTTGCCAAGGTTTTAAACGATAATTGGGGCGTGAAGCGTGGTCTAATGACTACGGTCCATGCAGCGACAGCAACTCAGAAAACCGTTGATGGGCCTTCGATGAAAGACTGGCGTGGTGGGCGAGGCATCTTAGAGAATATTATTCCATCTTCAACAGGTGCTGCAAAAGCTGTTGGCGTGGTTTTACCTGAGTTGAATGGCAAATTAACGGGCATGTCTTTCCGTGTGCCTACTTCTGATGTTTCAGTGGTTGACCTAACTGTTGAGCTTAATTCAGAAGCTGACTATGACGCCATCTGTGGCGCGATGAAAAGTGCATCAGAGGGCTCGATGAAAGGGGTTTTAGCGTACACAGACGAAAAGGTTGTATCCACCGATTTTGTTGGAAATACTCATGCCTCAATCTTTGATGCAGGCGCAGGTATTGCGATGGATTCAACATTTGTAAAAGTGGTTTCATGGTACGACAATGAATACAGCTACACTTGTAACTTACTTCGTTTAGCTGAGTTTGTAACTAAGTAATCCGTTACGAAGTGGAGAAGGCGATGAACGTATTACGAATGACCGATCTGGATTTATCTGGTAAGCGCGTTTTGATTCGTCAAGATTTGAACGTACCTATTAGAGATGGAGAAGTTACCAGTGATAAGCGCATACAATCATCATTGCCAACAATTGTTCATGCATTGGAAGCAGGGGCAAAAGTAATTCTCACCTCTCACCTTGGTAGGCCTACTGCTGGGGAATTTGAACAAAGATTTTCATTGGCACCCGTTGCTAGACATTTGTCAAACTTGCTAGGTCAAGAAGTCAGGCTTGTTTCGAACTGGATTGACGGTGTTGAGCTCAATGATGGAGAAGTTGTTCTCTGTGAAAATGTTAGGTTCAACGAGGGTGAAAAAGAAAACGACGAAATACTCTCCAAAAAAATGGCAGCTTTATGCGATATTTGCGTGCAAGATGCTTTTGGTACGGCGCATAGGGCACACGCTTCTACCCACGGCATTGTACAATATGCACCGATTGCGTGCGCCGGACCACTTTTGGTTGGTGAGTTGGATGCATTAGGTAGGGCGCTAGATAATCCAGCACGGCCAATGGTTGCAATTGTTGGTGGTTCCAAGGTATCAACAAAATTAACTGTTCTAGAGTCTCTTTCTAAAATTGTGGATCAACTAGTAGTTGGGGGCGGCATTGCCAACACCTTCATTGCCGCTCAAGGTGATGTAGTTGGCCAATCTCTGTGTGAGCACGATTTAATTCCAACAGCACAAGCTTTGATGGAAGATTGTCAAATCCCAATTCCAACCGATGTGGTGTGTGGTAAAGAGCTCTCAGAGCTTGCTGTAGCTGAAACAAAAAGTGCTGGTAGTGTGGCTGCTGACGATATGATTTTTGATATCGGACCTAACTCTGCTCAAGAGTTAGCTGAAATTATGAAAAATGCTGGAACGATTGTTTGGAATGGTCCAGTAGGAGTGTTTGAATTTGACCAGTTTGCAAACGGCACCGAGATTTTGGCGAACGCAATTGCAAACTCTGACGCCTTTTCAATTGCTGGGGGTGGAGATACATTGGCAGCAGTTAGTAAGTATAATATTGACAATAAAATCTCTTATATTTCAACAGGCGGGGGCGCTTTTTTGGAGTTTCTTGAGGGTAAGAAACTACCAGTTGTTGAGGCGCTGGAAGCAAGAGGATTAGATAATAATTAAGTTGAAGGGAGATGTAATCAATGATTTTTAGACGAACGAAAATTCTCGCCACTTTAGGTCCTGCAACGGACAAGCCTGGCGTTTTAGAAGGCATTTTTGATGCCGGTGTCAATGTTGTCCGTATTAATTTTTCTCATGGCGAAGCCGCAGAGCATTTGAGCCGGGTTGAAGCGGTTAGGGCTTATGCTAAAAAGAATAATACTTATATTGGCATCTTAATGGATCTTCAAGGGCCAAAGATTAGAATCTCGTCTTTCAAAAACGATAAGATATATCTGAATGAGGGCGATCATTTTGTTCTTGATGCAGAATTAGGCTCTAATGACGGCGATGAAAATGCTGTGGGTATAAGTTATAAAACTCTACCAAATGAAGTGCACTCGGACAATCTTTTGTTATTAGATGATGGCAAGGTGGTTTTAAAAGTAATTGATACAGATGGTGCGAAAATTAATACTGTGGTTGTTCAGGCAGGCCCATTATCTAATAAAAAAGGCATTAATTTAAGGGGTGGTGGACTCAGTGCCAATGCTCTCACCGAAAAAGACAAGAAAGACATTTTGATTGCTGCGAAAGCAGACGCTGATTATGTGGCCCTTTCTTTTCCAGTAAGTGCTAATGATGTTAAAGAGACTAAAAATTTATTAGCAGCCGCAGGCGCTAGAGCGGGTGTTATTTCTAAGATAGAGCGTGCAGAAGCCCTAGAGAGTGGTGTCATTGAAGAGATCATTGAGGAGTCTGCAGGCATTATGGTTGCTCGAGGAGATTTGGGTGTTGAAATTGGCGATCCACAACTACCCGCACAACAAAAAAGACTTATTCAGATGGCGCGAACTAAGAACAAGGTTGTTATTACCGCCACACAAATGCTGGAGTCAATGATTAGTAACCCGATCCCAACTCGTGCAGAAGTGTTTGATGTTGCCAATGCGGTATTAGATGGTACAGATGCAGTTATGTTGTCAGCAGAAACTGCGGCTGGCCAGTTTCCCATCAATGCTGTTAAAACGATGGTTGATGTTTGTGTAGAAGCCGAAAAAAACCCTACAGCTGCAGTATCTAGACATCGCTTGAATGAGGATTTTGAGGATATAGATGAAACCATTGCTCTGAGTGCGATGTATGCAGCCAATCATTTGGGTGTTAAGGTTGTTGCTTCACTAACTGAATCAGGAAAGACAGCGCTTTGGATGTCGCGAATCAGCTCGAATATTGCTATTTTTGCAATGTCGGGAAACGATAGAACTTTGAGCACCGTGACCTTATACAGAGGAGTCTATCCATGTAGCATGGGTACTCAAGGTGATGACTGGGGCAAGGTCAATGCAGCGGTAGTTGATACGCTAATCAAAAATGAAGTTGTTGATGATGGTGATTTGGTCGTGCTAACCAAGGGCATGCATAAATTTACACAAGGCGGAACAAACTTGTTGAAGATTCTTCGCGTGGGCGAGGGAGATTATTAATATTTTAGAAAGGTACGGAAAAAAGAATGATTGAAAAACAAGATGAATTGAGAGAGACAGCAAAACTTTTGGCAACAAAAGGCAAGGGCTTGCTAGCTGTCGATGAATCTACACCAACAATTGGTAAACGCTTTGCAGGTATTGACCTTGAAAACAACGAATCAAACCGTCAGATGTACCGTGGCATGTTGTTTAATGCCAAGGGTTTGGGCGAATATATCAGTGGCGCTATTCTTTTTGAAGAAACCCTTTACCAGGACCACTTAGATGGCGGCACGATGGTTGATAAGCTTGATGAGTTGGGCATTATTCCCGGCATAAAGGTTGATAAAGGCCTGAGTCCTTTGGCTGGTGCGCACCCAATTGAAACTTGGTGTAAAGGCCTAGAGGGCTTGGCTGAACGCACTGCAGAATATTATGAACGTGGTGCACGTTTTGCAAAATGGCGTGCGGTATTACAAATCACGTCTGATGGTTGTCCTAGTGACCTAGCCATCAAGGAGAATGCTTGGGGCTTGGCGCGCTATGCCAGAACTTGTCAAGATTCTGGCCTTGTGCCAATCATTGAGCCAGAAATCTTGATGGATGGTGATCACAGTATTGAGCGGACAGCAGAAGCCCAGGAAAAAATTCTTACTGAGGTTTACAAAGCCTGTGAAGAGAACGGCGTTCTACTGGAAGGTACTTTATTAAAGCCATCAATGACAGTCTCTGGTGCTGACAGTGAGAATCAAGCAAACTCTGAAGAGGTTGCCAAAATGACGGTACGCACAATGGATCGCTGTGTGCCTGCTGCCGTTCCCGGCATTATGTTTCTTTCGGGCGGCCTAACGGAAGAGGATGCTTCGGTTTACCTCAACACCATGAACAGTATCGAGCGTCAAGGACCTTGGAGCATGACTTTCTCTTACGGCAGAGCTTTACAGCAGTCTTGCTTGCAAGCCTGGAAAGAGGGCGGCGACGAGGCGGGTAGGCAAGCGCTTTTGGCAAGAGCTCAAGCAAATTCTGAGGCCTCCACTGGGGATTACGTTGCCGGCTCCCAGCCATCTTCGCAAGCAAGTTTATTCGAGCCCGGCTATAAGTACTAACTGTCCAAAACATATCAACCTCCACAGGCTTAGCTAGATGCATTGGCTATGTTGAGTGACAAAGGTATAATAGAGGCCCGCACCGCGGGCCTTTTTTATGTTGAGAAGAAAGTAGATGATCGAGCAAAGTAAGTATTACCCTGTAATTGTCGTTGGTGGTGGACACGCTGGCACTGAGGCAGCACTTGCTTGTGCACGCATGGGTGTGGATACATTGTTGGTTACTCATAATATTGAAACCCTAGGCCAAATGAGTTGTAACCCAGCCATTGGTGGTATAGGCAAGGGTCACTTAGTCAAAGAAATTGATGCAATGGGTGGCATCATGGCGAAAGCCATTGATAAGTCCGGCATTCAATTCCGCACGCTTAATGCCTCTAAAGGCCCAGCAGTTAGGGCGACTCGCGCACAGGCAGATCGGGTGCTATACAAGGCAGAAATTCGATACGCACTAGAAAACCAGCAAAACTTAAGCCTCTTTCAACAAGCGGTTGATGACCTTATTATTGAAAACGACCAAGTTAAGGGCGTCGTTACCCAAATGGGACTCAAGTTTTTTGCGGACAAAATCATTCTCACATCGGGTACATTTTTGGGTGGCATTATTCATATTGGCCAGCAAAATTTCCAAGGAGGGCGTGCAGGTGATGCGCCGGCAAATGCATTGTCTCAGAGACTTAGAGGCTATGATCTAGGTGTTGGACGATTAAAAACTGGCACCCCTGCTCGACTCGACGCTAGAACGATTAACTTTGATGCACTACAAAAGCAGCACGGTGATAACCCTTTGCCAACTTTTTCATTTACAGGATCTAGCGAAGACCACCCTCAGCAAATTCCTTGCTATATCACTCACACCAATGAAAAAACCCATGATCTTATTCGTGCTGGGTTGAAAGATTCGCCATTATATTCTGGCATTATTGAGGGCGTGGGCCCGCGTTATTGCCCATCGATTGAAGATAAGGTAGTGCGTTTTTCTGAGCGAAATTCTCATCAAATATTTGTTGAGCCAGAAGGGCTAACAACCAATGAAGTTTACCCAAATGGTATTTCAACCTCCCTGCCCTATGAGGTGCAAGAAGCCTTTATTCACTCGATAAAAGGTTTTGAAAATGCCAAAATTATGCGTCCTGGTTATGCAATCGAGTATGATTTTTTCGACCCACGAGGCTTGAAGCAAACTTTGGAACTAAAGAAGATTTCAGGCTTATTTTTTGCCGGTCAAATCAACGGAACAACAGGCTATGAAGAGGCCGCTGCGCAAGGTTTATTGGCAGGCGTTAATGCAGCATTGCAAGTGAAAGAGCTCGATTCTTGGGTGCCGAAGCGTGACGAGTCTTATATTGGTGTGATGGTTGATGACCTAACCACTAAAGGAGCGAGCGAACCTTATCGAATGTTTACCTCGCGGGCGGAGTATCGCCTTTTGTTGCGGGAAGATAATGCCGATGAACGCCTAACCCCGCAGGCGCAAAAGCTAGGCTTGATTGATGAGTCGCGTTGGAGTTCTTTTTCTGGCAAGTACGAGCAAATTGCTAGAGAAAAACAGAGACTTAAGTCGTTTTGGGTGCAGGCTGATGATGAGCAGGCGCAAAGCGTTCTTGGTGTAAAACTTAATCGCGAATATAGTCTTGAAGCACTACTAAAAAGACCGACCATTGATTATAAAACACTCAGTATGATCGAAAAAGCCAAGCCTTTTTTAGAAGACCCCTGTCTCATTGAGCAAGTCGAAAATCAGATTAAATACGAGGGTTATATCAAGCGCCAATTAGACGAGATTGAAAAATATCGCAATAATGAAAATACAAAGCTACCCGAAGATTTAGATTATAAATCGATAAAAGCTTTGTCGGCCGAAGTTATACAAAAACTCAGTGAATCTAGGCCAGACACCATTGGCCAAGCAAGCCGTATTCAGGGGGTCACCCCTGCCTCTATTTCGATTCTTTTGGTTTATTTAAAAACCTATAGAAAGGTCCTGTGAACGAGGAGAGAGGGTTACTCTGCGAAGGAGCAGAGATGATGAACATCACAATCACCGAAAGACAAATTCAGCAATTATTGAATTACGCAGCACTCATCCAAAAATGGAATAAGACCTATAATCTTAGTGCAATTCGCAATCCGATTGAGTCTATCAAAAAGCATTTAATCGATTCCCTCTCAGTTTTGCCATTTATAAAAAAAGGTCGACTATTAGACGTTGGTGCCGGTGCAGGCTTGCCCGGCATTGTTGTTGCTATAATGAGAGGGGATGTCGATGTCACTGTGCTCGATAGTGTCGGAAAAAAATGCCGCTTTATGCAGGTGGTAAAAACTGACTTGGCACTTGGTAATTTAGAGGTAGTGAACACCCGCGTGGAATCCTATTGCCCAGACATGCCGTTTACCCAAATTACTTCTAGAGCTTTTGCCGAAGTTGATAAAACTCTAAATTTAACAAAGCATTTATTGGCTGATGGTGGTAGCTACGCGTTAATGAAGGGCGACCATATTGAAGATGAGCGCGCTGTTGATTTGAATATGGTTTCTCACAGACTTAATGTCCCCTTTGTTTCCGATAGGCGTTGCCTTTTAGAAATACAGTTATAATTTCCAACATGCAAATCGTTGATTCTCATTGTCATATTGACCGCGTTGATTTAATTGCCTTTGGTGGTAGCGTAGAATCCATGTTGGCACACGCCAATGAGCTGTCGGTGAGTGAGTTTTTGTGCGTTTGTATTGACCTTGAGCATTTTGATTGTGTTCATGATTTGGCCTTGGCACACCCAAGCATTTATGCCTCAGTTGGCGTTCATCCGACAGAAGTAGATGGAAAAGACCCTAGTGTTGAAGAATTAATCGAACTTTCAAATAGCGACAGAGTGATCGCCATAGGTGAGACTGGTTTGGATTATTTTCATATTAAAAAGACTGAAGCGGATTGGCAGCGTGACCGCTTCCGTCGTCATATTGAAGCCTCAAATCGAACGGGTAAGCCTATGATTATTCACACCCGAGAAGCAAAAAAAGACACCATCGATATTATGCGTGAAGAAAAAGCAGGGGCCGGCGTTATGCATTGTTTTTCTGAAGACTGGGAAACAGCCAAGGCCGCGCTTGACCTTGGTTTCTATATATCATTTTCTGGTATTTTGACCTTTAACAGTGCGAAAGATTTGCGCGAAGTGGCCAAGAAAGTTCCAGAAGACAGGTTATTGGTTGAAACAGATTCGCCTTATTTGACACCGATGCCACACCGTGGCCGACCCAACAGTCCCGCATTTACTTACTATGTCGCTGAAAAGCTGGCCGAAGTTCGTGGCTCAAGTATTGAGGCGATAGCCGAGACAACCACTAATAACTTTAGGCGCTTGTTTTTCTAATGAGCGACAATTCGCCCGCTCACAATTCTGTGCAACTGGTTGCTGTTGATGAGTTTTCAATTGGTCAGCGCCTCGACAACTACTTGTTAAAGCAACTCAAAGGTGTGCCTAAATCACACATTTACCGTCTTATACGTAAGGGTGAAGTCAGAGTGAACAAGGGTCGAAAGAAAGCCGAATATAAATTGCAACTTGAAGATATTGTTCGAATCCCACCAATCAGGCTAGGTTCAGAAAAAGTTATTAACCCCTCGCCAAGTTTTATCGAATCCCTGAAAGATTCGATCCTTTATGAAGATAAAGGTTTGATGATTATTAACAAAAAAAGCGGCATGGCGGTCCACGGCGGCAGCGGTATTGGCAGCGGTATAATCGAGGCACTCAAGGCAGAGCTTAAACACCCTATTGAACTGGTGCACCGGCTTGACCGAAGCACTTCAGGTGTATTGATTTTGGCAAAAAAACGTTCGGTATTAAAGGCGTTGCATGAGCAGTTAACCCAGCACCAAATGGAAAAACGCTATGTTGCTTTGGTGAAGAATTCTTGGAGTAAAAAGCGCCATACAATTGATGCACCCATTTATCAAAATTCTCGTTACAGTGTGATTGACAGCAGAGGAAAGGAATCACTCAGTCATTTTCATCCAATTAAGAATTATCACGCACAAGATTACAGCGCTTCCTTGGTTGAAGTGACCATTGAAACCGGCAGGACACACCAAATTCGTATTCATTCTAAATTTGCTGGTCATCCTATTGCCCAAGATGATAAGTATGGCGACCGAGAGTTTGATGCTTTGATGAAATCAAAGGGGCTTAATCGCTTATTTTTGCATGCCAAGTCATTGACTTTCACAAACCCAATAACCAATGAAATTCAAAAGATTTTGGCGCCCCTGCCAACGGAATTGGAGGAATTTCTTAATAAACTATGAATGCTTATTTCCGTTTAATGCGTCTCGACAAGCCAATAGGCATTTATTTACTCCTGTGGCCAACTTATTGGGCTTTGTTTCTAGCCGCGGAAGGTTGGCCAGACATGGATTTGTTGCTAATCTTTACTTTAGGCGTGGTTGTGATGCGTAGCGCTGGTTGCGTCATTAATGATTATGCGGATCGTGAAGTTGACAAACATATTGAACGCACTCAGAATCGACCTATTACTTCTGGTGAAATCAGCCCGAAATCGGCCTTGTTATTGTTTGTATTTCTAATTTTGATGGCTTTTGGATTGGTTCTGTTAACGAATGTACTGACAGTGCAGTTGTCTTTTATTGCTGTTGTACTGGCAAGTTTGTATCCATTCACCAAGCGCTACACGCAATTACCACAACTTGTGCTTGGGGCGGCTTTTGGGATGAGTGTGATTATGGCATTTAGCGCACAAAGGGGTGGCGTGCCAATTGAAGCATATTGGGTATTTGTGGCAAATATTGTCTGGACATTAATCTATGACACGCTTTACGCAATGGCAGATCGTGAAGAAGATCTAAAAATTGGGGTGAAATCCAGCGCTATTTTATTTGCAAAATACGACCGAATTATCGTTGCGATTCTACAAATATTATTGCTTTTTTTGATCCTAAAAATTGGCAAATTATTCGATTTAGGGCTTTTTTATCAACTTTCAGCATTAATTATTTCGATACTTATGATTTATCACCAATTTTTAATAAAAAATCGCGAAAAAAATGCCTGTTTTAGAGCATTTCTACACAATCATTTCATTGGTTTAGCGCTGTTTTTGGGTATTTTCGTTTCTTTGCTGATTTAGAGAATAAATTTGTTGTTTTTTTGCAACATTTAGTGATTTTTTTACATTAATTCGGCCAATATTGGCATTTTTTCCTCAAAAAAAACTTGACATTGCGTTTTTGCTACTATAAAAAGTCCACCAATCAGCAAATAATTGCTGGTTAACTTTAAAACTAAAGGGGAGATAAATATGATTGATAACATTGTACGTTGGATCAAGCAAGCAACTGAAGCAGGTGTTGCACTTATCGCACTTGCAGTTGTTGTTCAAGTAATATTTGGTTCGCAAGCTGCGTTCCTTCCAGGAGATGTTGTTGGTAACATAACATCTATAGTAAGTGCGCTTGGTGGCGCCAACTTGGTAGGCTTAGTTGCGGTTGCATTACTGTACCAAATCTTTAGGCGTTAATCAAGCATAGAGTAACTCAATAAAAAACCCGCCGAAAGGCGGGTTTTTTTGTGACAAACTAAGGGTATCTCCTAGATACCTCTCAGTAGTTCATTAATACCAACCTTGGATCTTGTTTTGGCATCTACTTGTTTAACAATCACAGCGCAGTATAGTGAGTAACTTCCATCTCCAGAAGGTAGGTTTCCAGATACTACAACTGAACCAGCAGGAATACGGCCATAGGTGACTTCACCTGTTTCGCGGTTAAAGATTTTTGTTGACTGCCCAATGTAGACGCCCATAGAAATAACGGCACCCTCTTCAACGATGACACCCTCTACGACTTCAGAGCGCGCGCCGATAAAGCAATTGTCTTCAATAATCGTAGGGCTGGCTTGTAAAGGCTCTAAAACACCACCGATACCAACACCACCTGAAAGATGGACATTTTTACCAATTTGCGCACAAGAGCCAACAGTTGCCCATGTGTCGACCATTGTGCCAGAGTCTACAAAAGCACCGATATTGACATAAGAAGGCATTAAAACAGTGTCAGAGGCAATATATGAACCTTTTCTTGCGGTTGCCGGTGGAACAACACGCACACCCGCCGCTTGAAATTCTGCTGCTGTTGTATTAGCAAATTTAGAAGGCACTTTGTCAAAAAACTGTGTGTAGCCTGCTTGCATGACAGCATTATCTTCCAATCTAAACGACAATAGAACTGCTTTTTTAAGCCACTCATTTACCGTCCAATCGCCAACACCTTTTTGCTCGGCAACTCTGGCTTTACCAGAATCAAGTAAATGAATTGCTTCTGCAACAGCTTCTCTGACCTCACTAGGAGCAGAGCTCGGCGAAATATGGGCGCGATCTTCAAACGCAGCTTCGATGATATCTTTCATAATTTTTCTCAGAAAAAAAGCACGTATTATATCAGTGACAGGTCTTTTAGTCACTAGACCTTCTACCAACGCGTCTTAATTCTAGTGTTCGTGATTGTGGTTATGATGGTGCTCGTATGTTGCCATGAGCTCGGTCATCTGATCGGCAAAGAGGTTATTAAATTGTTCGTCTTTAAGAATGGCCTCGGGGTGTCCCTTGCAACAAATATGATGGTAGAGGCAGAGCACTTGGGTGGACTCTTTCATCACCCGGTGAAGGTCGTGAGAAACCATTAGTATTGCACAGTTTTGTACTTGATGAATGTCTTGGATAAGTTTGTAGAGCTGCATTTGGCCATCAACATCAAGATTTTGTGCTGGTTCGTCTAATACCAGTACGTTGGGTTTGTTCATCAGGGCGCGCGTTAACAGCACTTTTTGCAATTCACCACCAGATAACTCTTTAAGTGGAGAGTATAGTAGTGGTGTAATTCCGGTTGTTTCTGTAGTGGTGTTAAAAAAATCGCTTTCTGTTTTTTGGTTTAAGGTTAAAAAATCAATAACAGAAATAGGGATAAATGGGTTTGGTGTAAATAATTGCGGTGTATAGCCTAGGCGAATCGACTTAGAGCGTGTTATTGTTCCACTATCTTGTTTGATCAAACCCAACAAGACCTTGATTAACGAGCTTTTTCCGGCGCCGTTGGGGCCAATTAGTGTAATGAACTCCCCTTTATTCAAACTAAAACTGACGTCATCAAGTATTTTTTTACCCTGATGGTTCAGGTTAATATTTTGGGCGCTGATCAATGCTTCTGACATAGGGAAAATAATGAGAGCTTTTCAAGTGTCATTTTATAGCTTATCTATGCGTAAATACATGGCTTTGTGTTATGTGGCAACAAGATTATTGGTAAAATTATCGTATGCCTCAACAACTTATTTTAGTCGACGGATCAGCTTTTCTTTTCCGATCTTACTTCTCCACGCTTTCTCAGAATTTAAGTAACGATGCCGGGTTTCCAACTGGCGCAATGTTTGGCGTTATTAATGCTGTCAAACACCTTCAAAGACAATACAGTGGCGCCAAGATCGTTATGATTTTTGATGCCAAAGGTGCAAATTTTCGCCATCATATTTATGCGGAATATAAGGCACACAGAAAACCAGCTGACGAAAACCTAATTGTGCAAATCGAGCCGCTTTATAAAATAATTAGAGCAATGGGCTTCCACTTTCTTTGTGTTGATGGCGTTGAGGCGGATGATGTCATCGCCACTTTGGCGACTCAAGCTAATGAGAAAGATATAGAAACCATTATTGCTAGTGGTGACAAAGACTTGTTTCAATTGGTTGGGGGTAATGTCAGGCAATTAGACATGAAAGGCAAGCTTTACGATAGCGCCTTAGTTAAGGAAAAAATGGGTGTTGACCCCTGTCAAATATCCGATTTGTTGGCGCTTACTGGAGATAGTGCTGATAATATCCCGGGGGTGCCGAGTGTTGGACCAAAAACTGCTGCTAAATGGCTGGAGATGTTCAATGACTTAGATGGCGTTAAGGCCAATGCAGAGAAGGTAAGTGGAAAAGTTGGTGAAAAACTGCGCAGCTCATTTGATCTCCTTGATTTATCCAATTCCTTGGTGCAACTCAAGTTTAACGTTGATATTCCAATTGACATTTTTTCCAATGAGCCCGGGGAGGATAGGACAACACTAGCAGCGCTTTTTGAAGAGTACGGTTTTTCAATGTGGCTTAGACAGCTCGGTGATATTCAGACCAAGAGTTCTGAGGTAGAGTTGGCTGAAACAACAGAGAACAGCGACTTATCACAAGAGAATAAAGAGTTATTACAAGGTTATTCACAAAACTTAATCCTAAATCAAGCGGATTTTGATGATGTGTTGAGGCAGTTATCAGAGTGTAGTTCCTTTGTATTTGATCTTGAGACCAACAGCCTTGATTATATGGAGGCACAAATTGTTGGCTTTGTTTTCTTGATCGATAAGAGCAGTTACTACCTGCCAGTTGCGCATGATTATTTGGATGCGCCGGCGCAACTGTCTAGAAAGTCAATTACTGAGGCTCTTAAGCCAATTTTGGAAAATGCCAAGATAGGAAAAATAGGTCAAAACTTAAAATACGATGCCCATGTGCTTGCCAATGTTGGGGTGGCGTTAAACGGTATTGTTGACGATACTATGGTCAAGTCATACTGTCTTAATTCGGTGGCAACAAGACATAATATGGACGATCTGTCTGAGTTTTATTTGGGTCACAAAACCATCCATTACGCTGATGTAGCCGGGACTGGAAAAAAACAACTTAGTTTTAACCAAGTGAGTATTGATCAAGCACTGCCTTATGCCTGTGAAGATGTGATTGTTACCTATAAGCTCAACAAAGTTTTAGAGGAAAAACTTGAAAAATTACCGACTTTACGCACGCTTTACCAGGAGCTTGAGTTGCCTTTGGTAAACATTATGCTCACCTTAGAGCGTAATGGCGCACTGGTTGATGTGGCTTCTTTGTACAATCAACAGGTACAAATCAAAGCTGAAATGGCCACTATTCAAGCACAAGCCTTTGAACTTGCTGGCGATGAATTCAATCTAGAGTCGCCTAAACAAATTCAACAAATACTCTTTAGCGAAGAGGGTTTGGGTCTTGAGCCGAAAAAGAAAACTCCTAAAGGGCAACCATCGACTAATGAAGAGGCATTGAAAATGCTCGATCATCCTTTGGTTGATTTAATTATGTCTTATCGTACATTAACCAAACTTAACTCAACTTACCTTGAGGCTCTACCAAAGCAAATCAACAATAGAACGGGGCGTTTGCATACTTCATACCACCAGGCGGTAACTGCAACAGGTAGGCTTTCTTCCTCGCACCCCAATCTGCAAAATATTCCGATTCGTTCTGAGCAGGGTGGGCGTATTCGCTCAGCATTTGTTGCTAGTGAGGGCAATATTATTATCGCCGCCGACTATTCTCAGATCGAACTAAGGATTATGGCGCATATTTCCCAAGATAAAAATCTAGTTGAAGCGTTTAATAATAATATTGATGTCCATAGCGCAACAGCAGCTCAAATGTTTGCCACGCCTCTAGCTGAGGTCAGTAAAGAGCAGCGTCGAAATGCTAAAGCTATTAACTTTGGACTCATTTATGGCATGAGCGCTTTTGGTTTGGCAAAGCAAATTGATGTCTCTCGTACCGAAGCAAGAGCTTATATTGATGCATATTTCGATAATTATCCCGGGGTTCTAGAGTATATGGATTCCACCAAAGAAAAAGCCAAAAAGGCGGGTTTTGTTGAGACAATTGAGGGGAGGCGATTGTACCTGCCCCAAATTAATGCTAAAAACAAAATGCAACAACAGCACGCGCTTCGGACTGCGATTAATGCACCGATGCAAGGCTCCTCGGCCGATATTATCAAAAAAGCAATGCTCGATATTCAGGCTTGGATTGATGCTGAAAAGAACGGCGTTAAGATGTTAATGCAAGTGCACGATGAACTGGTGTTTGAAGTGCCAGAAAACAAGGCGCAAGACTACGGCGAGGCGATTCGCTCAATGATGGAGAATGCCGCAAAGCTGGACATCCCATTAGTCGTTGATGTTGGCATTGCCAATAATTGGCAAGCGGCACATTAAGTGCAAGATCCGCAATCTGACATTGCAAACAAATGATCTTGAGATAAACTAAAATATCGACTATCTAAAAACATCATCATATTCCCTTAGTTTATGAAAGAGCAACTACAAAAACTTCTTATTTCAAGTTTAGAGAATTTGCGCTCAGAGGGTGTTATTGATGAAATTCCAGCCCAAATTCGACTCGATCATACCAAAGATAAAACGCATGGAGATTATGCCTCTAATGTTGCCTTAATGCTAGCTAAACAAGCAAAATGCGCACCTAAAGCGTTGGCTGAGCTAATTGTGGCAAAAATTAGTGAATCAACTCTAATCAACAAAACCGAAATTGCCGGCCCGGGGTTTATCAATTTCTTTTTGTCAGAAGCGTCAAATAGTGCTGTCGTAACCGATATATTAAATTTAGCTGAGGCTTATGGAAGCTCCCATGTTGGTGAGGGTGAAAGAGTTTTATTGGAGTTTGTTTCTGCCAATCCAACTGGCCCACTTCACGTTGGCCATGGTCGCGGTGCTGCTTATGGGGCAACGGTTGCTAATCTTTTGCGAGTAGTAGGTTTTGACGTTGATAATGAGTATTATGTCAATGATGCCGGCAGGCAAATGGATATTTTAACTGTCAGTATCTTCTTGCGTTACTTAGAGATTTTCGGCGAAGAGCTGCGTTTTCCTGATAATGGTTACCAAGGCAACTATATAAAAGACATTGCCAAAAGTGTCGTTGCTGAATACGGCGAACGCTGGCGAAAAAATGGCAGTGATTTGTTTGAAGATATTTGCCAAGATGGGGCCGAGGGCGGTGACAAAGAAGCACATATAGATGCTCTTATTGTTCGTTCTAAGCACTTATTGGGTGAAGGTTATCAGGCTGTTTTCAGAGTGGGTATTGACTCAATATTGAATGGCATTAAAAACGATTTAGCTGAATTTGGCGTCAGTTATCAACAGTGGTTCTCTGAGCAGTCTTTGATTGATAATGGCCTTGCCAAAAGCACTACCGACACTCTGCAAGATACTGGGCATATCTATGAAAAAGATGGTGCGTTATGGTTTAAAACCACAGATTATGGTGATGAGAAAGATCGTGTGGTTGTTAGAGATAATGGTATTCACACCTATTTTGCCTCGGATATCGCCTACCATCTTGAAAAATTTGAGCGTGGTTACGACAAGGTCATTAATATCTGGGGTGCAGACCATCATGGCTATATTGCACGAGTCAAAGCTTCGATTGCAGCGCTGAACCACAATCCTGATCAGCTGGAAATTCTGTTAGTGCAATTTGCCAATTTGTACCGAGGTGGAAAAAAAGTACAAATGTCGACTCGAAGTGGTTCGTTTGTCACACTTGAAGAGCTCCGCAATGAGGTCGGCAATGACGCGGCGCGGTTTTTCTATGTATTGAGAAAATCAGAACAGCATATGGATTTTGATCTTGATTTAGCCAAATCCAAAACCAATGAAAACCCAGTGTTTTATATACAATATGCCCATGCCCGTATTTGTTCAGTTCTCAGGCAAGCTGTTGAGAAAGGTGTGTCGGTAGATAATGCAAACGCCGATTTATCCTTGCTGACTGAAGATAGTGAAAAAGCCTTGTTAAAAGAACTTAATCGCTACAAATCTGTTGTAGAGTCGTCAGCCTTGAATTATGAACCCCATCAGTTGGCCTATTACTTAAAAGACTTGGCAACAACTTTTCACAGTTATTATAACGCTTGTCCATTTTTGTTAGATGACGTCTCCTTAAGTCAAGCGAGATTGACATTAATTAGCGCCAGTAAACAAGTATTTGTCAACGGCTTGTCTTTACTGGGGGTTAGTGCACCAGAGTCAATGTGAATGAGGCTTTAGAGACAATCTCGAGCGATCAACCACAACGAGATCAAGCACTTAATGTTTGCGAATCCTTTATCGTTCAAGCGCCAGCAGGATCTGGAAAAACCGAATTACTAGCGCAACGATATTTAAGTCTTTTAGGTCAAGCTGAACAACCAGAAAGTATTTTGGCGATGACTTTCACCAATAAGGCAGCAGACGAGCTCAAACATCGGGTGATGCAGTATTTGCATGACGCCAGTTTGACCCCCCCCAATGAGCCCCATCAGCTCAAAACCTACGAATTGGCAAACAAGGCGATTAGCCATTCTAATCAGCAGGGTTGGAATCTATTGGGCAATCCTTCTCGAATTAAAATCAGCACGATTGATTCACTATCGAGTTTGATTGTTTCAAAATATCCCAGTGTTGAAAATCTCATCGCACCGAGGGTTTTGGCACATTCCTATGAGCATGAGTTGTATTACCAAAATGCAGCAGAAAACACCTTTAAGTTACTGGAAGACAAAGAGTACCAGGGCCCCATTTCTCGTGTTTTATTGCATCTGGATAATTACGTTGAAGGTTTTTATCGACTGTTGGTGCAGATGCTTGCTAAGCGCGAACAATGGTTGCCGAGGCTTTATCAGCAGGGCGTGCTTGAGATTGATGTGCTGGATCGAACTGCGAAAGGAATTATTGGAGAGCATTTATTGAGACTGCAAGCGCTAGCCAAATCTGTTTTTGATGACTCGTTTTTTGCACCTTTAAATGATAATGATTTGGTTGTTAGTGAGTTACCAGAAGCGAATGTTGATTCACTCAATGCCTGGACTGGTTTGGCAAAGCTATGTATAACAGCAAAGGGGCAGTGGCGCAAAACAGTCAATATTAAGCAAGGATTTGATGTTAAGGCTAAAGAGCAAAAGCAAGCCTTTATTGACACCCTTGAGTCCTTACAGTCTGAGGAGGAGTTAAGGGCGTTATTGTATGAATTGACGCATCTCCCAGAGCCAAATTACCAAGAATCCGAGCGCCAAATGTTACTTGATATCAGTGAGGTGCTCAAACTCGGTGTCGCCCAACTACAACTTTTGTTTCAAGCAAGCAATGTCGTTGATTTCGCTGAAGTTGGCCTCAGAGCTGCAGATAAATTAGATGACCTAGAGGGCGTTAGTGATGTTGCTTTGTTTTTGGATTATAAAATCGAGCATTTGCTCATTGATGAGTTTCAAGATACTTCGTTTGCGCAATTCTCCTTAATTGAAAAACTGCTATCAAGTTGGCAGGATGATTCGGGAAAAACGGTGTTTTTGGTAGGTGATCCGATGCAGTCAATCTATCGATTTAGAGAAAGCGAAGTGGGTATTTTTCTACAGGTTAAGGAAAGCGGAATATCAAACGTTAGGCCAAAATACCTACAACTTAACCGCAATTTTAGATCAATCGGCAGCATTATTAACAACAACAATCATTTTTTTTCTACCATTTTCCCAAATAAAGATAGTATTGAAAATGGCGCCATACACTACTCTCCCTCTTTCATTAATTCAGAAGATGAGATTGATGAGGTTGTTTATTATTATCCTTTGTTGTCTGGCATGGAGCAACAAGAAGCGAGACAAGTAAGCAAAATTATTAGCAAAGCGCTGGATGAAAATGATTCTGATGAAATAGCTGTTTTGGTTAGGTCAAGAAGTCATCTTAATGAAATTATCAAAATCTTGAGATTAAAAGGTATTGACTATGAGGCCGTTAGAACGACTGCATTGAGTAGCCATATATTTACCCGAGACCTGCTTTGTTTGACCAGAGCTATGCTTTCATTGGGGGATAAACTGGCTTGGCTGGCTTTGCTTCGATCTCCTTGGTGTGGCTTACTACTCAAAGATTTGTTGAAAATTAGTCAAACAGATGCAACAACTATTTACCATCAATTGAATGATTCTAAAGTTGTTGAGTTGCTTAGTGAAGATGCAAACAACCAAATTGAGAAGCTGAGATCAATACTTGCTGAGGCCATTGAAAACGACGGCCGCTTTTCTTTTGTTGAGCGATTTAGTTGTGCTCTCAATCATTTGTCCCCGCACGCATCCCTAGACGAAGAGCAGCGCAGCATTAAATCTCAATTCCTCACTATTTTGTATGAGTGCGAGTCACTGGATAAATTAGCGCTTGAGCATATCGAGGCGATGCTCTCGGAGCTTTATGCCCCAAGCCAGTCTGCCCGGTTAAAGCTAATGACTATTCATCAGGCCAAAGGATTAGAGTTTGATGTTGTCATTATGCCCGGGCTTGGCAAATCGGGAAGACCTGATACATCGCCCTTGATTAGATTCAGGGCTTTGGTAAATAATCAATTGCTTCTCTCGCCTATCAAGTCTGCCTTCGAAAGGGATGAGGGCCGTACCTATACTTACCTTAAAGAGCTTGAAAAAAAACAAAATCATTTCGAATTGATGCGACTTCTTTATGTGGCCATGAGTCGTGCAAAGAAAAAAATACATTTGCTTGGCCATGTTAACGCCGAGGGTGAGGCAGCCAAAAATACGCTTCTTGATTTTGTTTTGCCTTTTTTCAAAAACTCAATGAACTTGCCCGAAAAATACCCAGAAAATGATGCGCAAGACTTTTCACTTAAGCCATTGTTACGCTATCAGCTTGCAAGCCAAGTTGAGGGTGCTGATTTTAATAATTCTAATGAGTCATTTAATTTATCAAATAACTTGGCGTTACTTTATCAAAGTGCTTTGGGGGTTGTTTTTCATCATTATTTAGAATTTGAAATTTTCGCACCCGACGAAAAAAGTATTGAAGCCAAGCTTTTGCAACTTGGCGTGCCGAGTAAATTGCGTGCTTCACAGTGTCGCCAGATTCTCAAATTTCTCAATAACACCAAAAAAGACCCAGCTGCCCAGTGGTTGTTTCAACCAAGAAAAAGCACCCAAGTGGAGGCAGAATTTGGCACAGAAGACGGCACGATTGTCATTGACAGATTGTTTGTTGACAAAGATGTTCTGTGGATTATTGATTATAAAACTGCCTCACCGCTACCTGATGAGTCAAATAATTCATTTATTGAGCGCATGAAAATACAGCATCAGCATCAACTGAGCCGATATGAAGTTGCACTTGCAGATATTTATCACTTACCCACAAAATCGGCAATTTATTGTCCATCCATCCCACAATTGATTTACCTTTAGGCAGTTAAAATTACTAGACAAAAGCCAAGATTCCCCCTATGATTAACCACCATTGTATGAAGGATTGAATAATAATGAGCGAACCCAGCGATATTATTGGATGGCACGACTATAGTGAAAGCTTTGGTGGTAAAAAAATAACAACCATTAACCCCGCTATTCAAAATGGCTCTACTGTATTGTTTGATAGTTACGAAGATATGCTTGCAATACAGGGTGGTGAGTATCCTGGTGTTACCTATGGCACTGGTGGCTTAACAACCCAAAAAGCGTTTGAAGAGGCCCTTTGCAAGCTTGAGAATGGCCACACATCAAAAGCTTTTCCTTCTGGCATTAGTGCGATTATCAATACTTTGATGGCTTACACCGAGAGTGGCGATGAAGTATTGCTTTGCGATAATGTCTACAGCCCAACAACTAGGTTTTGTTACAAAGTATTGGAAAAATACGGCGTAAAAATTAGCCCGCTTTCATCCGCTATTGGCGCGGAAATTGAGGCGCAAATTACTGACAAAACCAAGTTAATTTTTCTTGAATCTCCAGGCTCTAATACCTTTGAAATTCAAGATATTCGTGCAATTACAAAAATCGCAAGAGATAGAAATATCATTACCGTAATCGATAATACCTGGGCGACGCCGCTGCATTTAAAACCATTAGATTTAGGCGTGGATATTTGCATACACTCGGCCACCAAATACATTTGTGGCTATTCCGATGTATTGCTCGGTGTGGCAACAGTATGCAAAAAATACGCCGAGTCTTTTAATGCTTTTTATCACAGCCTTGAGATCTGCGCGAACCCGCACGATTGTTATTTGGCGCTTAGAGGTTTACGCACCATGTCAGTGCGCCTTAAGGCCCACGAAAAATCTGCTTATGAAATTGCAAGGTGGCTTGAAAGTCATGAATTGATAGACAAAGTCATTCATCCGGGCTTGCCTTCACATCCGCAACACGATTTATGGAAAAGAGATTTCGCAGGTGCCGCCGGGCTTTTTGCCTTTACCTTTAAGAATGATTACAGCAACGAACAAATTGCTCAATTTGTTAATGCACTGACAATGTTTGGACTCGGTTTTAGCTGGGGAGGCTTCAAAAGCCTTATTACTGCAGGCAAATTTAAGCGCTCTGGCAAGTGGAAGCATAATGGCAAGCATATCATTCGCCTTAATATCGGCCTTGAAAATAACCAAGACTTGCAAGATGACTTGGCTTCAGCTTTTATTGCTTTGTAGTTCGACGCTTTGATTTTTGATTTTTTTCGCGCTGCATCCACCATAATAATAACAACAGTTGTAATACCAGTAAAGGCACCACTGATAGCAGAGACACTGCCCAACCAAAGTTCACAACAAACCAGCCAGCAGAGAGTGCGGCGAAGGCTTGAAAGCCAAATATCATAAAGTCGTTGAGTGATTGTACTCTGTATTTTTCCTCTTCTTGATAAGCATTCGGCAACAAGCTTGTGCCCCCAACAAAGAGGAAGTTCCAACCCAGACCAAGCAATATTAAAGCCAGCCAATAATTAGCCAGTTCGTTGTTAAGGTAGGCAATAGCAATGGCGCCAAACAAAAGCACTACGCCCAATAACATCATCCGTGAGATTCCGATATGCTTGACAATAAAAGCTGTAAAGAAGGAAGGTAGAAACATTGCAAGAACGTGGCTTTGGATGACGCGTTTCGTTTGCTCTAAGGAAAACCCGTCCATCACGTGCATACTCACGGGGGTGGCCGTCATAATAAAGCTCATCACCACGTAGCCAATAATTGCAGAAGATACAGCTACAATGAAAACGCCTTGTTTCATAATGGCTGTGATGGGGCGATTTGATTGACTCTTTTCTGATACAAAGACCTTTGTTGGTTGAAATAACAGTAAAAGAAAAAAGGCTGCAACGAATAAAAGAGAGATAAGCACAAAGGATCCTGCAAAGGCTACAGCAAACCAATCTTTGCCAAGCGTAGCCACTTCAGCACCAATATAAGCCGAAGCTAAACCGCCTAATAACACAGCAGCAGTCGCTGTTGCCCTTTGGGATTTTTCAACACTTTCGATGGCCGCAAAGCGAAACTGATACATTGTTGCAAAGGTGGCTCCAAAAGCAAAATTTACCAAACAAAACAATACAAACGAGCTATTGATAAGTGCAACAATACCAATCATTGCGAGAACAATTGAGTAAATGCAGGCGCCCAGAAAAACCCTTTTCCTGCCAAAAAGTGCCATTAGTCGTATGACCGGGATGACAAAAGTAGCTGTACCTACACCGCTGAGAGCAATAGGGAGCGTGGATAAGCTTTTGACGGATGTTAGGGTCTCTCCAATAATGCCACTAATAAATACGATAAAAACACTGGGCGACATAAACAGTGCCAAACTGATTGTCAAAATCCAAACATTTTTGGGTAGCTGGAGCATCGCTAGAGAAAATATAGTAAGTGGCGATTATAACCCTATTTGGACCTATATATTCAAAGTGGCAAGTGAATATGCCATGAATGTGTCAAAAAATAACTGAAAACGATTATTTCCGAAATTTTTTTACGAAATTATCAAAAAAATACATTTAGCAACAAATAACGTAATTTAATAGCATAAAAGCAACATTTTTACGAAAATTACCCTACTTTTTTCCACTATTTATATTGTTTTTTTCTTCAATAATAAGCTATTTGTTGCCATTTTAATAATTTCTCAATTTATTTATAAAATTGGCGCTCTCAAGTTAATTAATTTAGTTATTGCTGGCGTATACTAATCGACGTCGTCTTATTATTTGGAGTTTTACTATGTCGAAAAGTCCTAATTACACGCACAGTATTCAGGAGTGGGAGCACTTTTTTATCCCCCTTGCTGACGGCACACAACTTGCAGCACGAGCTTGGCTTCCCACAAATGCAATCGAGCAACCCGTGCCCGCAATTTTGGAATATATTCCTTATAGAAAGCGAGATGGTACAGCCATACGTGATGAACAAATGCATCCCTATTGGGCTGGTTTTGGTTATGGCTGTGTACGGGTTGATATGCGCGGTTGCGGTGAATCGGAAGGTTTGATGTTTGATGAATATCTGCAGCAAGAGTTGGATGATGCTGTTGAAGTAATTGCTTGGCTTAGTGAGCAAGATTGGTGCACGGGCAAGGTCGGTATGATGGGTAAATCCTGGGGTGGCTTTAACTCCTTGCAGGTTGCCGCTTTGGCGCCAGAAGCTCTAAAAGCCATTATTACCGTTTGTTCTTCGGATGACCGCTATGCAGATGATATTCACTATCGGGGCGGCGCCTTGCTGATTGAGAACTTTAGCTGGGCTTCTACGATGACCAGCACCATGGCCAAACCGCCTGATCCATTATTACTTGGGGACGAGTGGAAAGCGCGCTGGCTTGAGCGCTTAGAAAACTTGCCATTTTTAGCGCGAAATTGGATTGAACACAGTCATAGAGACGAATTTTGGCAACATGGTTCCATTAGTGAAAATTATGATTCGGTTAAGGCCGCAGTTTATTGTGTAGGGGGCTGGGGCGATTCCTACTCAGTTGCCATTCCGCGCATGATGCAGGGCCTACCTGGGCCAAAAAAAGCTTTGATTGGTCCATGGGCACACCGATATCCCAATTTTGCCCTACCTGAACCAGAGATGGATTTTCTAGGAGAGGCTAAACGTTGGTGGGATTATTGGCTTAAAGATATTGATAACGGCATTATGGATGAGCCCATCATCGCTGCCTATATCCAAGATGCTGTACCGCCTAAGGCATTCTACCAAGAGCGTCCAGGCCTTTGGGTTGAGGGCAATCAGTGGCCACCACAAAGTCATCAAATAGATTTTAATTTGAGTACCGATGGGCGATTAACCAACAGTAAAACTTCAGGTGAAGCATCTGTCAAAAGCCCACTAACAACAGGGTCTGCCTGTGGTGAATATTGCGTAATTTGGTGCGGTCCAGATTTTCCTACTGACCAACGTCAGGATGATGCTTACAGTCAGTGTTTTGACTCTGAACCACTTGCCGAACCTTTGTCTATACTAGGTGCTGGCGAGTTTGAAGTATCGCTACAAAGTGATAAAAATTGCGGTCAAATCATTATTCGTTTATGTGATGTTGCACCTAATGGAGAAAGTAAAAGAATTAGTTACGGGATTCTCAATCTAGCTATGCGTAATGGCTTGAGTTCTCCTCAAAAAGTCGTAGCCGGCGAAGCTATGAATATCTGTATGAAGTTGGATGATACGGGCTACCAAGTTCCTGCTGGCCACAGATTGCGTTTGGCAGTATCTAGCGCTTACTTTCCATTGATTTGGCCTGCGCCAGAAGATGCTAAGCTAACATTGGACTTGTCTTCTGCCAAACTTAGCCTGCCTCTTCATGGTCGTGGTGATGTTCTATCTCGTGATTTGGGTGATGGTTATGTTTGTCCGGTTAATGAAACCATAGAAACCAGAGCAGAGAAACACTCTCGTACAAGTCATACAGACGCCACTAGTGGCAGGGTGACAACCATCATTGACGATGATTTTGGAGAGTTTACTTTTGTTGCGCACAATCTCACAGTGGGCCAGTCTTGTTTTGAAAAACATAGTGTTCTTCCGGATGATCCTAATTCTGTGACTAGCGAGTGTCGCTGGGATTTTCGCCAATCAAGACCAGGCTGGGACATCAATGTCAGCACCTTTCTTGAGGTAACTTGTGATGGCGACTATTTCTATCTTGTTTGTGGTGTTGACGCATTAGAAAATGACGAGCAAGTTTATCAAAAAAAATGGCAGGAAAAAATTTCTAGAGGTTTTTCTTGAGTCTTGATATTCAGATGCAGGCTTTTGTACAAAGGTCTTTAGATTGTTACCCGGAAAATGCAGTCAACGCCAGTGTTGCAGAACAAAGAGATTTTTATGATGCCTTATGTATAACTTTTAAGGCACCGTATCCTGCTGGTATCACCGTGACTGATGCTTTTATTCAAGGTAAAGATGGATACAATGTTCCAATTCGTCGATATCAAGTAGGCCAAAAGTCGAGTAAAGTTCAAATTGTTTTTGCTCATGGCGGCGGATTTGTTGTTGGCAGTCTGGACAGTCATGACGATATTTGCGCAGAGTTTGCAAAAAACAGCGGCTCTGATTTAATCGCTATAGATTACCGTCTGGCACCAGAGTTTCATTATCCCGATGACATTAATGACTGTTTGGCTGTTGTCGATTATTTATTAGCTGATAATCATCAAATCGTATTGGTGGGCGATAGTGCAGGTGGTACGTTGTGTGCTTGTGTCGCAAACGCCCGCAGCCAATTTAGTGGCTCACAACTACTGGGTCAAGTGTTGATTTATCCAGCACTCGCTCATAATATGGAGACGACCTCGATGAATGAGCATGCCAATGCGCCGCTATTAAGCAGAGAAGATATGGTGTTTTATAAAAACATACGCCTAGGAGATAAGCCTGAACCAAATAATGACTCTCTTTATTCGCCACTACAAACTAACGATTTTGGCCAATTACCACCTACCCATTTATTCCCAGCCGAAATCGACCCCTTGTGTGATGATTGTGCGATTTATGCTGATGCGTTACAAGCTGTTGGCGTTGAAGCTGTGAATCATCTAAACGCGGGAAAGGGCTTGGTGCATTGTTATTTGCGTGCTCGCCATCATAGTGATAAAGCTAACGCTTGCTTTGATGAGATTTGTGCAACAATTCGACAGTTAGCGAATAACTATTAGCCCTGTTTCTGGGCGTCACCCAACAATACTTCTGTGCCGTGTTGACAAGCTATGGTGTGACCTTCTGCACTTTTTTGTAAGGGCGGCCTACTAAAGGCGCAAGTATCTTCAATGGAAACAGGGCAGCGCTCTACAAAGGGACAACCTTGTTCGGTGACTTTCACCTCACTAGCAATGCCAGCTTGAGTTTCTTGGCTTGAAAGTGTCTCTTCCAGCCAGCCTTGACGCATTTGTGGTACCGACGAATGCAAGAGTCGAGTATAGGGGTGGTACGGTGGGTGAAATACTGCAGAGGTGTTGCCCTGCTCGGCTATTCTGCCAGCGTAAAGAACCACCACTTGATCCGCAATATTGGCAACGGTGTCAATATCGTGACTGATGAATATATAAGTAAGATTTAGTTCATTTTGTAATCGCTGCAAAAGATTAAGAATCGCTTTAGCAACAATTGTATCAAGAGCAGAAGTTACTTCATCGCAAATGATTAGTTCTGGTTCAGCAGCCAGTGCGCGAGCAATACAAACACGTTGTTTTTCGCCGCCAGAAAGCTCGCCTGGAAGCCTATCAATGTAGTCTTCTGGAAGCTCAATTTGTCGCAGTAGCTCTTTAATTCTTTGTTCTTTTTGTTTACCTTTTAAGCCGAGATAAAAACTCAGAGGTCTACCAATAATGTCACGAACCCGTTGACGAGGATTAAGAGCAACATCGGGCAGTTGGTAAATCATTTGGATTTTTTGTAATTGTTGTTTTGAACGTTTAGCCAACTCAGCGGGTAACAATTGCCCTTCGAAACGGTTGTCACCAGAGCGTGCTGGCAATAAGCCAGTCACAACTTTTGCTAAGGTACTTTTGCCACTACCGGATTCGCCAACAACGGCTACCGTTTTTCCTTGTTCCACAGAAATTGAGATTTCTTGCAATACATCTGGGCCACTTCCATAACCAGCTGTTATTGAGTCAATATCAAGAAGGGTTTTGGGGTGATCAGCCACTGTGGGCGTTTTTTCATCCCTAGTTCGGGCATTGAGCAAATCACGCGTGTAGTCTTGTTTGGGTGTTTTTAATATCTCTCCGGTACTGTTAACTTCAACCAGTTTGCCATAACGTAACACCATCAAATGATCTGCCATTTGTGCAACCACCGCAAGGTCATGTGTTACATAAATAGCTGCAACATTGCGCTCTACAACCACTTCCTTAATGGTTTTTAACACTTCAATTTGGGTAGTAACATCCAATGCTGTCGTTGGTTCATCAAAGATAATTAGGTCTGGCTCACATGACATCGCCATAGCAACCATCATTCGCTGTAGTTGACCACCAGAAACCTGATGTGGCCAACGCTCTCCAATAGTCTCCGGCTCTGGCAGGTCAAGACTTTTGTATAGTGCACGACCTTTATTTTTCGCCTCTTTTTGCGATAATATTTGGTGGTCAACGGGTCCTTCAGTAAATTGATCTATCAGACGGTGGGCAGGGTTAAACGCAGCAGCAGCGCTTTGGGCGACATAGGAAATGCGCGTACCTCTGAGTTTGCGCTTTTCTGATTCCGGCGCAGTTCGGAGTTCAATACCATCAAATAATATTTCACCGTTGGTAATACGACAGCCGTCTCTTGCATAGCCCATTGCCGCCAAACCTATGGTCGATTTACCGGCGCCAGATTCGCCAATCAATCCGAGAATTTCGCCTCGTTTTAGCTCTAAGTCGATACCGCAGACAATCTCCTGCCAGCCGTTGTCTGACAAACCCTCAATATGTAAGTCCTTCATTTGCAGTAAAGGCTGAGATTCACGAACAAAAGAATTGTTATTATCAACCAACATCTTTAAGTCCGCTGGTTTTGTGTAGCATCCAATCAACGACAAAATTGACGGCTACGGTTAACAAGGCAATAGCACCTGCAGGAATGAGCGGTGTGATGTCATCATAAGAGATTAATGTCGAATTGTCCCGCACCATAGAGCCCCAATCTGCCGTAGGGGGTTGGATACCAAGGCCTAAAAAACTCAGCGCAGAGATAAAAAGAAAAACAAAACAAAAACGCAAGCCAAATTCTGCCAGAAGGGGTGCTGTAATGTTTGGTAGAATTTCTTTGCCTATAATCCAGGATAATTTTTCACCCCTTAAACGGGCGACTTCTACGAAGTCCATCACCGCAACATTCATGGCGGTTGCGCGAGAGACTCGAAAAACACGCGTGGCTTCGAGAATGACGATGGTGGCGATTAAATACGGCATTGACGTACCAAAAATTGAGAGTATTAACAAGGCGAAAATCAGAGAGGGAATAGACATCAAAATATCTACTACGCGGCTGAGCGTTTGATCCACCCATCCGCCTAAAGCAGCTGCAATCATGCCAGTTATAGAGCCCAGTACAAAAGTTAAGACGGTAATGATTAGGGCAAGTCCAATGGTATTGCGGGCGCCATAAATCATTCTAGAAAGCATATCCCTACCCAAATTATCGGTACCCAGCCAGTATTGACTTGACCATACCTCGTAGGCTCTGCCAAGAATTTCCCTTTCCCCGTACGGGGCAATGAGAGGAGCGAAAATGGCAACCACTAAATAGGCAACGATCACAACCATGCCGAATTTAGCACTAAAGGGCGCTGAGGCTAGGTTTTTAAGAAAGCTATTCATTATCGTGGGTGCAGTAATCTGGGGTTGGTAATGATGGAAATGATATCTGCTGCTAAGTTTAGCAATATATAGGCTGAAGCAAAAATCATCGCACAAGCTTGTACAACGGGAATATCACGCTTGGAAACGCTATCGACCATAAGCTGACCTAAGCCGGGATAGACAAAAACAACTTCTACAATTACCACGCCAACGACGAGGTAGGCTAAGTTTATTGCAATGACGTTAACAATTGGTGCCAAGGCGTTGGGTAGGGCGTGGCGTAAAATAATTTTCACTGGCCTGATGCCTTTGAGTCGCGCCATTTCGATATAGGGGCTTGCCAATAGGTTAATAATAGAAGCGCGGGTCATGCGCATCATATGCGCAACAACCACAAGCGTAAGTGTGGCAGCTGGGAGTAAGGTTCGATAAAGTTTATCCGTCATTGATAATTCGGTACTGATATTTGAAATGCCGGGGAACCAGCCCAACTTGATGGCAAAAAATAAAATTAAAATATAGGCGACAAAAAATTCTGGAAAGGAGATAGAACTAAGGGTGAAAACATTAACAGATCGATCGTAAAGCGTATTTCGATAAAGTGCTGCTAAAATGCCCAGCGTTAGGGCAAGTGGTATGGCAATAAGTGCGGCAAAACCACCAAGAAAAAGCGTGTTAGAAAGACGCAGGCCCACCAGTTCGGAGATTTCTCTTTTATTTGATAAAGAGACGCCAAAATCACCCGTTACCATACCGCCTAACCAGTCCAAATAGCGTAGATGTGCAGGCCTATCAAGCCCAAGTTCTGTGCGAAAGACTTTGACCGTTTCTGGTGTCGCACCCTGACCCAGTATGGCTTGTGCTAAATCACCCGGTAACAGTTCGACGCCAAAGGTAATGATTAAGGAAATGGCAAAAAGAGTCAGTAAGCCCAGCGCTAAGCGCTGGGCCACTATTATAAGGACGTGTTTCAATGGTTATCCTTTTAACAACAAGTTTTTTGTATTAAGGGTTAATTAAAAGGCAAACCACCAGCGCTCTGCGAACTTATCTCCATCTAAGTCCCAGTTACCTGCCATTGCGCCATGCTTAACTTTTTCAGCCGAAGCAAACACATAATTGGCAAACATTGGCACAACCACGCCACCTTCATCACTAACGATTTGTTGCATCTCATAGTAAATCGTACGACGTGTCTCTGGGTTGGTCTCCGCACGACCGAGAAGCAATAGTTCGTCAAAGCGGTCATGTTTCCAAAAAGTGTCATTCCACGATGCACCACCTTGGTAAGCAGTACTAAACATCCAATCCTCGGTAGGGCGTCCACCCCAGTAGCAAGCACCCCAAGGTTTATTCATCCAAACATTAGACCAGTAGCCATCGTTCGGCTCACGAATCACTTCGATATCAATTCCTGCTGCCGCAGCGTGTTCTTGATAAAGTACTGCAGCATCAACCGCTCCTGGGAAGGCCGCATCAGCAGCCGAAAGTTGCACTTTAACGCCACCCGCCTTTTTAGCGTAGAAGCTTGCCTTATCTGGATCGTATTGGCGTTGTGGTAATGAAGCTGCATGGTACGGATTACTCGGTGCAATCGGATGATCGTTACCAACCGCGCCGTGTCCGTAAAGGACTTTTTCAACCAACTCTTCGCGCTTCAATGCGTATTTAAGTGCAAGGCGGACATTGTTGTCGTTAAACGGTGCCGTGTCGGTACGCATTGGGAATGTATAGTGCTTAGTACCTGTTACTTCCTCTACATTAACACCACTCTTACGCGCTAGCAAATGTGCAGTTTTCAGATCAACTCGGTCAACTGTATCCACTTCTCCAGTAGTCAGTGCGTTTGTGCGCGCTGTAGGGTCAACAATCGATAGCATTTCAATTTCATCAAACCAAGCTCTGCCAGACTTAAAGTAGTTGGCGTGACGTTTACCTAAGAATCGAACACCTGGTTCAAACTCTTGTAGCACGTAGCCACCTGTACCGATACCGTCATTTGGGCTAATGGCACCGTCTTTTGCTGGCTTAATAGCTATATGGTAGTCGGAGGCGACAAAATTAAAGTCAGCATTGCCACCAGATAGCTCAAAAATCACGCGATTTTTACCATCTTTGCGCATGCTGGTCACTTGCTCTAGCAAACCTTTTGCAGGGGATTTTGTATCGCCCATATGATGTTGAAAAGAAGCGATAACATCGTCAGAATCTAGCGTTTTGCCATTATGAAACTCCACATCTTTACGTAGATTAAAAACCCAAGTTTTTGCACCATTTGTGGCCTCCCAGCTTTCTGCTAATTCTGGCACCATTGCGCCAGTTGCATCAACCTCGCAAAGATGGTTGTGAATACAAAAATTGAGCTTAGAGGTAAAGCCGTTTTCATAACTTGCAGGGTCCAACATATCTGTTGTTGAGCCATGCGCAATACCAGCGCGCATTCGACCACCGCGATGACCCGATGCTGCTAAGGCATTGCCCGACAGCGTTAATAATGAGCCGGCGGTTGAGCCTGCTATTCCAAGTGCGCCCAGTTTCTTACCAAAATCACGACGAGTGATCTGAGAACCTAAGAATGGGCTTTTCTTTGTTTTTTCTTTCATATAAAACTCTCCTTATAAGAATGAATGACAACCTAATAAATATCCTAACTGACAATTACTCAGCAAATATAATTAGATCTTAGTAGTGTTCAATATAATTGAACTCAGCTCAATTGTAACATAACTATATTAAACTGATTTCAAATAATCCAATTTTAAGGAGGGATATTATTTCTTAGTGGGTCGCTTCCAGGTGCTTAGCGTGGTTTGCTTGTTGCGACTAAGTGATAGAGACTCGTCAGGCACATCCTTTGTAATGGTAGCCCCTGCGCCAACGGTGGCGTTTTTACCAATTGTAACCGGTGCAACTAGTTGCGCATCTGAGCCAATAAAAGCGCCGTCTTTGATAATGGTTTGGTATTTGTTTGCACCATCGTAGTTGCAAGTAATCACACCTGCACCGACGTTAACATCCTTGCCAATTGTACTGTCGCCCACATAGCTCAGATGAGAGACTTTAGAGCTGTTGTCGATTGTAGATTTTTTAACTTCTACGAAGTTGCCAATTTTAGCTTCATCGCCAATTTGACTTTCTGGGCGTAATCTCGCAAATGGACCGATGCTAGCATTGTTGCCAACGGTGGAATCTTCGATGATAGAGTTTGCTTTAATCTCTGTATTGTCGCCAATGTGGGCGTTTTTTAGAATACAGTTAGGTGCAATCGAAACGTTATCGCCTAGGGTGTTGTCTCCTTCGAAAACCACATTGATATCAATAATGCAGTCTTTGCCAAAGTTAAGCGTGCCACGACAATCAAAGCGAGCAGGGTCTTTAACGACAAGACCATTAGTCATAAATTCTTGCACTTGATTTTGCTGAACCAGTCGCTCGAGTTCAGCCAATTGGACTTTGTCATTGACACCCATGACTTCGCTTTCGTTGTTACAAATAAATGAGGAAATAGTAACATTATTTTTATGTGCCATCTTAACAATATCGGTCAAATACAATTCGCCCTGGGCGTTATTTGGTTTGAGCTCGTTTAAAAAGTCTTTTAGCAGAGAAGATTTAACAGCCATAATGCCGGTGTTAACTTCCTTAATTTCAAGCTCTTTTGCACTGGCATCTTTTTGTTCTACAATTGCGACAATGTCTGTATTTGCATTTCGAGTGATACGACCATAGCCATATGGGTTGTCTAGCACAACACTCAAAAGAGCAAAGCCAGTTTCACCAGCTTTGTTTATCAGGGTGGCGAGAGTATCGGTTTGAATTAATGGCACATCTCCATAAAGTACTAGACAAATAGAGTTATCATCAATATCGGGCATAACTTGCTGTACCGCATGTCCTGTCCCCAGTTGCTGTTTTTGGATTACCCAATTGATTGATTGATTGCTGATGCTTTTTTTAACCAATTCAGCACCATGTCCAATAACAATATGGTAATTAGCATGCAAGGGTGCGCTCGCATCAATTACATGCTGGAGAAGGGTTTTGTCCGAAAGCTTTTGCAAGACTTTAGGTATTGTCGAGCGCATTCTTTTGCCCTGTCCGGCAGCTAAAATAATTGCATTGATTGTTGACATAACGTGTATTGGATCTTTTTGAAATTCATTATAGTCGAATGTCTAAGGTAAAATTCCACTTGAAGTCTTGCTTGCTAAGATAGCAAGGCTACTCATTTATTATATAGAGAGACTTAATGCGCAATAAATTGACAGCTGAATTTCTCGGCACCTTTATTTTAGTTTTTGCAGGCACGGGTGCTGTGATGATTAATGATATTACGGGCGCTCTTGGTCACGTTGGTGTGGCGCTAACCTTTGGTTTTGTTATCGTTGCCTTGATTTATAGTTTTGCCCACGTTTCTGGCGCACATTTCAATCCAGCAGTGAGTATTGCTTTTTATGCGATGGGTGAAATTGATAGTCGACGGGTGGTGTCTTATGTCTGTGCACAATTGCTTGGTGGCATCGTTGCTAGTGTGACGTTGTGTTATTTACTGCAAGAGAATTTTTCCACCTACTCCGAAGTCAGTTATTTAGGCGCAACGCTGCCCCATGGTTCGGTAGCGCAATCTTTTGGTTTTGAGCTTCTACTCACCTTTATTTTGATGTTGGTTATTAGCTCATCAGCAGTACATGGTAAGGCTACCAAAGATTTTGCTGGTTTAGCAATTGGCCTAACGGTCGGCCTTGAGGCAATGTTTGCGGGGCCAATCACGGGCGCAAGCATGAATCCCGCTCGTAGTATTGGACCTGCTTTGGTCAGTGGGCATTATGAACACCTTTGGCTTTATATTGTGGCAACGATATTGGGTGCGCTGTTAGCTGCTTTAGTGTTTGTAAAAATGATTCACGCTGATAAAGAGAGTGGTGGTTTATGAAAAAAGTACTGATTCTTTGTACTGGAAATAGCTGCCGATCAATTATTGCAGAGGCCTTGATTAATGCAGAATTGGGTAGCAAGACTCAAGCTTTTTCTAGTGGGGTTGCAGCCAGTGGTGTGGTTAATTCTAATGCTAAAAAAATCCTTGAGATGCATGGCATTTGGCGAGACGAGTATCATTCAAAAAAACTAGAAACTTTAGTAGAGATAGATTTTGACTTGGTCGTGACTGTGTGCGATCACGCCAGCCAAACCTGCCCAGTTTTCCCGGGCAAAGCTGATGTTGTGCATATAGGGTTTGAGGACCCCGATGGCAAAGATTATCAGGCATTTGAGCTATGCTATAATCAAATCAAAGCGAGGCTATTACCTTTTGTAGAAGCCAAGTTAGATGGCGTACAATAGTCCCTAAAAATTTTGAGTTGATTAATGATAATTGCTCATTAAAATACGCAACTGTTCACCCCAGTGTGAATGTAATAGAGAAAGAAAAAACACAATTTTATTATTCTGGAGTTAGAAGTTAATGGCTAGAAACGATATCACGGGTTTATTTGGAAAGTCCCCTATTAGTCCCCTTCAACAGCACATGAAGCAGGTGCATCTATGCTTGAAAGAGTTTGGAAATTTTGCCAAGGCTGCTGCTAAGGAAGACTGGGAAAAAGCAGAAAGCATTCGCGAATCTATCAATAAAAGAGAAAATAAGGCAGACGATCTTAAAAAGAAATTGCGCATGAATCTGCCAAGCACATTTATGATGCCTTTCTCTCGTCGTGATCTTTTGGATGTGTTGTTGATTCAAGATTCTATTGCTAATATTACTAAGGACCTTGCAGGCTTGATGATGACCAGGCACATGGTTCTACCAACAGAGATAAGAGAAACATTTCAAGACCTTATCACTGGATGTGTTAAAACTTCAGCTGCAGCACTAGACGCCATTAATGAACTGGACGAGTTGCTAGAAACAGCCTTTAGTAACCGCGAGAGAAGAGTTGTTGACGACATTATTGGCAAAATTAACAATCTAGAACATGAAACTGACGGCGTTCAGAATGAGATTCGTAATAAGTTATTTGCGCTTGAATCTTCTACACCACCTGTTGACATGATGTTTTTCTATCGTGCCGTTGAGTGGCTTGGTGAAACCGCTGATGCCGCCCAAAAAGTGGGTTCGCGTTTAGAAGTTATGTTGGCGAAATAATAGAGGATAGGCATGGATATTATTGCGCAAAATCATGAGATTCTTATTATGTTGGCCATTGGTTTTGGTCTTTTTATGGCGTGGGGTGTGGGTGCTAATGATGTGGCAAATGCCATGGGCACTTCGGTCGGCTCTGGTGCGATTACAGTCAAACAAGCTATCATCATCGCGATTATTTTTGAGTTTTCTGGCGCAGTACTCGCTGGTGGTGAAGTAACAGCAACCGTTCGCAAGGGGATCTTGGACGCTTCAGTCTTTGTGGATAGCCCGCACTTGTTAGTTTATGGGATGCTGGCAGCCTTACTTTCTGCTGGTTTTTGGTTGTTAATTGCATCATCTTCAGGGTGGCCAGTTTCTACTACCCACTCTATTGTTGGCGCTATTGTTGGTTTTGGCGCGGTTGGTGTCGGCGTTGAAGCTGTAGCTTGGGGTAAAGTTGGCACCATTGTTGCTAGCTGGGTGGTATCGCCGCTATTGGCAGGAACGCTTGCGGTGTTCATTTTTAAGAGTTTGCAAAAGCGTATTATTTCTACAGAAATGCCACTTGAAAATGCAAAACGCTATTTGCCTTTCTACGTATTTATTGTGGGTTTTGTTATCGCTTTGGTGACTTTGCTAAAAGGCTTAAAGCATGTCGAGTCACTTAAACATCTAGGTAAAGACTTGCCTACTAGTATGATGATTGCCGTTGTTGTTGGCATCATTGCTTCTATCATAGCAGCCGCTATTGTTAGAAGAATCAAAACCAATCCTGAGGATGATGCTGATTTTCAATATGCCAATATGGAAAAGATATTTGGTGGCCTTATGGTTGTAACAGCGTGTTCGATGGCATTTGCCCATGGATCCAATGATGTGGCAAACGCGATTGGTCCTCTTGCAGCCGTTTACAGTATTGTTGAATCAGGCGGTGATATTGTATCTAAGAGTGTACTGCCTTCATGGATTCTATTGGTCGGTGGTGGTGGTATCGTATTTGGTTTGGCCACCTTTGGTTTTAAAGTAATGCGAACAATTGGCAAAGGTATTACCGAACTAACCCCAAGTAGAGGCTTCGCTGCTGAACTTGCTGCAGCGACTACGGTAGTTTTGGCTTCTTATACCGGCTTGCCAGTATCTACAACGCAAGTATTGGTGGGCGCGGTACTTGGTGTTGGTCTTGCTCGAGGATTGGCATCTCTAAACCTTAGTGTAATCAATCGCATTTTCCTTTCATGGATAGTGACTTTGCCTGCAGGAGCAATAATGGCAATTGTATTTTTCTACGCACTTAAAGGATTATTTGGCGCATGACATTAGAAGAGATAAAAAGTAAACTTGAGACTGGCATTGAGAGCTCAGAGGTAACCATGGAAGGTGATGGGTGTAACTGTTCAGCCATTGTTGTTTCACCGATTTTTGAGGGTATGTCTTTACTACAAAGACAACGCACAGTACTTGGTGTAGTGAGTGAGGAAATCAAAAGTGGAGAACTGCATGCACTCAGCGTGAAAACTTACACCCCTGATGAGAGATAGTATATAATTTCCGTCTTTTCGATTTTAAGACATTTTTTAGCTATGCAAACAGATATTCATCCAGCTTACGAGACAATTAAAGTGGTATGCAGCTGTGGTAACAGCTTCGAAACACGCTCCACAACGGATAAAGACGAATTGCACCTTGATGTATGTTCTAGCTGTCACCCGTTTTACACGGGCAAGCAAAAAATTATGGATACTGCTGGCCGAGTTGAGAAGTTTAAATCTCGTTACGGTGCATTTAAGCGTTAATTCAAAGCTTTACGCTTTAACAAAAAGCCACAATCGTGGCTTTTTTTATGCCCGAAGAAGACATTAAAGACACCCTAAAGTAAAATAAGCAATTTATCATTTTTCGCTGAACAAAAATATTATGGCATTTGATTATATTAACGCGCTTTTAAAAAAAGAAGTGAGCCGAACCCCGGTTTGGGTAATGCGTCAGGCGGGGCGTTATTTGCCAGAGTATCGTGCTACGCGAGCCAAAGCCGGTGATTTTTTAAGCCTTTGTAAGTCTAGTGAGCTCGCTTGTGAGGTGACTTTACAACCCCTGGATCGCTTTGATTTGGATGCTGCGATTTTATTTTCGGATATTTTGACCATTCCTGATGCTATGGGTCTGGGTTTGTACTTTGCTGAGGGCGAAGGGCCTAAATTCTCCAAACCTTTAACAAGGCTTTCATCGATCGAGCAGCTGTCAAAGCCCGATGTAGGAACAGAGCTGGCTTATGTTAACGATGCGGTTTCGGTCATTAAGAAGAATCTCAAGGGCCGCGTGCCTTTGATTGGCTTTACTGGCAGTCCTTGGACACTTGCAACTTACATGGTGGAGGGTGGCTCCAGTAAAACTTTTTCCAAAGTCAAAGGGCTAATGTTTGAAAACCCACAGCATATGCACCAATTGCTTGATGTACTAGCTGATACGATTATTGATTATCTTAATGGCCAAATTGAAGCTGGTGCTGATTCAGTGATGATTTTTGATACTTGGGGTGGCTCGCTTAATAAAGAGTGCTATGAAGACTTTTCTCTACGATATATGCAAAAAATTGTCTCCGGTGTTCATCGTCAATATCAAGGCAAAACCATACCTGTAACTTTATTTACCAAGGGCGGTGGTGCATGGCTTGAGCAGATGGCTGCAACAGGCTGTGATGCGCTGGGACTTGACTGGACAGTGGAATTAGGCGTTGCAGAAAAACGTGTAGGTAGTCAAGTGGCTTTGCAAGGTAATCTTGATCCTTCTGTGTTATACGCTACGCCGGAAGTTGTTGAGGTAGAGGTGAAGAAAGTTCTTGATCAATTCAAAGGATCAACAGGACATGTTTTCAATCTTGGTCATGGCATTACCCCAGATGTAAACCCTGATAATATGAAGGTTTTGGTTGATACTGTTCATCGCTATTCTCAGCGATAATTAGCTGAATAAATAGCACGACAATAAATTGTCTCTGAGGGTTAATGTGATAAAATTTAGCTCCTATTTAGCTTATTAAAACCTATGTCGCAACTGAGCAATATTTTTAACAACCTCAAGCAATCTGGCGAAAAAGCCTTTATTCCCTTTATGACAACGGGCGATGGCGGCATGGATAACTCCGAAGCCTTGATGTTTTCTTTGATAGAAAATGGCGCTGATATTATCGAACTTGGCATGCCTTTTTCAGACCCAATGGCCGATGGGCCTGTGATTGCAAAATCTCACGAAAGAGCTGTTGCTGATGGGGTTAATCTTCACTATGTGTTTGGCTTGGTTGAACGCTTGCGAGAGCATAACAATACGACGGGTGTGGTGCTTATGGGCTATACCAATCCCATTGAGGTTTTTGGCTACAAAGCTTTTGCTGAACGTGCTGCTGAGGCTGGTGTTGATGGTGTTTTGGTGGTGGATATGCCCCCAGAAGAAGCGAAATATTTTAAAAGTGAATTAGATGCCGTGGGCATTGACTTGATTTTTCTGGTAGCCCCAACAACAACTGATGACCGACTCAAAATGATTGAAGAAGTGGCATCCGGTTTTGTTTATTTTGTTTCCCTTAAAGGTGTAACTGGTGCGGGAAATATTGATATTGATTCTGTCAATTACCATCTTGGGAGAATCCGGCAGTTTATAGACTTACCCGTTGGCGTAGGCTTTGGAATTAAAGATGCAGAAACGGCAAAAAAAGTGAGTGAGTATGCTGATGCAGTCATTGTGGGTAGCTCGATAGTTTCTATTGTTGAACAATTATCTGATGATAGGGATAAAATGGTGACCAAGGCAGGAAATTTTGCTCGCCAAATTTCAGGCGCTATTAAAAAGGACTAACGATGAGCTGGTTAGAGAAAATAATGCCATCAATTGGCAAAAATGCAAAAAAGAACATTCCCGAAGGTTTATGGAGTAAGTGTCCTGAGTGCAATGGTGTGCTTTACAAGGAAGAGTTAAAGCGCCTTGATCATGTCTGTCCACAATGTGATCATCACTTAAGAATCTCTGCACGAGAGCGTATACAAGGTTTTCTTGATGAGGATCATCAGGTAGAAATTGGTGCCAATATTGAATCAGTCGATCCTTTAAAATTCAAAGATCAAAAAAAATATAAAGATCGTTACGGGGAAGCTCAGAGCAAAACTAAAGAAAAGGACGCATTGGTTGTTAAACAAGGGCTGTTATTTGGTATGCCCGTGGTTGTTGCCGTGTTTGAGTTTAAATTTATGGGCGGCTCGATGGGCTCAGTTGTTGGTGAAAAATTTGCCAGAGCGGCGGATGCTGCAATTTCTCATAATTGCCCAATGATTTGTTTTTCTGCAAGCGGTGGTGCACGGATGCAAGAAGGATTATTTTCTTTAATGCAAATGTCAAAAACCGCATTGGCGGTTAAATTATTGGCCGATAAGAAAATTCCATTTATTTCGGTTTTGACTGACCCAACAATGGGCGGCGTTTCTGCCAGTTTTGCCATGCTGGGGGATATTCATATTGCTGAGCCCAAGGCATTAGTCGGCTTTGCTGGTCCCCGTGTGGTTGAGCAAACAGTCCGTGAAGAGTTACCCGAAGGCTTTCAGCGTGCTGAATTTTTGCTAGAAAAAGGGGCAATTGATATGATTGTCCATCGTTCAAAATTGCGCGAAAAAATCCATCAAATTCTATCGGCCTTAACTCAGCACTAAACCCATTGATTGCTCGGTTAGTCTTCGATTACATTTTATTTAATATAAGCAATCTGACAAGGTTATGAAAATCTTACTCGCCAACCCAAGGGGTTTTTGCGCTGGTGTTGAACGTGCTATAGAAATTGTTGAGCGATCAATCGCTCGCCATGGTGCGCCGATTTATGTTCGTCATGAAGTTGTTCATAACAAATTTGTGGTAGATGATCTTAAGTCTAAAGGTGCTATTTTTGTTGATGAAATTGACCAAGTGCCGAATGGCGAGGTGGTTATTTTTAGCGCACACGGTGTTTCTCAGGTGGTCAGAAAAGAAGCGGATTCTATCGACGCCATAGTTTATGATGCAACTTGCCCACTGGTAACAAAGGTACATAAAGAAGTGCAACGTCGACAAAAGCAAGAACATCAAGTAATTCTAATTGGCCATGCAGGCCATCCTGAAGTTGAAGGCACACTGGGGCAGGCGAGTGGTTCTGCGGTTAGCTTGGTTGAATCAATCGATGATATTGATGATTTGAATATCTCAACATCTCAACATCTCTCCTATACTACGCAAACCACACTTTCTGTTGATGATACGGCAGCAATTGTTGATGCTTTAAAAGAAAAATTTCCGCAGATTAAAGCACCGAAAAAAGACGATATTTGTTATGCAACCCAAAATCGGCAAGATGCCGTTAAGACCATTATTGAAATGGCAGACGTACTCTTGGTGCTGGGCTCAAAAAATTCATCAAATTCAAATCGCCTTCGTGAGATTGCTCAAAATAAACATAAACCATCTTATTTAATTGATGGTGCTGCGGATATTGATCGAAATTGGCTAAATAATTGTGATGTTATAGGTGTTACTGCTGGTGCATCTGCCCCAGAAATTTTGGTGCAAGAAGTGGTTAGTTATCTGCTCGACCAGGGCGCAACCGAGGTTCAAGAAGTTAGCGGCATCAAAGAAGATGTGCATTTTCCAGTGCCAAATACATTGAGGTAGACTTGCCGTGCGTAATTATTGTTTTAGGAGATAGAGTTTGAAAACGTATGACGTTTATGGAGTTGGCGCAGCATTGGTAGATATTGAGTTTAGTATCAATGATAATTTTTTGCGTGACAATCAACTTGACAAAGGCATTATGACTTTAGTTGATGAAGTACAACAACAACAGTTAATTAGTAATTTACAATCTAATTCAGAAGTGGTCAAGCGCAGTTGCGGTGGCTCAGCGTGCAATACTATCGTTGCGGTTAGCGGTTTTGGTGGAAGTGCATTTTATGCTGGCAAAGTGTCATCCGATACTGACGGTGCTTTTTTCGTAAAAGATTTAAATGCATTGGGTGTTGATTTTCACAACAATGAACTAGGGGGTGGTGTAACCGGAAATTGCTTAGTGATGATTAGCGATGATGCGGAACGCACAATGTGTACGCATTTAGGTGTTAACGTCGATCTTAGGTCAATAGATCTTGATATAGAACCTCTAATCCATAGCAGATGGTTATATATGGAGGGCTATCTAGTAACCGATGCACCGAGAACTGAAGTTGCTATTGAAGCGATGACACTAGCTAGACAGAACGGCGTAAAAACTTCACTGAGCTTATCTGATCCTTTTGTTGTACAAATCTTTTCTGAGCAACTTCAAAGTGTTATTGGTGAGGGTGTAGACTTGCTGTTCTGCAATGAAGATGAAGCGATTGGCTTTACAAATAGCGACACCATTGATCAAGCTGCGGAAGCGTTAAAAAATTACGCAAAATCATTTGCCATAACACTAGGCGCCAAAGGTGCAATGGTTTTTGACGGCAACCAGACAACTGTGGTTTCTGGCGCTAAAACCAAGGCGATTAATACCAATGGCGCTGGCGATATGTTTGCCGGCGCATTTTTATATGCCATAAATTCTGGACAAGACTATGTTTTGGCTGCCCAATTTGCAAATGCAGCCGCGGCTCTTGTGGTCAGTCGGTTTGGTCCACGAATCGAGTCCTCAGAGTATGGCATACTCAAACAAAAATTCAATATTTAATATGCACTCTCCTTTGGTTAAGAAAGGGTTTATAATTGCGCGTAGTTTGGGGCTCTAAGGGTCTCGGCTTTGTTTGCAATATGTCTTTTTTTGGAATATAATCTAGGGGGGG
>CAZZER010000016.1:0-35376 GCA_964653365.1 uncultured Candidatus Thioglobus sp.
CTTCTCGAGTCTTCTCTTCGGCTAAGGCTTTTTGTTTGGCTGCTTCTTTGGCTTTTTTCTCTTCAGCCTTTCTATGTTCTTCGGCATGTTTTTGAGCTTTTTTAGCAGCCTCAGATTTCTGAATATCACTCGCTAATTTTTTCTGTTTTTGTTTTTCCAAATCGGCTAATTTTTCACGCTCAGCCTTGATCACCTCAACATCAATAGTCACTGCCTTTGTCGGCGCTTCTTGTTGCGCGCCTTTTGGTGGCTCAGGCATTTTCCAATACTCAACATTAGAATTCATTAAACCTACGACCAAAGCAATGTGAAAAATCATTGCAAATGAAAAAGCAATAGGGTGTTTCTTCGCAATCTTGATCATGGGTTGCGCAGCAGAAACAATTAAACTGGTAATTAAATTAACAATATAAATACCAAGTTTCTTAATGTTTTCAAGATTAACGACTTTAACAACGGATTGCGCTGCCTTAATTGCCATGCTTCTCACATAGTCACTAATAGAGCTTAATAACTTTTTTAACTGTTCCATAAATTGGGCTTAATTATTCTGGCGTTTCGGTCACCATACCAACCTTGTCTACGCCGCTTTGCTGCAGCAATGCCATTAATTGAACAACTCTGCCGTAGTTAACATCTCTATCACCACGTACAAAAACCTTCATCTCAGGATAAGCCTCTAAACGAGCCATGACTCGGCCAACTGCCACACTAATGGTGACTTGCTCCCCTTCATCAATATCGGATGAGGCTGTATCGTAAAGCGAGTTAATATAATAATTACCTTCTCTGTCAATAGTGATCACCGTTGGCTGTTGTTCAACATAATCCACCATATTGGCATCAGACTGGGGCAAATCTACCTCAACACCTTGCTCGATAATAGGCGTGGTCATCATAAAGATAACCAACAAAACCAACATCACATCTATATAGGGAACGATATTTATTTGGGCATTAATATCGGGCCTAGCGCGCTTGGGAAGTTCAATCATTATTATTGTCTTTGGAAGCTCACAAATAATTCTTCAATAAAAGCAGTGTACCTATTGCCAATATCTTCGACTTGAGAGACCAATCGATTGTAGGCAATAGTTGCTGGAATTGCAGCAAACAATCCAAAAGCTGTAGCAATTAAAGCTTCTGCAATACCAGGAGCAACAACGGCAATAGTTGCCTGCTTAACAGATGCAAGACCAATAAAAGAATGCATAATCCCCCAAACTGTACCGAACAGTCCAATATAAGGGCTTGATGAAGCAATCATCGCTAACACCGACAAACTGCCATCGAGCCGATCTATTTCATCATTGGCTGTAGTGTTCATGGTTCGATAAGCGCGCTCTGAATTCATAATCAGCGCTTGGTTTGAGGAAGATTTTGAATGATTAAATTCTTTATAGCCAGAACCAAAAATATCTTCCATCGCTGTTCGGTCATGAGGCGCACTGGGTAGCGACTTATATAAGATAGATAAATTGCCTTCCCCTTCAAAACGTCGATGAAAAATCTTAATATCGCTTTTTGCATCAATTAATACTTTTTTCTTGGCCATAATTACCGTCCAAGAATAAATTGACATTAATACCAGTATTAGCATAACCACTTGCACAACAAAGCCTGCGCTAAGTATTAAACTGATGATTGATAAATTACCTTCTTCCATTTAGCTTCTCCGTGATAATTTGCGGTATGCCACAAGGTTTGAAATTGTTCTTAACTACAGAAACAACCTTAACTTCCGCATCAAATAATACCGTATTCTGTCTGCTTTCCATTATTTTCTGAGAAAAAATCAGACTGGTTTTGCCGACCGAGTGAATCTGCGTTTGAACTTCCAATAAATCATTAAATTTTGCAGGTTTTAAATAGTTAGCAGTGACACTCCTAACCGCGAACACCACGCCAAACTCTTGTGCAATATGGTCTTGCTCAAAACCCGAATCACGTAGCATTTCACTTCGTGCACGCTCGATGTATTTTAAATAATTCGCATAATAAACAACACCGCCTGCATCTGTATCTTCGTAATATACGCGAATGTTTAATTTACTCATTTGCCATACAAGTCTTTTTGTTTTTCATGGCGCTTTAACCCAAGGTGAGAAAACGCCATGTCAGTAGCCACGCGACCACGCGGGGTTCTCATAATAAAACCTTGTTGCAGAAGATAAGGTTCAACCATATCCTCAAGTGTCACCCTTTCTTCACCCAACGCTGTTGCTAAAGTGTCTAAACCGACAGGGCCGGCTGAGAATTTAGTAATCACAAGGTTGAGGTAATCTCGATCGAGTTGCTCTAGGCCAGCATCATCAACTTTAAGAGTTGATAAAGCCTCCTGTGCAATTGCTCTATGAATAACGCCATTAGTTTTAACATCAGCAAAATCTCTAACTCGACGTAACAAACGATTGGCAATTCTAGGTGTGCCTCTGGAGCGTTTGGCAATCTCGTGGGCACCATCTGCCTCAACCGTAATATCCAAAATAGCTGCAGAACGCTCAATGATACTTTGTAAATCTGCGAGTTGGTAAAAAGCCAAGCGTTGGACGATGCCAAATCTGTCTCTAAGCGGTGAAGTTAGCATACCCGCCCGAGTCGTGGCACCAATGAGTGTAAATGGCGGTAAATCGAGTTGTACCGAGTGGGCAGCTACACCCTCACCCACCATAATATCTAACTTGAAATCTTCTAGTGCCGGGTAGAGAATTTCCTCTACAACTGGGTTTAGTCGATGAATTTCATCAATAAAAAGAATATCATAAGGCTCAAGCTTGGTTAGTATTGCAGCCAAATCTCCCGAACGCTCCAACACTGGTCCAGCAGTTTGCTTAAGGCCTGCACCCATTTGTCGTGCAATCACATTAGCCAGTGTGGTTTTTCCTAAGCCTGGAGGGCCGTAAATTAAGCAATGATCAAGAGCGTCACCTCGCGTACTTGCAGCTTCAATAAAAAGTGCCATTTGAGATTTGACATCATCTTGGCCAATATATTCATCGAAAGACGTAGGTCTGACCGAGTTGATTTTTATATCTTCATTGTTTTGACTTTCACCGCCAACTAGGCGATCCTCTTCAATCATAAAGTGGGGATTATTTGCATGATTCGCCTTATTTTATCTGAATAGATTCTCCAAGTTTATGAAGATAGTGTGAAGCATTAATGAATCAGGGTGGCAATCAGTCGCCTTGAGCTAGCATTAAGACGATGCTCCCCTAAAATAATGCCCTGCCAGGTGCCAAAATTGGGCGCTCCATTGGTAACAGGCAAGCTAATACTTGAACCCAGAATAGAGGCTTTGATGTGAGACGGCATGTCGTCAGGGCCTTCAGCTGTATGGGTGTAGTAAGGCTTATTGTTGCACAGCTCTGCATAAAATCTTTCTAGATCTTGTCTAACATCTGGATCAGCATACTCGTTGATGCTTATTGAGGCACTTGAGTGCTGGATAAACAATTGCAAAATACCAGCTCGTATTGATGTTAACTCTGGTATTTGGCTAATTATCTCATCGGTGACTAAGTGCATGCCTTGCGCTCTAGGTTTTAATGTAATTTCAAACTGCTGAATACTCATTAGATTATTGATTAAAGGGGAGAAATAACCATAATAATGAATAACGACGCTAAATGTTATCATTGGGTCAAAATAAAGAGGACACTGTATAATTGCTCTGACTTTGGTAGCCCTTAATTAAATGCCACATATTGCCGTACTGAGTGTGAATCATCAACTTGCACCCGTTGAAATACGAGAAAAGGTAGCGTTCGCGCAAAATGAATTAGAAAGTTCAGTTAAAAAACTCTTATCAATGCCTGGCATTCTGTCCTGTGTGGTTTTATCGACTTGCAACCGTTCTGAAGTTTATGTCGCCTCGCAGTCTGGTCAAATCGAGGAAATGCTTGGGCAATATTTGGCTAGCACGCATGGCATTGACTATCAAAAACTCTCTCAATATCTTAGCTATTTTGAAAATGATGATGCCATTAATCACATTTGCCATGTTGCTGCAGGGCTTGACTCTATGGTACTTGGAGAGCCACAAATATTTGGCCAGATGAAAGAGGCTTATCAATTCTCAAAAGAACAAAAAGCTCTGGACAAAACCCTAGAAAAACTCTTTCAGCATGCGTTTACTACTGCTAAAAAAGTCAGAACAGAAACTAAGATAGGTGCCTCGCCAGTCTCGGTGGCTTATTGTGCTGTCAAACTGAGCGAAAAGATTTTTACTGACCTTGCAAAACAAACCGTGCTTTTAATCGGTGCAGGCGAAATGATTGAGCTTAGCGCCCAACACCTCAAACAAAAAGGGGTGAGTGAGATGATTGTTGCCAATAGAACTATTGAAAATGCGCAAACCGTTGCCATTAATTACGAGGCTGAAGCGATTAGTTTAAAGCAATTGTCAGAACATCTTCATCGCGCAGATATTGTCATTTCATCAACCGCTGCACCGGTGCCTATTTTGGGTAAAGGTTTGATAGAAACAGTACTCTTACAAAGAAAACACCAGCCCATGCTGCTTCTTGATTTGGCCATTCCTAGGGATATTGAGCCAGAGGCTGGCAAGCTAGACGATGTGTTTCTCTACACAGTGGATGATTTACAGCAGGTTGTTGAGAATAACCTTGAAAGTCGTAAACAAGAAAAAGTGGCTGCGCAGGAGATTATTAACAAACAGAATGAAGTGTTCAAGAGTTGGCTGGATAGTATTCCAAATGAGGAAATTATCAAATCCTATCGTCAACACGCAATGAACCTAAAAGACGATGCACTTAAAGGTGCTATTAAAAAACTCTCTTCTGGCACAGAGGCCGAAGCGGTACTTCAGGAGTTAGCAGATCAGCTCACCAATAAGCTTTTACATGCGCCCTTTCAAAACATCAAAAAAACGCCAAACATTAACCTGGACCAATGCCAATATTGCATTCCAAAACCAGCAACAAAACCTATTAAAGTCAGTAATTCATGAATCAATCAATCTTAAGTAAACTTGAGCAGCTATCAATGCGTCTTGAGGAGCTCAACGCCCTGCTTTCAGATCAAGCCGTTGCCTCTGATCCAAATCAATTTAGAGATTTGTCGATTGAACACTCTCAATTAAGCCCTGTTAACGATCAATATCAACAATACCTGTCTACACAAGAAGATATGGACGAGGCCCAGCATATGCTGGATGAAAATGACCCCGATCTTAAAGAGATGGCTGAAGAAGAAATTGCCAGTGGCAAAGAAAAACTAATAGAGTTAGAGCTCGAACTAAAAAAATCGCTACTACCAAAAGATCCCAACGATTCTCGCAATATTATTATTGAGATTAGAGCTGGTACCGGCGGAGATGAAGCCAGTATTTTCTCGGGCGATCTTTACAGAATGTATAGCCGCTATGTTGAAAAAAATAAATGGCAAATGGAAGTTATGAGCTCAAATCTAGGTGAGCATGGCGGCTTTAAAGAGGTTATTGCACGCATTAGTGGTGTAAATGTTTACTCAAAACTTAAATTCGAATCAGGCGCTCACCGCGTACAGCGAGTGCCAGAAACAGAGTCTCAAGGCCGAGTTCACACCTCCGCTTGTACCGTTGCTGTAATGCCTGAAGTGGAAACTATTGAGGAGGTTGACATTAATATGAATGATGTCAGAGTGGACACCTTTAGGGCCTCTGGCGCTGGTGGTCAACACGTTAACAAAACAGATTCGGCTGTTCGAGTTACGCATATCCCAACAGGCACCGTTGTCGAATGCCAAGATGGGCGATCACAACACAAAAATAAGGCCCAAGCCTTGTCGGTATTGGCTTCAAGAATTCTCGATGCGCAACAGCAAGAGCAACACAAAGAACAAGCTTCGCAACGCAAAGAATTGGTGGGTAGTGGCGATCGCTCACAGCGTATCCGCACCTACAACTATCCACAAGGCAGGATTACTGACCACCGTATCAATCTAACGCTTTATAAATTAAACGAGGTGATGGAAGGTGAGCTAGAATCTGTGATAGAGCCACTTATTGTCGAGCAACAAACCAACCAGCTAACAGCACTCAACGAAAGCCTGTAACTAGGATTTGACTGGTAATACCTGAGATACGCCAAACAAAACGCCCAAGGTAATAACAATGGCTGGGCCAGTAGCAATGTCGTATTCAATAGAGCCATAAAGCCCCAACAGTACAGCAATTACTGAAACTGCAATGGAGGCAAAAATCATGGCGGGTGGTGATTTGGAGAAGACACGCCCAATAGCGGGCGGGATAATCAATAAAGAAGTGATTAACAGAACACCAACAATTCGTACCGAAACAGAGACCGCCAAGGCAATTAAAAACATAAAGAGTAATTCGTATACGATTTTGTTAATACCTTCTGCCCGAGCCAACTCTTCATTGAGAGTTAGTAGAAGCAGTTTCTTCCAGTTCAGGATCAATAGGCCAACGACAACAACCATAACTGAGAAAACCCAAAATAGATCTTGCTTGGTTATGGCAAGGATATCACCAAATAGATAGGCAAAATAATCGGTGTTTCTATCACCAACAAGACCCAAAACAACGATACCCAATGAAAGAGCAATATGGGAAAAAATCCCCAGTATAGCATCGTTAGATAAAAACTTCTTTTGTTGCAAAACAACAATCAAAGAGGCAAACAGTGCGCCAACAATTAGCAAGCCAAAATTCACTCCTAGACCAGTCACAAGGCCTAGTGCAACACCAAGTAAAGCGCTATGAGAAATTGAATCTGAAAAGTAAGAGAGGCGTTTCCAAATCACAAAGCAACCCAGCGACCCGGCTATTACAGACACGCCGAGAGAAGCAGCTAAAGCACGAACAATAAAGTCTTCCATTTAATGTAATTCTCTTAAGCTTAGTTTGCCTTTTGACAATCTGAGCACAAGCCGTAAAGATACAAAGAATGGTCTGTCAGTTGGTAGCCGTATTTTTTTGCAATTTGCTCTTGATGATCCTCAATCACATCATCTTGAAATTCAACAATGCTATTGCATTTAACACACACCAAATGATCGTGATGCTCAACATTTGAGAGCTCGTAAACACTCAAATTATTCTCAAAATTAAGCTTATTAACAATGCCGGATTCTTCAAATTGTGTCAACACACGATAAATGGTGGCAACGCCTACTTCTTCATGTTGCTCAATCAAAGCGCGATATATATCTTCGGCACTTAAATGGTGATTTGGGCTTTTTTCTAGAACCTCTAAAATCTTAAGCCTTGGCAGGGTAACCTTGAGTCCAGCGCTTTTTAAATCTTGTGCGTCCATTCCAAATCCTTGGGTAAAATCTATTCATTATTTTAATCGTTTAAACAATCATGAAAAGACTAACTTTGATTGCACTAATTTTCCCTTTTCTGACAGGTTGCGCTAGCTCGCTACCGTCTCTTCCAGAACTACCCTCAATCTCAATGCCAAGCTGGCCAAGTTTTCTTACTCCTTCGTGGCCAAGTTTTGACTTACACAAACCATCCATTAATCAAGGCTCGGTACTTGAGATCGAAGCGATTAAACAACTCAAATTGGGCATGAACAAAGAAGCCGTAATGGATTTAATTGGCTCACCTAGTATTAATGATCCATTTCATTATGATCAATGGGACTATATTAATCATTCGATTATCGATGGCGAAGAGTTACTCCATTACCGCTTAAAGCTAACCTTCGAAGGCAGCCTACTTTCAACAATTGATACTAGCGAGCTTGGTGGCTTAATTAAGAGCGAGCAAGAGTAGATAAAAGCCCCAATACCCCACTCGAGTGACACCGATTAATCCAGTAAAATACCACTATGTCTGAGTTAATCGTTAAGGAACTAAGTTGTCAAAGGGGTTATAACGTACTTTTTGATGGGCTTTCATTCTCCTTATCTTCGGGCGATATTCTACGAATTTCTGGCGCCAATGGCAGTGGCAAAACCTCCTTGCTAAAAATACTCGCCGGCCTAAACACGCCTGAGTGCGGTAGCGTGAGTTTTAACCAACAGCAAGCACGAACTAGCGAATATCAAGAGGCAGTTTTTTATTTGGGGCATCTACCAGCGCTTAGCCCTGAGCTAAGTTGCACAGAGAACTTAAACTTCCTCTCTCGTCTACATGACAATAAGGGTGCTGCTAAGACAACAGACGCTTTGCTTGCTATTGGCTTAAAAGGCTACGAAGACGAATACGCCGCGAATTTATCAGCAGGTCAAAAACGCCGAGTTGTGCTTGCCTCGCTATTTATTAATAAAGCGCCCATTTGGTTACTTGATGAGCCCTTTACTGCGCTTGATTCTGATGGCATTAGAATCCTTGAAGAGCAAATTAACAAACACTCAGACAATGGTGGTATTTGCATTCTAACTACCCATCAAGAGTGTCATTTGTCAAATATGAAAACCTTAACGCTGTGAACATATTCCTTCAAACACTCAGCAGAGATTTAAAAATGGCAATGAGAAATCCGTCCAGCTTTCTCAATCCTCTGCTGTTTTTCGTTATTGCAATTTCACTTTTCCCGCTTGCTATTAGTCCTGAAGCGCACACTCTAGCAAATATTGCTCCAGGCGTTATCTGGGTAACGTGCATGTTGGCTGTACTACTATCTCTAAATGCCCTTTTTCATACCGATTACGACAATGGCGTTTTGGAGCAAATGGTCATTTCACATCATCCATTACCACTACTAATCCTCGCCAAAACCACCGCGCATTGGCTATTAACAGGCCTTCCTATTGTGCTGTTATCGCCCTTATTGGGTGCCGCTCTTTTTTTGGATAGTGGGAGTATTGGCGTTTTAATAGCCACTCTACTCCTCGGTACGCCAAGCCTGAGCCTTATTGGCACGATTGGTGCCTCTTTAATTGTTGGTATTAAGAACTCGGGTATGTTGCTTTCTTTATTGATTCTGCCTCTATACACACCAATATTAATTTTTGCTTCAAGTGCCGTTTCTCAATCACAATACGGCCTACCCACTAGTGCGCAGCTTTACTTCCTAGCTAGCATCCTAACACTCAGTTTGATGGGGTCTCCTTTTATCAGTTCACTGGCTTTAAGGACAAGCTTAGAATGACCTTTACTTATATCAAAATATTGTTATAATAATGCCAACGTTGATTTGTCCCGATTGCTGGCGTTGTCACTTCAAAGTGGCTAAATAAAGCTAAAGTAGGCGTTCTCCATAGAATAGACCCCACTTTAGGGGTTTTTTATTTTTATAGGATATAACGCTATGATATTTACTTCCGAATCTGTTTCTGCAGGTCACCCAGATAAAGTTTGCGACCAAGTCTCTGATGCAATTCTTGATGCCGCATTATCGCAAGACAAAAATTCTCGTGTTGCTGTCGAAACCTTAGTCAAAGACAACCAAGTCGTACTTGCTGGAGAAATCACCACAGGTGCTGATATTGACTACGACGCTGTTGTTAGAAAAACCATTGTTGACATTGGCTACGACCAAGACGATTATGGTTTTAATGGTCACAACTGCTCAATTACAAATCTCCTAGGAAAACAATCCCAAGACATTGCTCAAGGTGTCGATGAATTCGATGACCACGAACAAGGTGCAGGCGATCAAGGCCTAATGTTTGGTTACGCCGATAACGCCACTGATGTGCTTATGCCAGCACCCATTGTCTATGCGCATCGTTTGGTTCAACGCCAAGCCGAGTTGATGAAATCAGGTGCTTTGCCGTGGCTACGCCCAGATGCCAAATCCCAAGTATCTTGTATTTATAAAAATAACCAAGTTGTTGGTATCGATGCAGTGGTTTTATCTACTCAACACGATGAAGACATTGCACTTAAAGATCTGCAAGAAGCTGTTCTTGAAGAGATTATCAAGCCTGTATTGCCAAAAGAATGGCTAAGCAGCGAAACAAAATATCACATTAACCCAACAGGCAAATTTGTGATTGGTGGCCCGGTTGGTGATGCAGGCCTTACTGGTCGAAAAATTATTGTGGACACCTATGGTGGCATGGCTCGACATGGTGGTGGTGCCTTTTCTGGTAAGGACCCTTCAAAAGTTGACCGTAGTGCTGCCTATGCTACCCGTTACGTTGCTAAAAATATTGTTGCGGCAGGCCTAGCAGAATCTTGCGAGATTCAAATTTCCTACGCCATTGGTGTGGCCGAGCCGACCAGTATTAATATCAATACTTTTGGTACAGGTAAGATTAATGATCAAGAAATTGAAAAATTAGTTTCCGAGCACTTTGATCTAAGACCCAAGGGTTTAATTGCAATGCTTGACTTGAAACGCCCAATCTACCAACAAACAGCAAGTTATGGTCATTTTGGACGCACCGAAGATTCCATTAGCTGGGAAAAAACCGACAAAGCTCACTTGCTTAAATGAGCAAAAACTCTTTGATTTGGTTATAATATCTGTCGAACTTCAGGGTAGCTTATAGTCACCCTGAAGTGCGCCTGCCAAGGAGCGTTGCATTGAGATTATTCTCATCAGGCTTGGCACAAAGACATTACTGTCTTTTATCAACGACGCTCATTTATTTTTCAATATAGATAAAGGAAAAACAAATGAGCAACACTACCCTGAATAATAACGACTATAAAGTCGCCGACATGTCTTTGGCTGATTTTGGCCGCAAAGAAATTGAACTAGCCGAAGCTGAAATGCCCGCCCTAATGGCACTTCGTGCTAGATATAGCACTGAAAAGCCCTTGCAGGGCGCAAAAATCTTAGGCTGCATCCACATGACTATTCAAACAGCGGTTTTGATGGAAACCTTAGTAGCACTTGGTGCTGAAATACGCTGGTCTTCTTGTAATATTTTCTCAACTCAAGATCACGCAGCCGCAGCAATGGTTGCTGCCAATATCCCAACCTTTGCCTGGAAAGGCGAAACTGAGGAAGAGTTCTTATGGTGTATTGAACAAACCATACTTGAAAACGGCAAACCCTGGGATGCCAATATGGTGCTCGATGACGGCGGTGATTTAACGCAAATGTTACATGAGAAATTCCCAGAAATGCTCAATGGCATTCACGGCATTAGTGAAGAAACAACCACAGGCGTACACCGCTTATTAGAGATGATTGAAGAAGGCTCATTGAAGGTGCCAGCAATCAATGTTAACGACGCGGTAACCAAGTCAAAAAATGACAACAAATACGGCTGTCGACACTCTCTAAACGATGCCATTAAGCGTGGCACCGACATGCTAATGTCTGGCAAAAAAGCACTTGTTGTCGGATACGGAGACGTTGGTAAGGGCTCGGCACAATCGCTACGCCAAGAAGGCATGATTGTAAAAATTAGTGAGATTGATCCTATTTGCGCAATGCAAGCATGCATGGACGGCTTTGAAATTGTTTCCCCTTATAACGAAGGAATCAACACAGGCGCTGTGGCAAACATCAATCAATCTGTGCTTTCAACCACCGATTTAATTGTAACGACCACGGGTAACATCAATGTCTGTGACTCTGCAATGTTGCAAACACTAAAAGCAGGCGCCGTGGTTTGTAATATTGGCCATTTCGACAATGAAATCGACACCCAATTCATGCGCGATAATTGGCAGTGGGATGAGGTCAAACCTCAGGTTCATCGTGTCTTTAGATCCAGTGACAAAAACGATTATTTAATTCTTTTATCCGAAGGTCGCTTGGTTAACCTTGGTAATGCAACGGGGCACCCAAGCCGCATTATGGACGGTTCTTTTGCAAACCAAGTTTTGGCGCAAATGTATTTATTCGAGCAAAAATTTGCAGACCTGCCCGAAGGCAGTAAGGCGAGCAACATTACTGTTGAAGTGTTACCGAAAAAACTCGACGAAGAAGTTGCTGCTGGTATGGTGGGTGGCTTTGGTGGCGTGCTCACAAAAATGACCGACGCCCAAGCTGACTACATTAACACGCCGAAAGACGGGCCATTTAAACCAGAAACTTATAAGTACTAACAGTACTAAAAATCTAAAGTTCAATAAAAATGCGGGAAATTCCCGCATTTTTTATGCCATACACAAAATTTCCGAAATTTTTCTGGCAAATCATCACCAAGCCTATTTTTGTTGACAAAAACATCACAAAAGGCCACTTTTTACCCTGTAAATACCGATTTTTTGCCATTTTGACGGCTAATTTTTCTTATTGATTATCCATTTGCAAAATTTGCTATTTTTTACGATTTTCAAATTGTTAATATGCCCTGATTCGAATTTAAATTGCGAGCAATTAGCTATAATAAAACACATTACAAGTAAAAACAAAACAAGATATGAGCGATCAATCCATTGTTTTTTTACTAATCTCTCTCACTTTTGTGTTTTTTATTTGGGGACGAGTGCGCTATGATTTGGTGGCTTTTACTGCACTAATTATTGGCACATTGGTAGGCGTCATTCCATTACAAGAAGTGTTTTCTGGCTTTGGCCATCCAGCTGTAGTGATTATTGCCTTGGTTCTTATTATAAGTAAAGGTTTAGTTCGCTCTGGCTCTGTGGAATTAATTACCACTAAACTGAGCGCTCTTATCAGCGGCGTAAAAAGCCATATCGCAGTGATGGGTACAGTTTCTGCTACGTTATCCAGTATTGTCAATAATGTGGCCGCATTAGCAATACTAATGCCTGCAGATACAGAACTGAACAAAAAGGCAAAAAGAAAACCCACCGCGACACTGATGGCGCTTGCTTTCACCTCCATTCTTGGCGGCATGGTAACCCTGATTGGCACAGCTTCTAATGTTGTTATTGCTACTTATCGAGAGAGTGTTCTTGAGAATCCCTACTCGATGTTTGACTTTGCCCCGGTTGGTTTGATTGTTGCCTTTTCGGGTGTTGTATTTATCGCCTTATTTGGATGGCGATTAATGCCCAATCCAAAAACCACAAACAAACTAGATGGCAAAGCAGAAGAAGTGCGCCAATATGTATCTAACGTAGTTGTTACCGAGAACTCTAATTTTATTGGTAAATATTTATCCCACCTTGATAATATCTGTGAGGAGGCTGGCGTCTCGATTTTGGGCTTGATTAGAAATGATGAACGACTGGAAGGTGAAGGCTTTATACGTAATTTCATTATCAATATTGATGACTTGCTGATCCTTGAAGGCTCAGTTCAAGGACTTGATGAATTCATGAAACAAACCAAAACTCACTATGTTAGTGAGGCAGAATCGGATTTTGAATTTAAACACACGTCTCTTATTGAGGTAGTGGCGCCGCCTTTTTCACGCTCTATTGGCAGAACCGCCACGCAACTGAGCTTATTAAAACTCAGACAAATTTCACTGCTTGGTATTTCCCGATCGGGTCGATCCATTATTCACCAGGTAAGGAAAACAAAAATTCAACCAGGTGATGTTTTGCTGCTTCACGGCAATAGTGCTGAATTAGACAGTGCGATTAAGTGGATGGAATGTCTTACGCTGGAGAAAAAAGATTTAAAAATACCGCAACGAAAAAAATCATTGATGGCTGTCGCCTCTTTTTTGATTGCAATAATTACCGCCAGCTTGGGTTACATTAATTTGCCAATTGCATTATCTCTTGTTGTGGTGTTTTATATTGCTGCGGATGTTATCCCAACCAATGAGGTGTATCGATCTATCAGTTGGCCGGTTATCGTGCTATTAGGAGCCATGATCCCCATTGGTGAAGCCTTACAAAGCAGCGGTGGCGCTGAAACTATATCTAATGTTCTACTATCAATAGCAAGTGGTGCGTCTCCAGTTATTATTCTCACGATGATAATGATTATTACAATCTTATTAAGCGCAGTTCTAAATAACGTTGCCACCGTTTTGGTTGCAGCCCCGATTGGGTTTGAGATTTCAAAAACACTTAACGTTAACCCTGATACTTTTTTGATGGCGATTGCCATCGGCGCCTCTTGTGCTTTCTTAACGCCTATTGGCCATCAGAACAACACTCTAGTAATGGGTCCGGGCGGTTATCGATTTAGTGATTATTGGAAACTGGGACTTCCCCTCGAAATTATTATTATTGTTACTGGAATTCCTGCACTTTTGTATTTTTGGCCACTACAAGCCTTACCGCTTTAAGTGACTACTTTATCGGTTTATTGAAAAGATTCAAAGCACAGAGTTGATGCGGTAAAATTTTCGTTATTTCTTAGCGTTTTTCATGTCTCTGCTAGACTTAGATGCAAGCGCATCGTTTCAAAATTTAATACTAAAATTACAAGCGTTCTGGGCTGAAAAAGGCTGTGCTGTAATGCAACCTTTTGATATGGAAGTGGGCGCTGGCACCTTCCATCCCGCAACTTTTCTACGCTCGATAGGCCCCGAGCCTTGGAAAGCAGCTTATGTTCAACCCTCTCGCAGACCAACAGATGGTCGCTACGGGGAAAATCCAAATCGACTCCAGCACTACTATCAATTTCAAGTGCTATTAAAGCCTTCACCGAGCGATATTCAAGATCTCTATCTTGAGTCTCTATCAACCATTGGCATAGATTTAACTGTGCACGATGTGCGTTTTGTTGAAGATAACTGGGAATCTCCTACCTTGGGAGCCTGGGGTTTGGGCTGGGAAGTTTGGCTTAATGGCATGGAAGTTTCGCAATTTACCTACTTTCAACAAGTGGGTGGCTTGGCTTGTAAACCTATATCAGGCGAACTCACTTACGGCCTTGAAAGGCTGGCAATGTATTTACAGGGCGTTGACAGTGTTTTTGACCTTGCTTGGACAGAGGAATTGAGCTATGGCGATGTTTTCCATCAAAACGAAGTTGAGCAATCTGAGTACAACTTTGAAATCGCCGATACTGATGTGCTTTTCCGCCAGTTCGATGAAGCGGAAGCGATGAATGCGCAACTCATTGAAAAAGCGCTACCGTTTCCTGCTTATGAGCAAACCATGAAGGCCTCGCATCTGTTTAATTTACTCGATGCAAGACACGCCATTAGTGTCACCGATAGAGCGCGTTTTATCCGTCGCGTACGATCGATGAGCCAAAAAGTAGCTCAAGCTTATTATGATTCTCGAGAGCGACTTGGTTTTCCGATGCTGAAGAAATAACTTCTACTGTTAATGAGACTTTTTCATTATCCGTACCAAAAAGTTCTTGAATACTCAAAGAGCCAGTTTGCTATATACTGGCTTTGTTTTATCAGCTTTCTAGAATCTTTTATCCTGCCCCTTCCTTTGCAAGACCTGTTGCTGGCATCCATGTCACTCAAAGGGCGAGACAAGGCCTACAGATTTGCACTTTTGTGCACTTTAAGCTCTGTTTTGGGGGCTGTTGTTGGTTATTATCTAGGCGTTTACGCCATTGATTGGCTGATGCCTTTCATAGAAAAATGGGGTTATATTGACGACCTTACTCGCGCTGAAAAGTGGTTTGTGGACTATGGAGTTTGGGTGATATTTATTGCCGGATTTAGCCCCGTACCTTACAAAGTTTTCACTGTTGTAGCGGGCATGCTATCGATGGCAATACTGCCTTTTTTGCTTATTTCGTTTTTCGCTCGTGGTGCGCGTTATTACTTGATTGCCTTTCTCGTAAGAAAATTTGGCAAACAGTGTGATGCGTGGTTAAATAAATACATCGATAGATTGGGATACGTCTTAATCGTCATTATTGTTATAGGACTTTGGCATGCCTACTAAATTGCTCATAGTTTTGCTTTGCACCCTTCTCACTGGTTGTTTCACCAACAGCTCAAACAAGGTTGTGGTAGTTGATAAATCGGACAATAAGGAAAATGCCGTGAGCTCATATGAACTTGAGCAAGCAAAAAACACGGGGAAATCAGCGTCGAGCTCATCAAATCAAATCGATAGTGATCTTGGCGATCCAGAAAGTTGGTCGCTACCAATTGATGCCGAAATCCTCAAAGGATACTCGCCAAACGATAATCACCCAGGTGTCACTTATGCCAGTCAGCCAAACCAAAAAATACGCGCAATTAGAGACGGCAAAGTGGTCTACAGTGGCGGCAAGATGAAGAGTCTCGGCAAAATGGTTATCGTCAGACACGCGTTCGGTTACTATAGCTCTTACACTCAAAACCAGTTGTTGTATGTACAAGAAGGTGACAAAATTAAAAAAGGTCAAGTCATTTCCTTAACGGGAAATCAGCCTTTCTATTTCGAAATGAAAAAATACTCAGACACTATTAATCCATTAAAATATCTAAATGAGTGAATTTCTGCAAAATATTAGTCCTATGCAAATGACGGGTATATTATTCGTTATTGCCTTGCTAGCGCACTTTGCTCTGGGGATCGGCCTCAAACAAATCACAAAGCATACGGGCAAAACCAAAACCCAAATTGATGATTACCTAATTGGCTCATTATCGGCGCCACTTAAAGTGCTTATTTGGTATGGCTGGATTTATCTCTCAGCACTTGAGCTTAAGATTGAACTCCCCATCCTTGCACAAATCATCGAATACATCGATATCATCCCAATTTTTATTTTGACTTGGGCTATTATTCGATTGATATCGAGCATTGAAAGCTATATGCTTGAGAAAGAAAGTAGTGTTGATAAAGACTCGGTAAGGCTCTTTACTCGACTCTTTAAGATGCTTGTAGTTTTTGCAATTATCCTAGGCATTGCACAATACTTTGGTTTTTCGGTTTCTTCAATTATCACCTTTGGTGGCGTGGGTGGTATTGTTATTGGTTTTGCTGCGAAAGATATGCTTGCCAATGTTTTTGGTGGCCTGATGATTCAAATGGATAAGCCTTTTTCCACTGGCGATTGGATTCGCACAACGGATGCCAGCATTGAAGGTATGGTAGAAAAAATCGGCTGGCGAATGACGCGTATCCGTACTTTTAGTAAAAATCCGGTTTATGTGCCTAACTCTATTTTTGCAACTATTCCAATTGAAACACCGTCTCGCATGACCAATCGTCGTATCCACGAAATTATTGGTATCCGTTATGATGATATTGCACAAATGCCAAGCATTATTGCCGAAGTGGAGCAATTACTCCATAAGCATGAACATATTGATCACAACGAAGCTTGTCGAGTCTTTTTTGATGTCTTTAACGCCTCATCACTCGACTTTGTTGTTTATGCCTTTAGCACGGTAACCGACTCTACAGAATTTAAACGCATAAAGGGTAAATTGTTGCTAGATATTGCCGACATTATCGCCAAACACGGTGCCGAAATTGCCTACCCAACGCAAACACTGCACATTCAAAAATAACCGCTATGGCCTTATCTAAATTACACATTCGCACCTTTGGGTGTCAAATGAATGAGTATGACTCAAACAAAATGAGTGACGTTCTCAAGCATTCACATGGTCTAGAACTTACGGATGATGCCGATCAAGCCGATGTGTTGTTGTTAAACACTTGTTCAATCCGTGAAAAGGCAGAAGAGAAGCTTTTTCATCAGCTGGGCCGATGGAAAAAATTCAAAGAAAAAAAACCCAACTTGGTCATTGGTGTTGGCGGCTGTGTGGCCTCACAAGAAGGCGAATTAATTCTCAAAAGAGCGCCTTATGTAGACCTTATTTTTGGCCCGCAAACTTTGCACAGATTGCCTAATATGCTTAACGATGCGCTGGATAAACATCAAGTAAGTATTGATATATCTTTCCCAGAAATCGAAAAATTTGACCACTTGCCAGAACCAGAGGTTAAAGGCGCTTCAGCCTTTGTCTCTATTATGGAAGGTTGTAGCAAATACTGTACTTTCTGTGTTGTACCATATACCCGAGGGGAAGAAGTTTCTCGCCCATTTAACGATGTCATGCACGAGGTCGAAGTATTGGCTGCGCAAGGTGTTAAAGAAGTGAACCTTCTTGGGCAAAATGTTAATGCCTACCAAGGCCAAATGGATGATGGTGAAATGGCTGATCTGGCCCTTCTCATCAGCATTGTTGCACAAATTGACGGCATAGAGCGTATTCGCTACACAACATCCCACCCTGTAGAATTTAGTGAGCGGTTGATTGAGGCATACAGAGATGTACCCGAACTTGTGTCCCACCTTCACCTGCCAGTTCAAAGTGGATCAGACAAAATTCTTAGCTTGATGAAACGCGGTCACACAGCGATAGAGTACAAATCTAAACTTCGAAGATTAAAAGAAATTCGTCCTGATATTTCGTTTTCATCGGATTTTATTATCGGCTTCCCTGGCGAGAACGAGGACGACTTCAACCAAACCATGAAGCTCATCAATGATATTGGTTTTGACAAATCATTCAGCTTTATTTATTCCAAACGCCCCGGCACATTGGCAGCAAGCTTTCCTGATGATGTTAGTGAAGAGACTAAAAAACAACGCCTTGCCATTGTCCAAGATACACTTAATGAAAGCACTGAGGCGATATCCAAATCGATGATTGGCAGTGTACAAAAAGTCCTAGTTGAGGGTAAGTCTAAAAAAGGCGATACGCTCAGCGCCCGTACAGAAAATATGCGTACAGCACACTTCGTAGGTGATGAAGAATTGATTGGCCAAATAGTCTCAATCAGAGTTACAGATGGTGCTGGCAACTCACTTCAAGGTGAGCTTGTTAGTCAGCCTTCGTTAGCCACTGCTTAGAATACCAATAATAGCGTCCTTTCTGGTTTGAGGGAGTGGTACAGTTGTAACGACTTCTACCCTTTGTTAATGGCTCAACTGGGCGTACAGTCACCTTATCCGCCCCCAGCCAATTAATCTCTGGGCGTTCTTGGCCAGCAACAAAACAAGCAAATTGATAGCGCTCATTGGCATTCATAGCTCTTGAGAAATTCAGCGTTAACAGCGGCCTATCGCCCTCGCTAATTATCATCGATTTAGGGTTTTCGATAGTAACCGGCATAGGCAATGAATTCACCTTTAAAGCAAAACTACTCATTTTTGCGTAAGAACCAGCCATCGCAAAACGAGGTAAATTCAGAAAATCACTTTGACTACCCACAACGCCAGACTGCTGGCCAAAAGCCACATAGCCCATCGTTTTTAACTGATTATAGGCAGTCTCATCAAACTCACCATAGGGGTAAGCAAAAAACAAGCTTTCAGTGCCCAATTCATCTCTCAGCCTTGCCTGACCACCCGTTATTTCAGCCCCAATCTCTTCGCTACTTTTTCCCACCAAATGTGGGTGGCTGATACTGTGGTTGTAGGCACTTACCAAATCAGCCATTTCGCGTAATTGTGCCCAAGTTATCATCGCCGAATACTTTTGATCAATCGCCTCAGAAGCAACAAAAACAGCCATTGGCATCTTAAATTTCTCTAACAAAGGATAGGCATTATCATAAATTGATTGATAACCATCATCAGCTGTTAAACTCACGCATTTATCAGGCAAAGGGGTATTTGCTTTCAGTGCGGTTATCACTTTTTCAAGAGGCAATACCTCAAAATCATTGTCTTTCAAGTATCTCAAATGCGAGTGGAAAAGTGCCGGTGTAACACTGGTCGACTTCGGCGTATCATCAGCAAAGTGATGGTAAACTAGCAACACACAATGATTACCTTCAGCAAGAGATTGTTGCGGCAATAGGCTAGACAAGCAGCAGAGTGCAAGTAGCAGAATTTTTCGGTAATAATTCATAAACAACTTCATAAATCGTATTTAACAATAGTTTGGCCAAGTTATTGTTGTTTATGGCTCAAAGCAGTAAAATAAGCTTAATGAAGTTTACACTCGATATTCAAGACTCGGATCAATTGGCCAACATTTGTGGCTCGCTCGACAAAAACCTTGAAAATATCTCAAAAAGCCTAGACATAACACTTTCAAACAAAGGTGCTGATTTTAGCATTAAAGGCGAAAATGCCCACTTAGCTATTAATGTTTTGCAAGATTTGTTGTTACAATCAAAAAACAAGATGCTGGAAATGAGTGATGTTGATTTGAGCATAAAATCGCAAAAAAACGGTGTGAATAATTCAAAGATCATCACCATTAAAACAGCGAGAAAACATGTTCATATACGCAGTGCGAATCAGCAAATCTATGTCAACGCAATAGAAGAAAAAGACGCAACTTTCGGCATAGGACCAGCGGGAACAGGCAAAACTTACCTAGCGGTTGCAAGAGCTGTAGAAGCACTTGAGAACTCTAACGTTAGAAGGATTATTTTGGTTAGACCCGCCGTCGAAGCTGGGGAGAAATTAGGCTTTTTACCGGGCGATTTAACCGAAAAAGTAGATCCTTATTTACGCCCAATTTACGATGCTTTGTATGAGTTCTTGGGCTTTGAAAAAGTTGCAAAGCTTATGGATAAAAATATTATTGAAGTAGCTCCACTTGCGTTTATGCGTGGTCGCACACTCAATGAAGCCTTTATTATTCTGGACGAGGCACAAAACACCACTATCCCACAAATGAAAATGTTTTTAACGCGAATGGGGTTTGGCTCAAAAATGGTAATTACAGGGGATGTTACACAAATTGACTTAGTCAACCCTAAGCAGTCAGGTCTTTTGGATGCGGTGAAGATTCTAAAAGGTGAAAAACAAATAGCCTTTTGTAATTTCGAAGCCAAAGACGTTGTTAGGCACAGCCTCGTGCAACGCATTGTCAAGGCGTACGACCAGGCAAAATGACTAAAACCAATAGCAAAATCATTGTCGGTCTATCCGGTGGTGTAGACTCATCTGTCACCGCTCTTTTGTTACTCGAGCAAGGCTATGAAGTTGAAGCCTTGTTTATGAAAAACTGGGAAGAGGACGACAGCTCTGAGCATTGTTCCGCTGCAGAAGACTTAGCCGATGCCAAACAAGTGGCTGGCAAACTGGGCATTAAGCTGCATACCGTTAATTTTGCCCATGAGTATTGGCAGGATGTTTTTCAGCATTTTCTAGAAGAGCACGAAAAAGGACGTACACCCAACCCCGACGTGTTGTGCAATCAACACATTAAATTCAAAGCATTCCTTGATCACGCAAAAAACCTTGGCGGCAATAAAATAGCCACTGGTCACTACGCCAGAATTAAAAAAAATCAAGGCCATTACCAATTACAAACAGGCTTGGATGATAGCAAGGATCAAAGCTACTTTCTCCATATGTTGAATCAAGAGCAATTGGCACAAAGTCTATTCCCGCTTGGGGAAATTGATAAAACCCAGGTGCGAGAAATCGCCAAGAAAAATGGCTTTGTCACTGCTGGTAAGAAAGATTCAACGGGTATTTGCTTTATTGGCGAGCGCAATTTTTCAGATTTTCTAAATAACTTTCTGCCAAAAGAAAAAGGTGATATTGTTGACGAAAATGGGCGCTTTATCAAGCACCATCACGGCATCGCTTTCTACACTGTTGGCCAGCGAAAAGGCCTTGAGATTGGTGGTGGTTTTAGTGATTCACCCGAACCTTGGTTTGTGGCAGAAAAACGTATTGAAAGCAATGAAATTGTCGTTGTTCAGGGTGATCATCCATTGCTTTATCACAATACTTTAATCGCTGATGGCGTACACTGGATTGGCGACAAGCCAAATTTCCCGCACCAATGTAGTGCAAAAATTCGTTACCGCCAAGCCTCGCAAGATTGTCAAATAGACATACTGGATAGTGGTGAATTACAGGTGCGCTTTGACTCAAGCCAGCGCGCAATTACTGAAGGCCAATCGCTGGTACTTTATAATGATGACATTTGCCTTGGTGGCGCCGTTATTAAATCAAAATACAATGAATAATCAAACCAAACAAACCCTTGCACTCGCCAGTATTTTGCAAAGCACAACGCTTGTGCATCAATTGGCTTCAACTGGGCGCTGTGACTCTATAGGTAACAAAGTAAGTCTTAACAGTATTGTTAATCAAAGCGCACAAATTGAGGAGATTTTTCAATCACCTGAGGATCTAACAATTGGGCTAGACTCTCTTAAAACTGTTCTAGATTCAAAAACTAAAGGTGTTCAGAACATCATGCTCTACGCCATCTCTTTGATTAACCTTGAGAAAAAATTAATGAAACAAGGTCAATTATTAAAACAAATTTCTAGCGAGATTGACCTTATCAATAAACAAGCTTTTTTTGAAATCCACCACAGCAATTCCATCGCCAGATTGGCAGAACTCTACAAAAACACGCTGGGCATGCTTAATCCCAGGATTATGGTGAAGGGTGAACAGCTCTATCTTAGCAACCAACACACGGCAAATAATATACGCGCATTATTGTTGGCTGGAATCCGTGCGGTTTCACTCTGGAAGTCTTTAGGTGGCAAGACTTGGCACTTAGCACTGAATAAAAAGAAAACGCTACAAACTATTAATTCTTTTAAGGCTTAAGAGCACAAAACTAATGCTTGCATAAAGCCCGCTTAGACTTTATAATCTATCGTTTTGTTATTTACCGTTAATTAAAGATAATATGGCCAACTCAGCAGGTTCTAGAAAACGCGCAAGACAAGCAGTTAAACGCAACAAGCACAACTCTCAAATCAGAGCTAAAGTACGTACTTTTATCAAAAAAGTTACTTACGCGATTGAAGCTGGTAACAAAGAAGAGGCGCAAAGTGGTTTTACAGCTATGCAAAAAAACCTTGATCAAGCAGTTAGCAAGGGCCTAATGCACAAAAACCAAGCGGCGAGAAGAAAATCACGCTTGACTGCACAGATTAAAGCTCTTTAAGAAACACCAGAATTATCACCTGATACACCCATCAGGATAGCAATTCAATAGCACATTCGTTGCTATAATAAAGCCCTCAAAAGAGGGCTTTTTTTTATGCACGTAATCCTAGAAAACAATGATTAGTGAAAACGACAAATCGCTGTTTCGTAGTGCGATTGACAAACAAATGCCGATCGACAAAGATGGTGAAAAAAAGCCAAAAGCGACGAGTCCGCATTTTACAAAACCATTTGAGGCCTACAGCTTTCTTTCCGAGGCTAATATTTCTGGTTCCGAAGTTGTCAGCTACGCCCAAGACGGCACATCACCGAAACTTATCAAAAAAATGAAACAAGGCAATATTGGTGGTGCTGTGCCAAGCCTTGATTTGCACGGTCAAACGGTAAAAGAGGCTTGTCATTCCTTATCGAAATTTTTTCACTATCATCGGGATGAACGTTTTATTCAAATAATACATGGTAAGGGCTATCACTCTGATCAAGGGCTATCGATTATCAAATCACAAGTGGTGCATTACCTTAAACAACACCCACAGGTATTAGCCTTTTGCTCGTGCCCTGCAAAAGATGGGGGCACTGGTGCTGTTTTTGTTTGTTTGAAAACCGATGTTTAACGAAGACGAAATCTACAGTGTCTCAGATTTTCTAGGGCTTTGTCGGCGCTCGGTTGAGCACAATATGCCACACTGTTGGGTGCAGGGCGAGATTTCAAACTTATCCCGCCCCTCTTCGGGTCATTGGTATTTTTCACTAAAAGACGAGCGCGGCGCTATCCGTTGCGCACTGTTTCGACTCAATCAGCGAAAACTCAAGTTTGCGCTTGAAAATGGCCTATCTGTCATTCTTAGAGGTGCGCCGACGCTTTACGAAGCTAGGGGTGACTTCCAAATGGTGGTGCAACAAATCGAGCCGGCTGGCATTGGTAATCTGCAACTGGCGTTTGATCAGCTTAAAAACAAATTACGGGCGGAGGGCTTATTTGATGTCGAGCACAAAAAACCCGTACCCAGTTCAGTTGACTCTATCGCAGTTGTTTCTTCAGCTACTGGCGCTGTTATACACGATATTATCAATGTAGCTAACAAACGCTATCCATTTACGAGTATCAAACTCTTTGATACCCATGTACAGGGTGATGATGCCCACTTGCAGATTATCAAAGCACTACAAAGGGCTGAGGCTGATCCAAACTCTGATGTGATTATTATTGCTCGCGGGGGTGGCTCTATGGAGGATCTTTGGGCATTTAACGAAGAAGATCTTGCTAGAGCAATCTTCGCCTGTAAAAAGACAATTGTTAGCGCCATTGGCCATGAGACAGACACCACCATTGCCGATTTTGTCGCTGACCTTCGGGCGCCCACACCCAGTGCTGCAGCGGCACTGGTCACACCTGACAAAACCGAGTTATTAAACCGACTAGCAAAACTTAAACTAAGCCTGACCAATACAACTGAGCAAATACTTGAAAAAAACCAATGGCTGTTGCAACAGTTGCAACTCAGAATTATCGATCCAAGTCAAGCCTTACAGCATAAAGCACAAAGGCTAGACGAGACAGAAGCACGGTTAATACGAGCGCTCAGCACCCTGAGAACCTTAAATCAAGCCAAATTAAAATCACTTAATACAGAGCTCCATCAGCACTCGCCCGCACGATTCATTGCTTACAAAATCGAACAAAGCAAGCTTGCCAAAGCGCGCTTGTTTAAAGCAGGCGCTAAATGCTCTGAGCTATTCAAAAGTGAGCTAAAACACCTCAACAGTCAATTGCATCAAAGTATCGCTCATTCAATGACTACCAACACTGCAAAGTTGGACAACAAAGCCAAATCACTGCATTTACTCTCGCCGCTATCCACCCTTTCCAGGGGCTACAGCATTACCCACCACAATGATGACTCTATCGTACGCGATGCCGATGAAATAGAGGTAGGAGACACCATCAACACCACGCTTCATCAAGGTAAAATCCTTTCAAAAGTTTATAAAAAAACCGATTAATTACTTAATAAATACCTACTTACAACATGAAATCAAACATCTCATTATTAAGCCGATTAGGTGCAATCACTTATGATTTTTTTCTAGTGTTTTCGCTTGTTTTTTGCATTGGCCTTTTTTTAGTGATTGTTATGCAAGACGGCACAAAAAATCCGTTTTTTTTCTTGCTTATGCTTTTGCTTACCTACGGCTATTTCGCCCTATCCTGGGTTAAAGGCAGACAAACCTTGGGGATGAAAGCTTGGAAGTTTGAAATTATGCAGGCCGATAGAAAAAGCATCACCTACTCTCAATCAGCCTTACGGTTTTTTCTAGCACCCATTTCTCTTATTGGTATTGGCATTGTCTTTCAACTCTTCAATAAAGACAGGCTACCATTGCACGATTATTTTTCAAAAACTTATCTACAATCCACTAAGAAATAATTTACTAAAAGGCACATCATTTGATGAAAATAAATTCAAAAAAACCAAAGCTCGGATTTTTTGGTTTTATATATAAACACAAGATAACCCTTATATTTCTTGTTATTTTCATTGCCCTTTTCAGACAAAATATTTTGATTAATGGTTTTCCAATGGCGGTTGGTGATCGGCAAAATGCGATTGATAATATAAATACACAGAACACGCGAATTGCAGAAGAAAACAAAGCCCTTGAGGCAGAAATTAATAACTACAAAGCTGACTTAGTACTGGTTGAATCGCAGGCACGTTATAAATACGGATTGATTAAAGAAGGTGAAACTTACTATCAAATTAATACATTAGTTGAGGCAGATAATAGCGACGAAACGCCAGAGTCTAATCTATAATAAAGCCTACTAATATTGAGCCCTAATAAGGATTTTTTTAGACCTTCATGGCAGACAATCATTGCTTCTTAATAATTCCAGCCAGCGGTGCTGGTTCGCGCATGAAAGCGACCACGCCAAAGCAATATTTGCACCTTGAAAATGGCCTGAGTATTCTCGATCAAAGCTTAAAGACCTTACTGGAAATGGAAGAGATTCTTGGTTGTGTTGTTGCGATAGCCGAAGACGATGATAGCTTTCAAAACTCTACTTATCATCAACATGGCAAAATGCTTGCCATTGCCAAGGGTGGCAAAGAGCGGTTTCATTCTGTACTTAATGCTTTAAATACTTTAGCTGAGTTTGCCAATGAAGATGATTGGGTATTAGTGCATGATGCTGTTAGGCCTTGCGTTAAAGCCAGCGAAGTAGCATCACTCATTAACGAATTAAGAGACGGTGATGACGGTGGTATTTTGGCAACGCCCGTTGTCGATACTCTAAAACTTGCACTTGATTCAGAAGTGCAAAAAACTGTTGATAGAGAAGGCTTGTTTCAAGCACAAACACCGCAAATGTTTAAATATGGGGCGCTGGTTAAGGCGCTGGAAAGTGTTGTAGCTAATAACAGCCACATTACCGATGAGGCTGAAGCAGTTGCTCTTAATGGCGGCATAGTCAACATTATCGTTGGCTCAAAAGAAAATATTAAAATAACCGTGGCTGACGACCTTCACCTGGCTAACTATTATCTAAGTAAAAACGATGAAAATTAAAACAGGCATTGGCCAAGACTCACATGCATTTGAGACTCAAGAGGGTAAGGCGCTTATTCTTGGAGGCGTTAGATTCGAGCATTCAAAAGGCCTTAAGGGTAATAGTGATGCTGATGTTGTTCTGCACTCATTAACCAACGCCATCTCGAGTGTTACTGGACGAAATATTCTCGGTAAAATTGCCGACGAACTTTGCCAGCATAGTATCACCGATTCTAGTGCTTACTTGCAATGTGCACTTGATGATTTGGGTGATTGGCAAATTGAACACATTGCAATTTCACTCGAATGCCTTGAGCCCAAAATATCACCCCAAATCGAGGCAATGAAAAACAGTATTGCAACGTTTTGTAATATTAACGCCAACGATGTTGGTATTACCGCTACCACTGGGGAAGGACTGACAGCTTTTGGCGAAGGTAAGGGTATTCAGGCAATCACCATCATAACCGTAAGTAAACAATGACAATTAGAGATACAATCCGTTCAAAAATAAAGAAAATTCATTTTATTGGTATTGGTGGCTCAGGCATGAGCGGTATCGCCGAAGTGCTGAGCAATATCGGCTACGAAGTATCTGGCTCTGATATTCAATCAAACTCGGCTACTGAACGCCTTGAGCAAATGGGCTGTGATATTGTCTATGAGCAAAAAGCCGAGAACGTCATTGGCAAACAGGCTGTTGTTGTTTCCTCTGCTATTGCAAAAAACAACCCAGAGCTTAAGGCGGCTAAAAAGAATCACCTATTAGTTGTGCCACGCGCTGAAATGCTCGCAGAATTGATGCGCTTTCGCTTTGGTATTGCCGTTGCAGGTGCCCACGGTAAAACCACAACAACTAGCCTTATTGTTCACATTCTTACCGAAGCAAAGCTTGACCCAACTTATGTGATTGGTGGCATTATTAACGCTACAGGGCTCAATGCTAACCTAGGCAAAAGTGATTATTTGGTCGCTGAAGCCGATGAAAGCGATGCGTCATTTCTCCATCTTCAGCCAATGTTGAGTGTTATTACCAATATTGACGAAGACCATATGGCGACCTATGAGCACAATTACGACAACCTGAGTAATGCCTTTGTCAACTTCACTTCCAACTTGCCCTTTTATGGTGTTTGCGTTGTTTGCGTTGACGATCAAGGAGTACAGGACATCTTGAAAAAGATTCACCGCCCTATTCTGGGCTATGGCTTTAGTGACGATGCTGATGTGCAGGCCTCGAATGTTGAACAACATAAAATGCAAATGACTTTTGATGTTGATTGCAAAAAGCACCAGCAAAAATTTGTGGTTACACTCAACCTAATTGGCAAACACAACATTCAAAACGCGCTTGCTGCAATTGCAGTTGCGGTAGAACTTGAAATAGATCACAAAGTAATCCAGACGGCACTTGACAACTTTAGTGGTGTTTCACGACGTCTTGATTATCACCAAAAACTCGCAATTAAAGATTACAGTATTCCTTTATTTGATGACTATGGCCACCACCCCAATGAAATTGCTGCAGTGTTGAGTACACTCAGAAATACTTTTGTTACAAACCGATTGGTTGTTATATTTCAACCACACCGCTATAGCAGAACTAAGGATTTGTTTAATGAGTTTGTAAGCTGTTTATCTAAAGTAGATGTGCTGATTTTGTTAGAAATCTACCCCGCCAATGAAAAACCAATCAGGCAGATTAATTCTGCAGCACTTGCAGACTCTATTCGCCAAAGAAGTACAATTGACCCAATTGTATTGAGCAATAGTCAAGAGATACTCGACGTACTACCTAACGTGACTTTAGAGGGCGATGTGCTATTAACACTTGGTGCTGGCGATGTTCACAAAATACCTCATGAGTTAAAGGCGCATTTTAGCCAAAAGTAAAAATGGTGAAATTCAACGAACCTATGTCCAAACACTGCTCACTTAGAGCAGGTGGCGAGGCCAGTGAATTTTTTGTGCCAGACAATATTGATCAACTTTCAAGCCACCTAAAAGGTATCGAAAAGCCTATTATGTTCATTGGCCTTGGTAGTAATCTACTTATCCGTGATGATGGCTTTGATGGCTTGATTGTGCACACCAAATACCTAAAAAACCTTGACATTGAAAATGACATCATAGAAGCCGAATCTGGCACAACGCTTGCCAAAGTTTCCCGCTTTGCACAAGCTAACGATAAGCATGGTGCTGAGTTTCTGAGCGCTATTCCTGGTACTGTTGGTGGCGCATTGGCGATGAACGCTGGCGCTTTTGGCTCAGAGATTTGGCAGTATGTTGTTTCTGTCACAACGATGGATAAAAACGGCAATAGTCACTCAAGGTTGCCAGATGATTTTGATGTCTCTTATCGAAGTGTTAAAGCAAAACACAACAACGAATTCTTCGTAAGCGCAAAGTTTGATTTTAACCAATCAAATAAGAATGTCGAGGCACGTGACTTGCTTGAAAAAAGAAACGCCTCTCAGCCAATTGGCCTGCCAAGCTGTGGCAGTGTTTTTAAAAACCCTAAGGGCAATTTTGCTGCCAAACTGATTGAAGAGTGCGGCTTAAAGGGCTTTTGTGTTGGTGGTGCTTGTATTTCTGAGAAGCATGCCAATTTTATTATCAACCAAAACTCTGCCAACGCTCGCGACATAGAGGCGCTAATTAAACACATCCAAACAATGGTAGTTGAAAAGCACGGTGTTACCCTTGAACCAGAATTGGTTATCATATGATTGCAGTATTAATGGGTGGCTATTCTGCCGAAAGGGAAATATCACTTAAAAGTGGTCAAGCTGTCTATGAAGCACTTATCGCTAATAATATCGAGTGCTTTGCTTTTGATGTCACAAAAGATAATCTAGATTCCCTATGGCAAAAACAATTCGATAAAGCTTTTATTGTGCTCCATGGGCGCGGTGGAGAAGATGGTTATATGCAATCCCAATTGGAAAAAAGAGGTATCCCCTACACCGGCTCCGATAGCTCGGCCTCTGAACTGTGTATGAATAAAGCCACAACCAAAGAGGTTTGGCAACATCACTTACTACCCTTATCACCATCGGTTGTGCTCAGCAAGGGGTATCGACCGGATTCTATAGATATCCCCCTGCCGTGGGCAGTGAAACCCATTTTAGAGGGCTCAAGTATTGGTATCAGTAAGGTAACTAAAGAAAATAAGTTGGATGATGCACTGGACTTGGCATGGCAATATGGCGATGCACTGGTTGAGTATTGGATTGAAGGCAGTGAATACACCGTAGCTATATTGAATGGCAAAACCCTGCCCAGCGTTAAGATAGTTGCTGACAATGTTTTTTATGATTATGACTCAAAATACTTTAGTGACGATACTGAGTACCTTTGCCCAGCCGACCTAAGCGATGAGGAAGAATCTTGCCTTCAAACCATTGCCATGGAGGCTTTTAAAGCAACTGGTGCTTCAGGTTGGGGTCGCGTCGACTTTATAATCAGCGAAGATAAAACACCTTATTTGCTCGAAATAAACACCGTGCCGGGGATGACTTCGCACTCGCTTGTTCCGATGGCCGCTAAGGCAAAAGGCATGAGCTTTGAGCAGCTTGTTGTTAGCATTCTGCATGGCTAAACAACGATTTAACCGCTTAAATAGACCAAAAAAGCCTCTCAGAGAGGTAATCAAAAAATGGTCAAAAAAACTACCATTTTTGTTACTTATCCTAGCCATTGCAGCCTTTGGTTATAGCCTTGATCGTTCACATTTATTTGACCCGGTCATTGGTTTAACAATTGATGGTAAACCTAACCGTGGTGATACCCACTATAAGCAACTGATTGCACCTCTGCTTGATAACAAATATCTTATTGATTTGGCCGAATTAAAAACAAGCCTTGAGGTAGAGCCTTGGATTGCTGATGCACATGTCAAACGCATTTTTTGGAATAGAATCGATATCAATATAAGCACCCATGTAATTGCAATGCGCTGGCATGATAAAGGCTACATTTCTAACAAAGGTATCGTATTTAAGCCAAAGAAGCTACTAACTTCACAAGCACCTTTGGCAATTGTTGAAGTTGATGAGGCGCGTGATTTTTTTCAAGATTTCCAAGAATATCAAGCCATTCTTACTCCGCTTGTCATTACAAAATTTGAGCGAAATCAAATAGACCAGCTCACCATTAAACCCAATGTTGGGATTATTCTTGGCAATCAAAATCAAAATCACCGATTGAAAAATTTTGTTAGGGCTTATAACAAACTAGAGAGAAAATCTAGAAAAATCCGAAAAAGAGGGATTTTTGATATGCGCTACCCTAAGGGCTTTGCACTGAGTTATCAGCAACAATAACTCGATAACAAAAAGCAAGGTTAACAGCAGACCAATAAAAAATAATAACTTGGACAAACAAAGCAGTGTAGGCGCTCAAACCCAAGAAATCTGAAACAATACCAAAAAGAAAGGCTAGCAATGTAGGCAACAAGACTTGCATAAAAAACAAGTTCGAATGTACGGCAAAAGGCAACTTCCAACGCCAATTAAGAGGCATACCAAGTGCAACGTTGACAAAATTGAGTGTCAGAGGAACAATTAAAAAATATACAATCAATTGCACAAGAAGAAACCCTGTCATAGCAGTAGGCACCATAATAACAAAACCAATTAACAGGGTAAGTCCTGCATATTTGGCGATTTTTCCAAAATCATACGCACAACTCATAACAGAAACTTTGCCCTCACCCAGCATTACCAATCGAGCTAGATTGATAGAAAGCAAGGTATAAGCATAAATAAACAACACCATATAGAGCATTGCATTATTCGGTACAACGATATTAGAATCGACTGGGCCCATAAACAATTGCTTTGACAAGGCAATGAGCTCAGGCAGAACAAGCAACATTGGCAGGGAAAAAGCCAGTGGAATGATAGAAATTTCCAGTATTTTTCTCCAGTGCATGACGATAAATGCAACACTTGCTAGAATGGTTTTCTTGATAGGTAATGTCATCAGCTTAAACTCGAATTAACAACAGTAATGGTTACATGCAACTTTTGCCCAGGGTGGATAGTGTGCGAAGCGCCTAATTCATTCCACTGCTGCAATTGATTCACGGTCACACTAAACTTGCTGGCAATCTTGGATAAGCTATCGCCAGACCTAACTTTATAGGTTATTTTACGAGTGATATCGAGTCCAGTCTTTGCAATTTTGGCAAGCTCAGTTTGGTTCTTGCTCGTTAACCAAATGACTAGCTCTTTGCCGATTGAGAGTGGCACTGAGGGTTGCAGATGATTCCAGCGCACAAGGTTTTTGATACTCGTGTCAAACTGGCGAGATATTTTCCAAAGACTATCCCCAGACACAACCGTATAGACGACCTTTGAACCATTTTTTTGTGCGTTAAGCCTGCTCTTTTCTCTTTGCCTCTCTGAAAGTGCGTAATACGACTCCCCTTGTTGTGCGAGTGGTACAATTAGGTAATCCCCTGCCCGGATCGTGTCACTCTTTAATTCATTAACACTAATAATTTGCTCAAGCGTGGTGCTGTACTTTTTCGCCAATAAATTTAGACTTTCACCCGATTGAATTTTATGACGAACCCAACTAACTTGCGGGTGATCGCCCGATTCGGTTAGCTTTTTGTTAAAAACGGGCGCCACTAACTCTGGCAACAATAGGGTAAATGGAAAAGTACTTGGTGTCGCCCAACGTCGCAAGCCTGGATTAAACGTATAAATCTCTTCAATACTCAACGAAGTCCACTGTGCCAACAATGCTAAGTCAAACTGCGAATTAAGCTCAATTTCTCTAAGATAGGGGGTGTTTTCAATCCTCTCAAAGCTTTGCTTGTAGGGAGCTGGATTCTCTAAGATTTTTGCGATGGCAAGTAATTTTGGTACATAACGCTCTGTCTCACGAGGTAAATCCAAATGCCAAAAATCGGTTTTTTTGCCAACTTCTTTATTGGCGTTGATTGCGTTTTGAACACGCCCAGGGCCAGCATTGTAAGCAGCAATTGCCAACAACCAATCCCCTTCAAAATATTCATTGAGGTTTTTTAAATACTCAACGGCCGCTTTTGTTGAGGCAAGTACATCTCTCCTAGGCGCATACCACCAATCCTGTTCAAGACCATAGAGCTTACCAGTTGAAGGAATAAACTGCCACAGGCCAGCGGCTGTGCCGTGCGAATATGCAAAGGGATAATAGGCAGACTCCACAATAGGCAATAGAGCAATCTCGATTGGTAGACCCTCTTTTTCAATTTCGCTCACCACCAAATGGAGATAAGGTTGTGCACGCTTACTGACCTTCTTAAGGTAATTCGGGTGCTTGACAAACCAATCAATGTGCTCGTTAACTCGCTGGTGATTTTGGCCTTTTAAGCGTTGATGGTTGGCGATATAGTGCCAAAGATTGGACTCATCTTGATAAATCTTATCTGTGGGTGAAACACCAATTAAATCACTTATATTTTTAACATTATCAAGGCCACTCTGACAGCCAGATAATACCAAAACAAGGGTTAGTAAAAGAGTGCGCATTATTATTTTTTACTTGCGCAAAGTGGCGAATCTGGGGCGCTTTGGCGTAGACTCCATTCATCAGGCGTGTACGTGTGCATCGCCAAAGCATGGATATGGCCCAACTCCTCTTTAAAGAGCTTGTTGATAAAACGATGACGATCAATAAGCTTCATTTCAGCAAACACTTCACTTACCACAACAAGCTTGAAATGAGATTCTGTTGCCGGGCCCGAGTGTTTAGAAGATTCATTGACTACCTCAAGGTGGATAGGCTCTAGAGCAATCGATAATTGCTCTTGTAAGTGATCTTGCATGCTAGTCATTAGCTTGCTCCTCAAAGGCGTATTCAAATGCATCCGAATAGAAGTTTTCTTTAGAAAGACTATTTTCGATACAACCATTGGCCGCCGCCCTGACCATTATTGGCGGGCCACACGCATAAACTTCATAGTCGCTTAAGTCTTCAAAATCTCGAATAACGGTCTCGTGGACAAAGCCTTTTTCACCTTGCCAAGTGCCGTTAGCTTCAGATAAAACTGGCACAAAGCTAATCGTATCAAACGCCTCTGCCCATTCAGCGGGCAAGCTAGAATATAGATCCTCTTCTGCTCTAACTCCCCAATAGATATGTATATTTCTTTGGGATTTGGTCGCCACCATGTGTTCAACAATTGCCTTAATTGGTCCGAATCCGGTACCACCAGCAATCATGATGACAGGTTTATCGCTTTCCTCTCTTAAAAAGAAATCGCCCTTTGGGCCCTCAATTCTTAAAATGCTTTTTTCGCTCAAGCCATTAAAAATAAAATTGGTAAATTGCCCATCCTCAATAAGCCTAACATGAAGCTCGATAAAGTTCGAGTTTGTTGGCGCATTAGCTATTGAAAATGCCCTCGGTTCAAAATCAGAATGCTCTAAATCAAGATACTGACCAGCTAAGTATTGCAAAGATTGTGCGCCTGGTATTTTCAGCATAATTTGGATTACATCATGGTTGAGGCGATTAATTTCCTCAACCCTACAAGGCAGAGAGCGCACCTCGATATTGGCTAAATCATCCAATTCACCAACATTAATATACAAATCGCTCGCTGCCCTACATTGACAAAGTAGTGCCATATTGGCATCCAAGTCTTCTTTGGTAATGGCTGGTGGTATGTCACCATCGTATTCAATTTCACCTTTTAGTATAGTAGCTTTGCACTTGCCACAGAAACCGTTTTGACAGCCATAAGGGAAGTTTATCCCATGCGCCAATGCGCCATCCAAAACGGGTGCATCACCAGAGCTTTGGAAAGACTTTCCACTCTCCTGATTTAAGACTGTAAACATTGTATCGAGCAATAAAAAATTCAGTGTGTATTATAAAGTTAAGTTGAGCAGCTTGCTTGCGATTACGAAACTTACCCTAAAGGGGGCTTTTCACTGCTCTGTGGGTATAATGTAGAACCCTTTGAGATAAAGTTATTTGTATGAACATGGTGCCAAATAATTCGGTCATTTTTTTAATGGGCCCAACAGCCTCTGGCAAGACTGAGCTGGCAATTGAGTTGTGCAAACATTTTAATGCTTACCTTATTAGTGTTGATTCGGCACTTATCTATCGTGACATGGATATTGGAACAGCCAAACCCGACAATCAAACTCTACAGGACTACCCGCACGCTCTGGTCAACATTTGTGAACCTGATGAATCTTTTTCAGCAAATGACTTTGTAGTTCAAGCAAAAACCCACATTAATATAGCTCTAGAACAAAACAAACTCCCCATCTTGGTCGGTGGTACTTCGTTCTATTTTCATGCGCTAGAACATGGCCTTTCAGCCCTACCAGAATCCACCAAAGAATCTAGACAGCATTTCACTGAACAATTAAAAACTCTAGGCAGCGAAGCGTTGCATAAGCAACTCAACGACATTGATCCTATCGCTGCAAAAAGAATTCACTACAATGATTCACAAAGAATCACCCGTGCGCTAGAGGTACATTTTGAGAGTGGTCAAACACTGAGTGAGCTGCAAGGCAACAAGCAAGAAAACGCTCTTGATAACCCCATTAAGAAAATTGTATTGATGCCTGATAGAACCGAATTACACCAAAGAATTGAGCAGCGCTTTAACAAAATGATTGATGCTGGATTTATAGAAGAAGTAAAAAGACTTCGAGGCAACACAAAACTAAATTTGGATTTACCCTCTATCCGTTGTGTTGGCTATCGCCAAGCATGGCAACACTTAGACGGCGATATCAACGAAAATGAGATGATTGAAAGAGCTATTATTGCAACCAGACAACTTTGTAAGCGTCAATGCACTTGGCTTAAACAAGAAGACGAAGCCCTGGTTTTAACTGAGGCAAGCCTTGGTACAGCTATTCAATTTATTGAAGAAGCAAACGCTTAAAATCATCGCCACGTGCATTGAAATCATCATACATATCAAAACTTGCACAAGCAGGTGAAAGTAAGATTGCTCCATCACTAGTATAGCACTTAGCAATAAATAGTGCCTGCTCCATGGACTGTGCAGTTTCAACCACGCAATTATTGATACCTAAGGCGAATTGCTCAGCTGCTTCTCCAATAAATACAGAAGCTGTTACCTTCTCACCAATCAGTTGAAACATAGCCGAATAATCCTCTTTTTTTGCAATACCGCCCGCAATCAAAACTAGAGAAGGATAATGCTCACTCAGTGCGTTAATCGCTGTTATTGTTGAGATAGCATTGGTTGATTTTGAATCATTAAAGAAATCAACATTAT
>CAZZER010000016.1:35476-38717 GCA_964653365.1 uncultured Candidatus Thioglobus sp.
GTTATTGTTGAGATAGCATTGGTTGATTTTGAATCATTAAAGAAATCAACATTATCTGAATTTGTTACCCATTCCAAACGATGAGGAAGGCCTTTAAAGTTTTTTGTTGCCTGTATCATCGCCTGGATTGGTAGTCCAGCAAGGTGGCCCAAGGTGAGGGCTGCAAGCATGTTGCTCATATTGTGTTTGCCTACAATTTTTAAATCTTGGCTAGTAAAGAGGACTTCGTTGTTGTTAATAAAGGTGCTAACACCTTGCCTAGACTCAATGCTAAATTCAGATTGTTGATTATGTTTATCCAAGCCAAAGCAGGCATCCCAAACTATATCAGTAGTAGTGTCTTCATCAAGGTTGACCACTTTATTTTGGCAATATTGATAAAGACTTATCTTTGAATCAATATAAGATTCAAAGTTCGCATAACGATCCAAATGGTCGGGTGTAATATTGAGCACCAAACCAGCTAGCAAATTTAACGAATTCGTATAATCCAACTGATAACTGGATAATTCAAGTACATATAAATCAACATCATCAGACAATGCGTCCATCACTGGCGTGCCAATATTGCCACAAATTGCGGTGTTTTTACCGGCAGCAATCGCCATCTCTCCAACAAGTTGAGTCACTGTTGATTTACCGTTAGAGCCACTGATACCGATAATTGGTGCATTGGCATAGCGAGAAAATAACTCAATGTCGCTAATCAGTGGAATGTCTTTTTCCTTTGCCCAGATAATAATTGGCTCTGAAATAGCAATACCGGGACTAACAATAATTTCTGTCACCACTTTGAGTAAACTTTCTTCCCAAGGACCAAGTTGACCATTATTAATTAAACCCTCTCCCCTAAAAGTATCAATTAATGGTGGTGACTGGCGGGAATCCGCAATTTTGTAGTCTATTTGTCGGCTTTGAAAAAAACGCGCTACTGACAATCCAGTGAGCCCCATGCCTAAAATAAGTTTCATTTAAAAAGAGCCCTCTTTCCTTGCATTTTTTGTCGAAATTGACTATATTTTACACATTTACTTATAACTTCAAATATTATGAATTCAAACGTTCAAACAGCAAGTAACGCGATTGTTGTCAATCGCACACTGAGAAACACTTATCAACTGCTTTCGGCGACGCTACTTTTTAGTGGTGTTATGGCTTATGTATCGATGGCAATAAACTTCCCACATCTTGGCCTTATGACTCTTCTTGGTTACTTCGGTTTATTATTTTTGGTAACCAAGCTTAGAAACTCTGCTTATGGAATACTGGCGGTATTTGCCTTAACAGGTTTTATGGGCCTAACCTTGGGACCAATTATTAGCTTCTACACCACCGCTTTCTCAAACGGTGCAGAATTGGTTGCAATGGCGATGACAGGCACGGCTGTTATTTTTGCATCACTATCCGTTTATGCATTAGTATCGCAAAAAGATTTTAGTTTTATGGGTGGATTTTTAACCGCGGGCATTATAGTAATGTTTTTGGCGGGCCTTGCGGCATACTTTTTTAGCATGCCAGCGCTATCACTTGCAGTATCTGCAGCCTTTATTTTGTTAATGAGTGGCCTCATTTTGTACGAGACTAGCAATATCATCCATGGAGGTGAAACAAACTATATTATGGCAACGGTAACGCTTTATATCTCGATCTATAATTTATTCTTAAGTTTGCTTCATTTGCTAGGCTTTGCTGCTGGCGATGATTAGTGATTGATAACGAAGGCTATCGCGCTAATGTTGGTATTGTCCTCACAAACGATAAAAAACAAATCCTTCTAGCAAAGCGATATAAGGAAAACTCTTGGCAACTACCGCAAGGTGGAATCGATAAAGGGGAGGACCTATTCGATGCTCTTTATCGAGAGCTCGATGAAGAAGTCGGCCTTGCAAGAGAGCATGTAACTGTGCTTGCAAAAACACCTAAATGGTTGCGCTATAATTTGCCTAATAAATATCTTAGACCCAACCAAAAACCACATTATGTTGGGCAAAAACAAGTTTGGTTTTTATTAAAGCTAAACGCAAGTGAGGACAATATCCGACTAGACGGCCACGAAGAGATTGAATTTGACGACTGGAAATGGGTCGATTTTTGGAGCCCAATTGATGCGGTTATTAACTTCAAAAAAAATATTTATGAGGATATGTTGAAAGCTTTGGCGCCGGTATTATTTGAAAACAATCACCATATTCCCTCAGAATTTTCCCGACCACTGCAGTGCACTGCGATTAGGTTTAATAATTAAATCAAGGCTTTTTTGATTATTTCAACAGGAGTCAATATATGCGCCTCAACGAGTTGGCTTGCGCGCTTAGAATCCCTCTCTAGTGCATAGTTAAGAAGTGCCACATGTTCTTTTTGGTTTGCACCAAGAGTATCAGCGTTACTGACATTTTCCTTTAACCATAGATTTCGATATCGTGTTGATTTTTCAAATAATGATTGTCGAATCTGTAACAAACGGGGCGATGCACAGCCTCCAACAATTTCACTATGAAAAGAAGCGTGACGTTTTTGCCACTCATTCAAATCAATGCTTTTTTCCTGACTCGTTTTATTCAATCTATGCATTGCTGCCAAGCAATTAGCCTCCCAATAATCATCTCCCTTAATGATGGCCATTGACACACAAAGTGCCTCAATTTTTGCCCTTGCTTGATAAATATCTTCTAGATCCTCTAACGAAATTTCGCTGACATAAAAACCTCTTTGATTTTCTGAAACAACCAAATCTTTTGCAATAAGCTGAGATAGTGCTTCACGTAAAGGGCTAGTCCCTACTTCGTAACGATCCTTGAGTTTTTTAATATGTAATTTTTCACCAGGAGAATAAGCACCTTCAAGAATATCATTGGTAATGCGTTGTAATATTTGTGTAGCTGTATTGATTGATGAAGAAGTCATTACTTTTCCTATTTACATATTCTCTACTGAGTTTGTCAGTATAAATGTTAAATCACATTTGATGAATTAATTGCATTTTATCATAAATATCGATATAATTTAATAATGTCGACATTTTATAAAAGGAGTAGTTTCTATGAATAATCAACAAATAAAAGGGTTTACAGTAAATCCACATCCAAAAAATAACAGGTTAATGGTTGCCACTCTTAGTAAGAAAACTATCAATAATTTTTGTAAAAAAATTGCAAATCATAGTGTTCAATCTATTGAATATAAGCCTTTTTTGCGATTTCATATTGCCAATTGCCTTAATCAAGAAACAGGCAATACACTC
>CAZZER010000016.1:38817-42463 GCA_964653365.1 uncultured Candidatus Thioglobus sp.
GCCATATCTCATTTGATTGGTGTGCCTAATCTTGATTTAATGTCTGGCAAGTTCTATGCTAGATTTAGCGTAAAAAATGAAGACAATAGTGACAGTTATCTTCGTCAAGCTCATCGCCGTATGGAGCTTCATAATGACGGCACCTACGTTAGTGAGTATACTGATTGGGTCATCATGCAAAAAATGCTTGAAGTGGATGTTGAGGGCGGTGAATCGCTTCTTCTACATGTGGATGATTGGCAGGATTTAGATAAGTTTTATAACCACCCACTAGCAAAAGAAAATATTCAATGGGGCTCCCCACCAAGTAAGAATGTAGGATACAAAACTTACCATCCAGTTTTTCTGGATGAAAGCAACACAGGCGAACCCCGTATGTCATTTATTGATCAGTTTGCAGAACCCCTTAACATTGAACAAGGATTGTACCTTTACGAAATGGGGGAGTCTTTGGAATCAGAAAGTAATACTTTTGGTGTAGAACTGAATGAAGGCAGCATGTTAGTTATCAACAACTACAGCTGGCTACATGGTCGTGATAAGTTTGTAGCAAAAAAGAATCTCAATAGAGAGCTACTACGCCAGCGCGGTGCTTTTGTCGAAAACGCAATTATTGCAGAAAAAGCCGTATAGCATACTACCAATAACTGTAATATTATTATATGTTCGATTTCATCATTATAGGGGGTGGCATTGTAGGCGCCTCAACAGCACTTGCACTAATACAACAGCATGCTGATAAAAAAATCCTTTTATTGGAGAAAGAGCAATCTTTTGCCAATCATCAAACTGGGCATAATAGTGGTGTTATACACGCAGGCGTCTATTACCAACCTGGCAGCTTAAAGGCCAAATTCTGCAAAGAAGGGGTCGAAGCAACAATAAGCTTTTGTTTAGAAAATGGTATCCCATTTGAACAATGTGGAAAATTGTTGGTAGCGACAACACAAGATGAACTTGACCGTATGCAAGATTTGTTTAAACGATGCCATCAAAATAATATTGAGGTTGAATCTCTAACTCAACAACAATTGCTAGAGTTAGAGCCTAACGTTAAGGGTCTAGGGGCGTTATTAGTCAAGTCCACAGGTATTGTAAACTATAAGCTGGTTGCAACAAAAATGGTTGAGAAGTTTGAAGCCCTTGGTGGTGAGTATTTACTCAATACGCAAATTTCTGACCTTCAAGAAAATGAAGGCCACATTAAAGTCTTCAGTAAGAATGAGATGTTTGATACCAAGTATTTAATCAGCTGCGCCGGTTTAATGGCTGATCGAATTGTTAAACTTTTGAATATTCCAGTAGATTTTCAAATTATTCCTTTTCGTGGCGAATACTATCAGTTGCCTCCAAAACACAATCAAATTGTCAACCATCTTATTTACCCCATTCCAAACCCCAAACTACCTTTTCTTGGCATTCACCTAACAAAAATGATAGATGGCAGTGTCACAGTGGGTCCAAATGCAGTTTTGGGTTTTAAACGAGAGGGCTACAACAAAATTAATTTCAGCCTAGAAGATTCTCTGCAATTGTTTTCTTATAAGGGCTTTTATAAGTTATTCAAACAGCATTTAAAATCTGGCATGGCCGAAATGAAAAACTCGCTAAATAAACGTGGCTACTTAAAACAAGTTCAAAAATATTGCCCTTCAATTACCCTTGATGATCTTCAGCCATACCCTGCTGGTGTTCGCGCAATGGCTGTTCAGAGCGATGGCACACTCATCCATGACTTTCTTTTTGCCCAGAGTAAGCGCTCTTTGCATGTTTGCAGTGCGCCTTCTCCTGCAGCTACTTCAGCGATACCAATTGGAAAATATGTTGCAGAAAAAGTAAGTGTATCCTTTAAGCAGCTTGATGAGACTTAAAAAACTGACCAATCATTACACCAAAATCTTGTGATCCAACGGTGTTACCAAATTCATCAAGTTGTATAAGTGCCGGATCAACGACTTCTTTGGGAATGGTTAGAGCGCTGCGTAGCGCTAAAATCTTGGAGGTAAATTCCACCAAAAACTCAGGATGGCCTTGAATGGTTAATATGTGCTCATCAATATAGAATCCTGCATTTAAACAAAAGTCTGAACTTGCGTAGACCACTGCACCTTCGGGAGCTCTAATCACTTGATCTTGGTGGATGATATTGAGGGTAATTTCATCCCCAACAGCGCCCATCCAGCTTGCTTTATCTGACAAACTGTATGTATCTAGACCAATCCCCCAACCTTTGTCAGAATTTTCAACAAGACCACCTAAAGCTTGAGCAATAATTTGATGGCCAAAACAAATACCTACTAAGGGTATTTTGGCTCGGCTAATCTCTACAATAAGCTGACTGAGTTTAGGAATCCAAGCAAGGTCTTCATAAACACCGTGTTTTGAACCTGTTATTATCCACCCATCGCATTCGTTAGCGTCGACAGGAAATTCACCATCACACGACTCATAAACCTTAAATACAAAAGAATCACTAGTGATGCCAAGAAGAGCAATGAACATATCGGCATAACTACCGTATGCATCAATTAACTCCTCTGGCGCTTTTCCAACCTGCAAAATACCTATTTTCATACTTTGGGCAATAAAATTATTTTGTGATCACACTATTATACATTTTTTACAAAGTAAATATTTATCAGCGTCAGTTATCTTATATAAAATGTAGTGTTACACGATATTTCTGTGATCACAATAAATACAGATAAGGGATAATACTTATGAGTGATTTTGAAGACACAACCACAGACCAAGCTTTCAAGAAAGAAGGTATTTACGGTAGAGAAGGCGAAATGACTTATTCTGGCGCCCTCAGTTTTTTGCGTCGCAAATATACAAAAAATTTACAAGGCGTTGATATTGCTGTCAGTGGAATACCTTTTGATGCCGCAACCAGCTATCGTCCGGGTGCACGGTTTGGTCCAAAAGCAATCCGAGAAGCTTCTGTTCAATTGGCAGAACTGCTTGCATTTCCGGATGGTATCGAACCTTTCAAAGCATTAGCCGTCATCGATTATGGAGACTGTTCATTGGATTATGGCACACCAACAGACGCGGTAGAACAAATACAAAATCATGCCAAAATAATCCTAGATTCTGGGAGCGAAATGCTTACTTTTGGTGGCGATCATTTTGTCACCTATCCTTTGCTACGAGCACATTATGAAAAACACGGCCCAATGGCCCTTGTACACTTTGATGCCCATACCGATACCTGGCCAGATGAAGATGGTCGTCTTGATCACGGTACAATGTTTACTCGCGCCATCAAAGAAGGACTGATTGACCCTAAGCACTCAATCCAAATTGGTATTCGCACTCACAATAGCAACACCCGTGGCATTACCATCCTCAACGCGCCTTGGGTGCACGAAAATGGCACCAAAGCAGTGACAGATAAAATTCTTGAAGTGGTCGGAAAACACAAAGCGTATCTAACATTTGATATTGACTGCTTAGATCCGGCCTTTGCCCCAGGAACAGGAACACCAGTATCCGGTGGACTTAGCTCGGCACAAGCTTTAGCAATTTTGCGAAGTTTGGGTGGTTTGAATTTCATTGGTGCTGATGTTGTTGAAGTGGCGCCAGCCTATGACCATGCGGATATTACAGCCATTGCCGCTGCTACCATTGCGCATGATTACTT
>CAZZER010000017.1:0-26337 GCA_964653365.1 uncultured Candidatus Thioglobus sp.
CGATTGTGCCCACATTCACATGTGGTTTGGTTCTTTCGAATTTTTCTTTTGACATCTTAAACCTCTTATTTATTTAATTTTTCAATAACAGCATCAGCAACATTTCTTGGTGCTGCAGCATATTTAGCAAATTCCATTGAGTAGCTTGCACGACCTTGTGTCATAGAGCGTAGGTCCGTTGCATAACCAAACATTTCTGCAAGTGGCACATCTGCCTGTACTTGCTTACCTGAAGGTGTATCTTCCATCGACCCTACTAGACCACGACGACGATTCAAATCACCCATCACGTCACCCATATAATCTTCAGGCGTAGAAACCTCAACTTTCATCATTGGCTCTAATAACTGTGGGTTAGCAAGCTTAACGCCCTCTTTAACACACATTGAAGCAGCGATCTTAAACGCCATTTCATTCGAGTCAACATCATGGTATGAACCATCATAAACAGTGACTCGCATATCCACCAATGGGAAGCCCGCAAGTACTCCATTTTTCATTTGCTCCTGAATACCTTTGTCAACCGCTGGAATATATTCCTTAGGAATAACACCACCTTTAATTTCATCAACAAATTCATAACCAGCGCCAGGCTCTTGAGGCTCAAGTTTCAAATAAACATGGCCGTATTGACCACGACCACCTGATTGCTTAGCAAACTTGTGCTGATGTTCAACCATTGAGGTAATTGACTCACGGTAGGCCACCTGAGGCGCACCAACATTACATTCAACGTCAAACTCGCGCTTCATGCGATCAACAATGATGTCTAGGTGAAGTTCGCCCATGCCAGCAATAATTGTCTGGCCTGACTCTTCATCAGTTGATACTTTAAAAGAAGGATCTTCATGCGCCAATTTACCCAAAGCAATACCCATTTTCTCTTGGTCAGCTTTGGTTTTTGGCTCTACAGCAACTGCGATTACCGGCTCAGGAAATTCCATTCTCTCAAGAACAATCTTGTCCTTCATATCGCACAAGGTATCGCCCGTAGTTACATCTTTAAGGCCAATAGCAGCGGCGATGTCGCCAGCACGTACTTCTTTAATTTCTTCACGATCGTTAGAGTGCATTTGCACGATACGACCAATGCGCTCTTTTTTGCCTTTGGATGAGTTGAATACAAAATCACCTGACTTAAGAACACCAGAGTACACTCTGAAGAATGTTAGGTTACCAACGAACGGGTCTGTTGCAATCTTAAAGGCAAGTGATGCGAACGGCTCATCATCGTTTGGATTTCTTGGAGCCTCTGTCTCATCAGCATCGTCCAAGATACCTGTAATAGGATCAACATCCAATGGTGATGGCATATAAGTTACCATCGCATCCAATACTGCTTGTACACCTTTGTTTTTAAAGGCTGAACCACAAAACATTGGGATAATTTGGTTATCAATTGTTTGTGTACGGATGCCTTCGCGAATTTCATCGTCTGTCAAAGTGCCTTCCTCAAGGTACTTCTCCATCAACTCTTCAGTTGCCTCAGCAGCAGATTCAATCATAAACTCGCGTTTTTCATCGGCGAGGTCTTGCAACTCGGCAGGAATATCTTTGACTTCGTAAGTAGCACCTTGATCAGCTTCGTTCCAAAAAATTGCCTTCATGCGAATAAGGTCTACAACACCTTCGAAAGCGTCCTCTGCACCAATCGCAATTTGCATTGGCACGGGATTGCCACCTAGACGACTTTTAACTTGATCACAAACGCGCAAGAAATCTGCGCCAGCACGATCCATTTTGTTTACAAATCCAATTCTTGGAACGCTGTATTTATCTGCTTGACGCCAAACTGTCTCAGACTGGGGCTCTACACCACCAACTGCACAAAAAACGGCGCAGGCGCCGTCTAATACTTTTAATGAACGCTCTACTTCAATCGTAAAGTCAACGTGTCCCGGGGTATCAATAATATTAACACGGTGCTCATCAAACTGGTTATCCATGCCTTTCCAGAAACAAGTAGTTGCCGCAGAAGTAATAGTAATACCACGCTCTTGCTCTTGCTCCATCCAGTCCATGGTGGCGCCACCGTCATGCACTTCACCAATTTTGTGAGTACGGCCTGTGTATAAAAGAATACGCTCGGTTGTTGTTGTCTTACCCGCATCAATGTGGGCCATGATACCGACATTACGGTAACGATTAATTGGAGTAGTTCTTGCCATGATTGCTTCCTAATTTACCAGCGGAAATGAGCGAAAGCTTTGTTTGCTTCAGCCATTCTATGAGTGTCTTCTTTTTTCTTGAAAGCCGAGCCACGGTTTTGGTTGGCATCTAATACCTCGCCAGCCAGTCTTAACTTCATACCTTTCTCACCACGCTTACGAGAAGCTTCAATCATCCAACGCATAGCTAGAGCAATCTTTCTATCAGCTCTTACTTCAACTGGTACTTGGTAAGTAGAACCACCCACACGACGAGACTTAATCTCAACTTGAGGACCAATATTTTCTAACGCCTGCTTAAATGTCTCAATAGGCTCTGCGTTGCCTTTAGCCTCGATAGTGTCTAGGGCATCATAAACAATTTTCTCAGCAACTGACTTTTTACCGTCAAGCATCAAGATGTTTACAAACTTAGCAAGCACAAGATCGCCATATTTAGGATCTGGCAAAATTTCTCTTTTTGGTGCGGATCTTCTTCTCATATCAGTCTTCTCTTATGATTATTTCTTAGGTTTTTTAGTGCCGTACTTCGAACGACCTTGCATTCTGCCATCAACACCTGTTGTATCAAGTGCTCCACGAACTGTGTGATAACGCACACCAGGTAGGTCTTTAACACGACCGCCACGAATAAGGATTACAGAGTGTTCTTGAAGGTTGTGCCCTTCGCCACCAATATAGGTAGTTACCTCTGCTGAATTGGTTAATCTAACACGAGCAACTTTACGTAGCGCCGAATTAGGCTTTTTAGGTGTTGTTGTGTACACACGCGTACAAACACCACGTTTTTGTGGGCAACTATCTAATGCAGGCACATCACTTTTAACAATTTTTTTCTTGCGCGGGTCACGTACCAGTTGGTTAATCGTTGACATAAAGCTTCTACTCCAATGTATATTTTCTGATCAATTGCCCTTTTGACGGAGGCAATAAAGCGAAGAATTATACTTTGCTAGGGGTATTTATGTCAACTGATATTAGGCTTTTTTTATGAGGCCTTGCAGCAAGAAACCACAAGCTTGGTGAATCATTTCAAAGACATCATCGAATTTGCCTTCGTAATAAGGGTCTGGCACACTTCTGATTTTTGTATCGGGCAAATAGTCAAGCAATAACTCGATATCAGATTGGCTTTCATGCGGACACTCAGATTGAAGAATTTCATAATTATCCAAATCCATGGCTAAGATCTTGTCGTAATAATAAAAATCACTCTCGTGAACCTGTCTTGCTCTTTGATTAGATAGGTCTACACCTTGCGTTCTGGCAGCCTGCTGCGCGCGCTTATCTGGCGCATGTCCTACGTGATAAGCGTGAGTTCCAGCAGAGTCAATCTCAAACAATTCAGCGCAACCGCCTTCCTTTACCAGCTGTTGAAAAGCGCCTTGTGCAGTTGGCGATCGACAAATATTACCCATACACACGAACAATACCTTGGTTTTCATCTTTGTTGGTTGGCCCCACTAACACCCTATCTGGAAATATTATAAAGCCCAGCCACAATAAATATATTTATAATCCTCTTATGCTTCTTATTCATAATCATTTGTCATGACAAAAGCCTTAATCGAAATTGCAAAAAACGTCATTCAGTTAGAAGCCAACTCTATAGCAAAGCTGCAAGACAGTATTAATCAAAACTTTGTTGATGCTTGCTCCTTGTTACACGACTGTCAAGGAAAGGTGGTTTTAATTGGCATGGGAAAATCAGGACACGTCGCCCGAAAAATTGCGGCAACACTAGCTTCTACCGGGACCCCTGCTTTTTTTGTACATCCCGGCGAAGCGGGTCATGGCGACTTGGGGATGATCGATAAAAATGATGTGGTTATTCTTATTTCATACTCGGGTGAGGCAGATGAAATCTGTCAGCTACTGCCCAGTATTCACAAAATGGATGCGCAAATCATTGGCATGACTGGCAATCCCAACTCAACCTTGGCACAAGCGAGCGATATTCAGCTTGATGTTGGCGTTGAGCAAGAGGCCTGTCCCCATAATTTAACACCCACCTCCAGCACGACTGCTGCCCTTGTAATGGGAGATGCGTTAGCAATTACCCTATTAAATGCACGTGGATTTACTCCTGAAGATTTTGCAAGATCACACCCATCGGGCGCCCTAGGTCGACGATTATTAACTCTGGTTTCTAGCATAATGAAATCCGGAAACAGCGCACCTGTCGTTGCCCCCGATGTTTTATTGCTTGATGCCCTCTTAGTGATGAGTGAAAAAGCCCTGGGCATGGTTCTGATTGCCGAGAGTGATAACAACTTACTTGGTATTTTCACAGATGGCGACCTGCGGCGAGTACTGGAAAAAAACATCAATCTTCAAAATCTTTCCATTGCTGAAGTAATGACTAAGAATTGCAAATCAATTGAAGGAGATAGGCCTGCAGTGGCTGCTTTTGAATTGATGGATGAGCACAATCTAAATTCTCTACCCGTTGTCGATTGTAATAATAGAATTGTTGGTGCAATCAATATGCATACATTGATGCAAGCCAAAATCATTTAATATTGCTTTTCATATTGTCTCCAGAATGGCTACACAATCAGCAGAAATGAATACCAAAGCGTTACTTCTTGGTATTCAAGAAACCGAAATATCCTTAGCTATTAGCGGTCTATCTTTAAACACGGCAAGCCTTAAAGAAGGTGAAGCATTTGTCGCTCTTCAGGGAGACAATAGTCATGGCGGTGACTACGTAGAACAGGCCATTGAAAAAGGATGTGTTGTTGTTCTTAGCGAAGATTGCGACTTAGAATGTGCAGTTCCCTGTATTCGGGTTAACAACTTAAGTGCCCATTTAGCAACACTGGCTCAAAGGTTTTATCAACACGCACAATTGATTAAACTCATTGGTGTCACAGGCACCAATGGTAAAACATCGGTCAGTTTATTTATCTCACAACTGCTCGAACGCCTTAATGTTAAAACTGGGGTTATTGGCACACTGGGCATTAGTGGCTCTGATGAAAAAACCGCCAACACAACGCCTGACATCTTTACCCTCTACAAAGCGCTCAATCAATATCATCAAGCAGGGGTTGATATAGCCATATTAGAAGTTTCGTCGCACGCATTGATGCAAAATAGGGTTGAAGGGTTGACATTTGAGCAAGCCATTTTTACCAATCTTACTCAAGACCATCTCGACTATCATAATACAATGGAGGCCTATCGAGAAGCCAAAGGAAGACTGTTTTCTGATGAAAAAACCCAGTGTGTTATCGTTAATCAAGATGATGAAAACCACCCTTATTTTCTAGGCATTACTTCGGCTGCAAAACAAAAGCCCTTCTCCATTGATGATTGTCATTATTGCCACGCAACCGAATATGGGTTTCTTTGTCGGCTGAATCAATTTATTTTTGAATTACCCTTACTCGGTCGTTTCAACATTTCAAATGCACTGGCAGCACTCACCAGCTTGCAAGAACTAGGTTATAGTGATGACGAAATCATACCTCAAATCACTAAAATCAAAGCGCCGCCTGGCAGAATGCAAAAAATTGCCAATCATAATATTTGGATTGACTATGCCCATACTCCAGATGCGCTTTCTAAAGCCATTAATACCCTGCATGAACATTACCCCACATTTAAACTAAGGGTGCTTTTCGGCTGTGGTGGTAATAGGGATACTGACAAAAGATCAATAATGGGTAAGATTGCTAGCGAACTAGCTGACAGTGTTATTTTGACCAACGACAACCCTAGAAATGAAGATGCTCAAATGATCGTTGAGGATATTCAAGTAGGCCTAAAAGAAGGTTTTGAAGCCGAAGTCATCTTGGATAGAGCACTTGCCATCCAAACAGCCATCGCCACTCTTAGTGGAGACGAGTGTTTATTAATTGCCGGCAAGGGTCACGAAACTACACAAATAATTGGTGACCAGGCACTACCTTTTAGCGATATTCAAGTTGCACACAATGCTCTCAACTGATACTCAAACTGTTGCTAATATCGCTGGTGGTTTCACAAGCGCCAATGTCGACTTTAATGGTGTTTATACCGATACAAGGGAAGATGGCAAAGGCAAACTTTTTATTGCATTAGAAGGCGAATCCTTTGATGGCCATAATTTCGTTCAACACGCTGAAGATTTTGGTGCCAAGGCCATCATTGCACACAAAAAAATAACAACAAGCCTACCTATAATCACCGTTAACAATACCGAGGAGGCCTACAGAGCAATTGCAAGCTGGTATCGACAATCTTTTTCTCCGACTGTAATCGCAATTACTGGGAGTAATGGCAAAACATCCACTAAAAATATGTTAGCGAACATTCTCTCTCTTGCAGCACCAACGCTGAGCAATCAAGGTAATTTAAACAACCACTTAGGTGTGCCAAAAACCTTACTCAACATAAAGAAAGAACATCAGTACTGTGTTATTGAAATGGGTGCAAATCACACCAACGAAATCTCCCTGCTTTGCCATCTAGCGAAACCAAGTTTTTCAATTATCACTAATGCTAACAACGCCCATCTTGGAGAGTTTGGCTCAATTGATAACCTTGTTAGAGCCAAAGGAGAAATCATTGGATCTCTGCCTGAGGATGGTGTGGCTTTTATCAATGCCAGTTCACCCCATAAAGTCACTTGGGAAAAAATAGCTGATAAACGCGACTGTGTTTTGTTTGGCACAGGCACAAACACCTTTGCCTCAAATATCAATGAGAAGCTCGATTCCATACAATTTAATCTACATTGTCAAAACGAGGTTGCATTGGTCACTTTGCAAATGATAGGTAAACACCAGGTTGAAAATGCGCTTTCTGCAGCAGCATGTGCTACGAAACTAGGCATAAAAATAGAGACTATAAAAAAAGGCCTTGAGTCCACACTACCAGAAACCGGGCGCCTTAACCTTTTACAGAATGGAAACTTTACAATTCTTGACGACAGTTACAATGCCAACCCGCATTCAATGAAGGCCGCTATCGACACTTTGTCGTCTTATGACGGCGAAAAAATTGCAGTTTTGGGTTCAATGGCTGAATTAGGCGATCAATCTGCTAATTTTCACCTAGAAATCGGTGAATACGCCAGACAAAAAACTATCGACAAAATATACACAATTGGCGATGATGCCAAGCACTACCATGGCGAGCAATTTGAAAACATTGAAAAACTATATCAACACCTTAGTAAAAACCACAAAAACTCAACGATTTTAATCAAAGGCTCGAGGATGATGTATCTCGATCAATTGGTTAATCTTTTGGTAAAAACCAAAAACTCTGCTTGACCTTTGCTTCAAAGGTGGTGATAATTACCCGCTTTATATCTTTGCTTACAGAGAAAGCCTCTCAAGTGAAGTATAATTTTTGTATAAAAACTGAATAGACTAAGCATTTTTCTTCAGACGATATTACCAATACGGCTGAGGAGAAATAACAAAGCATCTTTGGTTTTTAGACAACAAATACGCGCTCGTAGCTCAACTGGATAGAGTACTCGGCTACGAACCGAGCGGTTGCAGGTTCGACTCCTGCCGAGCGCGCCATCTTAAGTTTGTTCTAAAACAACCCACTATTTGTTAGAATGAACACCTCATGATGACAGTTCCCAACATTCTCACTCTCTCTAGGATCGCAATGATTCCAGTTTTTGTTGGCTTATTCTACTTGCAGCCCAATTACCTTGAGGGCGACCCTTTGCCTTGGATAAACAACACCCTAGTTATCATTTTTATTTTAATTAGTTTGACAGATTTTTTTGATGGGTTGCTGGCCAGGCGACTTAATCAAATATCTGAGCTGGGCGCCTTTCTTGATCCAGTAGCAGACAAACTGATGGTATGCGTTGCTCTAGTTTTACTCACAGACTACTATGCCACATGGTTTGTCACCATTCCATCAGTCATTATTATCTCTAGAGAGATACTGATTTCTGCACTAAGAGAGTGGATGGCTGAAGTTGGCAAAAGAACTCAAATTGCCGTATCATGGATTGGCAAAACAAAAACAACCGTGCAAATGATTGCTATCTTGTTTTTACTTTATCACCAGCCGCTACTAATGTTTTCCCAAGACAATATTTTGAACATTGGGTTGGCCCTGCTATTATTCGCCACAATTCTAACATTGTGGTCAGGGTTTAATTATTTGCTTGCGGGCTTAAAAACATTTGACAGCTAAGAAAAACACACTATAATTTCACACCTATGCGGGAATAGCTCAGCTGGTAGAGCATCACGTTGCCAACGTGAATGTCGCGAGTTCGAATCTCGTTTCCCGCTCCAAATTTTAGTGATACAATTGGCCTGTCTCAACAGGCTTTTTTGTTCCTCAAAGTTACTGGCCGGATAGCAAAGCGGTTATGCAGGGGCCTGCAAAGCCTTATAGACCAGTTCGACTCTGGTTCCGGCCTCCATTCTTTTGAATCCGAATTACTCGGATTTTTTCTGAAAAGACAGCATCCTTTCTCGTAAATCTTTGATCCTGAGAAAGGAATTTATACTCGACTAGACATATTAAAATCAACGCAATTCACAGGAGAATTTCGTATGGACGTTATCACCGCACTCAAGGTACGCAAATCAACTCGCGCCTTTCTTGACAAAGCTGTCAGCAAAGAACAAATAACCACGCTTCTTGATGCAGCCAAGCAAGCGCCATCAGGCGTCAATACCCAACCTTGGAGCGTTGTTGTGATGACTGGAGAGAGTAAAAATAATTTACAAAGCAAAATTGAAGCAGCGTTTCGTGCCGGCGACAAAGGCAAGCGTGATTACCAGTACTACCCTACAGAATGGGTCGACCCCTATAAATCTAGACGCAAAGAATGTGGCTTGTTGATGTATTCAACATTAGGCATCACGCGCGAAGATAAAGAAAGGCAAATGGATCAGTGGGCTGCCAACTACCGAGGATTTGACGCCCCAGCCCTACTTTTGTTTTTTATGGATTCACAACTTCAAACCGGTAGTTTTATGGATTATGGTATGTTTATCCAATCGGTGATGTTGGGCGCGCTTGACTTAGGTCTTAGCACTTGCCCGCAGGCAGCGTTTGCTGACTACCAACATATTATCAAGCCAGAGTTGGATTACGGACACGACAAAATATTACTTTGCGGGATGGCAATTGGCTATGAAGATAAAGACGCCATAGTCAATAGTTATCGCACTGCTAGAGAAGAAGTGGACTCTTTTACAACGTTTTTTGATTAATCAAAGAGTTTAATTAATTACACTCTTTAAAGACAAGTGCGCGACATGTTTCACATTTTTCCATATCAAGCTTGGAATAAATGTTGTGGATAGCCTCGCTCTTAGACTCAAAAAAATGGTCTGCGCCAATTTCGTCAACAAACCCCACTTTCTGCAAAAAGGCTTGAACCGAAGTTTTGACTGATACAAAATAGAAGCTCCCACCCAACTTTTTCAAACGACGGTTTTCAGCCAACAGGCCTTCGACACCTGCAAGGTCGATAAAGTTAACGCCAGTGCCAACAATCAAAATATGATAGATTCTCTGGTTATCAACGATTTGATTAATTTGCTTTTGAATATGGTTAATCGAGCCAAAATAAATTGACATGTCAATACGAATTATTTTTAGCTGAGGGCATTGAGTCAAAGGGGCAGTGCGCATGGTTCTTAATTTTCGATCAGATTCTTCGTGATCAGTCTCAAAACCCAATGTGTGTATTTCTGGTGCAGCAGTTTTGGCGATAAACAACATCAATGAAAGCAACACACCTAAATAGATAGCAAACTCCAAATCCAGTAATAGCGTTGAAAGGAATGTTACGAGAAAAATAGAGCTCTCAGACTTGCTAAATTTAAAGGTTTTCTTAACATGCTTAAAGTCAACAAGATTGTAGGCAACCAACAAGATAATTCCTGCCATCGCTGAAATCGGTAAATATGACATTAATGGCCCCACCAAAAGAACAATAACAACCAAAAGCAAAGCGGCAATAATGGCAGAAAGTGGCGTTCTAGCTCCCGCTTCATAATTCACGCCTGTACGGGTGAATGAGCCCGAAGAGGCGTAGCTGGAAAAGAAACTGCCAATAATATTTGATAAGCCCTGGCCAATAAATTCTTGACTTGGCTTGAGTCTTTGGTTTGATTTAATGGCTACAGAGCGACTGATTGATACCGCCTCAATCAAGCCCAATAGAGCGATGGCAAAGGCTTCTGGCGCAAGCTCTTTCAAGGTATTAATTGAAAAATCCGGCATTGAAGGGGGTGGCAAGAAGACAGGTATCTCGCCGACAGTTTTAATAGAGTCTGTGAATTGACCCAAACCGACTGCAACAAGACCGCCAACAAACATTGCAATAAGCAAATTCGGATATTTTGGTAGAAAAATCTTAACCAAGATTGCGGTAAATAGGGTTGTCAGTCCAACCCCAAGGACATAAATGTTCAGTTCTTCAATATTAGCAAAAAGCCTTACCCAAGAGTCTGTAAAACCCAAGCCTCTAAAAACTTCAACACCCAATATGAGTGGCACTTGGCTACTGGCAATCAGGATTGCCGCGCCCGCGGTAAAACCAATAACAACATTATGGGAAACAAAGTTAACCAACATACCGAACTTAGCCAAACCAAACGCTAACTGATAGATACCAGCTAAGAAAGTCATCGTTAACGCCATGGCGACAAACTCTTCACTTTCGAAAATGGCGTACTTACTAACTGCCGAAAAAACAACAATCGATATGGCTGTAGTAGGACCAGAGACTAAATGAAACGAAGAGCCAAAAAGCGCTGCAATAATTGGTACCACCATCGCTGTATAAAGGCCATATTCTGGCGGCATACCAGCAATTGTGGCAAAGGCAATACCTTGCGGAAGAACAATGACTGCACCCGTTAAGCCAGCAAAAAAATCTGCTTTTACGGTCTCTAATGTGGTTAACCTAAACCAAACAAGAAACGGGAATAGTTGTGCTAACCTTGGCATCAATTGCTTCTAAAAATAGGGGATTGTAAAATTATATAGTAAATCAGGCTTAATTCCTTACAGGAACTCAGTTCCAGCCCAATAAGTTTGCTAGTCCAAAACTAAAATTACCACTGAACAGCTGCCATAAAGGTTGCAGTTCCAACACAAATACTCAATAGGGCATTTCTTTTCCATAAATGTGTAGCAATGGTGGCACTCAAGGCGATAAAGGTAAATAACCCTTCCATAGCAAGATAATTAACCCCTTTGAGCATATAAATAACCAAAATTGTCATTACCATTGGCGGCGTATATTTTGCAATAAATCTCAGCAATGGATGTTGCTCTCGACCACTAAAGAGTACAAAAGGTGGCAACCTTGTTGCAAACGTTGCTATCGCCATAATAGCTATGACTATGATTAAGTATTCAATATTCATCTTGCAAGTTTTTATTCGTTAAACGCAAAACAATCATAAAAATTACTGATAGGGAAATGGCCAGTATCAACATATGTTCGGCAAACAAAAAAAGTGCAATCCCTGATGCAATTATCGCAACAACAAATGGTAACGGTTTTTTAACCTTGAGCCATTGCTCAATAAGTAGCACGGTAAAAAGTGCCGTTGCGGCAAATTCCATGCCTTGCGTATTAACCGTTAGTTTTGTTCCAGCCCAAGCGCCCAAAGTACAACCCAAAACCCAATAACTCTGAGAAAAAAGTGTCATAAAAAAATAAAACTTCGATTTCTCAAGGCCTGATGGCACATCAATCGTACTCATCAAAGAAAACACTTCATCCGTTAGTCCAAAAATCAAATACAACTTGCGCAAACCCCAAGTGCCGAAATTATTCAACAGTGCCAATCCATAAAACAGGTGGCGGGAATTAAGAAAAAAAGTCGCTATCGCAATCTCAACATAACCAGCACTTGCAGCCAGCAAGCCAATCGCCATAAATTGTGCCGCTCCAGCATAAATACAAATACCCATAATGGTTGCAAAATACCAAGGATAGCCCAACTCTTGGAACAACATACCGAAAGCAATACCTAGGGGTAGATAGCCAAAAAATATGGGTAAGGTGGTTTTTAGTGCAGCGCGAATCATAAGCGGCAATTATAAATGTAGACAATCTGAAATAGTCGTATTTGCACAGTTATTGACCCGCATCCATTTACTTCAATTCTTTGCCTTTGGTTAATTGCCTTGCTATTCAATACTTGATATAAAGAATATATTTCTAAAAATAAAAGTAAATTAGAAAATATTAGTATTATTTTTATTAATTTACTTTTATTTTTAGAAAATATTACTATAATTCATCAATTTACCCAGCAACAGTGTCGTTACCAATAACCACCAATGAGGAATAGAAATGAGTCCAATACCTGAACATCGTTTAAGTCATTTAAAGCAATTGGAAGCAGAAAGCATCCACATCTTTAGAGAAGTTGTGGCCGAATTCAAGAGCCCTGCCATGCTCTATTCTATTGGCAAGGACTCTTCGGTTATGTTGCATTTGGCGAAAAAAGCGTTTTTTCCTGCTGTACCGCCTTTCCCTTTATTACATGTTGATACAACTTGGAAGTTTCGAGAAATGATCGAGTTTCGCGACAAGGTGGCAAAAGAATCTGGCATGGAACTACTTACACATATCAATCCAGATGGTTTGGCGATGAATATTGGCCCATTCACCCATGGCTCTAAAGTTCATACCGATGTGATGAAAACCCAAGGTCTGAAGCAGGCGCTAGACCAATACGGTTTTGATGCAGCTTTTGGCGGCGCACGACGAGACGAGGAGGCTTCACGCGCTAAGGAGCGTATCTTTTCATTTCGTTCTGAGCAACACCGTTGGGATCCAAAAAACCAAAGACCAGAATTGTGGAATCTATATAACACGCGGATAAATAAAGGCGAAAGTATTCGAGTGTTCCCAATTTCAAATTGGACAGAACTGGATATTTGGCAGTACATTTACCTTGAACAAATTGAAATCGTGCCTTTGTATTTCGCGGCATCCAGACCGGTTGTTGAGCGAGATGGTGTTAAGATTATGGTGGATGACGATCGCATGAAACTTGAATCCGGTGAAACCCCTAAAGATCAGTGGGTTCGCTTTCGCACACTTGGCTGTTACCCACTAACAGGGGCTATTGAGTCTAGAGCAACAACACTAACCGATATTATTCAAGAGATGCTTCTAACGAAAACCTCCGAGAGACAAGGTCGACTCATCGACTCGGATCAAGAGGGATCAATGGAAGCAAAAAAAGCACAGGGGTATTTCTAATGAGCTACACTGACGAACTAATTAAAGAAGATATTAATGCCTACTTAGTTAAGCATGAAAACAAAACTTTACTAAAACTGCTCACCTCGGGTAGTGTGGATGACGGAAAATCAACACTGATTGGACGATTGCTACACGACTCTAAAATGGTGTATGAAGATCAGCTTGCTGCTATTAAAAGCAGCAGCAAAACCATTGCCAATGAAGAGCAGTTGGATCTTGCTCTGCTAGTTGATGGACTGGAAGCAGAGCGTGAGCAAGGCATTACCATAGATGTTGCCTATCGTTACTTTTCAACATCAAAACGTAAATTTATCATTGCTGACACGCCGGGCCATGAGCAATACACACGCAATATGGTTACCGGTGCCTCCAACTCTGATTTGGCCATTATCTTGGTGGATGCCAGTAAGGGTCTAACAACACAAACTAAACGCCATTCATTCTTGGTTTCTTTGTTGGGCCTCAAACAAGTTGTAGTCGCTGTCAACAAGATGGATTTGGTTGACTACAGCAAAGATGCTTACGACCACATCAAAAGCGACTACTTGCGTTTTGCCGAAAAACTGAGCTTGAGAAAAATCAACTTTATTCCAATTTCGGCACTGAGAGGCGATAACGTAGTCAACTATTCCGAAAAAATGCCTTGGTATGAAGGTAAGGCACTTTTGCCATTTCTGGAAGACGTTGAGACAGAGGTTAAGCATGTTGAAAAGGGTTTTCAACTCCCTGTTCAATACGTTAACCGCCCCCATGCTGACTTTCGTGGTTACAGCGGCACGCTTAATCAAGGCAGTGTTGCACCAGGTGATCCGATAACCGCATTCCCAAGCGGAATCAGCTCAACAGTTGCACGTGTTATTTCACCAGATGGTGATCTTGATCGCGCCTATGCCGGCATGGCAATTACGCTAACGCTAAACGATGAAATTGATGTCTCAAGAGGTGACTTGTTGGTGCACCGAGACAAAAACAACTCAGTCAAAAACCAGCAAAAGCTTAGGTCTCACTTGGTTTGGATGGATCAAAAACCTTTGGCGCTTGATCACGATTACGAGCTCAGACTCGGACCCCGGCGCGTCAATGCTCGCGTTGAACTTATACACCACCGAACCGACGTGAACACTTTGTCCTCTGTGGATTCAGAGGGCTTAGATCTTAATGAAATTGCCCTAGTGGACATCCAACTGGATGCGCTTTTGCCCATCGAACAGTTTAGAAGCAACAAAGGCTTGGGTGCATTTATCCTTATCGATAGAATAACCAATGCCACCGTTGCGGCCGGCATGATTAGCGCTCAACAAGCGGATTTTTCTGGCTATCAAAAAACGAGCTTTGACGTTACAAAAGCTAACAAAGAACTTCAAGATGCAAATGCCGAGAACATTGTCAAATGGGCTCTGTCACTTCAAGGAAAAGCCATTGTCACTACCAATTTTGGTCCTCAGGAGGCGGTGCTATTACACATGGTCAATCAAGTCGCACCAGAGACCGAAGTGCTCTGGATTGATTCGGGCTACAACATGCCACAGACTTACCAGTTTGCCGATGCGGTTACAGAAGCGCTCAATTTAAATCTAACTGTGTACACGCCATTCGTTAGTACCGCTAGACGCGATGCTGTTATGGGTGGCATTCCAAATATAGATGACCCTGCTCATAAAGAGTTCTCGCAGCAATTTAAAATAGAACCTTTCTTACGCGGCATGAAAGAAATTAATGCCGATGTATGGCTGACAGCCGTTAGGCGTGAACAAACAGCTGTGCGCCAAGAGATGGATACGGTAGCCCTTGCTCCAAATGATGTAATCAAGGTGTCACCGTTACTCGATTGGACTCTGGCAGATATGAAGACCTATCTTGAAAAGCACGGCTTACCCGATGAGACTCGTTATTTTGACCCAACTAAAGCAGAGACTGGTCGAGAGTGTGGCCTACATACCATAGAGGATTAATACCCCGCAATAAAAAAGCCCGACTCAGTCGGGCTTTTTTATTAACAGCACTGTTGCTTCGCTTTGTTGACAGTTTTCATCTCACCGACACAACAATTAGATTCAGCGCTGGGATTCTTTTGGGCATCAGAACCATACATTGGAATGTCGCTTAATGTATGAAAATTCTCCCAAGGGATACCTTGCGGATCCAATGTCCAATATTTATCCGACTCTGCGTAACAACAATTAGCACCCTTCTCTTCAACATTTTCAATTTCATTAACAGTCAGTCTGGCCGAGATTTCCTCAAGCTCACTTTCCGATTCAACTTCAAGACCCAAGTGATTAACGCCATTGTCGCGACCGCGATCTGAAATCGCAAAATTCACCATGGGATCTTCCAAGCGCCACTTAGCATAATCTTCGTGCTGGATTGTTGGCTTAACACCAAATAAACTAGAATAAAAGCCAATGTTTTTATCTAAATCATCAACTGATATATGGATATGCATTCTTTTCATTTTTTCTGCTCGTGTTTCAAATACCAAGGTAATAACTTGCTCATCATACCATTATTGTACCGCTCAAATAGGATGCTCACGTAGACTTACTCAATGGTGCCCCTAACAAGAGGAAATTTATCACTAATGACTCGATCGCCAGTTTTCAAGCTAGGATCTAGATAAGAATCAAGAGCAGGAATTTCATCGTAAGTGATGTCGTCTCCAATCCAATTTACTGAAAAAGCTGCGCGTCTTTTATCGAGATGGTTTCCCGGTGCACAGTGGAGCGTGTAAGAACTCCAAATCAACATATCTCCAGGATTCATCTCAGTGCTCGATACTTGTTCATCACCCCCTATTTCAATACTCGGTGTTTCTGGTCGATCTTTGCGAGCGTGCAAATAGTCGTCATTTTCGTCATCAAAGTTAACTGCACGATAAAGCGTTTTTGACTGATGCGATCCAACACAAAATCGCAGCGCCGTAGATTCGGGAATTGGATCCAGAGCCACCCAACAATTAATCGCTTTTGTTCCTTTTAGGGGATAGTATGCGTGATCTTGATGCCAGGGTGTTAGCGCATGGTTACTCTGTGCTTCTTTGATCAAGAGGAAATCATAAAACAAACTCATGTATCGAGACTCAAGAAAGGGCCAAGCAATATCTGCCATAGGGCTTTCAAAAATAAATTCTTTGAATGGAGAGACATTTTTCCAAGCTTGAGAACTAAACGAGAATCGACCCTTATCTTGAGATTTTTTTACGATATCTATATTTTCACTGGTGCCATTTAGCGCTTTTAGAATGCCTTGTTCAATCTTATCCAACCATTGCTTTGAGAATGCATTTCTTAAGCACACTACACCGTCTTTATTAAAGGCCACTAGTGCGTTGTCGTCTATCTTTTTATTTATGACCAAGAATTCAGCAACTTTTTGAGTCGGCCCTTCAGAAAGATTTATTGTTGCCATAAGTTTCTAATTAGTTAAACCACAAAACTCTTTTTAACAAAATTTAGAAAAAATACAAATAAACATTAAAACACAACTTTTTAATGGAAAATTTGCCTAAAAATGACAAAAAACTGCCATTTTTAAATAAAAAACACCAATTTATGGACTTTTATTGTCAATAATTGATATTTTTAGTAGAAAAACCGAAAATTTCCGATTTTTTGTGTTTATTGTAGTGCTTTTAGCCTCAAACGCAATGCATTTAGCTTAATAAAGCCTTCTGCGTCTTTTTGATCATAAGCGCCTTCGTCGTCTTCAAAAGTCGCTATTTTTTCACTAAATAACGAGTTTTCCGACTTGCGACCAACGATTGAAACGTTTCCTTTATAGAGCTTAACTCTTACAACACCACTCACTGTTTCTTGCGAAGCATCGATCGCAGCTTGCATCATCTCACGCTCCGGTGCAAACCAAAAACCGTTATAAATAAGCTTGGCATATTTTGGCATTAACTCGTCTTTAAGGTGGGCTGCTTCGCGATCAAGCGTTAACGATTCAATGGCACGATGTGCCTTTAGCATGACAGTACCAGCTGGCGTCTCATAACAACCACGAGACTTCATGCCAACAAAGCGGTTTTCAACCAAATCTAAGCGACCAACACCATTGGCACCAGCACGACGATTAAGATCTTCCATTACACTTGCTGGTGACATGGCCTCGCCATTGATAGCAACAATATCGCCTTTTTCGTAAGTTAGTTCGATGTATTCCGCCTTATCTGGCGCATCCTCAGGAGAAACAGACCAGCGCCACATATCGTCTTCGGCCTCAACCCAAGGGTCTTCTAAATTGTCACCCTCGTAGGAGATGTGCAATAAATTGGCGTCCATTGAATAAGGAGATTTTTTCGATTGTTTTTGGTAATCAATTTCTATACCGTGTTCTTCAGCGTATGCCATAAGGCTTTGACGTGATGACAAATCCCATTCGCGCCAAGGAGCAATCACTTTGATATCGGCATTGAGTGCATAAGCATTCAGCTCAAAGCGTACCTGGTCGTTACCCTTGCCAGTCGCACCATGAGAAACTGCATCGGCACCAACCTCGGCTGCAATCTCTACCAAGCGCTTTGAAATAAGTGGGCGTGCAATAGAAGTACCTAGGAGGTATTCACCTTCGTAAATGGCATTCGCTCTAAACATTGGGAAGACAAAATCACGGGCAAATTCTTCACGCAGATCTTCAATGTAGATTTCTTTGATACCCATCGCCACGGCTTTTGCGCGTGCTGGCTCAACTTCTTCGCCCTGGCCGATGTCTGCGGTAAATGTTACCACCTCACAATCGTAGGTTTCTTGTAGCCACTTGGCAATAATACTGGTGTCTAGACCGCCTGAATAGGCCAATACAACTTTATTCATTATCTGTTAGTTATTCGTGTAAATAGTTAAATGTCTTTTCATAGAGCATGGTGCCATCGTCAAGAAGCACTTGCACTGTCCACTCACCTATCCACGAATGCCAAAGATTCTTAGACGACCAAACTCGCCATCTTGGACCTCGAATCTCAAAACGTACATTAGCCATCACATTGTTGTCATAAATCCAACGATGGGTAATGTATTCGCCTTTTAAGTTGCGGATATTGGTGAAAAAGTAGATTTTACCTAAAGAGGTATCCATCTCTTCAACAATATTTATAGGAACTCTATCCTCAACATCAAGCGCAAACGCAGCTTCCGAGATGTTTTCGTGTGGCCACTCGTGTGCTAGTGTTGATAGTGAAATGAATAGCCCAAGAATTGTAATTGCAATTTTTTTCATTTAATCCACCCAAGTAATTACGTGTTCAAACAACTGATCATCGTTAATTTCGTTATCCCTGTAGGTTCGCCCCCGTACCGAAATGCCAGCTAGGTGTACGCTATTTTCATCGCCACTAATTAGAGGATGCCAGCTGAACAAATCTTTGCCCTCATATAGTAACCGATATGCGCAGGTAGAAGGCAGCCAATTAAACTTTTTGCCCCAATTAGGTTTAATCGTCAAGCAATCTGGCACATAGGATTGTCGATCCACATAGTGAGGGCATGTGCAGGTTTCTTCGTCTAGATAATGACAAGCAACATCAGTAAAAAAGATTTCGTTTGTGTCTTCGTCCTCAAGTTTGTGCAAGCAACATCGCCCACACCCATCACAAAGCGACTCCCATTCATTAACCGTCATCTGGGCTAATGTTTTATATTGCCAGAAAGGTTGATCCTTGGTCATTGAGGCTGATTATAAACCTTTTTAAAGCGATATTTGTGTAAACAAGCGATCAATCCCTATAGCCACACCAGAGCAAAAAGGCAGTGGCGACGATAAATCGCTTAAAAATTGCTCATCAATTGTGGTCACCGGCTTGTCAATTCTCTGACGTTTTTCACACTCTAACTTGAAGCGCTGACGATAGTCATCAGCACTTTGCAACTCTTGATAGCCATTGGCAATTTCAACACCATCAAGATACAACTCAAAACGGTGTGCTACCTCCCCCTCAACCTGTGCGAGTGCTGCTTGTTGCTTTGGAAAATCGTAAATATAGCAAATTGGGTATTCACTTAACTTTGGCTCAACAAAATGAACAAAGATAAGCATTTGTAAGTCTTCAATATAGTCAAAATCAGTACTGAGACCGTTTTTTTTTGCAAATGTCTTGAGGCATTCAAAGTTGACTTTCAATAAATCAAGACCAGCATATTGGATACAGGCGTCGTTGTACGATAATTTAGCAACATCGTCGCTGAATCCAACCTCTCCAAGAAGCACCGTTACATCGTCCATCAGTTGATGCATGTCAAAATCAAGGCGATAGTATTCCAACATACTAAACTCATTGAAATTACGTGTACCATGTTCGTTGTCCCGATATACCTGACAAATTTGAAAAATATCACCGCTACCGTTTGCCAAAAGGCGCTTCATTTCAATCTCAGGAGAGGTATGTAAGTACATTGTGCTTACATTATTTATTTCTTCGTTAACTTTGACAGCAATACTATCAATATGAACATCCGTAATTGGGTGCGAAACTAGTGCTGGGGTGGTAACCTCGGTAACACCACGATGATAAAAAAAATCCCGAATTTTTTTTATTAATTCGGATTTTTCTTTTAGAGTTTTTCTTATGTTTGGCGCCATTATCTAATTACAAAATAAAATTTTCCTTTTTGAGGAAAATATTTCGAAGCATAGTACACTTATGCAAGTAATATTTGACAAAAAAATGGAGATTTTAGGACGTAATTTAAGCTCGACCAGTGTATTCGTTGGTACGTGTATCAACCTTCACTCGCTCGCCAATACTAATAAACAGTGGTACTTGCACAACAACACCGGTATTCATTGTCGCAGGCTTGCCACCAGTACCGGCAGTGTCTCCTTTAAGTCCAGGATCGGTATCAACAACCTCTAAAACCACATGATTGGGTGGGGTCACGGAAATTGGGTTGTTATTCCATAAGGTTACGACGCAACTATCTTGCTCTACAAGATAATTAACAGCACCAGACATTGCCGTTGCATCAAGCGCATATTGATCATAGGAAACTGGATCCATAAAATGCCAAGCCTCGCCATCATTGTAGAGGTATTGCATATCTAGCTCCATAACATCTGCGCCCTCTAATGATTCACCTGATTTAAAGGTTTTTTCAAGGGTTTTTCCGGTGATTAAATCCCTAAATTTAACCCGATTAAAAGCTTGTCCCTTACCGGGCTTGACAATCTCATTATTGATAATGGAGCACGGATGCCCATCCAACATGAGTTTAAGGCCATTCTTAAATTGACTGGTACTGTAATTTGCCATATTTTTCGCAAGATGATTTAATTAATGTAATACAATTCAATCACTATTGATTTGAACTATATCAACTGCTTAAGTGTGTACAATACACCAACTCGTATTTTAACCTTTATTTTTCACAAATTTTATGCACATCCACGAACATCAGGCAAAACAGTTGTTCTCCCAAAATGGCATTCAGGTGCCGTCATTCGTTGTTATTTCTAAAGTAGAAGAAACCCAAAGCGCCTGCGAGCAATTAGGCGGTTCAGTCTGGGTTGTTAAAGCCCAAGTTCATGCTGGGGGCAGGGGCAAGGGTGGCGGTGTTATTGTCTGCTTTAGCATTGATGATGCAATAAGCGCCAGTGAGAAATTATTAGGTAATCGACTAATTACACCGCAAACTGATGACGTTGGCCTACCAATCAACAAAGTGATTGTGGAAGAGGGGCTTGATATACAAAAAGAGCTCTACCTTGGCCTTCTGGTTGACCGCGCTACCTCGAGTATTACAGTGCTTGCCTCAACCGAAGGCGGCATGGATATTGAGGAGGTTGCCGCCAACACCCCTGAGAAAATTATTAAACATGCAGTAAACCCTTTGGGCGCATTGGAAGAAAGCGAATGCAATGATATTGCCAAACAGCTAGAGTTGGACTCAAGCCTTTATCCACAATTTGCAAAGACTTTAATAGGACTTTACAACATATTTAGTGAAAATGACGGCAACCTAATTGAAATTAATCCTTTGATTATTACTGGTAATAATGAAATTATGGCCCTAGATGGGAAAATTGACTTTGATGATAATGCCTTGTATCGCAACGAAGCCATCGCTGCCTTACGTGACCCGTCACAAGAGGATGAGAAAGAGAAAGATGCCAGCGATCATCAACTGAATTATATTTCACTGGATGGAACAGTTGGCTGTATGGTCAATGGTGCGGGTCTTGCGATGGCGACAATGGACCTTATCGAATACCATGGTGGCTCCCCTGCGAATTTTCTTGATGTTGGTGGCACTGCTACAGCGGAGCGCGTTGCCAAAGCTTTTGAAATCATTCAAGGTGGTGCTGACGTTAAAGCCATATTGGTAAATATTTTTGGCGGTATTGTGCGCTGTGATTTGATTGCCGAAGGCATCCTCCAAGCCATCGAAAAAGTGGGTCTAACATTACCAATCGTGGTTCGCCTGGAAGGTACAAATGCTGCCCAAGGTCTAACAATACTGAATAACAGTGACTTTAATATATCAACAGAGGCTGATTTAACTCAAGCAGCAAAACAAGTGGTGGAAATGGCGAAATGAGCGTATTAATCAATAAAGATACAAAAGTCATCTGCCAAGGATTCACTGGAAAGCAGGGCACTTTTCATTCTGAGCAATCGATCGCTTATGGCACTCAATTTGTTGGTGGGGTTACACCGGGCAAAGGCGGGCAAACACATCTGGAAAGACCCGTCTTTAATTCGGTGAAAGATGCAATGAGCGAGGTTGGTGCCACTGCGTCTATGATTTATGTTCCACCAAAATTTGCCTTTGCCTCAATTAAAGAAGCGATTGAAGCAGAAATGCCAATTATTGCTTGTATTACCGAAGGCATACCCGTACAAGATATGATCAAAATCAAAGCCATGCTAAAAGGCTCAAAATCAAGACTGATTGGCCCAAATTGTCCAGGGGTGATTACCCCAGGAGAATGCAAACTTGGCATTATGCCTGGTAACATTCACCAAATCGGCACTGTGGGGATTGTTTCCCGCTCTGGCACGCTGACTTATGAGGCTGTTCATCAAACTACACTTGCAGGCCTTGGCCAAACAACTTGCATTGGTATTGGCGGAGATCCTGTCAATGGCACCAACTTTATTGATTGCCTCAAACTCTTTGAGGCTGATGAAAATACCAAATCTATCATTATGGTAGGCGAGATAGGCGGTAGTGCGGAAGAAGAAGCTGCAGAGTTTATTTCTTCAAACGTCTCCAAACCTGTTGTCTCCTACATTGCTGGCTTGACCGCACCTAAAGGTAAACGCATGGGGCACGCAGGTGCAGTGATTAGTGGTGGCAGTGGTGGCGCAAAAGATAAAATCAACAACTTAGAGCGTTGTGGTGTGGCTGTCGCACCCTCGCCAGCATTGATGGGCTCAACTCTATTAGAAGTTCTGAGCTAAGGCAAGAATTAAAGCAACTCTTTTAAGTGCTGATAAAAAATATCAAAGCTTGGCAAATCTAAGGTGGATTCTCGTTGTTTTTCACCCCACATTGGCATCGGGAAATAGCTATCATCCGTAAATCTTGCCATCACATGCCAATGGACTTGTGGCAGCATATTCCCAAAAGAGGCAATGTTGATTTTATTGGGCGAAAAATAACGATTCATTTCTTTTTCGATAATATCGATTACTCGAAAAATCTCGGCTTTTTCTTCAGCGCTACATTGAAAAAACTCCTTCACCTGGTTTTGGCAAAAAACCTTCAACCAAGGGATTTCAGATTCCTCCACCTCTAGTCGAATAAGGGTATTTGAAAAAATAATCATTGTTTTTCAAGCAACATCGCATCACCGTAGCTAAAGAAACGATACTTTTTCTCTATGGCATGAAGATATATTTCAAACATTTTATCTCTAGAAATAAACGCGCTGACCAACATTAATAAAGAAGATTTTGGCAAATGAAAGTTGGTAATCATTACGTCGACAAGCTTGAACTCGAAGCCGGGATAGATAAAAATATCGGTATCTCCACTCGTTGGTTCGATGGCACCTTTGAGAGCTATTGATTCAAGCGTACGCACGGCTGTCGTCCCAACGGCAACAATTCTACCGCCTGTATCCTGCGTTTGTTTTATTTTATCAACAGCCTCCCGGCCTACCTGATAAACTTCGCTATGCATTTGGTGATCTTCAATATTCTCAACCTTCACCGGTTGAAAAGTACCGGCACCTACGTGCAGAGTGACAAATGTATGATTAATGCCTTGATCTTTGAGCCTTGCGAGTAAAGCGTTATCAAAATGCAGACCTGCGGTTGGTGCAGCTACAGCGCCATCGTTCTGTGCATAAACTGTTTGATAGCGACTTAAATCTTCCTCTTTGTCGTTGCGCTCAATATAGGGAGGCAGAGGAACGTGCCCCACCTCATTAAGCAAATCTAGAATCGCCCCACCCTCAAATAACAGCGTATACAAGCCTAACGATTTATCTAGTATTTCAACTTTTTGCCCATTTTCCAATACAATAAAACTGCCAATTTTTGGCGCTCGACTAGCTTTAATCATTACCAGAGCTTGGGTGCCACTGAGCAACCTTTCGATCAAAATCTCCACTTTTCCACCCGATTCTTTTTGACCAAACAGTCGAGCAGGAATCACTCGAGTATCATTTAATACCAAAAGATCGTTAGGTTTGAGGTAGTCGCCTAGCTCAGAAAAAGTGGCATCAGTTATGCTCTTTCCCGCAACCAATAACTTGGAATCGGTGCGCTTCTCACTGGGAAATTGGGCAATTAACGATTTTGGCAGTTCAAAATCAAAATCACTTAACTTCATTCTCTTCCAAATAAACCAACAACTGATAGGATGCACTTACGATGGCGCGAGGCGTAATAGTGGCGCCAGTAAATTGATCAAAAACACCGCCATCACGTTTTACTTTCCATCCAGATGAATCTGGATTGGTGAGGGATAATCCAGAAAACCCTTTAATCCAGTCAGATTTTCGAGTTTCTATCTTGTCTCCCAAGCCGGGTGTTTCTTTATGGGTAATCACTCGCACACCCAGCAATTGGCCATTAACATCAATGCCGGTCAGCAATCTGATGTTGCCGCTATAGCCATTGGGATAGGTATGTTCGATAAGATGGGCAAATAACTTACCATCATTTTTCGCAGGAAAAATGCGAATGCTTTGCTGAATTCCATGCAACTTGATGTCTTTTTCAAACTGATCAGCAACAATATCATTATCGTAATTGATGACAATCTCATTCAATCTTTTGAGGAGTAATTGTTCTTCGTTTATGCTAATTTTTTCCTTAGTGGTTTGCTGAACCAAGCTAACAAAAAATACACAAATAAGGGTAAAGACAAGCATCAATACGCCTGATTTTATTATTGTGGAATTTGTCATTTTCCAAACACCTTGGGTTGTGTGTAATAATCAATCAGTGGCACGGTGATATTCATCAACAACACCGCAAATGCCACGGCCTCTGGGTAGCCACCAAACACACGGATGATGATGATGATTACACCAATTGCAAAACCATAAATCAACCTTCCCAGCGGGGTTGTGCTAGCAGAGACAGGGTCGGTGGCAATAAAGAAAGCCGCCAACATTGTCGCCCCATTAACCAAATGAAAGACTGGCGAAGAGTACTGCGCTGGATCAATGAAATACAAAATACTCGACATTAACAACATGCCCACAATTAAAGCACTTGGAATATGCCAAAAAATAACTCGACGCAACAACAAATAAACACCGCCCAACAAGAATCCTAAGTTAATCCACATTTGGCTAATATTGTCGAATGTCAACGCCGTAATGCTTTGACCGAGCATCAATTGAGTTTTGGCATAATCCAAATTGGTTGCACCAGTTAGCACATCAATGCCGGAAACTTCAAAAATACCAAGAACACCCTGAAACTCGGATGGCCACTGTGTCATCTGTAGCGGATAAGAAACTAGCAAAAATGCATAGCCAAGCATTGCTGGATTGAAAGGATTGTTGCCAAGACCTCCAAACAATTGTTTACCAAATACTATGGCAAATAAAACACCTAATACAATAATCCACCAAGGGGCAATACTAGGGATGGCAATTGCCAATAGAATTGCAGTCAGTACGGCTGACCCATCATTCAGCGTGGATGCAATCTGCATCCCTCGCATCTTAAGAATTAAGGCCTCTGCAGCAAGTGCGGTAATGACTGCAAGCATAATTTGTACCAATACTGAAAAGCCGAAAAAGTAAACTTGTGCACCAATTCCTAGAACCAGTGCGTAAATCACCTGGCGCATTACTTGATTGGTATTCAGCGTATTAGCCTGCATTTTCAGACTCCTTTGCGTTCTTGGCGGCATTCACACGTTCTTGAGCTGCAGCAATAGCGTCTTTTTGTGCTTTATCTTTTGCCATTTTTTCCTTTAAGGCTTTTTTCTTAGCCTCCATCATTTCTGCGCGCTCTTTTTTGTTTCTCTCTATGCGAAACTCACGAAATTCAAAGCGTTCTCTGGCATTATCTGTCTGCTCTTTTTCTTTTTGTTGTTGTCGGCTCAATGCTTTGGAAAACTGATAGTAATCAACCAGTGGAATATTGCTTGGACAAACATACGAACAACACCCGCATTCTATACAATCCAGCAAATTATAGTCTAGCGCTTTCTCAATATTAGAGCTCTTAGAATACCAATACAGTTGCTGAGGTAGTAATTCAACCGGGCAAACGGTGTTACACATGCCGCAACGAATGCACTCTTGAGCTGGTGTTTTTTCCACAGCTTTATTAACAAAAATACAATTAGTGTTTTTACTTATAGAGTAATCGGTACTCGGCAGATCAACCCCCATCATCATGCCAGCCATGCGGATGTCGTTATCGCCTTCATCAATATCTGCATGGCTCAGAACATAATCATAGCTAGCCCCCAGCCTCACTTGTAAATTTTTAGGCTCCCTAACCGCACTTCCTGTAACTGTCACAACACGTGAAATTAGCGG
>CAZZER010000017.1:26437-40221 GCA_964653365.1 uncultured Candidatus Thioglobus sp.
GCTTTTTCGGCACCGCAAATATGTAGCAGCACTTCTATCCCTCGAATTACCTTTGTAGGATAGGCTTGCATTAAGGCATCATCACACATAATGCCTGGCTCACATTCGGTCGCGTTGACAATTAATGTATGACACCCTTCGGCATATTGAACCTTTGTATGGGTTGGAAATCCAGCACCCCCCATACCGACAATGCCAGAAATACGAATCTTGTTGTATATCGTGTCTGGCGTACAAAAATCATAATTCTCAGTACAAGCAACCGAGTTGTCTATCCACTCATCTTCGCCATCAGATTCAATGGTGATACACAAAGCCTCAAGCCCTGATTGATGCGCCATCACCTGATTGTCAATTGCCACAACCGTACCCGAAATAGAGGCATGGACAGGCGCACAACGATCATCATCGATGGTGGCAATAACTTGTCCCGTCAACACGTGATCACCAACACTGACACAGGGTTTGGCTTGTTCACCAATTCTTTGCTGCATCGGTAGCACAACTCTATCAGGCAAGGGAATGCGAATCAAATCAATTTCCTTTGCAGGAAAGGGATTATCGAGTTTCAGACCACCCTTAAAAATGAACTTAGACACGCGCTAACTCCGCAATATTTGGCACATAAGTGCGAATGGTTGGTTTAATCTCCACCATATCGATGCAATCAACCGGGCAAACAGGTAGGCATAAATCACAACCCGTACATTCCGCAGCAATCACCTGCGTCATCACTTTAGATGAACCCACAAAAGCGTCAACAGGACAGGCTTGGATGCACAATGTGCAACCAATACATACTTGTTCATCAACCACCGCAACTCGTTTTGGTTTAGTTTCACCGTGTTCGGCACTCAAAGTAAGAGTCTCAACGTCTAACAATTCGGCTAGAGCATCAACACCCTCTTGTCCGCCAGGCGGGCATTGGTTAATCTCTGCTTCTCCGTTGGCAATTGCCTCAGCATAGGGGCGACAACCAGGAAAGTCGCACTGCCCACACTGGGTTTGTGGCAATATCGCATCAATCTGGTCAACTAGTGGGTTTCCCTCAACCTTGTAGCGGATTGCCGCATAGCCGAGCACTAATCCAAAAAAAAGCGCCAATAGGGATATCGATGAGACAGCATCAAACATCAAGTCAGTCCAATAAAACCCATAAAAGCCATTGACATCAAGCCGGCAGTAATTAGTGCGATTGGCACGCCCTTGAATATTTCTGGCACATTGGCAGATTCGATTCTCTCCCGAATACCAGAAAACAACACCAATACAAACGAAAAACCAATAGCGGCACCAAAACCATACACGGCCGATTGTAAAAAGCTATTGCTTTCTCCAACATTTAATAGGGCAACGCCAAGCACAGCACAATTTGTCGTAATTAATGGCAAAAATACACCAAGGGACTGATGTAAAACGGGTGAAGTTTTGTTGACAACAAGTTCTGTAAAGCCAACAACCGCAGCGATAGTTACAATAAAAGCAATTGTCCTTAGGTATTCAAGTTCTAGGGGGGTTAGTAAATAGGCATTGATTAGATAACTAGTAATACTCGCCAAAGTTAGCACGAAAGTGGTGGCAAAACCCATACCAATAGCAGTATCCATCTTTTTGGAGACACCCATAAATGGACACAAACCCAAAAATTTAACCAACACAAAATTGTTTACCAATATTGTGCTTACAAGAATTAATACGTACTCATTCATGAGGCGAATTTTAAACTAAATACGAGATCCATAGCCGCCCTACATCAACCCTTACCAAAAGAAACTTTATTCCAAGCTCGTTCGTGGAAATAATAAAGAAAAATCTTAGTGACTACCTCGATTGAACCAATAGATGCTGCTACAGCGAGGCTACCAGTTATTAGATAGGAAATAATGACGGTATCAAGGGTTGCAATAGTTCGCCAAGACAGTGTTTTCCATGCCGATCTTGAAGCTTTATCCTTCATAAAACACCTATCCGGTTGTTACTGGCTTAAAACTTTTCTTTCATGTTGGCATTGTTTGCCGCTGCTTGATAGCAAATACTAAAACCATGGCTATAGTCGTGCTCATTTGAGTCTTTATACTGCTCTTGTAAATCATAGGTACTTACACCTGAGCGTAACATAAATTGAAGCTGGTCCAAATGCGCGTTAATCCCGCGAATTTCACCGCTATAGTTCCATCTTTTGCGAATTAGGGTGGCCTGAGAGTAACCACGGCCATTGTCAAAATTAACAAAATCCAATGCGATTATTGGGATTTTATGCAAACTTTCTCTAAGCAACTCAACGTCATCATCGGGCGTCACAACAACACCGTTGCCAGATTCAACATTGCCATCAATGTCAGCAACCCACTCATTAACACTAATCAACTCAATAGTGTCGCCCTGTTCGTTGACCACAGAAATCATTTCGCCGCCTTCAACCATAGATTTTCTCCTTAAATGGGGCAATGCCAATACGTTTAAATACATCAACAAAATTTTCACCCTCTTCACGATTATCCAAGTAGATATTGACAATGTCTTCAACCGCATCAACCACTTCTGTACCAGAGATTGAACGACCCAGTTTGCGACCAATAGCAGTTTCGTGCAAAGTCTCACCAGCTAGGGTGATTTGATAAAATTCTTCTTCGTTTTTCTTCAAACCAAGTAAGCCAATATCCGCAATATGGTGGTGGCCACAAGAATTTTCACAGCCCGAAATATTGATGTTAATCGGGCCAATATTAAACAATTTATCAATATCATCAAATCGTTGCTGAACTTGTTGCGCAATGGGGATAGAAACCGCCTTCGCCAAATCGCAATAATCTGCGCCCGGGCAGGCCACAACATGCGCTAAAGTGCCTTGGTGTGGGCTAGCCAAATCGGATTTGTCTAATGCCTGCCACAGTGCATGCACTTCATCATTTCTGACATACGGGAAAACCAAATTTTGACGCTTAGTGGTGCGCAACTCTGAAAGAGAGTACTTGTCTGCCAGATCGGAAATCATCCGCATTTGCTCTGAAGTCGCGTCGCCCGGGGCTGTGCCCAGCTGTGTCAGTGAAATATTCACGATACTATAACCTGGCACCTTGTGCGCTCTTACATTGTTGGTTTTCCAGATACTATAGTTGAGATCAATGGTGTCTTTAAAATCACCCAAATCGAGCGGCTCTATTGGTAGTGCAAAATCTCCTTTGAGCTTTTCCAATTCTGCCATGTTAAGCTTGAGCTCGGGATCATTTTTGCCGTACTGCCAATCTTCATCAACCAGCCTTGCAAACTCTACAGCGCCATGCTCGCGCACCAAAAATTTAATTCTCAAGCGCTTTAGATTGTCGCGACGACCCTTTAGATTGTAAACCCTAAGAACCGACTCAAGATAACTAATAATGTCCTCAACAGGTATAAATGAATGAATTTCAGGCCCTATCATTGGTGCAGCGCCCAAACCGCCGCCGACATAACTTGCAAAACCTAACTCACCGGCATCGTTTCTCACCAACTTAAGCCCCAGGTCGTGTATCTGTAAGGCAGTTTCATCAAGTTTCGCACCATTAATGGCCATTTTAAATTTACTTGGTAACCACGAAAACTCAGGGTGGATATTAAACCAACGTCGAATAAGCTCACAATAAGGCCTTGCATCCTCGACTTCGTCCTTAGTCAACCCAGAAAATGGGTCGGCAGTGATATTACGCATTGCTTTTCCACTCGTCTGAATGGCGTGCATGCCTACCGAAGATAAGTCTCGCAGTAAATTAGCGATTTCAGGCAACTCAATCCAATTGTATTGAATGTTTTGTCGTGTAGTGAAATGGCCAAAGCCACGGTCATACTTATCCGCCACATCAGCCAAAGCTCTAAGTTGTTCAGTATTCAGTATGCCATAAGGGATAGCAACACGCAACATATGGGCGTGTAGTTCCATATATAAGCCGTTTCTTAGGCGGAGGCTTCGAAATTTAGCGCCGTCCAACTCGCCCGCTAGATGGCGATGTAGTTGCTTTTCAAATTGATCGACACGTTCTACTAAAAAAGCCGTGTCATCTACATTATATTGATACATTAGATCTACTCCAATTAGGTATGCCAATAATTATAGTATCATATTCTATAAATTGCACTTTTATAGAAAAAATAATACTTATATACTGGTATACTCTGAAATTATAGAAAAATAATTTCTATTTTCTTATTTTTGCGGAAAAGATTATGGACGCCATCGACAAAAAACTTTTGGACTTACTGCAAAATAACGCAGAGATGACTGTACAAGAGCTGTCAAAAGAAGTGCATTTGTCTACAACACCTTGCTGGAAACGTATCAACCAGCTAAAAAAGTTAGGCTATATCAATAAAACTGTCGCCCTTATCGACAGAAAACGTGTTGGCCTTAATGTCACGGCGATTGTTTTTGTTACTGTCAACACTCACGACCAAGAAAAAATCAGTATTTTTGCGGAAAATATCAAAGACTTCCCCGAAGTGTTAGAGTGTTACCGAATGAGTGGTGAGATAGATTACCTACTGAAAGTCATAGTCAGTGATATTGACAGTTATGATCGTTTTTATAAAAAACTCATAGAAAAAGTACCTTTCTTAAAGGTCACCTCTAATTTTGCCATTGAAGAGATTAAATTCACCACGGAATTACCCCTAGCCCAATAAAAATAGCCTAGGCTAGAAAAATCTTGCTCAACCCAATCGCGCAAATGAAAATCAGCGCACCACCTAGCCAGCGCTTAAATTGTTGGTCTTTCTCCATCAATTTTGCATGTGCCTTTAGGCCTAAGTAATGCCCCACAGCAGCTGCTGGTAAAAACATCAGTGCATATTGCCAATCGATATGAACACCCACTGCAACAAAGGCGCCCATTTTAATTGTCACCAAGAAAAACCACAGAACAAACAAAGTATTTCTGAGTTGCTCCTTGGCAACTTTTTGCATATAGACGGCAACAATCAATGGTGCTCCTGTCAACGATGTACCCGAAATATAGCCTCCCAACATTAGCAATGTTTTGTCCAGCCAACCCTTATGGGATGTAATGCTGTAGTTAAACACCCAAGTCAGTGCGTAGAAGGTGGTAATCGAATAAACGATAATGCTCATGATATCGGCCGAAAGATTAAGCAGTCCTATAACACCAACAACCTTGGGGGGCAAAATCCAAATCAAAGATTTTTTGAAATAAAGCCAGTCAACTTGTTTCAGTGCTCTAGAAACCGACAATCCTGAGAAAAATAACAAATGCAGTGCAATGATTGGCAGCCAATCAATCGGCGATCCAGCAACCAATAACATCAAGGGCAAACCCAATGCTGCGCCACCAAAGCCCAAACCAGTGCGAACAAAGCCTGTCCAGCAGTATATTAGCAAAACAAACAGAAGTTGTGCTGTAGTGAATTCCATTTAGCCTTGATGCGAGCTGAAGATAAAAAACGTCATTATACACAGCAGATTAAGCTGCCCTAAGCACCCTGACTGACTGACTGACTAGAAAAAAGTATTGATTTCCTGGACTGACTACAGTGTTGCTGCTAATTTGTGGGCACTAGACTCGGCTAAGTCCAAATCAGTCGCTTCGACCATAACCCGAATCAAAGGCTCTGTACCAGATGCTCTAATTAGCACTCTGCCTTTTTCACCCAACTCAGTTTCAACATTTTGCTTCATCTCGTTGAGCTCTATGTGATTATCCAAATCAATCTTATTGGACGTTCTCACGTTTACAAGAACTTGTGGGTATTTATTCATTTCATTCTTAAGATCGCAAAGTGATTTTTCAGCTTTGCACAAAACTTCAAGCACTTGAAGGGCTGAGATAATACCATCCCCTGAAGTGGTTTTATCTAGACAAATAATATGTCCCGAGCCCTCACCGCCAAGGGTGGCCTTATGACTTTTCATTTGTTCCATAACAAAACGGTCACCAACGTTAGCCTCAACAAACTCGATACCCAGACTAGCAAGAGCGTGCCGCATACCTAGGTTGGACATTTGTGTTCCAACCACCATATTAGATTTCAATTTGTTATTTGCATGCCACGCTTTAGCAATAATAAAAACCAGCTCATCACCATCAACCAACTCGCCTTTATGATCGACCATAACCATACGATCACCATCTCCGTCTAAAGCAATACCAAGATTTGCTTCATGTTTCAAAACCTCTTGTTGTAGGTGTTTAGTATCTGTTGCACCACAATCTAAGTTAATGTTGTAGCCATCAGGTGAGTTATTAATCATAATCACTTCGGCACCAAGTTCGGCAAACACGCTTTGAGCAATATGGTAAGTTGCGCCATTGGCGCAATCAATAACTATAGTTAGTTTAGAAAGGTCAATCGAGCGGTCAAAAGTGGATTTGCAAAACTCAATATAGCGCCCTATAGCTTGATCGTGTCTCACCGCTTTGCCAATATGCTTTGAATCAACACTAACCATAGGTTCGTCTAACTTTTTCTCGATGGCCTTCTGATCTTTATCACTTAATTTTAGGCCTCTGCTAGAAAAGAATTTAACACCATTGTCTTCAAAATGGTTGTGTGAGGCACTAATGACAACGCCAGCATTGGCCGCATAAGCCTTGGTTAAATAGGCAATGCCGGGAGTGGGCATTGGCCCTAAAAGCCCAACATTAACGCCTGCAGATAAAAAACCCGCCTCGAGGGCGGATTCAAACAAATAACCAGAGACCCGAGTGTCTTTACCAATAATAACACTGGCCTGGCCTTTTTCTGACAATACCGAACCCACAGCCCATCCAAGTTTCAATAGAAAATCTGCAGTAATTGGCGCAACGCCAACTCGCCCTCTTATGCCGTCAGTGCCAAAATATTTATTCAAAATTACTCCCTAAAATGCTTGATTTGTTGCCAAACAGTTAATGCATCTTTTGTTTCAGCAACATCGTGTGCACGAATAATATTGGCGCCATTCTCCACGGCAACCAAGGCCGCAGTCACGCTGCCAATCATTCTTTTATCGACTTCTTTGTCGCCCAGCAAAGCACCGATCATCGACTTACGCGACAAGCCTGCTAAAATAGAAACCCCAAATTCATGAAACTCTGATAAATTCTTCAACAAAGCTATATTGTGGCCTAAATTTTTTCCAAAACCAAAGCCAGGGTCAAGGGTAATTGCATTAGCTGGAATACCCATCGCAACACAAGCTGAAATTCGCTCTCTAAAAAAAGTTTTAACATCCTCAACCACATCCCCATAACTCGGATTTTCTTGCATAGTTCTTGGGTTGCCCTGCATATGCATTAAGCATACATCAGCTCCAAGGGAGGCGGCCATTTCCAGAGCGCCTTCAGCTTGTAGCGCGCAAACATCATTGATAATGCTTGCGCCTGCCTCAACGGCTTTTTGCATCACAACGGGCTTTGAAGTGTCGATAGAGATAGGCACATTGATTTTGCCATTAAGCGCATCTATGACAGGCAAAACCCGCGCTAACTCATCCTCAGCACTAACTGCTGGCGCTCCTGGGCGAGTTGATTCACCACCAATATCAATGATATCAGCGCCCTGATCAACCATGAGTTGCGCCTGAGCTATTGCACTCTGTGCATCAAAAAATTTACCTCCATCAGAAAAAGAATCAGGTGTGGTATTTAACACACCCATTATCTTTAACTGATGGTTACTCACACTTAACCCTGAATCTTAAGCAAATTGCTCAGGCGTATCACCGCTCAGTGGCTTATCTTCAGCAGGTTTCGCCTCTGGTTTAACGCCACCAGTGCCTAACTCAGAAGAGGCCTCATCAGAATCCACTACTGCTGCAGGTTCACGCATGGGCTTTCTTGCCATTAGATCATCTATCTGGCCAGTATCAATCGTTTCAAACTCGACCAAGGCCTTTGCCATAGCGTCCAGAATGTCACGATTTTCTTCTAGAATTTTGAAGGCAATATTGTAATTACTATCGATAATTTTACGAATCTCTGTATCAACCTTATTAAAAGTATCTTCAGATATATGCTTGTGCTTGGTGACTTGGCGCCCCAAAAAGACCTCGCCCTCATCTTCCCCATAAGCCATTGGACCCATAACTGGGGACATGCCCCAAAGCTTAACCATTTTATGTGCAATTTCTGTTGCTCTCTCAATATCGTTACTAGCGCCAGTAGTAACTGCGTCTTCGCCGTAAATAATCTCTTCGGCAATTCGACCGCCAAATAAAGAGGCGACTTGTGAATTGAGCTTGCGCTTAGAAATACTGTAGCTATCTTTCTCGGGCAAAAACATCGTCACACCAAGCGCTCTACCTCTTGGAATAATGCTAACCTTATAAACAGGATCATGCTCAGGCACTAAGCGACCCACAATGGCATGACCAGCTTCGTGATAAGCTGTCATTTCTTTTTCAGCCTCATCCATCACCATGCCCTTGCGCTCTGTACCCATCATGATTTTGTCTTTAGCTTTTTCAAACTCCTGCATGCCCACCAATTCCTTGTTTTGGCCGGCAGCAATCAAAGCCGCTTCATTGGTTAAGTTAGCAAGATCAGCACCTGAGAATCCGGGAGTGCCTCGGGCAATATCCATTGACTTAACATTTTTCGCAACCGGCAATTTGCGCATATGAACTTTCAAAATTGCATCACGACCATTAATGTCAGGTAAGCCCACAGTTACTGTTCTGTCAAATCGACCGGGTCTTAATAAAGCAGGGTCTAATACATCCGGTCTGTTAGTTGCTGCAACTACAATAATGCCTTCAGAGCCTTCAAAGCCATCCATCTCAACCAGCATTTGGTTTAGGGTTTGCTCGCGCTCATCATGACCGCCACCCATGCCCGCGCCGCGTTGGCGACCAACAGCATCAATCTCATCGATAAAAATAATGCAAGGAGCGTTCTTTTTTGCTTGCTCGAACATATCTCGCACACGAGATGCGCCGACACCAACAAACATTTCAACAAAATCGGAGCCCGAGATGAAGAAAAATGGCACATCGGCCTCGCCTGCTACAGCTTTAGCAAGTAGAGTTTTACCGGTGCCCGGTGGGCCGACCATTAAAACACCTTTTGGAATCTTACCACCCACTTTAGTGAACTTAGAGGGGTCAGACAAGAAATCAACTAGTTCACTCACCTCTTCTTTGGCTTCCTCAACACCAGCAACATCAGCAAATGTTACGTGCGATTCGTCTTTAGTAATCAGTCGAGCTTTCGATTTACCAAAAGACATTGGGTTTTTGCCACCCATTGCACCACCAGCGCCGCGCATTGTGTACAAAATAACACCAATCAATAGCAAGATTGGTGCAAGAGAGATAATAAGTTGCTTGAAGAAGCTTTCTTGCTCAGGCGGTGTTGCAATAACAGCAACGCCATTATTTAACAAATCACCCATCAAGCCCAAATCTCCAGGACTATAAGTACTAAACTGTTCGCCTGTGCCAGTAACGCCAGATATATTACTGCCAGCGATAGTCACTCTATCAACATTACCCTGATTAACGCTTTGAATAAATTGCGAGTAACTAATCTGAGTATTTTTTTCTTCGGTCTGGAATGTGCCAAAAAGAGAGGCTAATACACTACCCAATACAAGCCAAAGTAAGATATTCTTATACATAAAATAATGACAAAAAAATTAATAAATTAAAGAGACAACTATACCCTATTGTCTACTTATATAGGGCCTGATGCCATTTTTTTCAAGAGGCTGTTGCTTAAAAATAGAATAATAAATTTCAGCAAATTTATTATTTTCTTAAATCTTTGGTTTAAAAGTCAAAGTTGAATTATCACTTCTCTGGTTTGATATCATAATACACACAAATATGACATAATGGCTTTGGTCGGATATTGCCCGGTTTTTCTGGTTTATCCTGCCCGCATCCTTATTAAAAAGCTAACGCCTAATGAAAATCAAACCAGAACAACTCACAAAGCACTTAAATCAAGGATTGGCGCCCACCTACTTTGCTTTTGGGGCAGAGATATTATTGGTTGAACAAACACTAATCAGTATAAATAAAACAGCTCTTGAGCAAGGATTTGTGGATCGAATTCGCTTTGACATTGATGGTAATTTTTCCTGGGATAAGGTTTTCGCAGAAATTTCAAACACTGCCTTATTTGCACCCCAGCGAGTCATTGAATGTCACCTAACAACAGGCAAAATAGGCGCTAAAGGTTCAAAAGCACTGTGCGAAATAGTCGAAAACTTGCCTGCTGAAATTCTGCTAATCGTGTCAACAGGAAAACTCGATATGGCACAACAAAAAAGCAAGTGGGTTAAATCTCTCGAGCTAAAAGGCGCTGTTATCCAACACTGGGAGGTGCAAAATGACCATCTTGTTGGTTGGATTCTTAACCATATGGAACAATTAGGTCTGGCTGCTGATAAGGGAGTTGCGGATGCGATTGCCCACTGTACCGAGGGCAACTTGTTAGCATCAATGCAAGAAATTCAAAAATTACAAATTGCTTACCCAGATGGCAAAATTGACACCAATAACTATCTAAAACAAATTGAGGAACAATCTCATTATTCAGTTTTCGGCTTAATCGATGCGGCGCTGGGAGGTGATGCAATTAAAGTCAATAAAGTTTTAACATCCTTGATTGATGAAGCAACGCCGCCAATTATTATTATCTCCTCGCTTTACCGAGAGATAAAAACCCTCTCAACTATGGCTGTTGAAGTGCAACACAACCAGTCCCTCGAATCGATACTAACAAAACACCGAGTTTGGCAAAAGAGAAAACCATTAATCACCCAAGCTCTTAAGACACAGTCTTATCAAAGCTTACAAAAACTCACCTTATCGCTCGGGCGTATTGACCGCTCACTCAAAGGCAGGGATAATCTTAATGTTTTGGATGAGCTAAGAACTCTGCTCGTTACATTAGCCGGAAAACCCCAATGGACTCGATAGAAAAATTGATTGCAACACTTGGTCAAAAAGCAAGAAAAGCTTCAAAAAATTTGCGCGCTGCAAATACTGAAGAAAAAAACGCTGCGTTAATACACATTGCAAGCAATATTAAAAAAAATAAAAACACAATCCTAAGTGAGAATGAAAAAGACCTTGCTCACGGCAAAGCCAATGGCCTGGATGATGCGCTACTCGACCGATTGATGCTTGATGATGAGCGTATTGCAGGCATTATTGAAAGCCTCGAACAAATCGCCTCCTTGCCTGATCCAGTTGGAGAAATCACCGACCTTAAATACCGCCCAAGTGGCATTCAGGTGGGCAAAATGCGAGTGCCAATTGGGGTTATGGGGATTATTTACGAATCTCGACCTAACGTCACAATTGACGCCGCTGCACTTTGCCTAAAATCTGGTAATGCGGTGATTTTGCGCGGTGGCTCAGAAGCCATACACTCGAATTTAGCGCTCTACAACTGTGTTAAAAGCGGACTAAGCGACGCTGGTCTCGATGATAACGCCGCTCAGCTGATAAATACTACAGACAGACAAGCGGTCTCAGCTTTGGTTAGAGCAAGTGCTTATATTGATGCAATTATCCCAAGAGGTGGTAAAGGTTTAATCCAAAACGTAACAGAGCACGCAAGAATGCCTGTGATTAAACACTTACACGGGGTTTGTCACACCTACCTGGATAAAGAAGCCGATGGCCAAAAGGCCATTGATATTGCTTTTAACGGCAAGACTCGTCGTTATGGTGTTTGCAATGCCACTGAAACTTTGCTGGTGCATAAAGACCTTGCAAAAGATGTGCTTGAACAATTGATTGAACTCTATGTTGATGAAGGCGTGGAGTTACGCGGCTGTGAGAAAACCCAACAACGATCAAACAAAATCATTGCAGCAACCGAGGAGGACTGGAGCGAGGAATACTTGGCGCCTATTCTCTCTATTCGCATTGTTGACTCCCTGGACGATGCCATTGTGCATATTGAAAAATACGGCTCGTCGCATACTGAATCGATTGTCAGTGAAAGCGTTACGCGTGCCCGCCAATTTATGACTAAGGTTGATTCATCTTCGGTGATGGTGAATGCTTCTACAGGTTTTGCTGACGGCTTTGAGTATGGCCTTGGTGCTGAAATCGGCATCAGTACCGACAAGTTCCACGTCCGCGGTCCTGTTGGCTTAGAAGGCCTCACTTCCCAAAAATACATTGTTCTCGGTGACGGGCACATTAGAGCATAAAAGAGATTTTCAATGACTATCGAACAAACATTAGCCGTTTTTCAACGTGGCACAGACGAAATCTTACCCATTGACGAGCTCAAGAAAAAACTAGAAAAAAACACACCGCTACGTATTAAGACAGGCTTTGACCCGACAGCACCCGACCTGCACTTAGGTCATACAGTGCTTATAAACAAAATGCGTCAATTACAAGATTTAGGGCACACAATTATTTTTCTGATTGGTGACTTTACCGGCATGATTGGCGACCCAACGGGAAAAAATGTGACGCGCAAACCTCTTTCCCGCGAACAAATTTTGGAGAATGCCAAGAGCTACGAGACTCAAGTTTTTAAAATCCTAGACAAAGACAAAACGGAAATTCGTTTTAATTCTGAATGGATGAACAACATGAGCTCAGCCGACATGGTAAGCTTAGCGTCCAAGCAAACAGTTGCCAGAATGTTAGAGCGTGATGACTTTTCAAAACGCTATAAGTCTGGCCAGTCAATCTCTATTCACGAATTTTTATACCCTTTAGTTCAAGGCCATGATTCAGTGGCATTGGAAGCCGACATGGAGCTTGGCGGTACTGATCAAAAATTTAACCTTTTAATGGGAAGGGAGCTTCAAAAGCAGGCAGGAAAAGAGCCGCAAGTTATTCTGACAATGCCTATTCTTGAAGGTTTGGATGGCGTACAAAAAATGAGCAAATCACTCGACAACTACATCGGCATAGACGACAATCCGGATGATATGTTTGGCAAAATTATGTCTGTTTCAGACGACCTTATGTGGCGCTATTTAGAGCTTTTGAGCTTTGAATCCCTAGAAACCATCGCCAATTGGAAAGTGGAGGTTGAGAATGGCGAAAACCCAAGAAATATTAAATTCCGCTTAGCCGACGAGATCATCACCCGCTTTCACGATAAAGCGGCTGCAGAGCAGGCACAGCAAAACTTTATCAATCGTTTTGCCAAAAATCAAATTCCCGATGAAATGCCAGAATTTGCGTTTGCTTCAGGCATTAAAATCGCCAATCTACTAAAAGATGCGAATTTGGTTAATTCAACCTCTGATGCTTTTCGCATGATTAAGCAAGGCGCCGCCAAAATCGACGGCGACAAAATAACCGATAAAGACCTTGAGCCAGCCAGTGGTACAGCTGTCTACCAGGTTGGTAAGCGCAAATTCGCTCGCATCACCATTAGCTAACCTCTAAATAATTCTTCAGTTCGTTTGGATTTTGCCTGCATTCAGACAAATGACGAATTTTCTGTGCAATTTATTTAAGCGTATAATGTAAGCATCTGGGGGTGACATGGCTTCGACGAGGAGTTGGATCTCAAGGATGCATGTCGAGGATAAGGATTGCTCGTAAAAACGCTCTTTAAATAATAGTTGCAAACGAAGACAACTACGCTCTAGCTGCATAGCTAGCCGCTACCTTGGAATTGTCTGTGTTGCAAGGATAGCGGTCTCTCAGCAGACTCGCCACTACTGTTAGTTTAGGGCAGTAGGGTTAAAACCCAAACTAAAATCGCTTGATGCATCCCTGTTGGTCGGGTGGCACGTAGTTAAAACAATAGACCTTAACTAAGCATGTAGACTCTTTGACTGAAGGTTTTCGGACGCGGGTTCAATTCCCGCCACCTCCACCA
>CAZZER010000018.1:0-39244 GCA_964653365.1 uncultured Candidatus Thioglobus sp.
AGGCAAATGAGCAATCAAAATATTAGAATTAAATTAAAGGCATTTGATCATCGATTAATCGACAAATCTGCCGTAGAGATTGTAGAAACAGCTAAGCGCACAGGCGCTAGCGTCAGAGGACCTATTCCTTTGCCTACAAAAAAAGAGCGTTATACGGTGCTCACTTCTCCGCATGTAAATAAAGACGCGAGAGATCAGTACGAATTAAGAACTTACGTTAGATTGATGGACGTTATTAGTCCTACGGATAAAACGGTTGATGCATTGATGAAATTAGATCTTGCAGCTGGTGTGGACGTCAAAATCAAACTGAACTAAAAGAATAAGACAGGATTAAGAAAATGGCAATTGGATTGGTAGGACAAAAAATAGGAATGACACGCATCTTGACAGATGACGGACGTGCATCTGCAGTCAGTGTTATTAAAATTGAGCCTAATCGTGTAGTGCAAACGAAAACTACTGATACTGATGGCTACAGTGCCGTACAAGTGACCACTGGCGCTAAAACAAACAAAAAAGGTGAAGCTAAGATACGCCGTGTAAGTGGTGCTATTAAGGGGCACTATGCCAAAGCATCTCAAGAAATTGGTTTGGGTCTTTGGGAATCCAGAGCCGATGAAGCAGAACTTGAGGATCTAAGTAGTATTGACGTTTCAATGTTTGGCGCGGGCCATTACGTTGATGTGACTGGTCAATCTAAAGGTAAAGGTTTTCAAGGCGGTGTTAAGCGTCATAATTTCTCAATGCAGGACGCCACACACGGTAACTCAATTTCTCACCGTGCACTCGGTTCTACAGGACAGTGTCAAGAGCCAGGACGCGTATTTAAAGGTAAGAAAATGGCTGGTCAAATGGGTAATGCCCAAGTGACAGAAGAATGCCTTGAAGTTGTTAAAGTTGATTTTGATCGTAGCGTGCTTTTAGTCAAAGGTGCGATTCCGGGTGCAAATAACGGCTTTGTTAAGGTACGTTTGTCAAATAAGAAAAACAGTGTAAACGCAGAAATTTCTAAGCAACTGTCTGAAGCAAAAACTGCTACAGAAGCAGCAACTGAAGAAGCAGAAGCTTAAATAAAGAATCAAACAAAGGTTTTGAGATGAAAGTAAAAGTATTAAACTTAAAAACAAATAAGTCAACTTCAAGCGAAGTGTCTGATGCTGTTTTTGGCCGTGACTACAATGAGTCATTGGTGCATCAAATTACAACGGCTTATATGTCGGCTGGCCGTCAAGGCTCTAAAGCACAAAAGAACCGTAGTGCAGTCAGTGGTGGTGGCAAGAAGCCTTGGAAGCAAAAAGGTACAGGCCGCGCCCGTGCCGGCACATCTCGTGGCCCTATCTGGACTGGTGGTGGTGTTACGTTTGCTGCGCAACCTCGCGACTATAGCAAAAAAGTTAACAAAAAAATGTATAAAGGTGCAATCAGCTGCATTTTTTCTGAGCTTCTTCGCAGCGACCGTTTAAAAGTTGTTTCTGAATTTGATATTCCTGAAGCGAAAACAAAAAGCATTACATCTTTGATGGCATCACTGGATCTTAAGGATGCATTATTAATGACTGACGAGTTAGACGAAAACTTATATTTATCATCTCGTAACTTGTATCACGTTGGTGTTTGCGATACTCAAAGCATTGATCCAATAAGCTTGATTGGTTATGAAAATGTTGTTATTACTGAAGCAGCGTTGAAGAAAGTTGAGGCAATGTTATGAATCAAGAAAAAGTCTTAAAAGTATTACTTGGACCTGTTGTTTCTGAAAAAACAACAATGGGTTCTGTAAATAACCAATACGTTTTCAGAGTAACACCTGATAGCAATAAAAGAGAAATTCGCTCAGCAGTTGAAACATTGTTTGGCGTCAAGGTTGAAGCGGTAACTACTTTGAATGTTAAAGGTAAGAAAAAAATGTTCAAAGGCAAATCAGGTCGTCGCGTTAATTGGAAAAAAGCAGTAGTCAAAGTGTCTGAAGGTCAGATGATTGACGTCAGTGCTTCATAGAGAATTATTATGGCAACAGTAATTAAAAGAAAACCAACTTCACCAGGCAGACGCTTTGTCGTCAGTGTTGTTGATAAAGATTTGCATAAAGGCAAACCTTTTGCCGCTTTAACAGAAAGCAAAAACAGAATTCATGGTCGTAACAACCGCGGTAAGATTACCGTTAGACACAGAGGTGGTGGCCATAAACAAAGATATCGTATCATCGACTTTAAGCGTAATAAAGACGATATTTCGGCAACAGTTGAACGCATTGAATACGACCCTAATCGTAGTGCAAACATTGCGCTCGTGCTTTATGCAGACGGTGAAAGACGCTATATCATTGCGCCAAAAGGCCTTAAAGCCGGTGACCAAATAATTTCTGGCAACTCGGTAGCCATTCAAAAAGGCAACACATTGCCACTGAAAAACATCCCATTGGGTAGTGTGATTCACTGTGTTGAATTAAAGCCAATGAAAGGTGCACAAATGGCTAGAAGTGCAGGCACTTCAGTACAGCTTGTAGCTAAGGAAGGTGCTTATGTAACGCTAAGACTTCGTTCTGGCGAGGTTCGTAAAGTATTGGCCGAATGTCGTGCAACAATGGGTGAAGTCTCTAAATCTGAGCACAGCTTAAGAAAATTAGGTAAAGCGGGTGCGACTCGCTGGAGAGGTGTTAGACCAACAGTTCGTGGTGTTGTGATGAATCCAGTAGATCACCCACACGGTGGTGGTGAAGGTAAGACAAGTGGTGGTAGACATCCTGTTTCTCCTTGGGGTACACCAACTAAAGGTTACAAAACTCGTAGTAATAAGCGCACCGATAAGCTTATCGTGCGTCGTAGAAAATAAAGGGTAATTATGGCTAGATCACTTAGAAAAGGACCATTTGTAGACGAGCACTTAATCCAGAAGGTATTAAAGGCTCAAGAAGCTAATGACAGAAAACCAATAAAAACTTGGTCGCGTCGTTCAGTCATCGTTCCAGAAATGATTGGCTTAACTATTGCCATTCATAATGGGCGTGCACATGTTCCAGTTTCGATTAACGAGAACATGATTGGTCATAAATTAGGCGAATTCGCCGTAACACGTACATTTAAAGGTCACTCAGGTGACCGTAAATCGTAATTAGGTTTTGATGATGAAAGAAGTTAAAGCAATTCATAAGTACGCAAAGATCTCACCTTTTAAGGCAAGATTGATTGCAGACCAGATTCGTAATAAGCCTGTTGAAGAGGCTTTGAACATCTTGTCATTTAGCAACAAGAAAGCAGCAGTTTTGGTAAAGAAGATTCTTAGTTCTGCCATTTCTAATGCTGAACATAATGACGGTTTAGATATTGATGAATTAAAAGTCAGTAGCGTTTTTGTTAACGAAGGCTCTACGATGAAGAGAATTCGCCCTAGAGCAAAAGGCAGAGCGAATCGTATTTTAAAAAGAACTAGCCACATCACAGTTGGCGTAAGCGAGTAATCAGTATGGGTCAAAAAGTAAATCCAAAAGGTATTAGATTAGGCATCGTTAAAGATTGGGATTCTAAGTGGTATGCCAATAGCGCAGATTATCCTAAGTACTTATTGTCTGACATTGACGTAAGAGACTTTTTATTCAAAGAATTGGCTTCTGCTTCTGTTAGTCGTATTGCGATTGAGCGTTTATCTAATAACGCAAAGGTGATTATTCATACTGCCCGTCCAGGTATTGTTATTGGTAAGAAAGGTGCAGACATTGAACGCTTGAAAGCAATTGTTTCAGAAAAAATGGGCATTCCTGTACACATCAGTATTGAGGAAGTTAAAAAGCCAGAGCTTGATGCTCGTTTGGTTGCTGAAAATATCGCCCAGCAGCTTGAAAAGCGTGTGATGTATCGCCGTGCTGTTAAGCGTGTACTAGGTAACGCCACGCGTTTAGGCGCAGAAGGTATTAAAGTGATGGTGAGTGGCCGTTTGAATGGTGCAGAAATCGCCCGTTCTGAATGGTACCGTGAAGGCCGTGTGCCATTACACACTTTTCGTGCCGATGTTGACTATTCTTCTTACCGTGCAAACACGCAATACGGTGTAATAGGAATCAAAGTTTGGATTTTTAAAGGTGAAATCCTTGATCATAAAAAAGGCACAATTGATGAAGTTGTTAGCCGTGGTGCTACTAAGCAACTAGGCAAGAAGTAAGGAATTGACAGATGTTACAACCTAAACGTACAAAATATAGAAAAGTCATGAAAGGCCGCAACCGTGGCTTAGCTGCTGGCTGTAATGTAAGCTTTGGCGAAATTGGCTTACAAGCGACAGGTAGATGCCGTATGACTGCAAGACAAATTGAAGCTGCTCGTCGTGCAATGACACGTCACGTTAAGCGTCAGGGCAAGATTTGGATTCGTGTATTCCCAGACAAGCCGATTACAAAAAAACCATTAGAAGTGCGTATGGGTAAAGGTAAAGGTTCGGTTGAGTATTGGATCGCGCAAATCAAACCTGGTCAGATGTTATTTGAAATGCAAGGTGTTGATGAACAAATTGCAAGAGAGGCTTTTCAGCTTGCTGCGGCAAAACTACCAGTAAGTACAACAATCATTAAACGGACGGTAATGTAATGGATGTTAAAGAATTAAGAGAGCAAGACGTCACTCAGTTAAACGAGACCTTGATGACATTGTTAAAAGAACATTTTGAGTTGCGTATGCAACATCGTTCTCAGCAGTTAAGTGATGTCACGAAGCTTGGCAAGACAAAAAGATCTATTGCCCAAATTAAAACAATTATTAACGAGAAGCAATCATGAGCGAATCGAATTCTGTAGAAAGAGTAGTAACAGGTACTGTTGTTAGTGCTAGCCGTGATAAGACAATTGCTGTCTTGGTAGAGCGCAAAGTGCGCCATCCAATTTATAAAAAGTACATCAAGCGCAGTACAAAAGTACATGCTCATGATGAGAAAAATGAGTGCGGTTTGGGAGACGTTGTTCGTGTTGCTGAATCAAAGCCATTTTCAAAGACTAAGAATTGGGCGTTGATAGAAGTTGTTGAGAAATCAGTAAGTATTGATTAATTAATCGAATTGTAGAGAGAAGAACATGATTCAAATGCAAACAAGATTGCATATTGCGGATAACAGCGGTGGCGTTAAAGCAATGTGTATCAAAGTTTTAGGCGGCTCTAAGCGTCGCTATGCCAATATTGGTGACGTTATCAAGGTGAGCATCAAAGAAGCTTCGCCGCGTGGCAAAGTCAAAAAAGGCGATGTTTACGACGCAGTAGTTGTTCGATCTGCACACGGTGTTCGTCGTGCGGACGGCTCTAAGATTCGTTTTGACAATAACGCCGTAGTACTACTGAATACTAAGCTTGAGCCAATTGGCACTCGTATTTTTGGACCAGTTACTCGTGAGTTAAGAAGTGCGCAGTTTATGAAAATTGTCTCACTTGCGCCAGAGGTATTGTAATGAACAAAATTAAACAAAACGATGAAGTAATTGTTATTGCCGGTAAGGACAAAGGTTCTATCGGTACGGTAACAAAAGTCATGGACTCGAAAGTAATTGTAGAGGGTCTTAACCTGGCTAAGAAGCATGTTCGCCCTAACCCACAAGCTGGTGTTCAAGGTGGTATTGAGCCCAAAGAAATGCCGATGAGTATTTCTAATGTCGCAATTTACAATGCTGAAACTAAAAAAGCAGATCGTGTTGGTGTTAGAACCAATGACGATGGCGTTAAAGAAAGATTTTTTAAGTCAAGCGGCGAAGCGCTAGTTTGACATATTAACAGATAGGTGAGAAGTGTCTAGATTACAAGAACAATACAAGAGCGAGTTTTTGCCAAAATTACAGGCTGATTTGGGCATGTCAAATCCGATGTCGGTTCCTAAGATTGAAAAAATTACCATCAATATGGGCCTTGGCTCAGCTTTGGGTGATAAAAAAGTGCTTGAAAGCGCGATTGAAGAGTTGTCATTGATTTCTTCGCAGAAGCCAATGACTTGTCTAGCACGTAAATCTGTTGCTAGCTTTAAACTTAGAGAAGGTAATGCAATTGGTTGTAAAGTCACTTTACGTAGAGAAAGAATGTATGAATTTCTTGATCGTCTAGTGAATATTGCCATTCCGCGTATCAGAGACTTCCGTGGCTTAAATGCTAAGTCTTTCGATGGTCGTGGTAACTACAACATGGGTCTTACGGAGCAAATCGTATTCCCTGAAATTGATTTTGAAAAAGTAACAAGAGTGCGTGGTATGGATATTGCTATCACTACCAGTGCAAAAAATGATGATGATGCTAAGAAACTATTAGCGATGTTTAATTTCCCGTTTAAAGGATAAAGGATAACACGATGGCTAAAAAGTCTATGATACATAGAGACGTTAAGCGCGCAAAATTGGTTGCAAAATACCAAGAAAAGCGTACGGCGTTAAAGAAAATTATTAAGAGTGTTCACTCTTCTGATGAAGAGCGTTTTCAGGCAGTAATTAAATTACAAGCAATGCCAAGAGATGCTTCTCCAGTTCGTCAGCGTAATCGCTGTGGACTGTCTGGCCGACCGCACGGTTTTTACCGTAAATTTGGTTTGGCAAAATCGCAACTTAGAGACCGCACCATGAATGGTGAGGTTCCTGGTTTATCTAAAGCAAGTTGGTAGGAGAATAATATGAGTATGTCTGATCCAATTGCTGATATGTTGACCCGCATTCGCAACGCGCATGCAGTAAACAAAGCAACCGTTGCCATTCCAGCATCTAAATTAAAGACTGCAATCGCAGCTGTATTAGAAGACGAAGGTTTTATCCAGTCTTATACTGTTGAAGGCGATAGTGCAGCAACAAAAACCTTAACGATTGCGTTAAAGTATTTTGACAACAAACCTGTAATCGATTCTTTGGACAGAATTTCTAAGCCAAGTTTGCGTGTATACGCTGGCAAAGACGAGATTCCTAGCGTTATGAATGGTTTGGGTATTGTTATCGTTTCAACACCGAAAGGCGTGATGACTGGCCAAGCGGCTAAAGCTCAGAGCGTTGGTGGCGAAGTATTGTGTAGCATTTGTTAATTAGGAGATTAGTATGTCAAGAGTTGCAAAATCACCTATTACAATACCTGCCGGCGTTGAAGTAGCACAAAATGGCGATATCCTAACGGTTAAAGGTAAGTTGGGCGAGATGAGCATGAGTGTTCATTCAAGCGTTGTTATTACTAACACAGATAACGTTCTAACTTTTACTCCAGCTAACGTTTTAAGCAAAGAAGAAAAAGCTGCATGGGCTCAAGCAGGCACTGCAAGAGCCAACACTGCTAACTTTATTCAAGGCGTATCTGAAGGCTGGGAAAAGAAGCTAACACTAATTGGTGTTGGTTATCGTGCCAAAGTGTCGGGCAAAGTCTTAAACCTTACTTTGGGTTTTTCACACCCAGTTGATTACACCCTACCTGAGGGTATCACTGCTGAAACTCCTTCGCAGACAGAAGTGGTAGTGAAAGGTATCGACAAACAAAAAGTCGGACAAGCGGCAGCAGAAATCAGAGCATTCCGTCCACCAGAACCATACAAGGGCAAAGGTGTTCGTTATACGGATGAGTATGTTGTTCGTAAAGATGCTAAGAAGAAATAATTGATTAAGGATAGTTAAATGAAACTTTCTAAAAAACATGCTCGTATCAGAAGAGCGACTAAATTCAGAGCAAAACATTCTGAGAAGGGTGTAGAACGTCTATGCGTTTACAAATCTTCGCAGCATATCTATGCACAGATCATTAGTGATTGTGGCACGAAGACATTGGCTTCAGCTTCAAGTGTTTCTGCAAAAATAAAGAACGGCAGTAATGTTGATGCTGCTACTAAAGTAGGTGATTTAATTGCAAAAGCGGCGAAGAAAGCTAAAGTAACCAAAGTTGCATTTGATCGCTCAGGTTTTAAATATCATGGTCGCGTCAAAGCCCTTGCTGAAGCAGCAAGAGAAGGCGGACTTGATTTTTAATAAATAGTATTTATACGGGTTTATACCATGGCTGAAAATAAGAAAAATAATTATAACGAGGAAAGCGAATTCATCGAAAAATTGGTGAACATTCGCCGTGTTGTTAAAGTAGTAAAAGGTGGTCGAATCTTCGGTTTTTCTGCTTTAGTGGTTGTTGGTGACGGTAACGGTAAAATTGGCTACGGTACAGGTAAAGCACGTGAGGTGCCTGCCGCTATCCAAAAAGCAATGGATAAAGCTAAAAAGTCGATGAAATCTGTTCCGCTAGTAAACGGTACACTTCATTACCCAATCACATCATGCGTTGGCGCAGCCAAGGTTTATATGCAACCAGCATCAGACGGTACTGGTGTTATTGCTGGTGGTCCAATGCGTAGTGTTTTGGAAGCTGTTGGTGTTCACAACATTCTTGCAAAATGTAATGGTACTCGCAACCCAATTAGTGTTGTAAGAGCTACAGTTGAAGGTCTAACGAAAATGTCATCACCGGTTACTGTTGCTGCTAAGCGTGGCAAAACTGTTGAACAAATTACTGGGGAAGCGTAATGGCTGAAGAGAAAGTAGAGAAAAAAGCAGCGCCAAAAAAAGCGCCTGCAAAAAAAGCTCCTGCTAAAAAGGCAGCCGCTACAAAAGCACCTGTTAAAAAGGTAGCAACGAAAGCAGCTGCAGTTAAAAAAGAAACAGCAACAAAGGCTGCACCAAAGAAAGCGCCAGCAAAGAAAGCTGCTCCTAAAAAAGCAACGGTGAGTGTCACCTTAACAAAGAGTTTTCATGGTCGCCTTCCTTCACATCGTGCAACGGTGGCTGGTCTTGGACTAAAGCGCATCAATCACACAGTTGAATTAGAAGACACACCATGCGTAAGAGGCATGATCAACAAGGTGTCTTACTTGTTAAAAGTAGAGGGTTAAGCAATGAATCTGAATACATTAAAGCCTGCAATAGGCGAGAAAACCTCAAGAAAACGCGTCGGTCGTGGCATGGGTTCTGGCATCGGCAAAACTTGTGGCCGTGGTCATAAGGGTCAGAAGTCTCGTTCTGGTGGTTTTACTAAGATCGGTTTTGAAGGTGGTCAAATGCCACTACAAAGAAGATTGCCAAAAGTTGGCTTTACTTCGCGCGTTTCTAGAATCACTTCGCAAGTCACGTTGTCTCAACTTGACAAACTGAGCGAAACAGACATTAATATCGACGTTTTGAAGCAAAATAATTTGGTTACTAAAAACATCCAAAGAGTTAAAGTGATGCTTTCTGGCGAGATCAATCGTGCTGTTAACCTGACTGGTATTAAAGCAACTAAGGGCGCGAAAGCAGCCATTGAAGCAGCTAAAGGGACTATTAGCGAGTAATCAAATGAGCCAATCTCGATTAGGACTTAGTGAAGATTTACTAAAGCGCATCCTCTATTTAGTGGGTGCGTTAATCGTTTTCAGACTTGGAACACACATTGTGATTCCATTTATATCTCAAGACGCATTAGCTTCACTAGTAGAAGATAACAGAACAGGAATCCTGGGCATGATGAATATGTTCTCAGGGGGTGCATTAGAGCGTCTGTCAATCTTTACCTTAGGCATCATGCCATACATTTCTTCGTCGATTATCATGAATTTGATGACATCGGTTGTTCCACATTTTGAGCAACTGAAGAAAGAAGGTGAGCGTGGTCGCCGTAAGATAACTCAGTACACTCGATTGGGTACGGTTTTATTGGCAGTGTTCCAGTCATATGGTATTTCAATTGCATTGCAATCACAATCTGGCGGTGGCTTCGATTTAGTTACCAACCCAGGCCTAACATTTAGTTTTGTTACTGTAGTTACATTAACAACTGGCACATTATTCTTAATGTGGCTAGGCGAGCAAATTAGTGAAAAAGGTATTGGCAATGGTATTTCGATGATTATCTTTGCTGGTATTGTCTCAGGATTGCCTGCCTCATTCGGCAATACGCTCAGCATGGTCGGTACAGGTGAATTAAGTGTTTTTGCTGTCGTTGTGATTTTAATTATGGCGGTGTTGGTGATGGCATTCGTTGTATTTATGGAGCGAGGCCAAAGACGTATTACGGTGAATTACGCTAAGCGTCAACAGGGTCGCAAAATGATGGGTGGACAAAGCTCATACTTGCCACTTAAGATCAACATGGCTGGTGTAATTCCACCTATTTTTGCTTCAAGTATTATTTTATTCCCATCAACAATGGGTGGCTGGTTTTCACAAACTGAAGGCTTGGGTTGGTTGGCAGATCTAACTGCCGCTATCTCACCAGGACAGCCTCTGTATATTGCTTTTTATGGCACGGCGATTGTATTTTTTACTTTCTTCTATACAGCACTTACATTTGATGCCAAAGATACAGCAGACAATCTGCGCAAATCTGGTGGATTTATCCCTGGTATTCGTCCGGGCCAGCAATCGGCAGACTACATTGACACCGTTACTTCAAGATTAACAGCAGTGGGTGCAGTCTATATTACAGCAGTGTGTTTATTGCCCGAATTCTTAATTTTGTACTGGAGTGTGCCTTTCTATTTTGGCGGCACCAGTCTTTTAATCATCGTTGTTGTGGTGATGGATTTTATCGCGCAAGCGCAATCTCATATGATGTCAAATCAATATGATGGGCTGATGCGCAAAGCGAACTTAAAGTAAGGAAACACTATGAAAGTAAGAGCATCCGTTAAAAAAATGTGTAAAGATTGTAAGGTTATCAAGCGTCATGGCGTGATTCGCGTCATCTGTAAAGAGCCTCGTCACAAGCAGAGACAAGGATAATTACATTGACAAAAATTGATCAACAACGTAAAATTGCACGTTTTTTTCAATTTAATAAACTGGGCGAAAGCAGTCGTTCAAAAATTGTATTAAAAGAGATATAGGTAGGGTTTATGGCACACGTAGGAAGAGCTAAATAATGGCAAGAATAGCGGGAATTAACATTCCAACACATAAGCATATTGTAATTGGCCTTCAGTCAATTTTCGGTATTGGTGAAACAAGAGCAAAACAAATTTGTGAGGCACTTAAGTTGGAGCCAAGCACAAAAGTTTCTGCATTAACAGAAAGTGAATTGGAAGCTATCCGTTCAGCTGTTGCTCAATTCCAAGTTGAGGGTGATTTACGTCGTGAAGTAGCAATGAACATCAAGCGTCTTAGAGATTTGGGTTGCTACCGAGGTATTCGCCATAGAAAATCACTGCCTTTACGTGGTCAAAGAACCAAAACTAACGCCAGAACTCGTAAGGGTCCTCGTCGTTTAATTAAATAATTAGGATAGAGTTATGGCGAAAGCACAAACAGCTAAGAAAAAGTCAAAGAAGATTGTTTCTGACGGTATCGCGCATATTCACGCGACCTTTAATAACACAATTGTGATGATCACTGATCGTCATGGAAATGCACTTTGTTGGGCAACTTCAGGCGGTTCAGGTTTTAGAGGCTCAAGAAAATCAACACCTTTTGCGGCACAAGTAGCAGCAGGACATTGCGGTGAAAGCGCGCAAGCAATGGGTATGAAAAACTTGGAAGTTCGTGTGAAAGGTCCAGGTCCTGGTAGAGATTCAGCTATTCGTGGTTTGAACGCTCAGGGTTTAAAAATTCAATCAATCACAGATGTGACGCCGATTCCACACAATGGCTGTCGTCCTTCTAAGAAACGTAGAGTTTAAGGGTAAATTATGGCAAGATATACGGGTCCTACATGTAAGTTAGCACGTCGCGAAGGCGTCGACTTAGAGCTTAAGAGTGGCGTTAGATCAATTGATTCAAAGTGTAAATTAACGCAACTTCCTGGCATGCACGGTGCAACAGCACGTCGTCAAAAAGGAAGTGATTATGGTTTGCAATTGCGTGAAAAGCAAAAAGTTAGACGTATCTATGGCATTCTTGAAAAGCAATTCCGTCTTTACTACAAAAAGGCTAGCTCAAAGAAAGGCTCAACTGGTGAAAATCTATTGTCGCTTCTTGAGTGTCGCCTAGACAATGTTGTTTACCGTATGGGTTTTGCAGCAACGCGTTCTGAAGCAAGACAATTGGTATCTCATAAGTCAATCTTAGTGAATGGCAAAGTGGTTAATATCCCTTCTTACCAAGTCAGCGCTAATGATGAAATTTCGGTTAGAGAAAAAGCCAAAAAACAAAATCGTATTCAACTAGCTGTCGAACTGTCAGAGCAATCTGGTGTCGCAGAATGGGTTGATGTTGATAACAAAGCGTTAAAAGGTGTTTTTAAAAATGTGCCTGCACGTGATGAACTTTCATCTGACATCGCAGAGCATCTAATCGTTGAATTGTATTCTAAATAGGAATTGAGTATGCAAGGTACTGCAAGAGATTTTTTAAAGCCAAAATTAGTCGATTCAGCTGAATTGGGTAATAACGAATATCGTGTTGTTCTTGAGCCACTTGAGCGTGGTTTTGGTCACACATTGGGCAACGCCCTAAGAAGAACTTTATTGTCTTCTATGGTGGGTTCTGCCGTGACTGAAATTGCCATTGAGGGCGTGATGCACGAGTTCTCTACTATCGAAGGTGTTCAAGAAGATGTACTTGATATTCTTCTTAACCTTAAAGAGGCTGCTGTATCACTTAATGCAGCTGAAAATGCGACTGTTGTTATCGAGAAGTCAGGGCCATGTGAAGTTACTGTAGCTGACATCGAGGCCAATGGTGTTGATGTATCGGTATTCAATCCTGAGAAAGTTATTGCTACAGTTAACGATGGCGGCAAAATCAGAATGACATTGCAGATTGGCACAGGTATCGGGTACGACGTAGCAGTTGCACGTAATGTCGAATCTGAAACAATCGGTAGCATACAACTAGATGCAAGCTTTTCTCCGATTAAGCGTGTTAGCTTTAACGTTGAATCAGCGCGTGTTGAGCAAAAAGTAAACCTTGACAGATTAAACATCAACATCGAAACCAACGGCTCTGTGAGTGCAGAAGAAGCGGTAAAACGCGCTGCTACTATCTTGCAAGACCAGTTGTCTTCATTTGTTGAGCTTGAGCCTGTCGAAGAAGAAGAACCGCAACCGACTTCTGACGACTTCCCGCCGATGTACTTGTCAGCGGTAGATGAGTTGGAATTAACTGTGCGTTCAGCAAACTGCTTAAAAGCAGAGCAAATTTACTACATTGGTGACTTAATCCAAAAATCTGAGCCAGATTTATTGAGAACACCAAACTTAGGTCGTAAATCACTTAACGAAATCAAAGAAGTATTAACTGAAAAAGGACTGGAGCTCGGCACCCAAATCGAGAACTGGCCACCAGTTGATCTGATGAGTGAATAAGGATAAATAATGAGACATAGAAAGTCAGGTAGACAACTAAACCGGAATTCATCGCACCGTAGTGCGATGTTCAAAAATATGGCGAACTCGCTATTTTTGCACGAGACTATTAAAACAACAGTGCCTAAGGCAAAAGAGCTGCGTCGCGTGGTTGAGCCTTTGATCACTAAGGCTAAGACTGACAGTGTTGCTAATCGTCGTCATGCCTTTTCAAAATTGCGTGATGATGCAATGGTTGCAAAGTTATTTACCGAGCTAGGTCCATTTTATAAAGACCGTCCAGGTGGTTATGTCCGTATCCTAAAGGCGGGCTTCCGTACAGGCGACAAAGCGCCGATGGCTTTAGTACAATTGGTTGATTTTGATAGCAGTGAAACTGAAACTGCTGTTAAAGCCACTGAAGAATCTTAAAGGAAATATCTATGCCAGCAATTAAAGTAAGAGAGAACGAACCATTTGATATCGCACTACGTCGTTTCCGTCGTTCATGCGACAAAGCAGGCGTTATCACTGATGTTAGAAAAAAAGAATTTTACGAAAAACCAACTTGGGTTAATAAACGTAAAAAAGCCGCTGCGGTTAAGAGAACGCACAAGGAAATGGCTAAGAACCGCGTTCATCGTAAAAGAATGTATTAAGAGAGATTTCTAATAATATTATTCAACCTATTCTATTAAGCCCTGATTTCAGGGCTTAATAATTTATCAACCACACCAATACCCATTATGTCCGAGCTAAAACAACGTATTACTGATGATATGAAATCAGCAATGAAGGCGAAAGACAAAGCTGCACTTAAGGCTCTGCGCATGATTCTTGAGGCTATCAAACAAAAAGAAGTCGACGAGCGTATTACGCTAGATGATGTACAAGTTATGGCTGTTATTCAAAAAATGGTCAAACAACGTAGGGATTCTATCACCCAGTTTAGCGAGGGTGGTCGAGCGGATCTTGTTGAGGTTGAAGAAGCAGAACTTGCGATTATCAGCAACTACATGCCAACACAGTTGAGCGAGGCCGAAGTAGCTACAGCTGTGGACAAGGCTATTGCCGATTCTGGCGCTGATTCGATGAAAGATATGGGTAAGCTGATGGGCATGCTAAAAGGTCAACTAGATGGCAAAGCTGATATGGCTGTTGTCTCTCAACTTATTAGGTCTAAGCTCTCTTAAGTATCGTTAATTGTTTGGCTGTTTAGCCAAACACCTTTCAGGTCTTGCCTTAAAATGGCTTACTGTCAGGCTCGTAAATGCCTTCTTCGTCTTTAAAGCCGTCTCTATCAACTTCGAGGTCGCGAATAACACCATCTACAACGGAGTAAATCCAACCATGAATTTGTAGTTTTTGCCCTCTTTGCCATGCGGTTTGAACAATTTTGCTGCGTGATAGGTTTGAGACTTGTCTAATAACGTTAATCTCACACATTCGATTTAAGCGTTCTTCTTCAGAGCCAAGTTTGCGTAATTCTTTTTGGTTAAACCAGAAGTGGTCTTTAACAGAGCGAAGCCAGTAATCGCTAATACCAGCGTTGGTGTTTTCCATCGCCACTTTGACGCCACCACAACCGTAATGGCCACATACGATGATATTTTCTACTTCTAGCACTTCGACTGCATATTGAATAACCGCTTGGCAATTAAAATCAACGTGCTTGACTAGATTGGCAACGTTTCTATGGACAAACAATTGTCCTGGCATTAAGCCCACAATTTCGTTGGCAGGGACACGACTATCAGAGCAGCCTATCCATAAGTATTTAGGGTTTTGCTGTTTTGCAAGGGTGGTAAATAATTCTGGGCGCTCATCTGAGACCTGCTGTGCCCAGCGTTTATTGTTATCGAGTAGTTCTGATGCATCCATAATTGTTGCTCATTATACATAGAGAAATATTGTGATATTTTGGAAAAATAGTCATATGAATTGTGAGTGTAAAAGCGGTTAGCTCCTTTGTCAATATTAGAGCTTATTTAGCAAAAAGATGCTTTATTGGCACCATATTGTAATAGAATTCCGATAATACTTCTAGAGGTTGCAAAACCAAGGCTAATAATTTTTATTATTGAATGTATTAAATGAGTTGGATAATTAAAATTTTCCCCTTTTTTTTGTGGTTTAAAGAGCTCAAGAATCCTGGGGTATTAAAAACAGATACGATTGCAGGTGCATCCGTTGCCTTAGTGCTGGTGCCACAATCTATGGCTTATGCCCAACTTGCTGGGCTAGGCCCCCAGTATGGTTTGTATGCTTCATTCTTGCCGGTGATGATTGCTGCCCTGATGGGTTCTTCAAGGCAGCTGAGTACTGGCCCGGTTGCCATTGTTTCTTTGTTAAGTGCAGCTGCACTCAGTGATTTAGCGATCGACCCAAGTAGCTATGCACTTTACGCCGCGCTTCTAGCATTGATCGTAGGGGTGTTTCAATTTATGCTCGGGGTGCTACGAATTGGTTTTATTATCAATTTTATTTCACACCCTGTGGTGAATGGCTTTACCAATGCGGCAGCTATTATCGTCATTGCATCACAGTTACACAAGATTCTTGGTGTGCGCGTCATTAACAGCTCAGATATCGATTGGGAGCCTGTGTGTCAACCATTAACTTTGGTAGAAAGGTTAGAGCAAGCTAGCCATCAGGCAGCTGCAATTTGCAATGGCGATCAAAGCTATGAAACCATATGGCGTTTGATGGGAGCAGCACTGGACTATGCCCATATACCGACTTTGGTGATGTCGGTATTTGCCTTGTCAACCATGCTGATTTTAAAGCGCTTTTATCCAAAGATTCCCGGTATTCTGGCGGTTGTTGTTATCTCTATTTTGGTTTCCTGGGCGATTGACTTTGAGTCAATGGGCGGAGATATTGTTGCATCTGTGCCAGTCGAAAGTGTTTTTAGTTTTAAAGCGCCTAGCTTTGATATTGCCGCAATCGGCTCGCTTGTTATTTTTGCGATGATTATTTCTCTTATTGGTTTTATGGAGGCTATTTCTGTGGCGAAATCAATTGCTACAAAAAATAAACACAGGCTTGATGTGAATCAGGAGCTAGTTGGTCAAGGTTTGGCTAATATCACTTCCAGTTTATTTCAGGGTTATGCGGTTGCGGGTTCGTTTTCTAGAACGTCGGTTAACGACGCTTCTGGTGCTGTCACAGGGTTTTCATCGGTTGTAACAGCTGTTATTGTTGGTGTTACTTTGCTGTGGTTTACACCACTTTTGTATCATCTGCCGCAAGCAACATTGGCAGCGGTGATTATGGTGGCTGTATTTCATTTAATTAATTTTTCACCGATTTGGCACGCCTGGAAAGTCGAAAAACACGACGCCATTGTCGGTTTTCTCACTTTTCTACTAACTTTGATATCAGCGCCTCATATCGAAAATGGCATTGCTTTCGGTGTTATATTGTCGCTGGGTTTGTTTGTCTATCGCACGACGAAACCTAATTTTAGTGAGCTTTCCTCTCCTGATGGCTCTACGAATTTCGTCAATGCAGGGGAGCACAATTTGGAAAGTTGCAAGGTTGTGAGTTTGGTTAAATATAGTGGCTCGTTGTATTTTGCTAACGCTGGTTATTTTGAGACAAAGATATTGGAATTAATTGCTCAAAATAGACAGTCCTTGAAATATATCATTGTTGATGTTGCTGGTATTAATCAAATTGATGCCAGTGGTGAAGAGGTTTTGTTGAATCTTGTAGAGTCATGTTCGAAATCAGGTGTTGAGATTTTATTTGCAAGGATTGAAGGCTTAGATGCTGTTTTAGAGAGGTCTGGCTTTAAGGGTAAGGTTGGAGATAATCGTTTTTTCCAGAGAAGAGGTGAAGCTTTGCGCTATGCTTGGAAAAAAATTGCCGATCCAGATGCAGAGTTAACTAGCCCACTCAAGCATCTTATTAAGCGTCAAAGTGTTTTATAGAAGGCTTTGACAAAGTACAAGCCTTGTGGCTCTGCTGTTGGCCCGGCTTTTCGTCTATCTCTGCTATCTAAAACCGTTTGCACCCAATTGATATCACGCTCACCTCTGCCTACCTTTAGAAGTGTGCCGACAATATTACGCACCATATGATGCAAAAAGGCATTAGCCTTTATTTCAAGTAAAACGGTGTCGCCATCCTTCTGTAGGTTCAGATATTCAATGGTTTTAACTGGTGATTTGGCTTGACATAGGCTATCACGAAAGCAGGAAAAATCATGCTCACCTAACAGCAAATTAGCCCCTTCTTGCATTTTATTAACATCAAGAGGTCTCGGCTCCCAAAGGTGGGAGTCGGCTTTGAGTGCTGAGCGAACCGGATGATTGAGGATTTTGAATTCGTAGGCTCTGGCGTAGGCATCAAAGCGTGCATGAAAATCATCTCCAACCTCTTTAACCCAAGTGAAATTGACATCAGACGGCAAATTAACATTGCCACCAAATAACCAAGCTTTGCTTTCTCGAACAGCACTTGTTTCGAAATGGATAACTTGTTCTTTTGCGTGAACGCCAGCATCGGTACGTCCCGAGCAAAAGACGCGCACTGGATGGTCAGCAACTTTGGTAAGCGCAGCTTCCACAACTGACTGAACAGTTCTGATGCCAGATTTTTGTATTTGCCAGCCGTGAAAGTGGGTGCCTAAATATTCGACACCAAGGGCGATTCTCATAACAAACGACTCAAGTTAATTGTTGTAAAATTAGGGTTATTATTTTAACAAAGTATTGCGACGGGGCTACTGATACTACCCTGAGTACTGTAGATTAAATGAGCAATAAAAACCAACAATCTGAAATTAAAAGACTGATTACAGCTTGCAGGTATTCGGCCCAGGGATTTAAGACCTGCTATCAATCTGAAGCTGCCTTTAGGTTAGAAGTGTGGCTTGCACTGGTTTTACTTCCTCTGGGTTATTACCTTGGGCAGAGCCCAATTGAAAAAGTTTTGCTTATTGGCCCAATCTTTATTGTACTTATTGCGGAAATGCTAAATTCGGCTATCGAGGCTGCTATTGACCGAATTAGCCTTGACAAGCACCAACTCTCAGGCTTTGCTAAAGACGTAGCTTCTGCTGCAGTTAGCCTTGCTTTGATTTTCTTTGTCCTCACGTGGTCGATTATTCTTCTCTAAAGAGTCTTATCGATCATCCGATAGACTGCACCTTCTTTGACTCCATAGAGAGCACAAATGACTATCTGTTATCCCAGCCCTATAATAAAGCAACCCAATTGTGCGTTACTCGAGAACAAACCCTGGGAAAAGGGCAGCATGGGCGAATTTGGCGCAGTCAAAAGGATGGTAGCGTGTTGTTTTCAATTCGCCAAGATTTTGATTCAGGTTGCGATCTAAGTGGTTTTAGTTTGATCGTTGCATTGGCTATTGTCAAAAGTTTGGAAAAATCTTGTGGCATTATCAATCTTGGCATTAAATGGCCAAACGACATCTACTTTGAAAGTAAAAAACTCTCGGGTATTTTGCTGGAAAATCGAGCCCATGGCGCTCAACAATCGGTAGTTATTGGTGTTGGTGTTAACTATCATTTAGGATTTGATCTTGATTGTGAAACACCTTGGATTGACTTAAGTCAGATTTGTAACCAACTACCAACAATAGAGGCATTAACAGCCAGTGTTGTTAATTCTATATTGACTTATGTAGGGCGCTTTGAGGTATTAGGGTTTGAGGATTTCCAAAGCGAATGGCAAGCTTATGACACCCTTAAAGGTCGACAAGCGCAAGTGGATTTAGCCAACGGCTCTTTTGCAGGCGATGTTATTGGTGTGAGTAATAAGGGTGCACTTCTTATCTCTAGTAGTGATGGCATTAGAGAGGTGTTTAGTTCTGAGCATATTCGTTATAATGACAGCACTCTTTAATGCAATGAATAATTGACTGTGAGCAATATCTTAGAAGTTAAAAATATTAGCAAAACTTACGCCAAACGAGAGGTTGTAAGTGATGTGTCATTTACGGTCGAAGGCGGAGAAATTGTAGGCTTGCTTGGGCCAAATGGTGCAGGCAAAACAACGTGCTTTTATATTGCTTGCGGTTTGGTCAAGTCAGCGGTGGGCCAGGTGTTTATTAATCACCACAAAGTTGGCCATCTGCCAATGCATAAACGTGCTAGATTGGGCTTAGGTTACTTGCCACAAGAGCCGTCAATTTTTCGTAAATTGACCGTTGAAGATAATATTATGTCGGTTTTAGAGCTTAACAAAGATCTGCCCTCTAAACAACGAAATCATAGGCTTGAAGAATTGTTGGCCGAGTTCAACGTTGAACATATTCGCCACATAAAAGGTATCAGCCTCTCAGGGGGTGAAAGGCGTAGGGTTGAAATTGCTAGGGCCTTAGCGATGGAACCAAAGTTTATTTTGCTGGACGAGCCTTTTGCTGGCGTTGATCCAATCTCGGTGGGCGATATTCAAGAGATTATTTACCACCTAAGAGATAAAGGTATTGGAGTTTTTATCACCGACCACAATTATCGAGAAATGCTGGATACTTGCGATCACTCTTATGTCATGCATTCGGGCAAAATTATCGCCCAAGGCGATAAACAAGAAATACTCTCAAATGAAGAAGTAAAAAATGTTTATCTCGGTGAAACAAGCGTAGGACACTAAGGCGTTGGTTACACTTGGAATAGAATCATCTTGTGATGAAACCGGCATAGGGGTATACAGTAGCGATAAAGGCCTACTTTCACACAATCTTTTTTCACAGGTAGACATTCATGCTGAGTATGGTGGTGTTGTGCCCGAGATTGCCTCAAGAGACCATATTCAGAGAACGATTCCTCTTATCAAAGAATCTTTGCAGGCAAGCAATCTAAGCTTGCAAGACTTGAGTGGCGTTGCCTACACTCAAGGCCCTGGATTAGCTGGCGCCTTGTTGGTTGGTTGTTCAATTGCGCAGAGCCTTGCTTGGGGTTTGGGTGTTCCTGCTATCGGCGTTCACCACATGGAAGGGCACTTGTTGGCGCCGCTATTGGCAAAGGATAATCCAGAATTTCCCTTTGTGGCATTATTGGTGTCGGGCGGTCATACATTATTAGTTGAGGTGAAACGCATCGGTGAATACAAGATTTTGGGCGAATCAGTTGACGACGCTGTGGGTGAGGCTTTTGACAAAACGGCGAAAATTCTCGGCTTGGGTTATCCGGGTGGGCCAGCACTTGCAAAACTTGCCCTTAAGGGTGAAAAGGATAGATTTAAATTTCCCAGACCAATGACCGATAGGCCGGGTCTTGATTTTAGTTTTAGCGGTTTAAAAACATTTGCTAGAAATACTTTTGCCGAACATCCCGATGAAAAGGCCAACATAGCCAGTGCTTTTGAGGTTGCAGCCACCGAAACACTGATGATTAAATGTAGACGTGCGTTGGAGCAAACAGGTTTTTCAACACTGGTGGTTGCAGGTGGTGTCAGCGCAAATACAACTCTGCGTCAAACGCTTGACCAAATGGGAGACAAATTAACCGTAGATGTGCATTATCCAGAGCACGAGTTTTGTACCGATAACGGCGCAATGATAGCTCTTGCTGGGCATTATCGCCTCATGTCAGGACAAGTGAACGAAGATTTTGAAGTAGCCATAAAGCCTCGTTGGAACTTGGAGGAATTACAGCCCATTTAACGCAAACCACCCATATTCTGCTCGTTATATCCAAGGCTTAGATAAGCCTCATTCAGTGCATCAAATGAACTAAACTTAGTGCTGACGTTTTTATTGTTTTAGTTAAAGCATCCGAGAGCGTGTGCTAAACGCATATAATACACAGCTTGAAAGACAAGGTAAGACCAATGATCGCCTACTCTCTGACGAGGTAGATAAACAGCTAAAGCTCTCTAATGATGATAGGCGAATGCTTGAAATGATGATTGAAAAATTGTCGCTTTCAGCAAGGGCTTATTACCGAACAATCAAGGTGGCGCGTATAATTTCAAACCTCGATAAAAGCGCAAAGATTCAAAAGGCGCATTTGGTTGAAGCTGTTGGTTACCACCGTTTTAATTTTTAATAAATAAACATCATGCTTATTATTCCAGCTATTGACTTAAAAGATGGGCAGTGTGTTCGCCTAAGGCAAGGCTTAATGGATGACACTACGGTGTTTTCAGATGATCCTTGCGAGATGGCTGCTAAGTGGGTTAATGAAGGCGCAAGACGATTACACCTTGTGGATCTTAACGGTGCTTTTGAGGGTAAGCCAGTCAATGCAGACTGTGTTAATCAAATCACCAAAACTTTCCCAGACCTACCAGTTCAAATTGGTGGTGGTATTCGCGATCTAAATATCGCCAATGCCTATATTGGGGCTGGCATCAGTTATCTTATTATCGGCACAATGGCGGTAACACACCCTGAATTTGTAACAGAGCTTTGTCGTGAGTTTCCGGGCAAGATTATTGTTGGCTTGGATGCCAACAACGGCCTAGTTGCTACCGATGGTTGGGCCAAGCAAACTGATATCCATGTCCTGGATTTGGCTAAAAGATTTGAACAAGATGGTGTTAGCGCAATCGTCTATACGGATATTGCTCGTGACGGCATGATGCAGGGTGTTAACGTGACGGCAACGGCTGATTTAGCTAGGCAAACTTCTATTCCTATTATCGCTTCTGGCGGCATTACTAATTTAGATGATATTGCCGGGCTCCTTCACCATGCCAAGGAGGGCATTATGGGTGCGATTACAGGTAGAGCCATTTATGAAGGGTCGCTTGATTTCAATACCGCACAAACAATGAGTGATGTATATGATCATTGAAGTCGCCTACGCTCTTAAAGACAAACAAACCTTGCTGAGCCTTGAGATGAATGAGGGCGCCACTGTGAAAGACGCCATCGATGCCTCTGGAATTATAAACAGCTACCCACAAATCAACCTAACAACAGATAAAGTCGGTATTTTTGGAAAATTAACCAAACTAGATACTGTTTTGCGTGAAAAAGATCGGGTTGAGATTTACCGACCCTTAATAGCTGACCCCAAACAAGTGAGAAAAGAGCGTGCAGCAGCGGGTAAAGTCATGCGAAGCGGCAAAAAAGACTGATTAAGGGTAAAATACCCTTTCTACACTATAGATTATCCATTCATGAGCGAAGAAAAACCTCCGAGTCCGACCTTTATTCAAAGAGTCGTTAACAAATTTTTTCACCAACCCATTAAATCCCGTCAGCAATTAGTTCAAGTCTTGAAAGAGGCTGAAGAACACCTTGTGATTGACCCTCATTCACGATCTGTTATTGAGGGCGCTATCCAAGTTGAAAGTTTACGGGTGCGTGATGTGATGGTGCCAAAGTCAAAAATGGTGATGATTTCCCCAGATGCAACGACTGATGAACTCTTACAGGTAATGATTCGCTCTTCTCACTCCCGTTTTCCGGTTCGTAGTCAAGAGCAAGATCGAATCGTTGGTGTTATCCTTGCCAAGGATTTACTCTCTCATTTTGGCGAAAACAGTGGTTCGGAATTTAATTATAGAGAATACCTAAGAGATGCGATATCGGTGCCTGAGAGCAAGCCACTTGGAGCTCTGCTTCGAGAATTTCAACAAAGCAAATCTCATATAGCTATTGTTTTGGATGAGTACGGCGAAATTGCCGGCCTGGTAACCTTGGAAGACGTGTTAGAGCAGATTGTGGGTGAAATTGAAGACGAACATGACCAAGAAGAAGACTATATTGTCGATCATGGCGATGGCCGTTATTTATTGCAAGCCAGTACACCGATTGCTGAATTTAACGAGTTTTTTGAAACTTCGATTAAAAGCAATGATTTTGATACGGTTGCCGGCATGGTTATTTCTGGTTTTACTTACTTGCCAGAGCAAATGAGTGAGATTACTCTTCATGGTTTCCAGTTTAAGGTCTTGAAAACAGATTCACGGCGATTGCATTTACTGGAGGTCACGCCTGTAAATCCAACTTAAGATAATTAGCAAGTGACGCTTACCCTAATGAAACTTACATTCTAAACAAGGCTCTTTATCAGCCGTTGGGTATAATTCTTTGTATGAGCGAACTTCAACAAGCTACCCAACTGGCAATTGATTTAATCAATAAACAACAAGCTACTGATTTTGAAATATCTGTAGCTGAAAGTTCAGGCGTTTCCACAAATGTTCGGCTTGGTGAGGTTGAAACATTGCAATATCATCTCGATACCAGTTTTGATATTAATGTCTATTTTGGCCAAAACAAAGGCCATGCCTCCAGTAATGATTTGAGTAAGCACAGTTTACAAAAAGCCATTGAGTCCGCCTGTCTAATTGCCAAATACACACAAAAAGATCCTTTTAATGGGCTTGCCCCTAAGGAAAGAATGGCGTGGGATATCCCAGAACTAGATCTTTACCACCCTTGGGATTTGGATGCCCAACAAAGCATTGAACTGGCGAAAGAGTGTGAGGCAATCGCACTTGATCAAGCTGAAATCGACAATTCTGATGGCGCAGAGTTATCTAGTTTTGAGGGGACAAGTTATTATGCAAATTCCAACGGATTGATTGCCAAAGCGAAAAATACAAGACACTCACTGCACTGCTCTTTGATTGCAAAGCGAGGGAGTGAAATGCAAACCGCTTACGACTATAGTTCTGCCCTTGATGCAAAAGCTCTTTTATCTGCCAAACAAATTGGGCTGTCAGCAGCAGAATTAGCCCAGCAAAAATTGGGTTCAAAAGGTTTAAAGGCACAAAAATGTCCCGTTATCTTTACTTCAAGACAATCTGGTGGAATCTTTTCACAATTACTTGGCGCTCTTGGAGGATCCAGACAATACAAAAAATCATCGTTTTTACAGGATTCTCTTGGGCAAATTGTATTACCAGAAATGATAAATATTGTAGAAGATCCACTGCGTCCAAAGACAATTGGTGCAAGAGCTTTCGACAGGGATGGTGTTGCAAAATACAAGCAATCATTTGTTGAGAATGGTAGAGTGGCTAGTTATATTATGAGTCAATATTCTGCTAATCAGTTAGGTTTGGAATCAACAGCGAATGCTGGCGGCGTTAATAATTGCCAAGTCAATGCAACCTTTGACGGAGGCTTGGAGGAGCTGATTAAAGAAATGCACAAGGGTTTACTCGTAACAGATTTGATGGGTCATGGTATTAACACAACCACAGGTGACTATTCTCGGGGCGCACAAGGTTTTTGGATTGATAATGGTCAAATACAAAGCCCGGTATCGGGCATTACTATTGCCGGTAATTTGAAAGATATGTTTCGTAATGTATCGGCTGTAGCAACCGATGTTGACCATAGAAGTAATATGAAAGTTGGCGCTACGCTAATTGGTGAGATGACTATCGCAGGGGAAGGATAGTGAGAAAATACGATGTCGTCATTATCGGTGGCGGTATGGTTGGCCTTGCTTTTGCCTTGGAATTTTCTGCACATAGAAAAGCTACAGTCGCCATTGTAGATCCGGGCGAAATCAATCCAAAGATTCAAAAAAATTTTCATACACGGGTAAGTGCGATTACACCAAGTAGTGAAGCATTCTTAAAAGCACTAGGCGTTTGGGATAGGATAAGCAGAAAGCAATCGTTTAATGCCACCAAGGTTTGGGATCAGAACTCTCACGGACAACTGAATTTTACTGCCTCAGATGAAGGGCTTACTCATCTTGGTAGTATTGTTGAAAATGATCTTATTCAGGCGGCATTATTTGCCTCTCTAGAGGCTAAAAAAATTGAGTGTATAAAGAGTAGTTTGGTAAAACTTGATAAAGCCGAAGAGGGCTATGAAGTTACATTAGGCGACCAATCTACTTTCAGTTGTCGGCTGCTTGTGGGTGCAGATGGCGCCCAGTCACAAGTTAGAAAGTTAGCAAACATTGATACCAGCGAAAAAGATTACCAGCAGCAAGCTATTATTGCTAATATAAGTTGCGAGCGCTCTTTTGATGGCGCCATTTGGCAGCGGTTTTTATCTGATAGCATTATTGCTCTGCTGCCAATGTCTGATAAACAAGCCTCAATAGTTTGGTCGTGCAAAAATCCAATGGCAAATAAATTGAGTGCTATGAATGACGGTGATTTTACTCAGGCGTTGTGCGAAGCTGTTGAATATCGTTTTGGTGAGATAAAACTGCAGAGTGACCGAAGGGCGTTTCCTCTAATTGAGCGTAGTGCCAAAGATTATGTGTTACCAAATTTGGCGCTTATCGGCGATGCAGCTCATAATATTCATCCACTGGCGGGTCAGGGGGTAAATCTTGGGTTTGCGGACGTGCAAGAGCTGAGTAGACAACTTTATACTCATGCTGATAAATCGCTTGGTAACCACCTAGTGTTGAGAAAATATGCCAGAGCAAGGCGCACCGACAATGAGCTGATGGCCAAAACAATGACAGGGCTTAACTGGATTTACAAAGAAAATAATGAAGGTTTACGATGGTTGAGGGGTTTTGGTATGAATCTTGTTGATCAGGCGCCTTTGCTCAAGTCTTTCTTACAAAAACACGCACTTGGTAAACAGAGCTAACGCCTAGTTTTAGCGAATAAAACGAGTCGGTGTGATAATGCCATCAACAGGCACATCCCATGGCTGGGCGTCTAACTGTTCCACTTCTTGACAGTCAAAAGCAAGTGCAAAGAGTTTTGGTTTATTGAATTGACCTTGTTTGGTTTTGAATGCGAGCGTTTTGTCGTAGAAGCCACCGCCCATCCCCATTCTATTTTTGTGTTTATCAAAACCCACTAAGGGCATTAGGATTAAATTCATCTTGTGAGCACCAATTAGCGGTGTGAAGAGGGGCTCGTCAATGCCAAAACGATTCTTGCGGAAATGTTGCCCGACTTTAGCAAATTTCAGTTTTTCACCAACAAGAATTGGAAAATAAACACAGTGACCCTGATGACTTAAAAACTTGATAATATTATTGGTTTCAACCTCCCCATCATTGGGAGTGAAGATAGCAATGTGTTGAGCGTTGCGAAAAACTCGAGCTTTTTGGCATTGGTATAGTAGTTTTCTGCCTTTTTTGTGGCGCACTGGTTGAGAAAGTGATTTTCTCAGTTTTCTCAAATCTCGTCTTAACTTCTGCATAGCAAAAATCGTTTATAAAACACTGGATTTTAGCAGTACAGTAAAAATAATTGACTGCATTTAGCTTGGGTAATGAAACTTTTTAAAAAAATACACATTATTTGTTTATTGATGTGTGTCAATTTACTGATGACTGTTAGTGCATATGGGGATCGATTGTTAAGCGCATTAACTCAATTCGATAAAGGTTGGATTTGACGCAGAAATGGCTTTTGAGACGGTGGACGACCTGATTAAAATCACTTCTTAGTGAAGAGGGTCCGTTGTGCCGCGTTGAAAAAGACCTGGGCCTTGAGGCTCAAGGCGGAAGTTCGATGTTTACCGCAGGCTTCCCACTTCAAGGCAGGCTTGCACAATAGCAACCAATCTCATCTCCTATTCTGTCTTTAATCGGCTCAGGGATAAAATCAAACACGAACACAACAGATGAGTCCATTATCACCCTATGGATTGATATTTGCAAAGATTTTTTTTCTTTTTTTTGATAAGACTTCAAAAGTATTTGGAAATTTAATCTATTTGACTATGTTTATCAACTGGCGTACGATTGGTACTAAATCAAGCAACGGGAGCACTTAAGTTCCTTTGTATGCTAAAAGGAGGCAGAGTGACTTTTGACAAACTTAAATCACCACTCGATTTCTTACATCACCAGTTGGGTAGTATTTCGAATAAACAGGCTTTAAAAGATTATGAGAGTAGCTGGGAAGAAGAGGGTAAAGGTATTTCCGCCAGCATCGATCGTTACGGCACGCCATGGCTGCAGATGTTTGATTTATTGGGCAAGCGTGTTGATGAAATTCCATTACCTCAAGAATATTGGAAACTTGTAAAAAACGGCTACAAAGCAGGCGCAGTCTGGCGTGTTTTTGAGGAGGATTCATTATTATCTGCCTACGTCCAAGGATATATCACCTCTTTTTACGACTCAGGTCTGTATTGTCCCCATACGCTGTCTTTAGCAACAGCGGTGTCTATTGAAAAATACGGTAGTGACTCGATAAAACAAAGCTATTTATCACAATTGCTCAAAAAGGATGACACGGTGGCTCAGGGTGCAACTTGGATGAGTGAAATTAAAGGTGGTTCGGATTTGGGTTCTAATACTGAAACCGTAGCAACACTTCGCCAAGGTGATTGGTTACTCAGTGGTGATAAATATTTTTGTAGTAACGTTCAAGCTGAAATGGCCCTTGTTGCAGCCCAGATTGAAGGGTTATCAGAAAATATCCATAGTTTGGCGCTTTTTCTAGTGCCAAGGTTTCGTCAAGATGGCAATTTAAACTATCATATACGCCGCATTAAAAACAAAATTGCAACACGCTCTGTGGTTACTGGAGAAGTGGAGTTGAGAGACTCTGAAGCCTACCTTCTGGGTGACCCAGAAGTGGGCATATATTTAATAATGGAAGTGTTAAATATATCTCGGGTTGCCAATAGCATGGCTAGTATGGCCCTTGCGCAGAGGGCCTTATACGATGCCTTGTGTTTTGCACAACAACGTTATGCTTTCGCTAAGCCAATTATTGAGCATGGTTTGTTGAAACAACAATTTAAAGACCGCTGCGAGCAATTGCGTGGTGGTTTCTCTCTGGCCTGGGAGGCGGCTAAACTGCTTGATGAAGTCTGGCGGCAAACGCCGCCTTATTCTGAGCGTTACCATCTCTTTCGACTCTTGGCTCACTTAAGTAAATACTGGAGTGCTGAATTTGCCGTGCAGACCAGCAAATGGGCAATGGAGGTTTATGGTGGTATGGGCGTGTTAAAGGAGTATGGTGTAGAGCGCTGGTTGCGTGAAGCGATGATTTTGCAAATATGGGAAGGCACGCCTCATCGTCAAATACTTGACGGTTTGGAGGTTATGGAGCGCAAAGGCGCACACCTTTTGCTGTTTGACTATCTAAAAAACCACGTCTCCAAAACGACGCTTGAAACAATGAGAGCGCGTGTTGAGGCGCACCTTAAGTTACCAAAAATGCAAAGGCAGGCCATGGCCGAACCCCTATTCAATGATCTAGCCTTGTTCACTATGAATGCATTAGCGAAAAAATCTTCAATTTGAGCTGCTCTGGTCTAGGCTCTAAAAGATTTTAGCCGCATTTTCAAGTACTTTGTTTAGTGGCTTTGGTTTGCCAAGATAGAGTCATCAAGGTAAAATACCCATTTTATTTTTTTGAGACCAAAAATGTCATCATCAGCACCCATCGTAATGAAGTTTGGCGGCACAAGCGTGAGAAACGACAGTGCACGCACAAGTGCAATGAGGCACGTCAAAGAATATTTTGAGGATGGCAAAGACATTGTTGTTGTTGTGTCGGCAATGGGGCGCAAGGGCGAGCCTTACTCCACAGATACTTTAATCAATATGCTGAAATTGGTTGGTAAGAATATCTGCCCCAAAGAGCTAGATACAATAATGAGTGTGGGCGAGAGTGTGAGCGCGGTTTATTTTTCTCATTTTTTAACTCAAAATGGTATGCCAGCAGTATCTTTTGATGGGCGCCAAGCTGGTATTTTGACTGATGATAATGCAGGAAATGCAGAGATTCTTGAAATTAACCCGGTGCGAATTCACGATACTCTTAAAGAAGGAAAAATTGCAGTCGTAGCTGGTTTTCAAGGTGCAAATAGTGATGGTGATGTACGTACACTTGGACGCGGTGGTAGTGATACATCAGCCGTTGCACTAGGTGCGGCTCTGGGTGCAGCCCGTGTTGAAATATACTCTGATGTTGATGGTATTGCTAATTGTGATCCAAGGCAAGTAACACATGCGCCTTATTTAGAATCCATCAGTGCAGCACAAATGCTAACTATGTCAAACGAAGGTTCTAAAGTAATTCACCCGCGTGCTATTCGGGCGTCATTGGCAACCAAAACACCGATTGTTGCCAGAAATACTTTTAATGAGGCCGCAGGTACAATTATTTTTCATGAAGACTCACAGGGTAACGATTGTGTAACTTTGGCACATCGTGAAGACATGGTGTTGGTTGAGTTTGAGTATGCTCACGATGCACAGAGTCATGTAAATGGCGTTATTAACATTGATTCAAAACGTGTTATTCTGAAAGATGACGTTTACTTCACCTCTAGACTCTCAAGACTGGAAGAAAGTTTTGGTTTTTACAAAGTAAGCAAAGGTTGGGCGACTGTTTCTGTTGTTTTTGACACCAAGGCACCAAAAGCAATAGATATTGATTTCGCTGAAACTCTTGAGACAGAAGAGAGTGTGATTAGCTATTTATTGCCTGAATCAGAAATGCGTTCTGCGCTTAACACCTTGCATGCTACCTATACCTAGACAAATCTCTTAGGGTTTAATTCAAGGTTCGTGTTTTAAGGCTTATTGCCACCGTTTTCAACGAAGGATAATAAAGTTTCAGTATTGAAGGCTGCTTCAAGCTCCGCTGCTTTTTCGGCAACAGGTGCGACCATATCGCCATCTGCAATATCAATCACTTCATTGTTCCAATCTGCAAGATAGGCGTCAGTGTCTGTTGCTCCAGCCACTGCAGCGGCCTCATCGACGGCTTCCATAAAGCGGTTGTCAAGTTGTACTTTTTCGACTTCTCGACGACTCTTTTTAATCATCACTTGTGTTGGTATATCGCGCCATTTAATAATAGTCAGTTTCATTATTTCTCCAATAAATTGATTACCAGGGCCTGGTTTTTTCTGCGAATAATTCTACATTAAGCCTAGTTTTTCCACAACAAATATACTGATTTATAACAACAAGATTATTCATTCAAGCCTAAGGTTACTTATTTAAAATTTGACTTTTCTATCAATCATTGATAGTGATTGTTATTAGGGGTAGTAAATGATTTACACAGGATCCTGTCACTGTGGCGCAGTTGCGTATGAAGTAGAGGCAGACGAGGCATTGTCAGTTGTTGATTGTAATTGCAGTATTTGCTATAAATCTGGCAACCTTCATTTAGTTGTGCCAAAATCTAGGTTTACACTTGTGCAAGGTGAGCAAAGTCTATCAACTTATATGTTTGATAGCGGGGATGCCAAGCATTTGTTTTGCAGTACTTGCGGCATTAAATCTTATTATATTCCGCGCTCTAATCCAGACGGTGTAAGTGTTAATGTTCGCTGTCTTGAGCCGCAGCCAAAAAAGATAACAGTAGAGCCTTTTGATGGACAAAACTGGGAAAAAAATGCACATTCACTTGCTCAACTTAGCAAAGAAGGTTAGCATTAAATAATCTTGATGAAGATCAGGGAAATTATTTTATTAGGAGACTTTGATGAAAAGTAAAACTCAAGTTGTGGTGATTGGTGGAGGCGTTGTTGGCGCGGGTACACTTTATCATTTAGCCAAAAAAGGCTGGACCGATGTAGTAATGATAGAGCGCAAAGATCTGACCTCAGGATCAACTTGGCATGCAGCGGGCTTGCTGCCACTTTTTAATATGAGTTACTCGGTTGGCAAGCTGCACCAATACTCAGTAGACTTTTACCACGAGCTTCAAGAAGAAACAGGCATGAATGTCGGATTCAGTGTGGTTTCCAATATTCGCCTGGCCAACTGCCAAGATAGAATGGATGAGTATAAGTACTACGCTGGCGTAGGAAGCACAGTCGGCGTTAATGTTAATTTTTTAACTCCAGAAGAAATCAAGGAGATTTGGCCATTATGCAACACCGAAGGCCTTGTGGGCGCTATTCAGCATCCTGATGATGGCTACATTCAACCGGCAGATTTAACCCAAGCGCTTTGCAAGGGAGCAAGAAACCGAGGCGCTGAAATTTATGAACATACACTGGTTAGCGCTATTGAGCAACAAAAGGATAACAGCTGGATTGTGACAACCGACAAAGGTGAGATAGCCTGCGAGCACGTTGTCTCGTGCACCGGTAGTTTTGCCAGAAAAACGGGTGAAATGGTTGGTTTGGATATTCCAGTTATTCCTGTTGAGCACCAATTTATCGTTACCGAGCCACATCCAGAAATCGTAGCGCGTAAAGAACAAGGCCTGCCAGAAATGGGCGTTCTTCGAGAGTCAGATGGTGGTTACTATCTACGTGAAGAAGCGGGTGGCCTTTTACTTGGTCCTTACGAAAAAGGTGCACCAGTGTGCTATATCGACGGCCCTAGTGAGGACTGCCAGTACGAGTTGTTTAATGCTGAACTCGATCGTTTAATGCCGCATATCGAGTTTTGCATGAATCGTGTGCCAGCTTTTGGTGAAGTGGGTGTTAAGGATGTGTATAACGGTGCGATTGCTTACACGCCTGATGGTAATCCTATTGTAGGCCCGGCCCCAGGTTTAAAGAATTTTTGGCTAAACGAGGGTCATAGCTTTGGTATTACTGCCGCAGGTGGTGCTGGCTGGCAACTGGCCGAATGGATGATTGATGGAGAGCCAACGGTTGATATGATGGGTGTTGATCCTCGTCGTTTTGGTCCTTATGCTACTCGAGGCTACTTAAGAGAGAAAAACGAAGAGGCTTATTCAAACGTTTTTACTACACATTACCCTGATGAGGAGCGCGGTGCTGCAAGGCCACTTAAAACAACGCCGTGCTACGATCGCATGAAAGCATTGGGCGCAGTGTTTGGCTCTGTTTACGGTTGGGAGCGACCAAATTGGTTTATGCCTAGCAAAGACTACGCTCTTAGTGCTGAAGAAATTAATCAAGAAGATTTGTCAAATGTCCTTTTAAATGAAAATCATTCCGACCCTCTTGAGGATGGTCGCATTGTTGAGAAGAACTCATTCCGTCGTTCGAACTATTTTGAGCATGTTGGCAATGAGTGTAAGCATGTTAGTGAAAAAGTTGGCTTGCTTGATATGTCAGCCTTTGCCAAGTGTATTGTTAAAGGCCCCGGTGCTGAAGAATGGCTAGAATATATATTTGCCAACAAAATGCCAAAAACGATTGGCCGAATCAGTCTTGTTCATATGCTCAGTCAGAATGGTGGTGTGCGCTCTGAATATACGGTTTATAAAACAGGGCCTCAGAGCTACTACCTAGTGTCAGCGGGTGCATTTGAAACACATGACCACGATTATTTGTTTAAACTATTGCCAAAAGACGGAAGCGTGAGCGTTCAACGAGTCACAACGCAAACAGGTGTATTGGTTTTAGCGGGCCCTAAATCTCGTGATGTCTTACAAAAATTGACTGATACTGATCTTTCTAATGAAAGTTTCAAGTGGTTAACCGGTAAAAAAATAAACGTTGGCTACGCAACGGCTGAGGCACTGCGCGTTAACTTTGTTGGCGAATTGGGCTGGGAGTTACACCACCCAATCGAGATGCAAAACTACATTTTTGATCAGTTGATGGCTGCAGGCGAAGAATTTGACATCAAACCTTTTGGTATTCGGGCAATGGATTCTATGCGTTTAGAAAAATCCTATCGATTGATTCCAAGAGAGATGTCTATTGAGTATTCAGCATTTGAATCCGGCCTAGATCGTTTTGTTCGACTCGACAAAGAGCAAGATTTTATTGGCAAAAAAGCCCTAGCCGCTTGGCAAGAGAAGGGCGCTGAAAATGGTTTTGTTACTTTGGAAGTCAGAGGTGTGACTGACGCTGATGCACGTGGATCTGAAGCTATCTACAAAGACGGACAGGTAGTTGGCCGTGCTACTTCGGGTGGTTTTGGCTGGCGTGTTAACAAGTCATTAGCACTAGGCCTTGTGAGAATTGACTTAACAACAATCGGTACAGAACTTGAAATTGAAATTCTTGGGGAAAAATATTCTGCAGTGGTAATTGAAGAATCTCCTTTTGATCAAAGCAATGAGTGCTTAAGAGCTTAAGTTTTTTCTAACTTCACAACAGTTCGTGCTGTTGTGAAGCAACATTCTTCTGTTGAAAATTTTTCACGGTTTGAAGGGGAAATCAAACCGTGTTTTATCTTTAAAATAGACCTTAATGATTGACCAGAATAGTGGCGCAATTTTTTTCTAAGGACTATGCAAACAAGCGAACTACAACAACAAATGGTGCAGTGGCGCCGCCACTTACATCAGCGCCCTGAGCTCAGCTTTAATGAGCAAATAACCAGTGACTATATTGCTTCGGTACTGCTTGACAATGGCATCGAAATCCACCGAGGTTTAGCTGTTACTGGCATTGTTGCTACTATCCACGGAAATAAGCCTGGGAAGTCCATCGGCCTTAGGGCAGATATTGACGCATTACCCATCCAAGAGTTGAATGAGTTTAAACACAAATCTCTGCACGACGGCAAAATGCATGCCTGTGGTCACGACGGTCATACGACGATGCTATTGGGTGCTGCAGTTTATCTAAAAAATAACAACGACTTTGCTGGTACCGTGCATTGTATTTTTCAGCCTGCTGAAGAAGGCGGAGGTGGTGGTCGTGTCATGGTTGAAGAAGGCATTTATGAGAAGTTTCCATGCGAGGCAGTATATGGCATGCACAATTGGCCAGGCTTAGCAGAAGGCCAGTTTGCTGTTCATGATACGGCCGTGATGGCAGCTAATGAAACGATAGAAATCAATATTCAAGGTAAGGGCGGCCATGCAGCCATGCCTAATCAATGTATTGATCCGGTTGTTGCCGGTGCGCAAATCATTACTGCTTTGCAATCGGTTGTTTCTCGAAATGTTGCACCGGCAGATTCCGCAGTGATTAGTCTGACAATGGTAAGTGCGGGTTTTGCCACCAATGTTATTCCTGATGAAATGCTATTAAAAGGCTCCCTAAGATATTTTAAACCTGAGGTTGGAACTGAAGTAAAAAGACGAATGGCCAAAATTGTCAACGGCATTGCAGAATCAATGGGTGCCACTGCTTCGCTAGAAACTACACCTAATTATCCAGCAACCATTAACACACCCGTCCATGCAGACAAATGTGCTCAAGCAGCTGGCATGATTGTAGGCAGTGAAAATGTCCAGAGAAACCTGCCCCCAAGCATGGGTTCTGAGGATTTTTCATTTTTGTTAAATGCTTGCGAAGGTGCCTATATTTGGATTGGTAATGGTGAAGTGCCAAAAGACCAACCCCAGGGTGGTTGCATGCTACATAATACCCATTACGACTTTAATGATAATATATTACCTGCAGGCTCGTCTTACTGGGTTCAATTGGTAAAAAACATTCTGCAATAAGTAGACTCTATACCCTATCATTAGGGTATGACATTTATTGCAATTTTATTGGTGATTTTGTCCGCTGGCATTCACGCCTTGTGGAATTTTCTCAGTAAATCCACATATCCCAGTGCTGCTTTTTTTCTACTGGCAAGTATTTTTGGCACGGTGCTTTTATCTCCTATCCTTATTCATCATAGAGAGATTATTCTAAATATTCCAAGTCAAGTTTGGCTACTGCTTGTAATTGCAGGCTTGTTTATGACGCTCTACTATAACTCTCTGGCAAAAGCGTATCGAGAAGGGGATTTATCGGTTGCTTACCCAATTGTTCGAGCCCTTCCAATTGTACTTGTGTTTGCAATTGTAGTTCTCATTGGGCGTGCTAATCAAATTACAGCGCTGAGCGTTGTTGGCGGGTTATTGGTTGCTTTGGGTTGTTTTATGGTGCCTCTCAAACAGCTTAAAACCTTTAATTGGAGAAACTATTGGAACATAACTTGTGCGATGGCGCTTATTGCTGCTATTAGTTCCGCAGGTTACTCATTAGTTGATGATGAGGCGCTACACATTTTGCGAAGTGATAGTAGTCTTGCAATCGATAATACTTCTGCAACTATTATCTATGCCTTTTTGGAGGCGCTAATTACCTCCATTTGGATGGCTGTTTTTATCCTTATGAACAAACAAAGTCGAGCAGATTTTTCTCATGTGCTTCAAGCGCACAAAATGAATGCATTTTTGGCAGGTGTGGGTATTCATCTGTCCTATACATTGCTTTTAGGTGCGCTTGCTTTTGTTGATAATGTGAGTTATGTCGTTGCCTTTCACCGCTTAAGTATCCCTATCGGGGCTGCTTTGGGTATTTTGATATTAAAAGAAAAACCTTACTCAGTGAAGCTTTGGGGGGTCCTTGTTGTACTGCTCGGGCTAACTGCTGTAGCTCTTGGCTAATCTTTATTGAATGGCAAATAAGTTTGATGAACGGCTTTTCTATATAATTTGATTTTAACTTTAACTGGCTCTTAGATTTTATGACCCCAGACTATTCAGTTTTTGGAAAAAAATTCACCAGAAATAGCGGTATCACTCAGTTAATGGATGACCTTGGCAAAGCTAAACTTGGCGATAATCCGGATATTGTCATGTTGGGTGGGGGCAACCCAGCTATGATTCCCGAAGCACATGATATTTTTGTGGATGAACTACAGAAATTGATTTCGAGTTCAGATGTAGACCAAATGCTCGGTCTTTACGATGGCCCAAAAGGTAATGATGCTTTTATTAAAGCTTTGGTAGAAAGCCTCAATAAGCAGTTTGATTGGGAATTGTCCGAGGGAAATATTGCCATTACCAATGGCTCTCAAAGTAGTTTTTTTTATTTGTTCAATTTGTTTGCTGGCAATATGGAGGACGGCACTCAAAAGAAAATATTGCTACCCCTTGTGCCTGAGTACATTGGCTATGCGGATCAAGGCATTACTGAAGATATGTTTGTGGCAATTAAGCCCGACATTAAGATGCTCGAGAGCAAGCAATTCAAGTATCAAATCAATTTTCAAAAGTTAATAACTGCGCTTGAAAATGACAATATTGGTGCAATTTGTGTGTCTCGCCCCACCAATCCTACGGGTAATGTAGTAACCGATCAGGAATTAGGCCGATTGGTCACTATTGCCAACGAGTATTCAGTGCCGCTTATTGTTGATAATGCCTACGGTCAGCCATTTCCAGGGGTTATTTATGTCGATGTTGAGCCGCAATGGAATGAAAACATAGTTCTTTGTATGTCGCTTTCTAAGCTTGGCTTGCCAGGCATTAGAACAGGCATTATTGTGGGTAATGAGTGTTATATTGAGGCGGTGAGCCGCATAAATGGCATCCTTGCTTTGGCACCTGGCAGTGTTGGCCCAACTTTACTTACTCGAATGATTAAAGATCAAGAACTTTTGCACCTTTGTCATGATGTCATCAAGCCTTTTTATTTAGAGAAAACCCAAACTGCCATTAGGCTTTTTGACGAAATTTTTTCTGAGTGTGAGGTCTATATGCACAAACTCGAAGGCGCTTTTTTTATGTGGCTTTGGTTTCCGAAGCTGTCCATCACCGCCGAAGATCTTTATCAGCGATTAAAGCAACAAAATATTTATATCATTCCTGGACATAATTTTTTTATGGGCTTGAATGATCAATGGCCACATCAGCACGAATGTATACGTATTAATTATGCCAAAGAAGAGGACACACTTAGGTGCGGACTTGAGGCAATTAAGCAATTAGTTGCTGATTTGTAACATTACAAGGAGATAAATTATGGCAACAATCCATTGGTTGGGTACTGGTCTTTCAGCCATCCCAGGGCTAAAACAATTGATAATTAATGGACATCAAGTCGCTGTATACAACCGCACAGTTGCCAAGGCAAACGAAGCCTTAAAAGACGTTGTTGGTAATTGCGAGGTTTTTGAATTTTCTCTAGATTTATTACGTAAGCAAGCCCAAGCAAAAGACGTCATAGTTTCAATGTTGCCAGGGGATTTTCATGTCGATGTCGCCAAAATTAGCCTCGATGCGGGCGCGCATTTTGTTTCCAGCTCTTATATTTCAGACGAGATGCGAGCCTTAGACGATTCGGCCAAAGAGCAAGGCTTGTCTTTGGTGAATGAGGTGGGTTTGGATCCCGGAATAGATCATAGTCTTGCGCACGCTTTGGTTGAAGACTATAAACAATCTAGTGCTTTTGCAAAAGATAACGACCATGCTTTTCTTAGCTATTGTGGGGGCTTGAGCCAAGTGCCGAATGATTTTTGCTATAAATTCTCTTGGTCGCCATTGGGTGTTTTAAAAGCCCTTATGTCACCGTCGCTAAGTATTCGTAATGGTTGTAATTATGCTATTACTAAACCTTGGGAATCGGTGGAAAGCTATACTTTGCCCATGCCATGGGGTGAAGAATCTTTTGAGGTCTACCCTAATCGAGACTCACTCCCTTTTATCTCCCAATACCATCTAGATGATGGACTAAACATCTCTCAATTTGTGCGAGGAACCCTGAGATACCAAGGCTGGAAAAATGCATGGCAAGGGATTTTTTCTGAAATTGATAATTTATCAGCACACAATGCTGATGAACGTTTACGCCAAATCAGCACAGAGCTTTGGAAAAAATACGCCTTTACAGAAGCTGAGGTTGACCGCGTGATTTTAACTGTTGAGTTAAAAGTATTGCGCAATGACAAGCCAGTTTGGCACAAACAGTATCTAATGGACACATGTGGCAATGACAAAGGTTCAGCGATGGCAACTCTGGTTTCTGGCTCTGTTGCTCTGGCAGTTGAAGCCGTGATTAACAACGAAATCCCGGCGGGCGTCAGCGCAGCGCCTGACAATAGTCCTTTGGTGGCACGTTGGTTGGATCGCGCAAAGGAATTGAGCGATCATTTTTCCCTCGTTGATCACCTAAACTAAGCCCGTGTCTGACTCCGCCCAGCAAGGTTGGCCCGATCTCCTTAATGCTCGACAATCCAGTGCAACTTGTAGTGAAGATTTACGCACCAAGTGGGCTGTTGTCGGCGCAGGCTTTAGTGGTCTTGCGTGTGCTAGAAGATTGGCAGAGCTACACCCTGGTGAGCGCATAATCATTATTGATGCGCAACACCTGGGAGAAAATGCATCGGGAAAAAACTCAGGTTTTGCTGTTGCCACCACTCATTTTTCCGCCAAGTATGACCCTAGCCAACTGAGTGAATACGAGCGGGTTGATCGTATCAATCAGACTGGAATAGAATTATTACGCCAGGTAATTAAGCATAACAATATCGATTGTGAATGGCAAGATAATGGTTATCACTATACCTTTGCTGATGAGTTCTCAAGACCAGAATATGATAATTTTGTCGATTATCTTAACAAGCGAGAAATATCTCATCGAGTGTTATCCAGGGAGGAACTTAAGATAGAGCTCGGCACGGCTTGGTATCAAGGCGGTATTAAGTGTAATGAGGGCGCCTTGATGCAACCTGCTAAATTGGTCCGTGGCTTGGCAGACTCACTTCCCAGCAATGTTAAGCTTTATGAAAACACCCCAGTCCTAAAGCTCTCGTCACACGGTCCGTATAAGCTCACACTGCCTAACGCAAACATCATTGCAGATAAAGTTATCTTGGCGTGCAATTACGACAATCCAGCTGTATCAAAAACCCAAAGGCGAATTATTGGCTCAACGCTATCGGGCAGTTTTACTCGGGTTTTAACGCCTGAAGAAATACAGTCTTTAGGCAATGAAAAAACTTGGGGTATTCTCTCACTTCATGGAGGTGGAGCGACGCTCAGGCTTAGTGAAGAAGGCCGCATTTGCATTCGCAATACCGCGGAGTATAACAATGAGCGGTTATTCAATTCCTCAGAATTAATGAGGCGACAATCCATTCATCGCCGAGCGTTTGATAATCGCTTTCCTCAATTAGCCAGCGTTCCTTTTGAATACAGCTATTCTTGTATTGAAGGTGTGAGTGCTAACAAAACCAACTTTTTCCAAAATCTAAAGCAAAACCTATATGCTATTGGTGGATACAATGGTTCAGGCATCAGTAGAGGTAGTGCGTTTGGAAAAGCAATTGCCGAATATGCAAGTGGTGAGCAATCACCGTTAATCAATGATTGCCTTGGTAGCCCTAAAGCACGTTGGCTACCACCACAACCGCTATTGGGAATTGGTGCGTGGTTTGGTGTAAGAAAGCGGTTTAAGGGTGTCGGCAAAGATCGATAATAAAAGAATATGACAAGCTCCATACCTACCATTCCTCTGATTAATTTGACTTTGGCCTTTATTCCAGTTTTGTTGGTTGTTTATCTTGTTTGGCAAT
>CAZZER010000019.1:0-37733 GCA_964653365.1 uncultured Candidatus Thioglobus sp.
TTGGTCTCTTCATCTGTTACCCCACTGGTAACTTCGTTAATGAGCACTTCTGGGAAGTGGAAAGTTGTTCGAACCACACCTTTCTTGACACGATCAGTTACCTGAACATCAAGTGTTATCTCGCCACGATCCGACTTCAAAGTTGCTCTATCGCCCGTCGTCAACTCTTTTGCTTGTGCGTCTTTCGGGTTAAGCATGATGACATCCTTTGGCAGAATATCCACATTCGAAGTACGACGTGTCATTGTTGCACAGTTGTAGTGTTGCAATTCACGGCTGGTTGTTAAGATAAACGGATACTTGTCTTTGTGCTGCACTAATTCTTCAGACTCTCTCCAATCATAATAGTGGAACTTACCTTTGCCACGCTTGAATTCGCCAATATGTAGAATTTGTGTATCCTCGCCCTTCTTGTTAACAGGCCATTGTAAGCCCATCGGACTTGCACCTAAACCTTCCCAAGTGACACCTTCAAAGAACGAAACAACATCGGCTACTTCTTTTAACACTTCCTTCGCATCATAATCAGGCTGATCATATCCGAGAGTACGCATCATTTCGACAATGATTTGACCGTCAGTCTTACAGCCCTCAAGTGGCTTCACCGCGGCATTTACTTGCTGAATTCTGCGCTCAGTATTGGTAAACGTACCACTCTTTTCTAAGAACGTTGAGCCTGGGAGGACGACATCCGCCATTTTAGAAGTTTCGGTCATAAAGATTTCTTGTACAACTAGCAAGTCTAGGGACTCCATACTCTTTTTAACATGGTGAGTATTTGGGTCTGTTTGTACAACATCTTCAGCAAAAATCCAAAGCGCCTTAACAGAGCCATCAATCGCGCCATCAAACATTTCAGGGATTTTCTTACCAGCAGTTGTAGGTGTTGGAAGGTTGAATTTTTCTTGATAGTAATCTTGAACCTCTTGCTGGTCCATCCACAAATAACCTGGACCATGATGAGGTTGGCAACCCATATCGGCCGCACCTTGGACATTGTTCTGGCCACGAAGTGGATTGACACCCACACCTGGTCGACCCAGATTACCAGTCATCATAGCAAGGTTAGAAATCAACATCACTGTTTGCGAGCCTTGAGAGTGCTCAGTTACGCCTAAGCCATGGAACTCCATAGCATTGTTGGCACTGGCATAAGCAATGGCAACTGCTTTAGCCGCTTCTTTATCGATGCCACATATTTCAGACATGGCATCAACATCAAGCTTTTTAATCTGCTCGATAAACTCGGCGCCACCTTCACAACGCTCTTCAACAAATTGATGATCAACCAAGTCAGCTTCAACAATGAAGTATTGCAACATATTAAGCAGGGCAACATTCGTACCTGGCTTTAATTGCAAATGATGGTCGGCCATACGAGCGAGCTCTGTTTTGACTGGATCGACAACTATTAAAGTTGCGCCAGACATCGCCTGTTGCTTAATTTTTGCACCAGTTACAGGGTGAGCTGCCAATGGATTTGCGCCAATAACAATCATTAAGTCTGCCAATGGGATATCAGCTGTTGAGTTTGTACCAGCACCCGTACCAAATGATTGCTGCATACCCCACGCTGTTGGTGAGTGACAAACACGGGCGCAACAGTCAACATTGTTGGTCCCAATCAATTGACGAATCATCTTTTGGAATAAGAAATTCTCTTCATTGGTACAACGCGCTGAAGATATACCCGCAATTGCATCCGGGCCATGCTCGGCTTTAATACTCTCAAATTTGTCTTTAATGTAACCAAAAGCCTCTTCCCAAGAAGCCGGAACAAGTTCGCCATTTTTACGAATAAGTGGTGACGTCAAACGATCTTCGTGGTTATAGAATTTAAAGGCGTAACGCCCTTTCAAGCAGGTATGACCTGCATTCACAGCATCTTGAGGTGCGCGGATTGAGAGAACCTCGTTATTCTTAACCGCAACTTCTAAATTACAGCCCACACCGCAGTATGAACAAGTTGTGCGGACAGTTTTATCTGCTTCGACCGACTTAGATTGGAATACATCAGAAATAGCTGATGTAGGGCAAGTCTGTGCGCAAGCGCCACATGAAACACACGAAGAATCACCAAACAACATATCATTATCTGTTGTGATACGAGCCTCAAACCCACGGCCAGTCATTGTCAATGTAAATTGACCTTGAACCTCATCACAAGCACGTACACACCGTGAACAGTTGATGCACTTCGACAAGTCCATGCGCATATAAGCATGACTCAAGTCTTTTTCACGATCAATATGGTTGGCACCCTTAGCATAACGAATTCTTCTAACACCAACACTTGCAGCAACGTCTTGTAATTCACAGTTGCCATTTACTTCACAAGTCAAGCACTCGGGCGGATGGTCGCTTAAAACCAATTCAACAATGTTTTTTCTCAGTGTTTTAATACTGTCAGAATTTGTTGAAACACGCATACCAGGGCTGATTGGCGTGTGACAAGAGGCGACTGTTCTTTTGGGGCCGTCTTCGTTGTACTGAACCTCTACAGAGCAAACTCGACAAGCGCCGTAAGGTCTAAGGTTGTCATCATCACAAAGCGTTGGGATAAGTTTATCGCCCAATGCCTTGTTAGTAAAATCTAGAATTGAAGTTGAATCATCAAAAGGAAATTCAACACCATCAATAAATACGCCTTGTGGATTGTCTGACATATTATTTCTCCATATAAGGTTTGAACTCATCAGCACAATGCTCTATCAAGTTCTTAACAGGAAGTGGCAAACCACCACCAAGGGCACACAACGAACCCACCTCCATTGTCTCTAACAAATCATGAATCAGTTCTTCCGAGAACTTCTGATCATTTTCTATCGCCGATTGTAGCATTTCTTTGCCTCGAGTTGCACCCAAACGACATGGGAAGCACTTACCGCAAGACTCATGAGCAGTAAATTCAAATAAGTGTTTCGCGTATTCTACTGCTGAAAATGACTCAGGAATACAAACAAAACTGGCGTGTCCCATCAAAAAGCCACCTTCATCAAATGACTCGAAATCTAGGGTTAGGGTGCGCAAAATATCAACTGGCACACACCCACCCAATGGTCCACCGACTTGAATTACCTTAATGTTATCGTTAAAACCGCCACCGATTTCATCGATAATGTAATTCATAGGCGCAGCCATATCAACTTCATACAAACCTGGGTTATTAAAATAACCGTCCAATGAAATAAGTTTAGTTCCCGTTGAGCGCCCATTTCCAATCTTACCAAATGCTTCACCGCCAAGCTTAAAGATAGCAGGCACTGCTGCCAATGATTCAACGTTATTAACCACAGTTGGCTTTTTGTATAAACCCTCAACAGTTGGGAAAGGAGGACGAACATCAACTTCAGCACGTCGGCCTTCTATAGATGCAATTAATGCGGTTTCTTCACCGCAAATATAGGCGCCCTGACCTTCGACAACACTCATATCGAAATCAAAACCACTGCCAAGAATATTCTCGCCTAGGAGCCCAAGCTCACGTAATTTTTCTAGTGCATCATTCGTTGCCTTAATGGATTCTGGATACTCACCACGAATATACAAGAAGCCCTGCTTAGAGCCAATTAAGTAACCACAGGCGGCCATACCAAACAACACTTTAAGCGTTTGCTCTTCTAATAAATATCTGTCAGAAAAAGCCCCTGGATCGCCTTCGTCCGCATTACAAACTACATATTTTGCACTAGCCTCTTGCGCTTGACAAAATTCCCACTTCATTCCTGTTGGGAATCCAGCGCCGCCTCGACCACGGAGACCCGAAGTTTTAAGAGTATTAATTAAATCAGTTTTATCGGCAGCAAAGCAATTTTCTAATAATTCTTTAAAGTCGTCGTATGATGAAAAAACTTCATCTTCCACAAGAAAAGATGTGTCTGAGTATGACTTCATTGTGTAAGCAGGACTAGTATGCTCACCAGCAACAATAGCGTCTAATTTGTTGATGTCATCGCCAGAATAATTTTGACCGTCAATATTGAATGCACTGTTTTCATAGCACCTGCCAAGGCAAATCATCTCACCGACATTTTCTTCACCAAATTTGGCGTTTAATTTACTTGAAACATCCGCTTGTGTACCACGACACAAACACGCACTGCCAGTACAAACGTAAGCTTTTTTGCTTTTAAAGTCTTCATCGAAAAAATCATAAAAACTTTTTGTACTATGGATGGTTGATACACCCAAGTTGTATTCACCCGCCAACTGGTTATCGGTAGTTTGACTGGGACTCGCCGCAATCTTACCAAACAAGCTGTTTTTATCGTCTTTCTTCCCAGACAATAAACTAATATTTCTAGACATTTAATCTCCTAGGGCGCGTCTTTAATGCGCCATGCACCATTGTAAATATTATATTTGTTTTTCTTGATAAAACCAATTAAAGTAATATCAAATTTCCTTGCTAAATCTAGGGCTAATGAAGTTGGTGCCCCGATTCCAGCAATCATTCCTATTCCTGCCATCAATGTTTTTTGAATGATATCAAAGCCCAGTCGACCCGAACACATAACAAATTGCTCCCTTGGATTCAGCAAATTGTTGCATCTCACATAACCAATAAGCTTATCAAGCGCATTATGCCTGCCTACATCTTCCGCCAAATGCAACAACTCCCCGCTAGCACTTATAAGACCGCTAGCATGGACGCCGCCAGTGGTGTCAAACTGTTGTTGCCTTGCTCTTATAATAGCCGGCAACTCAGTAATCAAATCAACACCAACCATCGGCATTGATTTCTCTATCTGCGGCTCATAGGCAATTTCAATCGCATTCAATGTGCCTTTACCACAAACACCACAGCTAGAATTCACCATAAAATGACGCTGCAAATTCTTTAAATCTAGCTGATTTCCCTTGCCTAGTGTCACCAGCAAAGAATTATCAACATCATAAAGGCCATTGTTAGCGCCTCTTGGCGCAATAGACTCTATCGCGCTTTTATCATTAATAACCCCTTCAGAAAACAAAATACCGGAAACCAATGACTCGTCATCGCCCGGTGTTCTCATGGTGACCATTAATGGCTCTTCAATCCACTCCTCGTTTGAGAAATATCGTATGATAATCTCAAGTGGTTCTTCAATTGCGATACAGTCACTTGCACTCTTTATGGTTGAGTTCTCAACCTTGTGAATGTCGTAGTTAACTGTATCGCTAACAGCCATAGATTTAGAATAGACCTTGTACTAGGCCCTCGTCATCCAAATGAATCTTGTCTGCCGCAGGCACCCTAGGCAAGCCTGGCATCGTCATAATGGCACCACATACTACGACAACAAACTCCGCACCCGCAGACAATCTGACTTCGCGAATTGACATTGAATGGCCAGTTGGCGCGCCCAATAATTGAGGATCTGTTGAGAAAGAGTATTGTGTTTTGGCGATACAAACAGGCAAATGACCAAAACCATTGTCTTGAAACCATGCAAGCTTGTCTCTTACAGCCTTATCAGCCAATACTTCGTCGGCGTGGTAAAGTGTTTTCGCAATAGTTTCAACTTTTTCAAACAATGGCGTTTCATCATCGTAAAGTGTTTTAAATTGAGAGGCGCCTGATTCAGCTAAAGCAACAACTTTTTCGGCCAAGTCAATAGCGCCATCACCACCATGTTCCCAGTGACTAGAAACACTAACATCTACATGGAACTGCTTGCAGTACTCTCTAAGCACTTCAAATTCCGCATCGGTATCCGTAACAAAATTGTTAATACCAACAACAATTGGAACACCAAACTGGCTTAGGTTACGAATGTGTCTACCAAGGTTAACACAGCCTTTAAGTAGTGCTTCTGTATTCTCAGTATTTAGATCCTCCTTGGCAACACCGCCTTGGTGTTTAAGTGCACGAATCGTTGCTACCAGAACCACTGCATCCGGTGCTAAGTCAGCTTTACGACACTTGATGTCGAAGAATTTCTCTGCACCCAAGTCAGCTCCAAAGCCCGCTTCTGTTACCGTGTACTCTGACATCTTAAGAGAAGTTTTAGTTGCAATGACCGAGTTACAACCGTGTGCAATATTAGCGAATGGGCCGCCATGAATAATCGCTGGGTTGCCTTCTAATGTTTGTACAATATTTGGTCTGAAAGCATCTTTTAGTAAAACTGTCATCGCGTGATGCGCGTTGATTTGTTTCGCTCTTACCGGTGTCATTTCACGTGTGTAAGCAACAATAATATTACCTAGTCTTTCTTCAAGCTCTGCTAGGTTTTCAGAAAGACAGAAAATCGCCATCACTTCTGAAGCAACCGTAATATCAAAACCATCTTCGCGCGGGTAGCCATTGGTTGAACCACCAAGAGAAGAGGTGATTGTGCGTAGTGAGCGGTCGTTCATATCAACAACACGACGGAATGCCACTTTTCTGCTATCAATATTTAGCGAATTACCCCAGTAAATGTGGTTATCAATCATCGCTGAAAGCAAACTATGAGCCGCTGTAATCGCGTGGAAATCACCAGTGAAATGAAGATTGATATCTTCCATAGGAATTACTTGAGCGTAACCACCACCGGCAGCACCACCCTTCATACCAAAACAAGGTCCAAGGCTTGGCTCGCGCAAACATACTGTTGCTTGCTTGCCAATTTTATTAAGACCATCTGTTAGGCCAACTGAAGTTGTTGTCTTGCCTTCGCCAGCAGGCGTTGGTGTAACTGCAGTGACCAAAATGAGTTTGCCATCTTCATTGGACTGAACGTCATCAATTGCTTTCCATGACAATTTTGCTTTATCATGGCCAAAAGGTACTAAATCCTCTTTACTGATATTGAGTTTTGCACCAACGTCATTAATGTGTTCGCCAGTAGCCTCTCTTGCGATTTCAATATCCGATTTATATTCACTCATGTGTTCTCCTGAATATAGTATAAAAACAAAAATAGAGGGGTATAGCAATCCATCATCACTTGGAATTTTTCAATTCCAGTGAAAATGAGATATTTACCTCTCTTAATATTAACTTCTGCTGCGTATTATCTTATTTTTCCACTAAAGTAAAAGTAAAAAAATTCATAACCACGTGAATTTTAATCACAGGCGGTTTAACCCGATTATTATATATTAGAATCTTCGAAGCTGCTCTTGCGTTCATCCATATAAGCAAGTAAAGCTTTATCGATTTCTGGATCAAGTGGCGGCAACTCATAATCGGCAAGCATTTGCTTGTATTTTTCGCCAGCAATAGTAGCGGTATCTCTTGAACCATCCTCAACCCACTGTTCAAAACTGTTGTCGTCTAAAATGTCTGACATGTAAAACGCTGTTTTAAAATTGCGCTTGGTATGCTCACAACCCAAGAAATGTGATTGTGGTCCCACTTCACGAATCGCGTCCATCGCTTGACCATTTTCACTCATATCAATACCTTCAACGGATACGCGCATCATCCCTGCTTGATCAGCATCAAGAATAAACTTCTCATAGCTCATACACAAGCCACCTTCTAGCCAACCCGCTGTATGTAGATTAAAGTTAACGCTGGCATTGATTGTTGCCTGTATAGTATTAGCTGCCTCATAACCGGCTTGTGCATCTGGAATCTTTGCCGCGTTAAAACCACCACCACTTCTAAATGGCACGCCTAATCTCCTCGCTAATGCTCCGGATATATTCATCATATGGCCAGCCTCTGGTGTTCCAAAGTTTGGCGCTCCTGACTTCATCGACATTGCAGTTACAAAATTACCATACACTACAGGCGCACCTGGGCGCACCAGTTGAGCAAACGCCATACCCGCCATCCCTTCTGCAAGGCTTTGTGCAGCAACGCCTGCAGCAGTTACAGGTGCCATTGCACCGGCAACAATAAACGGCGTTACAATACAGGCTTGATTATTTCTAGCATAAACTTTTAGAGCGCCCAGCATGGTGTCATCAAACGACATTGGCGAAGAAGCGTTAATGAGACTGATTAATACACAATTGTTGTCGACAAAATCATCGCCAAAAACAATCTTGGCCATATTAACCGTGTCTTGTGCGCGCTCAGCTGCGGTTACCGAGCCCATAAAAGGCTTGTCAGAATATTTAATATGACTGTAAACCATATCAAAATGACGTTTGTTGACTGGTAAGTCACAAGGCTCACAAATCGTACCGCCTGAGTGATGCAAGTTGTCAGACATATACGCCAATTTGACAAAATTTTGAAAATCTTCAATCGTCGCGTAACGACGACCTTCGTCAAGACTATGGACAAATGGCGGTCCGTATGCAGGCACCAACACCATATTGTCGCCACCAATAACGACATTTCTTTCAGGGTTTCGTGCATATTGCGTGAACATTTTTGGCGCGTTATCTTGAATAATTTTTCGACACATTCCTCTTGGGAAACGCACTCTATCCCCATCTACCCTGGCGCCTGCTGACGCCAAAATCTCCAACGCCTCTTCATCGTCAGAAAAAACAATACCAATCTCTTCCAAAATGGTTTCAGCGTTTTCTTCAATCACGCCCAAATCTTCGTCACTAAGGATACTGTAGTGCGGGATTTTGCGCTTTATATAGGCGGGTGCCTTTGGTATTTCTTGTGCTTCTGACTGACTACCACCTCTGCGTCTTCTTCTTTCTCTTGCCATATTTTTCCCCTAGGGTGTGACTCGACTACGCTCTGCGTCGTCGTCTTGTTTTATTTATTTTTTGTTCTTTTACTGGCGATACACTGAACTTCATTGCGTCGACAAAATAATCTTGGAATTTTGCTTCACTAGCACTCTCAATCTTAATAACCTTTGCCACAGCATCAATAATTTTTTTGCGATTGCCTACATCTAATAAGGCTGCACTAGCGCCAATACCAGCTGCGTTTCCAACCGAGGAGATCACTTCTTCTGTTGCACTTGGAATGATATCCAACATGGCTACATACCTTGCGTCAAGATGGGCGCCAAATGCACCTGCCAAGAGCACTTGGTCAAACTCTGTGCACTCTTGATAATCCATAAGTAGGCTAACCCCAGCCGAGAGAGCTGCTTTTGCAAGCTGAATTGAACGAATATCAACCTGCTCAATATAGATCGACTTTTCACCCTGTTCTACCAGTAAAAATCTTGTTGTATTGCCGTTTTTAGAAAAACGCTCTGGTGCGCGTGACTCAATAAAAAGACCGCTCTGATCAATCAACCCCACTTCGGCTAGGCTGACAATCGCCTCGATAATGCCGCTGCCACATATACCAACCGCTTGTTGTTTGACTTTTTTGAAATCCTCTTCGTTAGACCAGGCCTCAGTGCCAATCATACGATAACTAACTTCAAGCGTCTCGTTATTAATTCGCACGCGTTCAATGGCGCCGTGTGTTGCGCGTACACCCGATGAAATCTCTGCGCCTTCGAAAGCTGGGCCTGTTGGTGAAGATGTTGCGTAAACAACGCCATTTTTTGCCAACATAATTTCTGCATTGGTGCCAATATCTACCAACAGCGTAGTTTGTGAATGCATAACATGCATTTGACTCAAATAAGCCGCAGCCGTATCTGCACCCACATGGCCTGCAATCAAAGGCAGGAATGAGATTCTTGTTTTGGGGTACAGGTCAAAATTCAAATCTTTAGCGTCAATATCTACCCACTCACGAGTCGCCAAAGTAAATGGCGCTTGTCCAAGCTCTACAGGTGAGATGCCAAAAAACAAATGATGCATGATTGGATTACCAACCAGTACAATTTCCAACAACTTATCTCGATTAAGTTTAAGCTCATCACACGCCTCATGAAACATTTCTGTAAGTTTACTACGAACCGCAGAAGTCAATTTTGCATCACCGCCTTTGTTCATCATCACGTAGGAAACACGACTCATAAGGTCTTCGCCATAACGAATCTGTGGATTCATTGCACTAGACTCAAATAATAAATGTCCTGTAGTCAAATCGTAGATATAAACCGCAAGCGTCGTCGAACCGATATCAACTGCTGCACCAACTATTTGATGCTCGCCCTGTGGATAAACCGCAACCACTTCGCAATTGTCACGTACGGCAACACTAAGAACACCTTTGGTTTGATGAATTAAAGGTTGCAAGTCTCTCAGCAAACCAAAGTCAAACGTTGCCTGAATGCCTTCTTTATTTAGTTGCGCTAACAAGTTCTCAGAAGCTGAAGGATTCTCATCGAGAGTGGATTCATCTAGAGTGCAGTCAATCATCTCGATAGTTGTTGAAATCGTGTAATCCTGCTTAGCGTTTTTCTTGCTGATATAAGCCAAATGCTCTTGAGATTCTTCGGGCACATCAATTACCAAATCGCCTTGTATGCATGTCTGACAAGCTAAGCGCATTCCTTCATATTTTGGATTATCCGCAATTAACTGTCTTTCTAATCGAGTGATCCCGCTAACGTTATCCGCTTTGCACTCAACTCCAAATTTGGAATGTTTACCTTCAGAGACTTCAATCCAGCACTGATGACACTGGCCATAACCACCACAAAGTGAGCGAATGGCTACGCCAGCGTCTTGCGCAACTTGCAAGAGTGTTTCACCCACTTCACCTTTATATTGACGACCTGAAGGGGTGAAACATATTTGTTGATTATCATCCACGATTATTATTCTCTTCTACATTGCTATCGCCGTAACCCTCGCTTTGAGGCTCGTTGGTATCAATCTCGTAATAACAGCCTTTTTCTTCGGTAAATATATGATGCCAGGTCTGTAACTCTTTGCTATCTTCAAGTGTTCCTGCTGTCACGCTAATCGTATTTCTATTGTCGTTTTGCCAAAACATGTGAGCGCCACAATTATTACAAAAGCCATGTCGCGAACCTTCGCTCTCGTGGGTATAGTGCCACTTAACCTTGCCACTGATAGTTATTTTATTTCGATCAGCTTGACAAGCCGCCATAAAATGGCCAGACATTTTTCGACACTGTTGACAATGACAGTAAGATACATCAGCCAAATCGAACGCTTCGTAAGTCGTTTGACCGCAAACACAAGAGCCAATGTAGCGAATACTGCTCATAATCTTATGCTCTTCTTCTGCGACGACGACCTCCATCTCGAGTGATGTCGCCCTCAGCAGTTGGTTCTTTATACGCCTTAATCCAGCTTGTGCAGCCATCATCAACCCCGGTCAAAACATCTGCAGCACGGATTGCTTGGACTAACTCCGGATGCAGCGGATTGACGATTGCTGAAGTCATACCAGCAGCGATACACATTGGCAAGAAGGCATTGTTAATGCCGTGGCGCTGTGGCAAGCCAAAGCTCACATTTGATGCGCCACAAGTCGTATTTACTTTTAATTCTGAACGCAATCGGCGAACCAAGTCAAAAACCTGATTTCCAGCTTGTGAAATTGCACCAATTGGCATCACCAAAGGGTCAACCACCACGTCTTCTGGTTTAATGCCATAATCCGCTGCATGTTCAACAATCTTTTTAGCTACTTTGAAGCGCTCATTCGGGTCTTCATTGATACCTGTCTCATCGTTTGAAATCGCTACTACCGCGGCATCATACTTTTTAACCAATGGCAAAACACGCTCCAACACTTCAGTCTCGCCAGTTGTTGAATTGACCAGAGCACGCCCATCGTAAGCCGCAAGACCTGATTCCAACGCTTCGATAATTGAAGAATCAATACATAAAGGTACATCGACAACAGCCTGTACTCGACGAATTGATTCTGCCAAAATAGCAGGCTCGTCTGCCAATGGAATGCCTGCATTTACATCAAGCATTTGTGCCCCAGCAGCAACTTGCGCTATAGCATCCGCCTCAACACGAGAATAATCTCCATTTTTCATCTCTTCGGCAAGGATTTTTCGCCCAGTTGGGTTGATTCGCTCGCCAATCATAACAAAAGGGTGGCCGAAGCCAATTGTCACCTCTCGTTTTGCTGATGATAATATTGTTGTTGCCATTTTATCTCTACTCCATAAACTAATTAATACTCATTTAAAGGCGCCCAGGGCTTTCTATCGCCCAATACGCCAGAATCCTTAACCATCTGTGCAACATACTGTTCCTGCTTGTATGCCATTACATGTACGCCACTAACGCCCTCAAGCTCTTTCACCTGCTGCATTAGTTCAACACAAATTTTTTGCCCCTCTTTTTTTTGATCCTCTGCACCTTCTAAACGTTTGATGACACTATCTGGAATATGCACACCCGGCACATTATTCCGCAGCCAATTTGCTGTTCTCGCCGAGGCAAGCGTACCCACGCCAGGCAAGATAAACGCACGCTCAGCAAGACCTCGGTCTACAGCCTCTGCCATAAAATCTTTTAACATTGGCATGTCAAAACAATATTGGGTCTGGATAAACTGTGCGCCCGCATCAATTTTTTTCTGCATTTGCAAAACTCTGGACTTTACTGGTGGCACAAAAGGATTGATAGTGCTGCCTGCAAACATTTTCGGTGGCTCTGTGAGTTTTCTTCCGCTCAATAAGACCGACTCATCTCGCATTTTTTTAATCGTGGTCAATAATGAAATACTGTCCAAATCAAAAACACGTTTTGCCTCAGGCTGATCCCCTGCGCTAACATCATCGCCTGTTAATGCCAAAACATTGCTAATACCGAGCGCTGCGGCACCTAAAATATCACCCTGAATAGCAATTCGATTTTTATCTCTGCAGGAAATTTGTAAAATTGGTGAGTAGCCGATATGAGCCAACAATGCGCAAACAACCACACTGGACATATGACAATTAGCGCCCGAGCCATCGGTGGCATTGATTGCATCCACCGCATGATCAAACATCGCCGCCTCGTGAAACACCTCAGTGCGGTCCGCTGAATCAGGTGGTGCTAATTCTGTCGTTACTGCAAAGTCGCCACGTTTTAATACGCGCTCAAATCTCCCACGTGAAACATGGCCCTCAATCTCGGGCAAAGGATTACCAGGATGATAAACGTATTCAGGATTAATTTTGATTGATTCGTCAGACACCATAATTACTCCTCCTTAGCGCCCTCATTTGCTAATCGAATCCAAGCACTTGAGTCTTTATGTTGGTGATTCACTGCAAATTGTATATCTTGAATTTTTTGCCTATGGTACATTTTTCTTGAACCACGCCAAGCCTCTACCCAAACACACTTCATTTCAGGCTTAACTTCGCAATTTCCATTTTCACGAACGCCGCCACAAGGGCCATTTCTCAGTGTTTTTGGACAATTCATCGGGCAAGTCATGCCGGTTGTTGAAAGCACACAATTGCCACACATTTTGCAGTCGAATAAAAAGCCTTTGGTGTGCTTTTCAACCCAAGTGATTGGTTTATCAAGCTTTCCCTTAGTGAGTTTTTGTATCAGTCTTAAAGATGCCAAAATAGCAGGCGATGTTGCGTTATACACTACCTCATAAGCTCTAGCGTGTTTGCTGGCAAATAATCTCGCTTTATACATTTTGATTTTCTTCGCTTGCCAATGGCATTATTTCAATCTCATCAAAGACACAGTCTAAATAACCTGTGCCCACCAACTTATACTCGTATTCAAAACCCCAGTCTTTGGCATATTGTTCAGCTTCTTTTTGCCACTGTTCGTTTTCAGTTTGAGCCAAATACACCAACTTTTTATAGTTTGCAAAATACACATCAAATAGCTCTGGATATTTATCCAAACCCATGCCTTTGATCATGATTCTTTGGAAATTCTTAACCAAATAATCAGTCAGATAAAACGTCCCAAGTTCACGCTCTGCCATCTCTTCAAAAGCTTCAGTGCCGGCAAAAAACTCATAACAATGTGCGCCACCAATACGTTTTGCATTATATTTTTCGATAACCTTGTCTAGCTCTCCTCCAGTACCGCAATCCGCATAAGCCACGTAGATCTCTTTATAAAAATCCCCATGCTTTGCTAGGTAGTCGTCCACGCCAGGTGCTATTAGTTGTGGCTTGTTGTGCCAGCTTGCTGGCAAGCACTGTAATTTAACTTTTTCTGATAAGCCCGGGTTTTGTTCAATCAGTCGTAGTAGGTCGTATACCAATGCCCCGCAACCGAGAACCAGACGTTTATTATCTGTGCACACGTTTGTTGGCTAAATCACGAATATGGGTTTCTGCCATCTCCGCACTTCTAGCCGCATCACGACCATAGGCAGGGACACCAATAGCATCAGCAAACTCTTGATTGAGTGGCGCACCACCGCACATCATGTGGATATCTTTTCTAAGGCCACGCTTTTCGAATTCTTCTGAAACAACTCCCATATACGGCATAGTAGTGGTTAACAGAGCTGACATCCCAACAATCACAGGCTGGTGCTTATCAACCGCCTCAAGATAGTTTTCAACTGGGTTATTAATACCTAGGTCAATTACCTCAAAGCCAGCACCTTCAAGCATCATGCCAACAAGATTTTTCCCGATATCGTGAATATCACCCTTAACCGTGCCAATAACAAATTTACCCAAGGATGTATCTTCAGCTGCATCAGCAAGAATGGGTCTTAAGATCTCCATGCCGCCCTTCATTGCGCCAGCACATTTCAACACCTCAGGAACAAAAAGAATACCGTCTCTAAAGTCAATACCGACAATCTTCATACCACCGACTAGAGCTTCGCCAAGAACGTCGTTTGCATCCCAGCCTCGACCCAATAAAATTTCTGTGCCTTCCGTAACTTCCGCTGCTAAGCCATCATACAAATCGTCTTGAATTTGCTCAACAAGCTCTTTGTCGTCTAATTCGTTTAAATCTAAATCGTCTTCTTCGCTCATTACAGCCCCCTAAGTGGTTGTTACTATATGTAAAAAGCGTAATTTAACCGCGCAGCTTTTTTAAAGTCAACCAATATTTCTTTTAGCTGAATATCGGTTTTTTCGATAAGGGGTTTTTTCGGGCCAAGATAAGGCAGACACAGGAAAAGAAAACATCTTAGAAGTCGTTAAAAACTGTGGTTTATTAAACCCCTCAAGAACGTAATAATGGTTATTACAAATGAGGCTTTAATCAATGTTAGTCTTCAGCGCCCACTTCTAATTCAATAATCTCCACCTCAGCGTTAGGATGCGCCTCTTTGGCCTTTTTCTCGGCTTCTTTTAGGTTATCGGCTTTGATGAACTCATGATCTTCATGGTCACCTTCGATAGAATTCACTTTATAAAGATGCCGGTCAACTGACATACAACTTCTCCTCTAGTAAGTTAGAAAACTTTGTTTAAATAATTAACACGTTGGATAATAAACACTTCATGATAAAAACTATCTTACCACAATCAAAAAAATAGGGTGGTCAACTGTTAAACAGCCTTCATAAAATTTTGATAAATTTGCCTTGCGCAATGCAAACATTGCGCCATATTAGCATCACTTTCAGATTTCAATGTTGCCAGTCCATCCTCACCCAAAGTGCTTTTTAAGGCTTGCGCATAAGCTGGAACAGCACCCCAATTGTCAACCGTATCTGGCTCAATTTCAACATGATATTGCATCGACCAAGCATTATTACCAATACGCATTGCCTGTACAGAACACACATCAGATTTTGCCAAAACAACGGCCCCTTCCGGCGCCTGCGCAACTCGAACCGAATGCCATTGCAAACACTTTTGTGTTTGCTTGGTACCCTGAAAGAGAGAATCAGCCACACCTTCCTCAGTGAGCTCTACTTCCAATACACCAATTTCTGGAATTGGCTGGGGTCCGCAAGTCCCGCCCAAGGCATCTGCCAATAATTGATGACCCAAACATAAACCAAGGAATGGTTTTTGCAGTTCACTAACCCAGCGACGAATAGCAGTTTTTTCGGCCACTAGCCAAGGGCATTGCTCTATATCCCAAACATCCATTGGTCCACCCATAACCCAAAGTGCATCATAATCATCCAAGTTAGGGATAGCCTCCCCTCGGTGAAGATTGACCGCATCCCAGCTTATGCCATCTTCTTGCAAAAATTGCCTTAAAGAACCTGGGTGTTCACAATCAATGTGCTGAAATACAAGTAATCTCATCAATACACCTTCTCTTAAAAAAAACCATCATTACTAGTCTCTCATAATATCAAAATTTTATGGAGAGTGAGAGAAAAGGTTATACTTTCATTTTTATCGATTGCTACCGATATGACCCAATATAAAAAACTTTTGAGTTTTGCCGTCATCATCGCCTGCGTACTGCTGGCTATAAATTTCGGCATAAGAAGCTCTTTTGGTTTTTTCCTTTCGCCAATTTCCGAGTCATTTGGTTATGGTCGCGAAGTATTTGCTTTTTCTCTTGCATTGCAAAACTTATGTTGGGGCTTATTTCAACCCATTGCAGGAGCTGTAGCCGATAAATACGGCACTTCTAAAGCAATCATTGGTGGAACAATTCTCTATGCGCTAGGTATTTACTTAACGGCAACGGCCGATGGAGCCTCAGACTTGCACATGGGTGCTGGCATTTTGGTTGGCATGGGAGTGTCCGGTACAGGCATGGGTGTTGTCCTTCCTGCCATTGCCAGAATGGTTGAGCCAAACAAACGCGCTTTTGCCCTTGGTATGGGTACAGCAGCAGCTTCGGCCGGACAGTTTATTTTTATCCCAGTTGCTCAAAGCTTTGTTGCAAGTTATGGTTGGGAGTTTGCCTTATTATTAATGGCGGGGGGAGCTCTCTGCATGCTCTTATTTGCGCCTGCATTCAAAGGCAATTCTGCAAGCCTAACCTCTGCAGCTGATGAGCCAGATCAAACATTAAAAGAAGCACTGAAAGAAGCTTCGGGCCATATTCATTATTGGCTTTTGATTGCTGGTTTTTTTGTTTGCGGCTTTCAGCTTGCTTTTATTACTGTACACATGCCCTCTTATCTTTCAGACAAAGGTTTTGATGGCTCTGTTGCAGCGGCTAGTTTATCTTTAATCGGGCTCTTTAATATTCTTGGTTCTCTATCTGCCGGCAAATTGTCTGGCATTTATTCAAAAAAAATGTTACTCGCCTATATTTATGCTGGCAGGGCAGCCTCTATTGCATTGTTTTTACTCATTCCAATGACTACGACTACCATCTATATTTTCTCGATTGTCACAGGGTTTCTTTGGCTGGCAACTGTGCCACCCACATCAGGACTTGTGGCACAAATGTTCGGCGTTAGGTATATGGGCACCCTTTACGGCATTGTCTTTCTTAACCATCAAATTGGTTCTTTTTTTGGCGTTTGGATTGGTGGCTACCTGTACGACACAACTGGCTCTTATGATCAATTGTGGTGGTGGGCAGCAATTATTGCCGCCATTACTGCATTAATTCATGTCTTTATCAATGAGCAACCGATAGCAAGATTGCGGCTTGCTAAGCAGGCAGGCTAAAACAATACTGCGACACTTTTTATTTGCGCGAATATCTCTTTTCCCGGCTTAAGTCTTAACAATTCAGCTGATTTTTTTGTAACTCGTGAGAGTAAAAAGTCTTGATTTAGCTTGAGGCGCACCATCACTTGAGCATCGCCCTCGTCAACAATCTCGTCAACAACACAAGGCAAGACATTCAAAATACTGGTTTCAATTTGCGGAACTGTTGTAAGACTTACATCACGTGCCTCAACTCTGACCCTTACATCACTTCCAATTCCTAGTAATCTTCTCGGGACGGTCAGTCGACCCCCAGAAAAATCAAGATAAGTTAGGTTGTAATGGCTGTCGTGCTCAGCAACTTTTGCCTCAATTAACGATGCAGCTCTTTCTCCGTGGGCAATAGATAAATCAAGCTGAGTAAGTATTTCAGCTGTTGGGCCATTACTTATGACTTTGCCATCATCAAGAAGAACTAATTGATCAGCTAGATGAGTCACTTCGTCAAGAGAATGCGAGACATAAATAATAGGGATATTCAGTTCTGCATGCAACAAATCTAAAAAAGGCAATATTTCTTTTTTATGCTGCTCACCTAATGAGGCCAAAGGCTCATCCATTAACAGCAATTCTGGGCCTACAGATAGGGCCCTTGCAATTGCCACTCTTTGACACTCACCTCCTGACAACTGCCCAATATTTCGATTAAGCAAATGCCCTATTTGCAGCAATTCTATCGCTCGCTGCATAACCGAGTGATCGGCATTCTTTGAGCGCTTATAGCCATACTCAATATTATCTTTAACACTAAGATGCTCGAATAAGCTGGATTCTTGAAATACATAGCCTATAGAGCGTTGGTGCGTTGGAATCAGGTATTTTTCGTCCTCCCAAACAATGCCACCAACCTTTATAAAACCCCTGCTTTTCTCTAGTCCTGCTATTGCTCTTAGGAATGTTGTTTTGCCCGAGCCAGAGGCACCAAAAATAGCTGTAACACCTGAACTGGGTATCAGTAAATCAACATCTAAAACAAAATTGGGGCGGCTAATTTTATATCGACACTCAATCGTCATGATTCACCCCTTGCAAGAAATGAGAAACGACGGTTAAGGCTATAAACAACAACCAACATAACAAAAGACAAAATCAACAGGCCACCAGCGAGAGCATGGGCATTGCCATATTCTAGCGCCTCAACATGGTCGTAAATGGCAATGGAAAGTACTCCAGTCTCGCCCGGAATATTTCCACCAATCATAAGTACCACGCCAAATTCGCCTACCGTATGAGCAAAACCAAGTACTATGGCAGTAATAAACCCCGTCCGAGCCAAGGGCACTGCCACGGTGAAAAAGCGATCCAAAGGCTTTGCCCCTAAGGTCGCGGCAACTTGCATTGGACGGCTGCCGATACTTGAAAATGCATTTTGTAAAGGCTGAACAACAAACGGCATTGAGTAGATAACAGAGCCAATCACCAAACCTGCAAAAGTGAAAGCCAATGGTTGCGCACCAAGCCATTGCATAAAGCCGCCAATAGGGCCGTGTGGTCCCAGACTTATCAGCAAATAAAAGCCTAAAACTGTTGGCGGCAAGATCAATGGCAAGGCAATCAAAGCTTCAACCAAAGATTTCAACCTCCATTGAGTCCTTGCTAGCCACCAGGCAAGTGGCGTACCGATGATTAGCAAGATTAAAGTTGAAGCACTCGCTAACTTGAGTGTCACTATAAGGGCAGCAATATCAAACTCGTTCAACATATATGTCTTAAAAGATTCTTATCGAACACCATACCCGAAACTTTGGATAATCTCCAGTGCTTTATTGCTTTTTACAAAAGTTAAAAAATGTCTGGCAAGGTCATTATTCTTAAGCAAAACGGCCTGTTGTTCAATGGGAGAATATAAATACTCTGGCACTAGCCAATAAGAACCCTGGATGGTTTTATTGGGCTTTAAGATCTGAGAATAAGCAACAAAACCCAAGCCAGCATTGCCACTGGCAACAAATTGGTAGGCTTGAGCTACGTTTTCACCCCTCACAAGCTTACTTTGAGTTTTCTTCCAAACATCTTTTGATCTAATAACCTCTTCTGCGGCCTTGCCGTAGGGTGCTAGTTTGGGGTTTGCAATCGCTAAATATTGAAAATCGCCTTCACCAACAACATCGCCAAAAGAATCAACGAGATTATTATTTGGGCTCCACAAGACTAACTTACCTATTGCGTAAGTAAATCTTGAATTTGGTTCACTCAAGCCTTGCTCGTCTAGCAATTTTGGTCTAATGGCATCCGCAGAAAAAAACAAATCAAAGGGTGCGCCGTTAACAATTTGTGCATAGTGTTTTCCCGAGGACCCAGGTATTAAGACCACACGATGCCGTGTATCCTCTTCATACTCTTTAACAAGAACTTTCATAACACCTGAAAAATTACTGGCAACTGCGATATGTATTTCTTTCGCCATTACCGAAGTAGCACACAATAGCGAAGCACTAATGACAAGTCGAGAAAAAAATGATTTGAATTGGAGTGAATTCACAAAAAAAATAGCTATCAGGTTAATGGCAAGAGTGCACCCCATATGACAAAAAAGAAAGCACAATAGCGAAGTATTATACCTTTAGACTGACACAACTCAATTATGAGCGGCGCTCAATACTGCTATACTGCTTCACCTATAAATCAAGAAACAGCACATGAACGAAGAAGAATACGCAGGTTTTTGGATTAGAGTGGGAGCAGCATTAATTGACTGCATTATATTTATACTCCTCTTAACCCCAATAATGTATTTTATCTACGGTGGATCCTATTGGCACGCCGAAATTCATTACGACGAGCATCTAGGCTATGTTCAAAACACATCGGCGTTTCATGGTTTTTGGGATTTTTTCTTGAATCTGGTTTTGCCATTCATTGCAACCGTGTGGTTCTGGATAAAGTTTCAAGCAACGCCAGGGAAAATGGCAACCAAGCTAAGGGTTGTTGATGCCGAGACGGGAGATACCTTGTCCCTTGGCAAGTCTATTGGTCGATATTTTGCTTATATTGTTTCATTTCTGCCACTTGGACTTGGCATTTTTTGGATAGCACTGGATAGGCGCAAACAAGGCTGGCACGACAAATTGGCGGGCTCAGTTGTTATTCGTAGCCACAAAAAAGAACGTGTAGTTTTCAATAATAGGTCGAATGAAAATCGTCCATAGAGGTTAAGGTTTTGGCATGCCAAACTTTAACCAATCCCACTCCCGCTTATTGATAAGAACCGCGCCTGTTTCAGTATCAATCCGGTAATGGGTTGTTTGACCCCAATTGCCGGAATCACTTGCCTCGGAAACAACAAAAGCAAGGTAACTGGCCGTTTGATCAGCGTTGCCAAATAAAGTTTTCTCTATATTCTCAATTGAGAGTTGATAAACTGTTTCAGAAGGTTGCACAAAACCATCAACATATTCGTATTCTGGACTTTCCTCGTTTGTAACAAAAAGTCCGCATTTGATAAACTGTGAGCAATCAAAGCTAAATTTATGTTTGTTGTCCCTATTTACCTCAACCTTATAATCTCCGATGATGCTTACCGTTAAGTTATTCACCTGGGTTTTATGAACTTCGTGAAGATGCCAAGTTGCAGCTACATTATTCGAGAGTAGTAAAAGAACGATGAATAGGCGTATCATGTCCTCATTGTACCCAACTCTAAATTGAGATTTTTAGAAAGAGTTAGAATTGTGGTATCGACCCATTTCTATAATTAGAATTAGGTAAAAATATGAAAAAATTTATCTGGGGATTGATTATTGGCGCGCTAATTACCGTATTTTCGCTTCAATACTTCAACAAACCTTTAAAGAGAATTGTTATCGACGATCCCACTCTTGGCACGGTTGTTATATCAGTCAATGACTTCATCAATTATGAAGAATGGTCCAAGATAAATCCAAATAAAGAAATCAAGCGATACGTCAACAAATCTTGGAATAACATTGTTTACGGCGACGAACAAGCAGACGCCTCCCAGTCAAGCGATGGGGTTTTTTCAAAAATCAAGGAGTATTTGATCGACCTATTTGAATAGAAATGAAACACTCAATATCACTGACGCTTTTCATTGTTGCCGCCACGTCTCTTTTTGTGGCCTCAAAAACGTGGGGATTGCCAGACTGCCCAGAAGACAAACAGCAAGACTATCATAACTGCTTCGGTACTGTCACTTTTACCAATTGGGGAACCTATACCGGCGAATTTCAAAATAACAAATATCATGGCCATGGTAGTTATAACTATTCTAACGGCGATCATTATATTGGCGATTGGCAGGCCGATCTAAAAGACGGCTATGGCATCTACACATTTGCGAACGGTGACATCTACGAAGGCGAATATAAAAAGGGCAAAAAACACGGTCAAGGTAGTTATTCATACACAAATGGTGACAAGCACATTGGCGGTTACCAATTTGGCAGAAAATATGGTTTTGGCACTTATTTCTTTGCCAACAGTGATAAATATGAGGGCGAATTCAGGGGTAGCTCATTCTTTGGCGAAGGAAAATATACCTTTGGCTCAAATGATTAGAGTTTTATAAAACTTTTAAATTTCACAACAACAAAACAATAAATTGCTCAGCTGAGAAAGCCTTTATATTTTCTTGTTTCTGATATTTTGAAATTGCCTAACAAAAAACGCAATAGCCAGAAGAGCGCCAATAAAGAACAATATCAACTGTAATTGATTAGAGCCCTCCGTGGGCTCATTAGCAATTGAAGCAGCTTCTGCCTCGCTTGCCTCTTCAATGACTTTTTCAGTCTCAACTTCTGAAGGCTCAGACCGCTCATTGACTGCCTCTATCTCTTGCACCGTATGCTCAGAGCTTACTGTGTACTCTGCGATTGTTTCTATTTGTTGACTAGATTGCTCTACTTGAACTGATTGATCGATTTGATTAGATTGTTCAGCTTGATTTGATTGCTCTACTTGTGCGGTTGTCGAATCTTCTATATTTTGAGGCAATACTTGAGACTCATCTGGCTCAAAACTTGCATAATCTTCCTCAGAAGATTTGTCTAAAGATTCAGCAACAGAATCTCTGTCATCTCCGCCTGCAAGAGCAAAACCTATCATGCCTATCGATAACAACGAAATAATGAGTATTTTTTTCATAATAATATTGTTTGAAAATGAAAGCACACAATATACGCCCAAGTCAAATTAAGCACAACACCAATTAAGCTTTTCGGGATATTTTCTGTACAAATAGAACAATAAATACAAAGAAAATGTTAAAGAAAAAGCACTACGGCCAAGTGCGCAATCGGCTGGGCAATGGCGTATTGTTTGAAAGAGTTAGGATTAAAGTTGGAAGAGCCACTTAACAAGCAACATTGTAAGATTGGCGGCACAAGATACTAACAAATAGTATCAAAAGACTTTTCTGCTATTCGTTTCTCGACCAACAAAGTAATATTTCATCAACAATGTACTCGGTGGGTGTTCCTTCAGGGTATTCGTGGCGCCACTCCTCCGCCACTCTGCGGGCAAGTCTTCTATCGTTAGCAGCTGGAGAAGAGGGAAACCTATAGGCCCTTCTCAACTGTTTAACGATATTTCTCATTCTTCTTCTCATTGGCACTCTCGTTTTTTAACTACCGATTATTATGCATTATATTCAACCGACAAAAGAACAATTCAGACGAATATCAAGTGATGATTCTTTTATTATGCTCATCTAAGTCGCAAACAAGGCTATTGAATCTTGAAAAAATCTTGTGTATGATTTAGCCATCAAGATAAAGGCTTCTAAAGCGCTGCCTTGATGTAGGACTGGAAGAAAATCTCTCTTCCCTTTTTATATTTTGCAGCAACAAAGGAGTTATTATGCAAAGCACCATTGGAAAATCCACCCAAAGCATTTGGGGAGGGGAACAAGAGCACGAACTTTTTGAGCGATCTACACAAGTACCAGTTGTCCACAGCGTTTCATTCGCATACAAAGATATCGACACTTGGCACAAAGTTGCTCTTGGAGAAGAAAGTGGCCACATATACTCTCGCAACACCAACCCAACCGTTCGTGCATTTGAGGACAAAGTTAAAACACTTGAGAGCGCTGAAGCGGCAACTAGCTTTTCCTCAGGCATGGCGGCCATTAGCAATACCTTGGGCACTTTTTTACAATCTGGTGATCGAATCGTCTCAATCAAAGACAGCTACGGCGGCACCAACGTTATTTTTAACGAATTTTTACCGCCTCTAAATATTGATGTTGCCCTTTGCGAAACCGGCGATTATGCACAAATTGAAGCAGAGATTGCCAAAGGTTGTACGGTACTCTACCTTGAAACCCCAACAAACCCAACCATCAAAATAACTGATATTAAACGATTGGCGAGTACTGCCCATAACGTAGGAGCACTGGTTGTCGTTGATAATACTTTCGCCACACCAATCAACCAAAACCCACTTGAGCTCGGTGCGGATATTGTTCTGCATTCAGCATCCAAATATTTAGGCGGTCATGCCGACGCATTGGGCGGGGTTATTTGTGGCAGTAAAGATTTAGTTCATCAGGTTTACCACTATCGTGAAATCAATGGCGCGACCCTTGCGCCTATGGATGCCTACAGTTTACTTAGAGGCATGAAAACCTTAAAACTGCGGGTTGAACGCCAAAACGAAAACGCCATGGCTGTGGCTGAGTACTTGCACCAACACCCGCTTGTTGACGAGGTTAATTACCCTGGACTTCAATCACACCCAGACCACGCTATTGCCAAAGCACAAATGAAAGGCTTTGGTGGCATGCTGAGTTTCTCAGTTGTTGGTGGCCTTGATGCGATCAAGGATTTTTTACCCAAATTGCAATTTGCTCATATGGCAGCAAATCTAGGCTGCGTTGAGACCGTTGTTGGCCCACCCGTGACCACCTCACATGTCGAATGCACAGCTGAAGAACGTGCTGCAGCAGGGATACCCGAAGGCTTGGTTAGATATTCTGCTGGCATCGAAGACATCGAAGATCTCATCGCCGACCTTGATCAAGCGTTATCTTCGTTAAAATAAATTAAGGAAGTAGGGGAAGTATGAAAGAAAGCAGAAGACGATTTAATAAAAGCGAATATCAACAAAGGCAGCAGAAAACTCGCGAAGCGATGGCACAATCTGGTGTCGACATACTGATTGTTTACGACCCTGCCAATATGTGTTGGTTAACGGGTTATGATGCCTGGTCCTTCTACGTGCATCAATGTGTCGTCATTTCCACCGATAGCGAGCTATTTTGGTATGGTCGAGGGATTGATGCCAAAGGCGCTGAGCTGACTACCGACTTAACACTGGATAATATCCTGCCGTACCCGGATGACTACGTTATGTCGCCGAATCGCCACCCGATGGAGTTTCTTGCCAATATCCTCAAAGAAAAAGGCTTTGCCAAATGTCGAATAGGTCTAGAAAAGGACAACTACTATTTTTCAGCTAGGGCTGCAGAATCCCTTTACCAATGCTTGCCTGAAGCTAATTTTAGCGATCAAACCGGTTTGGTGAATTGGCAACGTGCTGTTAAATCTGAAACAGAACTAACTTACATGCGTAGAGCCGGCAAGGTGATTGAGGGCGTATACGAACGTGTAATGACTGTGGCAACACCCGGCATGGGTAAAAACCAGCTTGTCGCAGAGATTATGCATGCTAGTGTAATGGGCAACAACGGTCATTACGGTGACTATACCTCTTTTGTACCGTTGATTGGTGCTGGTGAGGAGGCGGCAGCTTGTCATATGACTTGGAATGACCAGAAACTCAACAATGATGAGGGTATGTTTTTAGAGCTCGCAGGCGCCTATGCGCGTTATCATTGCCCTTGCTCACGCACTCTGTTTTTGGGCACACCCTCACAAAAATACTATGACATCGAAAAGGTGATTGGCGAGTGTATTGAGAATGCCCTTGAAATGTTTAAACCGGGCATCGCCTGCGAAGAATTGGCCGCGAACTTTACCGCAACACTCAAAAAATACGGTTACGAAAAGAACAACCGCGTCGGCTACCCGATTGGTCTAAGTTATCCGCCAGATTGGGGCGAGCGTACAATGAGTCTACGCGCTGACGATAAGACTGTGCTGGAAGAAAATATGACTTTCCATTTTATGCCCGCTATCTGGTTTGACGACTGGGGTTTTGAGATGACAGAAAGTATCCGTGTCGGTCAAAACGGTGGCGAATGTTTGTCCCATGTACCTAGGCAACTTCTGATTAAATAAAGCTATGAAGAATAACCCCATCACCGCAACAATAGACTTTGAGAAAGAGGGTATTCAGCATGGCTTTCTAAAGGTGCCGTACTCAAGCAATGTCTCTGCTTGGGGCTCAATTATGATTCCCATTACCCAATTTAAAAACGGTGATGGACCAACTGCCCTGTTATCGGGTGCCAACCATGGCGATGAGTACGAAGGGCCAATCGCTCTTTTTAATTTAGCGAAACGCAACGATATCAGCAATATCTCAGGGCGGGTAATTATCGTTCCAGCGATGAATTATCCTGCTTTTCAATCCTGCGATCGAGTCTCGCCCATCGACGATATTAATATGAATCGCACCTACCCGGGCAAACCCGATGGCACGGTTACGCAAATCATAGCTGATTACTTCACTCGCACTTTGCTACCAATGACCGATATTGCACTAGACATCCACTCTGGCGGCAAGACTCTAGATTGTCTGCCATTTGCTGCTTCACATGTTCTTGATAATAAGAAACAAGAGGCTGCTTGTGAAGCTGCTGCCAAGGCTTTTGGTGCTCCTTATTTACTAAAAATGCTAGAACTGGATGATGGCGGCATGTATGATTCACAAGTAGAATCCATGGGCATCACTTTTGTTACTACCGAGCTGGGTGGTGGTGGCACAAGCACGCCCTACACAGTTGAAATTGCTAAACGCGGCATCGACAATCTTCTGATACACGCCGGCATCTTAACTGGTGAAATAAAATCAAACCCAACGCCAACAGTTTCCCTAGATATGCCCGATGGTAGTTCATTCGTTTGTTGTGAACACCGTGGGCTTATAGAGCCATTCGTCGATTTGGGTGACACAGTCAATAAAGGCGACTTACTGGCCAAAGTTCACGATATTGATCGAACCAACGGACAAGAACACAATTATTATGCAAAAAGAGATGGCATGGTTACCATTAAGCACGCCCCGTCAATTGTTAATATGGGTGATAATTTATTCGTGATTGCAAAAATCCAATAACCCCCAACCTTGTCATCATACAAATTAGGGCTGAACGGCCTTTTCACTTGCACATCACAAGTTTCATTAATGCTGTTTCACTTGTCTGTTATATAATAAGATTTTCTCGACGCGAAGCGTGCAATTACTGGAGGAAGTATGGCCAAATCGTCTTTTTTTGAATCAGATACAATAGCACTGCATACTGGTTACAGCCCAGATCCAGAATATGGCTCTCGGGCGACACCCATTTATCAAACAACTTCCTACGCATTCGAGAGCGTAGATGAAGGCGCCTCCCTTTTTAATATTGAAAAAGGTGGCCATATCTATAGCCGAATTACTAACCCGACAGTCGCCGTGCTGGAGCAAAGAATTGCCGCCCTTGAAGGCGGCGTTGGTACCATTTGCACAGCCTCAGGCATGAGCGCACTGTTCACCACCTTTATCACCCTATGTTCTGCAGGCGACCACATTGTCAGCGCAGCACAGATTTACGGATCAACAGCTACTTTATTAAAACACACGCTGAAACGTCTCGGTATTGAATGTACTTTTGTTACAATCAACAATGCGGTTGCTTTGAAGGACGCTATTCAAGCCAACACCAAGCTGGTTTTTTGCGAATCTATTGGTAACCCTGGCCTAGAAGTATCAGACTTACCAAACATTGCGAAGATTGCACATGAAAACGGCTTACCTCTAGTCGTTGACGCAACCTTTGCAACGCCCGCCCTGTGCAGACCGTTTGAACACGGAACTGATATTATTGTTCACTCTGTAACTAAGTGGATGGGCGGTCATGGTGTAGCTGTTGGTGGTGCAATAATCGATGGTGGCAACTTTAATTGGGCGAAACATCAAAAGCACCCAACCATTACAGAGCCGTACGAGCCTTTTCACGGTATCAGTTTTTGGGAAGAGTTTGGGCCTTCAGCCTTTGTGATGCGTGTACGCTCAGAATCGATGCGTGATCTCGGTGCATCAATGAGTCCGCACACAGCTTTCCTACTACTGCAGGGCATAGAAACACTCAACCTGCGTATGAAGCAGCACGTCAAAAACACAACACAACTGATTGAGTGGTTGCAGAACCAAGAACTCATCGCATGGGTTAACCACCCCAGTCTAACCAGCAATCCCACCGCGGCCATCGCATCCGAACTATTCCCTAAAGGTGCTGGCTCCATGCTGTGTTTTGGCGTGAAAGGCGGGCGACAAGGTGGCAAAGTGTTTATGGATGCACTAAAACTATCTTCAAATCTGGCCAATCTGGGCGATGCAAGAACACTGGTTTTACACCCAGCCAGTACCACGCACTCAAGACTGGATGAGGAATCAATGAAAAAAGCTGGCATTACTCCAGACATGATTCGAGTTTCTGTTGGTATTGAGTCGATTAAAGACATTGTGAAAGATTTCAAATTAGGCCTGAAGGCTGTCGAAAGGTCAATCCAATGATTGTACAAATTAATAACAACAACATCTATTGTGCAACTGGCGGTTGTGCCTTTGACTCTAGTAAAACCACCGTATTATTTATCCATGGAAGTGGTCTCGATCATCGCTGCTGGGCTTTGCAGTCACGCTGGTTTGCTTTTCATGGCTATTCGGTCTGTGCACCAGATATGCCGGCCCACAGTCTCTCGGGCGGCGACCCTCTTCATAGCATTGAAGAAATGGGGCTCTGGATTGTAGAACTAATCAATTCACTCCAAATTGAAGCAGTGCATTTGGTTGGACACTCATCGGGGTTTTTAGTCGCCCTTGAAGCCGCATCCCTATTGGATGACAAACTCAAATCTTTAACCGCGGTTGCCAGTGCTGAGACCATTCCAGTCAACGAAGATCTGATCAATACTGCAAAACAAAATGCGGGTACAGCAGCCGATCTTATGATGCAATGGGGTTTTGGCTCAAAATCACAGTCAGGATATAGTGCTGTTCCGGGCATGCAGCCCATAGCGATTGGCAGACAAATTATGGCAAACAACCCTCTCGCTATTGATTTGGAAGCTTGTAACAACTATATCGCTGGCCCCGCTAAACTACCTCAAGTCAAATGTCCCACTCATGTCATCTTGGCAGAGGAAGACAGAATGACACCGTGTAAATTTGGCAAACAATTAGCAACAAACTTGAATGCCAATACGGCGATTGTCGAAAAAAGTGGACACATGCTTCCCATGGAATCTCCAAAAAGAACCTTGGATGAAATCCGAAACTTTGTGACTTCAGTATAACGAATCAATATGAATAAAACTATCAGCAAAGTCGGTGTTATTGGCGCAGGAACGATGGGTGCGGGTATTGCAGGGCAAGTGGCCAATGCAGGCATTCCTGTAGTATTATTAGACATACCAAGCGGTGCCTCACCCAATGCACTTGCTCAACGCGGTGTGGATCGGCTAAACAACCCCGACATGCCAGGCCTAATAAATAAAGAAGCCGAAGCATTGATTCAAGTTGGCAATATTGATGATGATTTTGAGTTGCTAGCGGATTGTGACTGGGTAGCCGAGGCTATTGTTGAGAAGCTCGAACTCAAGCAAGCGCTATATAAAAGACTTCTTGAGCAATGCAAAGCTGAGACGATTATCAGCTCCAATACCTCAACAATTCCGATCAAATTGCTGACGCAAGGCATGCCAAAGAGTTTTTGTCAACGATTTGCAATTACTCACTTTTTTAACCCAGTTCGTTTTATGCGTTTGCTCGAGTTGGTGCGTGGCGAGCAAACAACTGACGAAGTGATTAACACGCTGGACCATTTTTGTGAAAACGCGTTGGGCAAAGGCGTGGTGCCATGCGACGATAAACCAGGTTTTTTAGCCAACCGTGTTGGCGTCTTTGCACTGCAATGTGCGATGAAAACTGCTTTTGAAATTCAGCTGACAGCCGCCGAAGCAGATGCGGTATTTGGTCGCCCATTTGGCTTCCCAAAAACGGGTGTTTTCGGTCTCTACGACCTTATTGGAATTGACCTTATGGCTGACGTTGCCAGCAGTTTAAGCACGATACTTCCGGCAAACGACCGATTCCACCATTACTCTCAACCCCTGCCGTTTGTCAAACAAATGATTAGCAATGGACAAATTGGTAACAAAAATGACAGCGGCTTCTACAAAGGCACCGGCATCGATCGCAAAGTAATCGATTTTCAAAATGGTGGCTACCAGCCCTTTCAGCGAATCCGCTCAGCATTGTTAGAAGACAGCGAGATAAACGGACCATCTGAGCTGATTCAAAGCTCAGGCAAATACGCTGAATTTGCCTGGCAGGTGATTTCAGAAGTTCTTTGTTACGCAGCTACGCTCCTGCCTGAGGTGACCAATAATCCAGCAGATATCGATGATGCCATGAAGCTTGGCTATAACTGGACCAAAGGCCCATTCGAACTGCTAGATCAAATCGGACACGAATATTTTGTATCTAGATTAAAAGAAGAAGGTCGAGCGGTACCAGAATTTCTACACTCAACTCTCAATTCACCTTATTACAAAGCAACGTCCAAGCAGTTGCAAACGCTTTGTGCAGATGGACATTACCATGCCATTGTTCACTCACCAAACATTCTTCGCTTTTCTGAAACAAGACAAACCTTTTCTCCCTCAGGCACAAACGAAGCCGCCAGCTGGTTTGAATATAAGGAAGCGGCAATTGTTGAGTTTCACTCCAAGGCCAATGCATTGGATGAGCTGTCTCTTAACATAATTATCGACGCGATCAATACAGCTGAAAATAAAGGGCTACGAGGCGTTGTTATTCACAATGACGCTCAGCACTTCTCATGCGGTGTGAGCTTGTGGCGGGTTAGAGAATGCTTCGAAGCCAATGATTATGAAAGACTGGACAACTTTCTCAAACACTTTCAAGACACCATGATTCGCATGCGCTCATCTAGTTTGCCAGTCGTAGCAGCCCCAGTAGGTATGTCGATTGGTGGTGGTTTTGAAGTGGTTCTACACACCGACCAAATTATTGCCAATACCAACTCAGTCATGGGGCTTGTAGAGTCTGGAGTTGGCCTTATTCCAGGTGGTGGCGGTTGCAAAGAAGTGCTTCATCGGTGGTACAGTAAACTTCAAAATAGTGAACAAGCCTCATGGAACGCCTTTATGAATATCGGCATTGGCAAACTTTCAAACGCGCCCCAAGAAGCTGAAAACCTTGCATTCGTTGAAAAAAGCGATACGTTCCACGTGAATCGCGACCACATGTTGAAGATTGCCCTTGATTCACTGGATACTGTGCCCAAGACTCCGATGCGAGGCACCATTGAACTGACAGGAAAACCGTCTTATAACAAGATGAAGGCGTGGCTCGAGAAAAATTTTGAGAAAGGCTTTTTAACACCTCACGACTGCACTATTGGTGATGAAATTGCGCAAATTGTCACCGGAGGAAACTGTGAACCTGGCACCTTGGCTACCGAACAAGATTTATTTGACTTTGAAAGACAATCATTTTTACGACTTGCTCGCTCAAAGGAAACTCAAGAGCGCATTACCAGTATGCTAGACTTTGGACAAGTGACTAGAAACTAACGATGAAACAAAATCCAGCCAACCACGTGCCGTTAACACCCTTGTCGTTTTTACATCGATCAGCAGATATTTTTGGTCATCGAGACGCCCTGGTGTATGGCGAGTTGGCACGCAGCTGGTCAGAATTAAGAGAACGCTGCATTAAAATGGCCAGTGCATTAAACCAAATGGGTGTGGGTATTGGCGATGCGGTTTCCGTTCTTGCTTTCAACACCCCAGAGATGTACGAATCACACTTTTCCATACCGATGGCAGGGGGCGTTTTAAATACCATTAACACGCGCTTGGATGCCAAAACGGTTGCTTATATTTTGGATGACAGTAATGCCAAAGTGCTGATAGTGGATTCTGAATTGGCAAATATTGCAGCAACAGCATTGCAGCAAAGCCAAAATCAACCGCAGGTCATTGTAATTAACGACAAAAACATCGCTTTGCTAGAATGCCCGATTCCGGCAGTTGATTATGAAACAGTATTAAATACCGGCTTAAGCGACTTTGAATGGATAAGGCCAACAGATGAATGGCTGCCACTCTCACTCAACTACACCTCGGGAACTACAGGGCAGCCAAAAGGCGTACTCTACCATCATCGTGGTTCTTATCTGATGAGTATGGGCACAGTGATTGGTTGGCAACTACCAAACCATCCTACCTATTTGTATACCGTACCCATGTTTCATTGCAATGGCTGGGGGCATGCTTGGACAATGGCCGCATTGGCAGGAAAAGTTGTCTGCTTACGTACGTTTTCACCGGAGCTTGTATTTGAACTTTTAGCTAAGCACAAAGTCAGTCATTTTGGTGGCGCACCTATTGTTTTAAATATGCTGGCTAATGCACCTACATCTGTACAACGGACTTTTGAACAAGTCATTCATGTGATGACTGCAGGTGCGCCTCCGCCCGAAAAAGTACTTGAAAACATGTCTCAACTCGGCTTTGAAATAATGCATGTTTATGGCTTAACAGAAACCTATGGGCATATTTTACAATCCACCCCTCAAGCGGAATGGAGCAAACTCTCAATCAAAAAAATAGCCGAATTAAAGGCAAGGCAAGGGGTGCGCTTCCCAATGACGGAAGAGGTATGTGTTATTGACCAATCAACAGGTAACAAAGTTGCTCACGATGGCAAAAGTATTGGCGAAATTGTCTTTCGAGGCAACACTTGCATGATGGGTTACTTAAACAACGACACAGCAACGGCACAAGCTTTTGAAGGCGGTTGGTTCCACAGTGGGGATTTAGCCGTTATCCATCCGGATGGCTATATTCAAATCAAAGACCGTTCAAAAGATATTATTATCTCCGGCGGTGAAAATATTTCATCGGTAGAAGTGGAAAACATTTTGTACCAGCATACTGCTGTTGGTGAAGCCGCAGTTGTGGCGATGCCAGACGAGTTTTGGGGTGAGGTGCCTTGTGCTTTTGTTGAGTTAAAAGAGGGTGCTAAGGTTAGCGAAAATGAACTCATTGACCACTGTAAAAACAATATGGCAAAGTTTAAACGGCCGAAGAAAGTGATTTTTGGCCCTCTTCCAAAAACAGCAACGGGCAAAATACAAAAACATGAATTGCGCACTCGAATTAAAGCCCATAGTGAGTAGATATGTATAGTGCGCCCTTGGATCAGATGACATTTTTGCTCAATGAGGTGTTGGCTGAGGACGACAGTTTTGCTGATATTGTGCCTTCCCTCTTAGAGGCAGCAAATAAAATCGCACGCGACAAGCTAGCACCACTTAATATATCCGGCGACCAAGAGGGTGTTAAGATAGACTCAACCGGGCAAGTTATTACCGCCAATGGCTTTAAAGAAGTTTATCAAGATTTTGTTGAGGGTGGCTGGGGCTCTCTGCAGTTTCAAAGTAAATACGGAGGTCAAGAGTTACCCTTCTCAATAGCTATAAGCATTCAAGAGATGTGGCATTCTGCCAATATGTCTTGGGGGCTTTGCCCACTGCTCACTCAAGGGGCTGTCGAGGGCATTCTATCGGGTGCGAACGACGAGTTAAAAAAAATATTTCTCCCAAAAATGATCAGTGGCCAGTGGACTGGCACCATGAACCTAACCGAGCCACACGCCGGCACTGATGTAGGCGCACTGAAAACCAAAGCTTGGAGGGATGGCGAACACTACCGAATTAAAGGTCAAAAAATCTTTATCACTTGGGGTGATCACGACATGAGTGAGAATATCATACACCTTGTTTTGGCCAGATTGCCCGATGCGCCAGCGGGCGTCAAAGGGATTTCACTTTTCTTAGTACCTAAAATTCTAGTGGACAATGAAGGCAATATAACTGAGCCAAACGACTGTAAGGTGCTCTCGGTAGAAAAGAAAATTGGCATTCATGCATCACCCACTTGTGTGATGAGTTATGGAGATGACAAGGGTGCAAAAGCGCACCTCATTGGCGAAGAACACAAAGGAATTCAGTACATGTTTTCCGTGATGAATAACGCTCGGCTAACAGTTGGTTTACAGGGTGTTTCTATTGCTGAGCGAGCTTTGCAATCTACCCAATCTTATACAAACGAGCGTGTTCAAGGCGTTGCTCCTGGCTTTAGTGAGGCAGGGCCAATCAATCGTCATCCAGATGTTATTCGCATGCTCAATCTGATGAGGGTCTTAACTGAGGCTGGTAGGACGCTTACCTATAGCGCGTCCGCCGAAGTTGATAAAAGCACAAATACAACTAACTCAACTCAACTTACTCAACACCAAAGACGCATCGGTTTATTGATACCAATGGTTAAGGCTTGGTGTACCGAGCTCGCTCAAGAAGTAGTTACGCTGGGCGTCCAGTGTCATGGTGGTGCTGGCTTTATCGAAGAAACCGGTATCGGGCAGTTATACCGAGATGTGAGAATACTACCCATTTACGAAGGTACCAATGGCGTGCAAGCCATGGATCTCATTCTCCGAAAAACCCCAAGCGAAGATGGGTTAGCATTTGCAGAACTCCTTGGAGAAATGAAACAAATAAGAACCAAGAGTATTCTTAATACTGTGCAAAATTCACAATATCAAAGCTCATTAAAAGCGCTTGAAGACTGTGTTAATATTATCCTTAGGGAAAAAAATGATAAACGCAAACTCGGTTTTGTCGCATGGGACTTTCTTATGCTCAGCAGCCTAGTGACCGCGTCATGGATGTTGCTGAATGTGGCTATTAAATCCAGCAAACTAAAAGCCAATAGCGAATACTCTGAAGTATTTCTACAGCAAAGAGTTGAGGCCGCCGCCCTGTTTATCGATCTAGTCTTACCAAGAGTGCAAACCCATCACACTCTTATAACTAACGGGCTCTCTGAATAATAACAGTACTACTCACCCAAACCGTCAATTGCCATGGCAGAGTAAAGCCCCAGCCTTTGTCTTTCTGGCATTTTTTTGTAATCTGCAAGGGCTTTTTGATACGCCTCTTCGGATAGCAAATGCCAACCGACACAACGTTTGCCAACCGGAGAGCGCCCACAACGACAGGTAGCCCTATCCTGCTGTTTATTGTCATCATTGTTGTTGGTAGTCATTCTTTTTGAAATCCTCGTTTAATGTTTATTAACAAACTCTATTCTTCCCTCAAAAGGTTTAAGATGATGGAATTATCTTTTGCGAATTTTTGAGCGGTCAATTTGCGATAGTTTGTTCACACCCATCAACATCATATTACGCTTAAGTTCGGCTTCAAACTTAGACAAAACAGCCTCTACGCCCGCTTGTCCGCCTGCGCCCAATCCATACAAATACGGCCTACCAATAGAGCAAGCGTTTGCTCCCATAGCTAGCGCCTTGAGTACGTGAGTACCCCGCCTTATGCCACCATCACAAATAATTTCAATCTGGCCACCAACAGCATCAGCAATTTCACCTAAGAGGTCGAACGGCGCAGGGCTACTGTCAAGCTGCCTACCGCCATGATTGCTAACCATAATGGCACTTGCGCCAACATCAACAGCACGCTTTGCGTCCTCAACTGACATCACGCCTTTTATGGCAAAAGGACCTCCCCAGGCTTCTATCGCTTCTTGCGCATCCTCCCAGCATAGGGTTGTGTCAAATTGTGAATTGATATAATCGATAACCGATAAGGACTCCAAACTACCTTGTTTAATCCTGTCTTCAAGATTGGCAAGCGTAAATGCCTCGTGGGTAATATAGTTGTACACCCAACGTGGACGCATCGCAAAACTAAGCAGGCTTGATGGCGTAAACTTGGGTGGCATCGTCATCCCAGTGCGTAAATCACGCTCACGGTTGCCAGCTACAATCGTGTCGATTGTTAGACTAAGTGCTGTAAATTTTGCCTTTTTGCAACGCTCAATCAACTCGTAAGTCAAATCACGATCTTTGTGAATGTATATTTGAAACATTTTTGGCGAACTCGTTAATTCACCAATTTCCTCAATACTGACCGATGACACAGTTGAGAGAGAATAATATTGACCAAATTTTTCAGCAGCACGGGATGTGGCACGCTCACCATCGTGGTGAAATAAACGGTTCATCCCAGTTGGCGCTAGAAATAACGGCGAGCTCACTTTTTGACCTAAAATGGTGGTCGATAGATCAGTATTGGCAACATCCGCCAAACCATTGGGTATCAGGTCATAATTATCAAATGCACGCGTATTGTGTATAACCGAACTTTCATCTTCAGCACCACCATCGATATAATGAAACAAAGGGGATGGAATACGACTCTTGGCCATCCTTCGAAAGTCATCAATATTGTGGCAGTTCTTTAGCTGCATAGTAATAGGGCTATCCCTTCTTTCATCCTTGAAATGTGATTATACATATTCAATAACTGCTATTGAATCGTTACTATCAGCCCTAATCAAGATTAAATTACCGCAATAATTCACCTCATTTCAAGGTTTTTAACCGATATTTTCATTTTTTCCAATATTTTGGAAAGACAATACAATTAAGTTGATATTTTTTCACTTCAAACACCTGATATCGAATTTTTCAGCAACAAAGAATTTTAGTGATTAAGACTAGCTCTTTATAATATTTACCCTAAGGATTACATTTTTCCCTCGCACCAAAAAAAGAATTATGTCACAACAATATCAAAACCCCTACAGCGATTTTCTTTCAAAAACCAGAGAAGAATCAGCCAACAATAAGCAGCCACTATCCGGGGTTCGAGTGTTAGAGCTCTCCACCGTAATCGCAGCACCTTTTGCCAGCTCTATGCTGGGCGATGCTGGAGCAGAAATTATCAAAATCGAAAACCCTAATGCACCCGATGCGCTTCGTGGCTGGGGTAATTCGCCGGAGTGTGAAGGCATTGAACCCTACTATTTCCACATTGGCAGAAATAAAATGCCAATCACCCTTAATCTTAAATCGGAAGAAGGCATCAAAGCATTTAAGGATTTAATCAAGCAATCAGATGTTTTTATTGAAAACGTTAGAGAAAGCTCTTTGAACCGCCTAGGTCTTGGCCACGAAGTCTTACTTGAATTAAACCCTGGCCTTGTTATTGGAAAAATCACCGGTTATGGCATGGATGGCCCACTGTCTTCAAGGCCAGGTTTTGGCACTTTGGCAGAGGCTTATAGTGGCTTTACTTCAATTAATGGCTTTAAAGAAAACGGCGCAACAAGTCCGCCGATCCCGCTTGCTGATATGACGGCCGGTATTCACCTAGCCTTCGGAATCACCCTTGCTTTGCGTGAGGCAAAACGTGGCATCTCTGGTGGGCAAGTGGTTGACGCTTCGCTCTACGAACCTTTGTTTGGCTATATGGGTGGCGAATGTGTAAACTACTCGGTTACCGGCAAAGTTGCACACCCTATTGGCAATGAGCTCAGTGCCACAGCACCAAGAAATATTTACGAAGCTTCGGATCATCACCATATTGCCTTATCGTGTTCTTCTCAGGGCACCTGGGAGCATTTGGCTCGCACCATTGGTAGGCCAGAGTTGATTGAGGATTCTCGATTCTTAACCAACGCCGATAGAATTAAACCAGAAAACCGAGTTGCGCTTAATCAGGTTATCTCAGCCTGGGTTTCCGACCGCCCGGCAGAAGAGGTGCTGTCCATCTTTGAAGAGCATGGTGTGACAGCTGGACCTGTCCTATCATTTGATGAAATCGCCAAGGACAAGCACTACCTTGAAAGAGAAAGTGTGATGAGAGTGGAGGAACCTGTTACCGGCAAAAGTGCGCAAATGCCCAATGTGCCTTTTCGCATGTCAGCAAGCCCAAGCAAGCTGAAATTCCCAGGCCTGCCCTTAGGCGCTGGAAACGAGGTTGTTTTTAAGGAAATTCTTAATTACGACGACGAGCAGTACGATTCACTGATGGCAACAAAATAAAGCAAAGGTTCTGCGACTATCCATTTTAGGTTATCGCTTAACCTTCTGCTAGTCGGTCTATAGTTTCTCGTATATCCCACTCGGTTGTTAGTGGGTTTAAGATGCACAGTCGCAATACGCTGCGCCCTTTAAGCTGTGTTGTGCCAACACAAGCAAAGCCGCTATCGGTTACACGCTTTGCGCGTTGCTCATGCTCACCTACCCCCGCATCTCGCAAAGCGAAACAAATAATGCCAATCTGCGCAGGGGAAACAACCTCCCAAAGTTTTGTGTTTTTTCGCAGATAATCTTCAGCGTACTCAGCCAAATGAATCCCGTGCTCAATGCCACCTCGGAATTTCTCAGCGCCATAGGTGCGAAGGCTCATCC
>CAZZER010000020.1:0-6322 GCA_964653365.1 uncultured Candidatus Thioglobus sp.
CCCAGCATTATGAATGCTGTGCTCTAACCAGCTGAGCTACATAACCAAAAGAGCGGATATTATCGAAACATTTGCTTGAAATGTCAAGGGAAATCTGGCATTTAAAGCGACTCGGCATTGTATTTGCTAATTTACCCTGCACTTTCATTATAAAATTTAGGAATTAAAGTTAAAGCTACTATTTAGCCTATGTCAGCCTCCAATCTGAAAGTTGCCCTTACCGGTGGCATTGCCTCTGGCAAAAGCCAGGTAAGTAAGCTTCTTGAACAACACGGCAACTCGATTGTTGATCTCGACATTCTGGCTCGGGAAGTTGTTAAGCCCGGCACCGATGGTTTGAAGGAATTAGTTGCAGCTTTTAGTGAGGATATTCTTAACGACGATGGCACATTGAATCGAGCATACCTCAGAGATAAGCTTTACAGAAAGGGGCGTAATCGTGCGCTTATTGAGGACATTCTCCACCCGAAAATTTCGGAAAAAATGCATTTGGCGATGGATGCCCACAAAAATGGTGTTATGGTGGTTGTGGTGCCCCTTTTAGTGGAAAAAAGCCTCTGGCAACCCTTCAATAGAGCGATTGTGGTGGATACAACAATCGAAAAACAGCTAGAAAGACTTAAAACACGTGAAAATATCGACCAAGACAAGGCTGAAGCCATGCTTTTGGCACAAGCAAGCCGCGAACAGCGCTTAAAACTGGGTGAAAAACTACCGACTGACGTTATAGAAAATAATTCGGAAATTTTCGATTTGGACGATAAAGTCGCTAGCTTGCATCAAAAACTCACGAACTTACTCTAACAGTCACTCGTTTCTTATAAGTGGATACACCGCAGGACTAAACATGCTCCTGTTCGCCAGAAGGATTAGAAAAAAAGTAATCAATCCTGTAGAAACAGTGAGCGCAAGGGTTAGGCCTATATCGAACGACCAACTAAGACCGATGATAAAAATACGCTCAATGATAAAGTAGGAGGCCAAAGAGGCGGCAGCTACAGAGAAGCTTATCAAAGCGAAATAAATCAGCGCAAACTCTAAAGTGGTGGCTTTGACAATCGTAGAAAAATCCACACCGAGTATTTTATAGATTAGGTTGTTGTATTTGCGTTGGCTGGTTTGCACCATCACGGCACTTACGATGACAATCATACCGATGACAATTACAATCAAGGAAATACCACTCACCGCAAGGAAAATCTTATTCATCATTTGGCTTACTTTTGAGAGGATCCTCTCGATTTTAATGGCTGAAATGGTTGGAAATTTAGCCACAACTAACGATTGAACCTCGTCGCTTGAGAGATCCGACTTAAGCGTGCCTATATATTCATAGGGCAGTTTCTCGGCAAAGGCACTATTTATCATAATGGCAAAATTGGTGCCAATGGTGCGATAGTCAACTTCGCGGAAGTTTTTGACGATACCGTTGACCTCTCTGCCCAAAATGCTCAAGGTGATTTCATCACCAATATTGATACCAAGGTCTTTGGCGTTTTTCTGATCTAAAGACACCCACATTTTTTCGGAGCTGTCATTCTCCCACCACTGCCCCTGGACAATAGGGTTGTCCTCTGGCGCAAACTCTGACCAAGATATACGTCTATCACCTTGAATCACCCAGCGCGAACGATTATCCTTGGATACAAGGGTTTCGATGGGAATCGAGTTAAGCGCGACAAAAGAGGCGCTAACCATTGGGTTAAACTCGGTTACAGCCTCATTGTCTAAGCTAGTAAGAAAAGCCTCTAATGGTTCTTTTTCTGCCTTGTTAACGCCAACAAAGAAAATGTCAGGCGCCATTGCTGGAATGCTGTCAGCAATCTCTTTTTTCAGGTTGTCAGAAACAAAACTAAGAGTTAACAACAAAGTTAACCCAATACCCAACGAAATGGTAATAATCGGCGCCAGTGATTTCTTGCTGGTAATGTTTCGAGAGGCGATTTTGTAGGCATTATTTGGCAAGCTCCGTAAGTGACGCAGAGCAATTATCAAGCATTTTGCAACGCCATAAAAAACCAACATGCTTGCAAAAAACGCCAAAAAATAGGAAAGGGTTAAGAATTGTTGTTGTGTTTGCAAAACAAAATAAGCCACCAATAGTGCAACTAATGCCAACAAGTAAACGATGTTTTTTGCACTGAAATGTAGACTCACCGGCTGAAAAATATTGCGAAATAGAGACACAGCTTTAATCGAAGGGATGGAGTACAAGGAAGGGATAGAAAATATCAACACTACCAGGAGACCAATAAAGGCAACATTGGCGTAACTTAATAAGCTAAAGCTGGGCTGAAGAGACAAACCAAGCGATGCGGGGAGTAGCTGGCTGACAAACGGAGGACTGAACACTCCTAGCAAGTAGGCTAATATAGAAGTAACCAATAAAATAATCAATATTTCGTAAAAGTAAATTAGCTGAATCGTTGAAGAAGAAAAGCCTAGTGATTTCTTGATCGCAATACTAGTATTTCTTTGGTTGATGAACGATAGCAAAGTGTTGCTAATACCGATACCGGCAATAATTATCGCACTAACGGAAACCAAATTAAGAAAATTAAAAAAATTATCAATAAGACTGCCCAAATTTTCGGTGCTGTCGTTTGGGAGTTTTGTGGAAATACTCTCATCATTTGCAAATAAGTTTTGCACCGTATCCAGTTTTTGCAGATAGTCGCTTGATTGGGGAATTTTTAGCAAATATTCAAAATCTAGGAAACTGCTGGTTGAGGTTAAATCAAATTGCTTAAACGCTTGCTTGTTGATAATAGCAAACTCACCGAAGGCGATGCTGTTGTTTAGCTCTGGCATGGCCTTAATCACCCCGCCTACAATAAAAACTCTGCTCATAATTTTAAGCTCATCGCCAGCACTAAGCTGTAATTGGCTTTTAATATTTTCATTAATAAATACTAATGGTTTTTCACCTTGAATTTTGAGTTTGGCCCATGCGCCTGTTGGGGTGGTTTGTACTTTTCCGTATAGCGGATAGACCTGATCAACAATCCTTAAATCAGTGAACACTGCTCCGCCAGCCGGCTTTGACAACATGGTGAAAAAACTAACCGTTTCGCTCACTTGACCCACGCTTGAGAGTTGCGTTAATTGCGCCTCTGAAAGTGGATAAATGCCACTGTCAATGCGAATATCGCCACCCAATAATTCTTTTGAATTGGCTTGAATTTCATCGTTTAGTGACTGTTTAACAGAAAAGGTCAACGACAAAAGCAATAGGCTAATGAATAAAGTCAGAGCTATAACCCAAAGCTTTTGATAACTTCGGCGAATGTCTCGAATCGCATAGCGATGAATGTAGAGTAACTTTTGAAAATTAAACAATATTGCCGTCCTTAAGCTCAATTGTTCTATCGCACTCGCTTGCAAGCTCAATATCATGGGTGACCAACACCAGAGCTGTTTGTTGTGCTCTGGTGTATTCAAACAGCAGTTGTGTCATATTTTCAGAGGTGGCTTCATCCAGATTTCCTGTCGGTTCGTCAGCCAAAATAACGCTAGGCTTATTAATTAGAGCCCGAGCAATAGCCACCCGTTGTTGTTCACCCCCAGACAGTTCGCTGGGTAAGTGGTGGAGACGATGACCGAGCCCAAACTCGGTTAACAACTTAATAGCCTCTTCTTCGCCATTAAATTTCTGATCTGCCTCTAGGGATAACAGCACGTTTTCAACGGCACTAAGATTGGGTATAAGATAAAACGACTGAAAAACAATACCGATGTTTTTTCGCCTAATAGCCGATAGAGCATTTTCACTGAGCTCGGTAATATCTTGATTGTTGATTTTTATTGTTCCTGAGGTGGCTTTTTCAAGGCCTGCCGCAAGCATGATGATGGATGTTTTGCCCGAGCCACTTGGCCCGACAATCGAAATAATTTCGTCTGAATTAAGGCAAAAACTCACCCCCTTGAGCACTTCTACAGGGCTTCCTTCTGATCCGTAACTTAATCGAACATCGCTAAACTGTATGGCTAACTCGTTCATATTTTGCGCATCTTATCATATAATAATTTGTTATGAATTACTCATTGATGAAAACCTTAAAAAGCTTTATGTGTCTATTGTTCATAGCGTTTTCAAATGGCGCCTTGGCGGAGCAGCAAATAAAAATTATGCTCTTTGGCGACAGCCTAATGGCGGGCTACGGTTTAACACAAAACGAAAATCTGGTGAGCGCACTGAGTGGCAAGTTTGAACAAGTCCAGACAAAAGTTGATATCATTAATGCCAGCGTTTCAGGAAACACCTCAAGCAATGGTCTCGCGCGAATTGATTGGTCACTAGGCGATAAGCCTAACGTGGTTGTGCTTTGCCTTGGTGCAAACGATATGTTGCGTGGTATTGGCCCTACTTACACAAAAGAAAATCTCAAAGCAATAATTGAGAAAATCAACGCGCATGATGCAACAGTGATATTGGCTGGTATGCAGGCACCAATGAATATGGGGCAGGATTATCAGCAACAATTTGATCAGCTTTACCCCAATTTAGCCAATGAGCATGATTTGATATTTATGCCTTTTTTGTTAGAGGGGATTGCACTGAAAGCCAAATTTTTGCAAGATGACTTTAAGCACCCAAATGCACTTGGAGTGCAAGCAATTGCCGATAATTTGTATCCCTATCTACTACAGGCGGTGTCCGAATTGTAGGATTTGGCATTGACAACATGGGTTAGGAAGGCTTATAGTAGACCCTACATCAATTTGATATATAACCATGGAGTAAAAAAATGAACACGATGGTAATGATTAAAATAAACAACGGCAATTATGACCAGTGGAAAGAGTTTTTTGATCAAACTGCAGATATGAGGACTTCTTTTGGGAATGATTTTTTGGTGGGCAAGGTCGACGACCATACTGCCATTGTTGTCGCGGATGTTTTTGATCCGGCAGGAATGCAAGCCGCATTTAATTCAGATTTTGCGAAAAAATCTGCAGAAGAGCTCGGTGTGGTTAGAACACCTTATAAGGTGCAAGCAATGGGGTAGTTACTTTTTTAATCACTTGATTTGCAGGCGCTTAACCACTTCGCCATTCTCAAGGTGTGATTGTAAGATTTCGTCGATATCTTCTTCATCGATGTAGCTGTACCAAACATTATCCGGATAAACAACGGCCACTGGGCCGTGCTCACAGCGCCCGAGACAGCGCGACTCGCTAACGCCAAAACGCCCTTCACCGAGTGTAGCATTTGCGCGGCACTTATCTTTGGCATAACGGTATAGCTCCTTGGCGCCATTTTCTGAGCAACATTGTTTGCCATCCTTGCGGATATTGTTGCAAAAGAATACGTGGTGTTTATAAAAATTACTCATAAGTCGATTGCTCTTTGATAACAATGTTTTTTATCAATGCCCGTTATTTTAGCAGCAAGTTTGGCTGCTTTTGATGCGCCCATTTCACCACAGAGAATAGGTAGCAGTGTATCAAGTTGCGCTTGTGCGGCAGAATTGTCGCTCTTATCAATGGCTGAGACCAAAATAACAAACTCGCCTTTTTGGTGGTTTTCATCGGTAGTTAAATAATCAAGCAGCCTGGGGATTGTGTCGGTTTTTATGGTTTCAAAAGCCTTAGTAAGCTCTTTGGCCAAGCACACTTCTCGACTCTCGCCCAAAACAACAAGCATATCCTCCATTGTTGCCAAAATACGCTTGGGCGATTCGTAAAAAATAGCAGTTTCTGTGCGACTCACTAAGGTTTGCAACACTTTTAAACGCGCAGATTGCTTGCTCGGTAAAAAACCAAAAAAAGTAAAACAATCACTTGCCATGCCCGCTGCCGATAGTGCAGTTATTAAAGCACTCGCACCCGGAATGGGGACAACGCTTAGATTGGCTTTTTTTGCCTCCGAGACCAATACATAGCCCGGATCACTAATCAGTGGTGTGCCTGCGTCACTAATCAATGCAATGGTTTTTCCCGATTTAAGTTCGTTGACAACGGCTTGGGTTTTTTCGCGCTCGTTGTGCTCATGAAAAGCACGCAAAGGGGTGTTGATATCTAAGTGAGTTAATAATTTTTTACTGTGACGGGTATCTTCCGCAAGAATAACATCAACACTTTTCAAAACCTCTGCCGCTCTTAAAGTGATATCATCTAGATTACCAATTGGAGTTGCAACAATATATAGCATAGATGTTTAGTTTCAAACGTAGAGTTGGCAACAAAGCGGAAGCGTTAGCGCTTAATTATCTTAAGCAGAAGAGCTTAAAGCTAGTGGAGCAAAACTACCTAAGCAAATTGGGTGAAATAGACATTATTATGCTTGATAATGCCAACGATACGCTGGTTTTTGTTGAAG
>CAZZER010000020.1:6422-9690 GCA_964653365.1 uncultured Candidatus Thioglobus sp.
GAAATAGACATTATTATGCTTGATAATGCCAACGATACGCTGGTTTTTGTTGAAGTAAGATACCGAAATAATACAAATTTTGGCTCAGCGGCCAGCACGGTTTCACGTTCAAAACAAACAAAACTCAATAGAGCAGCACAGCTTTTCTTAAAGAAGCACACCGCCTACCAGGATTTTATTTGTCGCTTTGACGTTGTTGGCGTAGAATCTGATTTAAAATACCCTCAAATGTCGTCGATACCGAACGCCTTCGAGCTCGAGGAAAGAATGTGAAAAAAGCAATTCTACTAAGCGCCCTGCTAATTTCTTCTATGTTTTTGTCTTCGTGCTCTCCAGTAGCACAAGGCGTTAGTGCTGTTAGCTCTGTTGTCATGGTTTCCAATGATCGCCGCAGTGCTGGCACTATTCTTGACGACAAAACGCTTTTCATCAGGCTTAACAGCATCGTCGACGAAGACGTATTTCTGGAAGACTCACATATTAACTTTATGGTTTATGATGGCGTTGTGCTGATGACTGGCGAAACACCTAGTGATGAGATAAAAACCCGTCTTGAAAAACAGATTCAATCCAAATCATTACAAATCACTCGACTCGTTAACGAAGTTGCGGTAATGCCAACAAGCAGCTTCCTCTCAAGAACAAAAGACAATATCATTACCCTTCAGGTTGAGGCTTTATTCCAAAACCAAGAAGTGTTTCACCCAACCCATGTCAAGGTCGGCACAGAACGAAAAACAGTCTACTTGATGGGTGCAGTCACCAAGCGTGAGGCTGAACACGCCACTAATCAAGCGGCTAGGGCAAAAAATGTTAGCAAGGTTATGCGTATTTTCAATTACCTCAGCGAGAGGCCTGCTGCCGAAATTGAACGTGACAAAAAGAGGCAAGCTGAAGCTGAAGAAAGAGCTGCCCTCGAAGCCAAGAAAGCCGAACTAAAAGCTGCCCAAGAGGCCCTGCAAGAGCAAATAAACGCGCTTAATTAAGCAACTTGCGCACCGGTGCAAAAGTTGTGCGGTGCACTCCATCAATTGGACCAAACTCCCTTAAAGCTTGCATGTGTGCTTTTGTGCCATAGCCTTTGTGTTTGGCAAAGCCGTATTGTGGAAAAGCAGAATCAAGCTCAAACATTTGCCTATCTCGAGTAACTTTGGCCACAATTGAGGCTGCAGAGATAGCTGCTTGGGTTAAATCACCCTTGATAATAGCCCTGCAATTGGCAACATCAGGACACTGATTGCCATCCACCAAAACCTCAAAACTCGACCTATCATTGAATTCAAGATAGTGTTGCTGCAGGTTAATGATGGCACGCTTCATAGCCAGTAAGCTAGCTTGCAAAATATTGATTTGATCGATCTCAGTAGTGCTTGCTTCAGCCACTGACCAGTAACACTGCTCGGTAATTTTCTGATACAGAAGTTCGCGCTTTTTTTCGCTGATTTTTTTTGAGTCTGTCAACCCTTGACATACAAACTGCTTTGGCAAAATTACAGCAGCAGCAACAACACTACCGCACAGTGGGCCTCTGCCAGCTTCGTCGACACCAATAATGGCCATTACGTGGCCAATTTAAAGGGCTTTAAAGCCAATATCGGTTCGATAATAGGCACCTTGCCAATCAATTTTTTCAACTAAATTATAGGCATTGGTTTGTGCTTCACGGATATCTGCGCCCAGTGCTGTTGCGCACAACACCCGCCCACCATTGCTAACAATATTGTGGTTATCTAACTTAGTGCCTGCGTGAAAAACTTTGGCATCAGCAGAGTTGTTTGGCAGCCCCATTTGTTCACCTTTTTCATAGCCATCAGGATACCCTTTGGCTGCAAGAACAACACCCAAACAGGCTCTTTCATCCCAATCGATACGGCCTTCGTTTAGTCTACCGTATGAAGCAAGCAAGCACAGCTCTGCAAGATTGGACTTAAGGCGCATCATGATAGGCTGTGTTTCAGGATCGCCAAAGCGACAATTGTACTCCAACACTTTGGCTTTGCCATTAGCATCAATCATCAGGCCTGCATAAAGGAACCCAGTGTAGGGCATGCCTTCTTTGGCCATACCATCAACTGTGGCGCGAATCACAGTTTCCATAACATCGTCAAAAATAGCGTCATTGACAATAGGCGCAGGTGAATAAGCCCCCATACCGCCCGTATTGGGGCCCTTGTCGCCATTATCGCGAGCTTTATGGTCTTGCGAAGTGGCCATCGGCAGAATATTCTCGCCATCAACCATAACGATGAAGCTCGCCTCCTCACCAATCAAAAATTCTTCGATCACCACACGAGAGCCTGCATCGCCAAAGCGATTTCCCTCAAGCATATCTTGAATTGCGTCGATCGCCTCTTGCTCAGTATTGGCAATAATAACGCCCTTGCCAGCAGCAAGACCGTCGGCCTTAATCACAATTGGTGTGTCTTTATCTTTAACGTATCGAATGGCAGGGTCGACCTCGGTAAAAACCTCATAAAAGGCGGTTGGAATATTGTTGCGCTGTAGAAAATCTTTACAAAAAGCTTTTGAGCCTTCTAATTGCGCAGCTGCTTGTGTTGGCCCAAATATCCCTAAGCCTTCAGCTCTAAAAGCATCAACAACGCCCAATACTAATGGCGCCTCGGGGCCAACGATGGTGATATCAACAGCCTCACTTTTGGCAAACTCGATAAGCGCAGCAATGTCTTCAGAGTCGATGCCAACATTACTTATTTTTTCTTCTAAAGCTGTGCCAGCATTGCCAGGGGCAACAAAAACGTGCTCAACTGCCTCAAAACCTGCGCATTGCCACGCAAGTGCGTGCTCTCGACCACCCGAACCAATAACCAATACTTTCATCTTTTTCCCTATTGCAAAACCACAAAAAAACAACTTGCAAATAACTTGCAAGCCTTGTGCGTATTATAGTCAACAGAGCGAGTCGACAACAAAAATCATTGATGCCAAAGGAGGTAGGGGGTGCATTATTTAGACGCTCCCCTGCAGGAGGAGCGCTTTAATGAATTTCGCAGAGTACCTGATTAAAGCTTCTCAAAATTTCGTCTTTTTTGCAGTGCTCGCCCGCTTTGACAACCCATTTAGCATTGCTAATTAGGCCGTCAATTGCGCGAATGTCGAGGGCATACATAATTGTGGCAAGCCTTCCTTCGTCGCTAGTGCGACCCATTAAAGGTGAGTCTGAATCAACGATAACAGCGTCAAACTCAGCGCCTAACTCAAAATAGTTCTGAGTGGTTTTGCCAGCTGCCAGTCTACCATTATCAACCAT
>CAZZER010000020.1:9790-33046 GCA_964653365.1 uncultured Candidatus Thioglobus sp.
TACTGAAAAGCATGTGAGTGAGCGTTGGTTATTGGCGCAATTGCAAAACCGTTGACAATCTCATCCACCGTCTCCGTGGGCTCCTTAGAGATAGCAAGAATCTTACCGTCCTCATCTGTTGTCACATAGGCTGGCGAAACCCAACCCTCTTTCAAGTAAATACCTTTTAATTTCCAATTTTTCATTTCAAACTCTCTTTTATGCCTGGTAGACAATTTCTCCGTCAATAACTGTTAATCGATTAGCGTTGTCGCTAAAATGATACATCCAATGCTCAATGCTTGGCGTATCCACAAGGGCAAAGTCGGCCTTTTTACCAGCTTCGATTGAGCCAATACTGTCGTTTTTATCCAGGGCTTTAGCTGCCTTAATAGTGACCGCTTTTAGCACTTCAGCCGGACTCATGCGATTAAGCGTGCATCCCAACATCATGGTAAGTGGCATATGGTAGCTTGGTGCTGAGCCAGGATTAAAGTCTGTAGCCAAAGCCACATCAACCCCAGCATCAATTAGTGCTCGAGCATCCAGTGGTTTTTGAAAAGTGTAAAGCGTTGCCAACGGTAAACTAACTGCCACCGTACCCGATTGTTTAATTGCAGCAATGCCTTGTTCTGAAATATACTCCAAATGATCAGCAGAAATTGCGCCACTCTCGGCAGCAAACTCGGCCCCACCACCACTTGAGAGTTGGTCAACGTGAAGCTTTATTTTTAAACCATGCTTCTTTGCCTTAGCAACAATTGGTTGCGCCTCTTCGATAGAAAACGCGTGGTCATCAACAAATACATCGCAAAACTCGGCAAGTTCATTGTTTGCCACTTGAGGAATCATGGTGTCAGTTACCAGCGCGCAATACTCCTCCCGAGTTGAGTCTTTTGGCACAAGGTGGGCGCCTAGAAAAGTTGGCACAATTCTACTGGGCTGGTTGCTGCTTAAGCGCTTGTACACTTGTAGCATTTTTAGCTCGTCTTGCAAAGACAAACCATAACCACTCTTGCACTCGACTGTGGTGACGCCAAGGGAGCGCATTTTATCTAAAAATTCGGCACTACGAAGATATAGATCTTCTTCGCTTGCTTCACGTGTTGCTTTTACTGTTGAGGAAATACCGCCGCCTCGCTTAGTAATCTCAGCATAGGGGACACCGGCAACTCTTTCACTGAACTCGTCGCTACGCCAACCACCAAAGGCCAAATGCGTGTGACAATCAATCAAGCCCGGCACCAATAAGGACTGCTTGCCATCAATTGTTTCAACATTTTGATACTGCGCTGGAGCGTCATCTTTTTTGCCAACCCAGACAATCAAATCATCTTCCCAAACAACGGTGGCATCGCTAATAATATGGATTTCGTCTTGTGTGCCTTTATCTAAGCATTGCGCCAGGTTAATATTTTCAATTTTTATCATTGCAAGCCACCTATAACTGATTCAACACTTGAAAGAATGGCACCAGATCTCAGCAACTCAATGCAAGCATCAATATCACGTCTGAAAAAGTCATCTACATCCTTGTGAGATACTCGTTTTCTAATTTCACTATGCGCCGCTTCTACGCCGGCACCTGAGATGGTAGGGTGCCTAAAATCAAGGGCCTGTGCTGCAGTAAAAGCCTCAATTGCCAATACTTGCTCAACATTTCTCAACACTTCTAACAGTTTAATTGCAGAGATGCTGCCCATACTAACATGATCCTCTTGACCAAGGCAAGATGGGATTGAGTCGACCGATGCAGGGTGACAAAGCACCTTGTTATGTGACACCAAAGAAGCCGCAGTATACTGAGGAATCATAAAACCAGAATTCACCCCGCTGTCGTTTACTAATACTGTTGGAAGGCCGTCTAGTCCACGCAATAATAAATAAATTCTGCGTTCGGAAATGCTGGCAATTTCAGCAAGCGCCATCGCCGCCGAATCCATAGCCAAAGCAAGCGGCTGGCCGTGAAAGTTCCCGCCACTAATAATATCACCATTGTCAAATACTAACGGATTATCAGTTACCGAGTTGAGTTCATTCTCAATAACGGTATTTGCATAATCTAATAAATCTCGCGTAGCGCCGTGCACTTGTGGCACACACCTTAATGAATATGGGTCTTGAACCTTGTCACAATTTTTATGACTTTCCAAAATATCCGAGCCTCTAAGTAACGCTCTAATGTTAAACGCCACTTTTCTCTGTCCAGGTTGTTGGCGAACCTCTTGTATCCTTTCATCAAAAGGTTTAATGCTTCCTTTCAAGGCTTCTAGTGAAATTGCCGCCAAAATATCGGCATTTTTCACCAAACTTTGTGCGCGTTGTAGCACGTGTGCACCATACGCCGTCATCAATTGCGTACCATTAATTAAAGCCAGACCATCTTTTGCCTGAAGCGCAATGGGCGATAGTCCTTCGGACTGTAAAACAGATTTTGCCGAAACCTTGCTTTTTCCGTCATCACCCCAAAACTCACCTCTACCAATCAAAGGCAAACACAGATGAGCCAATGGCGCTAAATCTCCAGATGCGCCTAGGCTGCCCTTGTTTGGCACAACTGATATCCAGTCTTTTTGAACAAACATTAATAAACGGTCAAACGTTTCGAGTGATACACCAGAAAAGCCTAAGCTCAAACTGTACACCTTGAGCTTAAGCATTAATCTGCAAATTTCTTTTGGGACGGCATCGCCCAATCCAACTGCGTGGCTCAGGATCAAGTTTTGTTGGAGTTTTTCTAACTCGTCGGCATCAATTCTCTTGTTTGCCAAAAAACCAAAACCGGTATTAATACCGTAGTAATTGCCGCCATCACCAAGCGCCGATTCGACAACTTTTCTAGATTTTTCTACAGCAGACCTATCCTTAGCAATCTCTGCGATTGCGCGATCAAGGTCTTCATTCAAGCGCTCTAAGGTTATCATTAGCTAGCTGTTTACCATTGGCAGATCAACACCTTTAGTTTTTGCTGTTTCAATGGCGACGTCGTAGCCAGCATCAGCATGTCTCATAACACCCGTGCCGGGGTCAGCTGCAAGCACCCGAGAAAGGCGATTGTCTGCCATAGTTGTGCCATCAGCAACACTCACCATACCCGAGTGGATTGAATAGCCGATACCCACACCGCCACCGTGGTGGATTGACACCCAACTTGCGCCACATGCAGTATTAAGCATGGCGTTCAACAATGGCCAATCTGCAATAGCATCAGAACCATCCATCATGCCTTCAGTCTCACGATTAGGAGAGGCGACAGAGCCGCAATCTAAGTGGTCTCTGCCAATAACAATAGGTGCCTTGACTTTGCCTTTTTTCACAAGCCAATTAAACTTAAGACCCATCTCTTCACGCTCACCGTATTTAAGCCAACAAATTCTAGCAGGCAAACCCTGAAATTGAATTTGGTTTTGCGCTTTGTGTATCCATTTGGCCAGCGATTCGTTTTGAGGGAATGTTTCCAATATTGCTTTGTCAGTCACATGAATGTCTTTTGGATCACCGGATAGGGCTGCCCATCGAAACGGCCCTGACCCTTCACAAAATAAAGGTCGAATGTATAGTGGTACAAAGCCTTTGAAATTAAAAGCCTCGTGCATACCTCTGTGATCTGCAACCTGACCACGAATGTTGTTGCCATAGTCGAAGGTGATTGCGCCTTGTTTCTGCATTTCGAGCATTGTCGCTACATGAACCTCCATGGAATCTAGCACGGCATTTTGATAGCCTTTAGGATCTTTTTGACGGAAGACATTAGAGGCTTCAACATCGTAACCAGAAGGCAAATAACCCAATTGCAAATCATGGGCGGAGGTTTGATCAGTGAGAACATCTGGAATGATGCCTCTTTTTAACATTTCTGGCAGTACATCGGCGATATTTGCAACCAATCCAACGGATAGCGCCTCTTTATTGTCCTTTGCTTTTAAGACCTTCTCTAGGGCTTCGTCCAGATTGTATGATATTTCATCCAGATATGCAGTTTCCAATCTTTTCTGTGCGCGTGACTCATCTACCTCTACTGTTAAACATACACCGCCGTTCATGGTGGCTGCAAGTGGTTGTGCACCACCCATACCGCCCAATCCAGCAGTCACTACCAGCTTGCCAGATAAATCACCATTAAAATGTTGTTTGGCGCACTCCGCAAATGTCTCGTAAGTGCCTTGCAAGATTCCTTGAGAGCCAATATAAATCCAAGATCCTGCTGTCATTTGGCCGTACATAGTCAGTCCAGCCTGTTCGTACTCCCTAAATTTGTCCCAATTTCCCCATCTTGGCACCAAGTGTGAGTTTGCCAATATTACTCTTGGAGATTCTTCATGGGTCCTGAAAACACCGACTGGCTTGCCAGACTGAATTAAAAGCGTTTCGTCGTTGTTAAGGCGCTTTAATGTCGAAATAATTTTTTGATAACACTCCCAGTTTCTTGCCGCCTTTCCGTTTCCACCGTAAACAATGAGTTCATCAGGGCGCTCAGCAACTTCAGGATCGAGATTGTTCATTAACATTCTCATGGCAGCTTCTTGGTGCCAACCTTTGCAGCTCAAGACTTTTCCATGTGGCGCCTTGATTATCTTTTGAGTTTTTTCGTTTGTCATTGCATTTCTCGGTTTTATTTTCTAATTGTCGATTATACTTGTATATACAAGTACATGCAAGTGTCTTAATATTAATAATTTACCCCGTATAATATGATAGCACCATGACCAGCAAACCAAGATATCAAAACTTAAAAGACCACATTGTCAGTGGAATACGCGACAAAGTGTGGGATGAGCATACAAAAGTCCCCTCTGAAAACAGCCTGTGCCAACAATTTGGCGTTAGTCGAATGACAGCGAATCGTGCGCTAAGAGAGTTGACAGATGATGGGGTGCTTTATCGGATTCAAGGCCTTGGAACCTTTGTTAGCGAGAATCGGCCAGTTAAATCAGTGTTACAAATAAAAGACATTGCAGAAGAAGTTGTAGCTCGGGGTGGTCGCTTCCACTCAAGAGTTATAGATCACAAAGAAATTGAAGCGCCACCACATGCAAGTCGTTTTTTAGATCTGGATGGTAAAACACAAGTATTTTATTCGCTAGTGTTGCATTTTGAAGATGATGAGCCCATTCAACTGGAAGAACGCTTTATTAATAAATCTCAAGTGCCGAATTATTTAGATGTGAATTTGACGAGGGAAACAGCAAACCATTATCTAAAAGAAACTACGCCCCTTTCCGATTCAAAACACATAATTGAGGCTATTGCTGCAAGTAGCACCATGGCTGAATCACTCGACATTGAAGTTGGGGCGCCCTGTATTCAAATTTGTCGCATTACATGGAATGGTAACACGCCAGCCACTTACAGCAAGCTTGTGCATCCTGGCACACGATACAGCTTAGCAACATAAATAGAATTGCTATGCTAGAAATTATCGCGCCAAATAACTTTTGCGTCATTCCATGGAAAAATGGCAAGGGGGAGACGATAGAGCTTGCCATAAACGAGGGCGGGACAATCGATAAATTTGACTGGCGGCTCAGTATAGCAAGCGTTGTTGAAAATGGATTTTTTTCCGATTTCACAGGTTATTACCGCCACCTAGCACTAATAAAAGGCAATGGGGTTGAGCTAGAGCATAACAATCAAGCCGTCGACTCACTAACATCAATCTTGAATTTTGCCAAATTTGATGGCGGCTGCAAAACTTATGCAAAATTACACTCAGGACCTATTTCTGACTTTAACCTGATGACAAAAAACCAGCGTTTTCGTGGCGCTATGCAAACATTTATAAAGTGCGACAAAGCAGAATTAAGTGTTGCTGATTTGGGCTTTATCTATAACTCTTCGGATGCATCAGTATTGATAGAGGAGGGGCAATCTTTGTCAAAGCTTCCCTCTGACCATCTACTTAAGATCGATGCCACTACCCACCAAACATTAACGGTGACGGGTGAAAACGTCATATTTGCTACTGTGGATCGCCTTTAGCGCTTAATAAAACTTTAAATAAAAAGCCGTTTCGGCAAAACTTCACCATCTAAATTGCTCTCACCAATACCTAAAAAAATTCGGTTTTCATCGAACATTTTTAGCTTTTTTACCTCGATAAAATCACCGTATTGAATTTTTCGACCTAGCTTAATGTCAATGGTTTGAGTCGTGGATAAATAAACAGACCCAAAACCAGGCAACATAGCATCAGCGCTGAGAGTGAGGGCATCAAGCGCCTCAAAATCCTCTCCCTCTATCGTCTCTAGCTTTTCAAAAGTGATGCTTTGGTTTAAATCAAAATGTGCAAAGCCCGTACGTCTTAATTCAACAACATGAGCGCCGCAGCCAAGCACATTGCCAATATCCTCAATCAATGTTCTGATGTAAGTACCCTTTGAGCAGGCTACATCCAGACTAAGAGTGCCGCCCTCAAGTTTGAGAAAATTGATTTCATGTATGGTTACTGGGCGCGCTTCTCGCTCTATCTCAATACCCTGTCTTGCTAGCTTATAAAGCGGCTTGCCATCTCTCTTTAAGGCAGAATACATCGGCGGAATTTGCTTGATATTGCCAACAAACCTTGGCAAAACCTCGTTAACTTTTGCCTCATCAATGCCTTCTATTGAGCCAAAATCGACTACTTCGCCCTCAGCATCCCCCGTGTCACTGACTTGACCCAATTTAGCGCGAACAAAATAGCGCTTATCGTCATCCAACAGAAATTGCGCCACCTTTGTGGCTTGACCAAGACAAATCGGCAACAAGCCACTTGCTAATGGATCTAGGCTACCAGTGTGGCCGGCTTTTTTGGCAAAAAACAAGCGCTTGACTTGTTGTAGAGCAAAATTGGAGCTAACGCCGCTAGCCTTATCCAATAATACAACGCCACTGATATCTCTGCCTTTGGGGTTGCGTCTAGACATCAGCCCAAGGGGATTAAAGTTTGCTTAGCAAGTCTTCGATTCTGGCGCCGGTATTGGGCGCTGTGTCGTAGATAAAACTTAAGCTTGGTGTGTGGCGCAAATCAAGCACACTGGATAAGCGAGTGCGGAAAAAACCACTGGCTTTTTGCAATAGTCGACCTACTTCTTTTTGTGCATCTTCGGCACAGGAAAAAAACACTCTAGCACTACTTAAATCGCGGCTAGTAATCACATCGGTGATTACCGCGTCTTTCAATCGTGGGTCGTTAACCTCTTTTTTGAGCAACATAACGAGCTCTCTTTTAACAAGCTCGTTGACTCTTTCTGTTCTATAGCTTGGCTGTTGTGCCACTTACTAAAGCGTACGTGCGCGCTCAACGCGCTCAAAAACTTCAATCTGATCACCAGGCTGGACGTCTTTATAGTTAAGTACGCCGATACCACACTCAGTACCCGACTTAACTTCTTTGACGTCGTCTTTAAAGCGTCTGAGTGATTCAAGTTCGCCTTCGTAGATTACAACACTATCACGAAGAACACGGATTGGACTGTCTTTTCTAACCACGCCTTCCTCAACAATACAACCAGCAATGTCGCCAAACTTAGGCGACTTAAAGACATCTTTCACTGCAGCAATACCAATAATATTCTCACTTAATTCTGGAGAAAGCATGCCACTCATAATGCCTTTGATGTCGTCAATCAAGTTATAGATGATGCTATAGTATTCAACCCTAACACCTTCTGTGTCTGCTGTTTTTCTGGCCACTGCATCGGCACGAACATTAAAGCCCAGAACAATCGCCTCTGAAGCGCTTGCGAGTGTGATGTCAGTATTGTTAATTGCGCCAACACCTGAGGAAACAACTTTAACACGCACCTCATCTGTTGATAATTCTTCAAGAGCTTCCACCAGCGCCTGCGCAGAGCCTCGAACGTCAGACTTTAACAACACATTGACCGTAGAGATGTCACCCTCTTCCATTTTAGAAAAGAAGTTATCCATCTTCTCTGCTTGCTGTTTTTGCAGCTTGGCCTCGCGGTCCTTAGTTTTTCTAAACTCTGCAACTTCGCGTGCTTTGCGTTCATTTTCAACCGCCAACACCTCATCGCCAGAATCTGGCACACCTGAGAGCCCCAAAACTTCGACCGGGGTTGATGGTCCCGCCTCTTTGACTGGTTTGCCTGCATCGTCAACAATCTGCTTGACCTTACCGTATTCCAAACCCGCAATCACGGTGTCACCTTTTTTCAAGGTGCCTGATTGCACAAGAATCGTTGTCACCTTGCCGCGGCCTTTGTCTAGTCTAGCCTCAAGCACAATACCACTAGCGGGTTTATTGGCGTCGGCTTTAAATTCGGCTATTTCGGCTGTTAAGGTAATCGCTTCAAGCAAGGCGTCAATACCTTCACCGGTATGTGCTGAAACACCCACCATCATCACATCGCCACCCCAGTCCTCTGAAATAACATCGTGTGTTGATAACACTTGTTTGATCTTATCGGGCTGTGCACCTTCTTTATCCATTTTATTAATGGCAACAATAATTGGCACTTCGGCAGTTTTAGCGTGCTTGATTGATTCAATCGTTTGTGGCATTACACCATCATCTGCAGCCACAACCAAAATTACAATATCGGTTGCATTTGCACCACGGGAACGCATCTTAGAAAAGGCTGCGTGTCCTGGTGTATCCACAAAAGTGATTGTATTGCCATTAGGGCTAACTTGGTAAGCGCCAATATGCTGGGTAATACCGCCCGCCTCGCCAGCGGTTACTTTGGTGTTTCGAATATAATCTAGTAATGAAGTCTTGCCGTGATCAACATGGCCCATGATAGTAACCACTGGCGGTCTTGTGGTGGCATTTGAATCATCGCCCTCATTCTTAACCAGTGTGTCTTCAATAGTTTCTTCATTGCTAGCAATTGGTGTATGACCCATCTCCTCAACCACCAACATTGCTGTGTCTTGATCGACAACGTCGTTAAGTGTTGCCATAACACCCATTCCCATCATCACCTTCAATACTTCGCCTGCCTTGGTGGCCATTTTCGCCGCTAGGTCGGAAATCTTGATGTTTTCAGGGATTGTTACTTCATAAATAATTTTGTCAACAGGCTTGTGAAAAGCATGTTGCGCTTGCTCTTCCTGAACTTTTTGTGAAAGCCTCGTTCGTTCTTTTTTCTTCAGTTTGCGATTTGGGTTGTGGTGAGCAACATGCAGTTGCTTGCGCTTGGGAGCAGCTGCTGGTGTACCCGCATTACGTAATCTTTGAGGCTGCTTTGTTTCTTTTGCTTTTGGCGCATCAGTGCTTTCCTTAGCTTTCTTTTTTGCCTCGGCTTCTGCCTCTATCTGTGCCTGAACTTCTGACTCTTGCTTTGCTTTGTGAGCCTTTAGTGCCTCTTCTTGCTCTTTCTTCTCTCTAATTACATCTTGGCGTTTGGCATCAAGAGCTTGATGTTTTTCCTCTGCGAGTCTCCCAGCTTCAAGAGCCTCTTTTGCTTTTTGAGCGGCTGCTTCGGTTTCCTCATCAACAACAGGCGCAACCGGGGCTGTTTGGCGTTTTTTCTTGACTTGAACCTTAACACCACCCGCAATGGACTTTGCTTTTGGTGTTTTACGTGAAACAGAAATACTTGACTTAGTCGCTGAACGTTTGCTCAAATTAGCCATCAAAACCTTTCTTTCATCACCTGAAATATCCGAGTCTTGGGTCTTGCCTTCAATGCCGGCGGCCGCCAAAATCGATATCACCTCATCGGGTGTTTTTTTAAGTAATTTAGATAAGCTTTCTACCGTATGTGCCATTTTGGTTGCCTCTATTTATTGTTAGATTTGTTCGCTTTTTCTTTAAAACAAATCAATCAAACCAGCCTTCATTTTCTCTGGCAGTCATAATAACAGCTGAAGCGTTATCGTTGCCAATATCTTGTATTTCTAATAATTCGACGATTGAAAGCTCTGCTACAGCATCCACTGTGTCAATTTCTGCATCAACTAAGGCAGCTGCTAATGCTTCGTCAACACCTTCAATCGTTAACAATACTTCTGTTGCTTCAGCATCGCCAAGGGCTTTAACAAGCTGGGCATCTTGTGCTCTTTCTTGTAATTCCTCCACCATTTCTTCGTCAAACTCTTCAATTTCTGAAAGAATTTCTGAATCAGCCTCGGCTATCTCGTCCAAGTTTGTATAGCCTTCATCGATAAGCACGCCCGCCACTTCAGCATCTACGCCTAACTTATCGGCCAGTTGCTCACCGGTTTTTTGCGCTTCTTTGGCTTGCGCTTCATCGGCATCGGCCAACGACATAACATTCAATTTCCAACCAGTTAAGCGGCTTGCAAGTTTAATGTTTTGACCGCCCTTGCCAATCGCCAGAGCCAGCTGCTCTTCAGCAACGGCAATGTCCATCGAGCCCTTATCTTCGTCAACAACGATCGAACTTACCTCGGCAGGTGCCATCGCGTTAATCACATACTGCGCTGGATCTTCATCCCATAGGATAATGTCAACACGTTCGCCGTTCAGTTCGCTAGAGACCGCTTGTACACGAGCACCTCGCATACCAATGCACGAACCAATTGGGTCGAGACGCTTGTCTTTCGCTTTAACAGCCAACTTAGAGCGCAGGCCAGGGTCTCTAGCACCAGATTTAATCTCAATAACGCCTTCGCTGATTTCTGGCACTTCCATTTCAAAAAGCTCAATCATCATCTCAGTTGCCGTACGGCTTAGGAAGATTTGTGCACCTCTTGGTGTTGATTTAACTTCTTTAATATAGGCCCTTAGGCGGTCATTTTTTCTAATAGACTCATTAGGGATTAAGTCAAATCTTGAAATCATGCCGTCAACACCGCCCATGTCAACATAAACATTGCCGCGGTCAACGCGCTTAACTGTTACAGAAACCACCTCACCAACTCTGCGAGAGAAGTTTTCAACAATCACACCTCTTTCAGCTTCACGAACTTTTTGGATGATTACCTGCTTTACAATTTGCGCTGCAATTCTACCAAACTCAACTGATTCCATCGGTTTCTCAACAAAATCGTCAATCTCCACGCCTTTAGCGTCTTTTTGATAGATGTGCAATTCAGTGTCAAACTCGGTGCCTTCGTCATCAACACACTGCTCGCCATCTTCAACCACCATCCAGCGTCTAAAAGTGTTAAATTCACCACTATGGCGGTCAACAGAAACACGCACATCGATATTGTTGCGCTTTTTTGTCGCAACTGCCAGGGCTTCTTCTAATGATTCAATCACATCCTCTTTGCTGATGTTTTTCTCGTTAGAGATTGCCTCAACCATCAAAAATAGTTCTTTGCCTTCCATAAGCTTCCCCTAAAAATGGGCGACCAAATTCGCCTTTTCTATTAAATTATAATCCAGTGTCACCGGCCCTAACTCAGTCACCAGCTCAATCGTCTCGCTCGCTTCACTAACACTACCAATACTGCCAGTAAATTTACGCCTGCCTTCGATTGGTCTAAACAATCTAAGGCTGATATCATTACCCAAAAAACGCTGATAGTGTGCCAGTGTAAAAAGTGGACGCTCGATGCCTGGCGACGACACCTCGAGACTGTACTGACCGCTAATTGGATCTTCAACATCCATAATAGCGCTCACTTGTCGAGAAACTGCCTCACAATCATCGATGCCAATACCTTGCTCTGAGTCTAGAAACAGCCTCAAGATTGAGTGCTTGCCGCTGGCTACGTATTCAACGCCCAGCAGTTCGTAACCCATATCCTCAATGACAGGTTCAATCAAAACAACAACTTTATCAGCTATTTTAGCCATACTAAAAAAATCCTAATAAAAACCCCCAAAAGAGGGGGTCTTAATCTTCCTATTATACAACCAAGGAAATTTGGTAGCGGGGATAGGATTTGAACCTATGACCTTCGGGTTATGAGCCCGACGAGCTACCATGCTGCTCCACCCCGCACTAAAGAGGGGCAATTATACGCTGAAAAACCCTATCTATCAAGCGCATTCACTGCTGGACTTTTTCGCTTACAAAATGGACTTTTTATTCGCCCCAACAATTATTAAAACACTTGTCACAAAGGTCTCCTTATAATAAGGCCATGAAAATAATAACCTTGGCTGTGCTGATGGATGATATCAGCTCTATCAATCCGATTAAAGACTCCTCTTTTGCAATGATGTTGGAGGCGCAAGCCCGTGGCTGGAACGTATTTACCTTTGACAGCAACAACATGTTTCACCAAAATGATGGGGTTTATGCCAGCGCCCGCAAAACCTTTGTTGAAGACGACACCGACCATTGGTTTACTCGGGAGGACACTGAGGTGATTGCTTTGGATGATGTCGATGTTGTTTTTATGCGCAAAGACCCGCCATTCAACATGAATTACATCTACGCCACCTACCTTCTGGAGCAAGCCGAAAACAACGGCACCTTGGTGGTCAATAAACCAAACGCTTTGCGTGATGCCAATGAAAAATTATTCGCTCTCAACTTCCCTCAGTGCATACCAAAAACACTGGTGAGTGCCGATACCATGAAGATTTCAAACTTTGTAGAACAAACAGGTGTGGCTGTAGTTAAGCCTCTAGACGGCATGGGCGGCACCGATATTTACAAACTTCACAAAGGTGATGACAGCATCACCGATATTGTCTCAAAGCTAACCGACCAAGGCCAACGACTTATTATGGCGCAAGAATTTTTGAGCGCCATTAAAGACGGCGATAAGCGCATTTTGTTAATTAACGGCAAGCCAGTTGATTATGCCCTGGCTCGTATTCCGGCAGAGGGCAACTTTAAAGGTAATCTGGCTGCTGGCGCAACCGGACGTGGCCAAGCACTTAGTGAACAAGATCGACACTTATGCGAGCAAATAGCACCAATGCTAATTGATAAAGGCCTAATGTTTGTGGGTCTTGATGTGATTGGTGACTATATTACCGAAATCAACGTCACCAGCCCAACCTGCATTCGCGAGCTTGATAAACAGTTTAATCTCAATATTTCTGCACTACTTCTCGACGAAGTCGAGAAAAAATTAGCCTTGTGCTAGGCTAAAGCCATATTTTGCTAGCATCACACCCAGCGCTGCTGCCAATAACGACAAACCCACGTTCAGCAAAATATTTAATAGCGCTTGTGAGTATTGGCCACTACCAAGCATTTGTAACGACTCATAAGAGAGGGTGGACATTGTGGTCAGAGACCCAGTAAGGCCCACCAAAAGCATGAGACGGTAAGTTTCGTTAAGAAGCGCCTTTTCCAGAATCACTACCACCAAAATGCCGGCAATCAACGAACCCAACACATTGGACACGAGTGTACCGTAAGGCAACGATTTGCCCAACCACTGCAGCGACAAGACGCCCAAATAATAGCGACAGCTAGCACCAATTGTTGCACCAACCCCGATTGCTAAAACTGTGCCCACAGCGCTCATAAACCCTGCCTAAGTTGTTTGAGTTTTTCCCCAATTTTAATCTCAAGGCCGCGATCAGTGGGCTGATAATACACTTGCTCGCCCATCTCTTCAGGAAAATACGTTTGCCCTGTACTAAAGCCATCTGGCTCATTATGTGCATAACGATAACCCTTGCCGTAACCCAGCTCTTCCATTAACTTGGTGCTGGCGTTGCAAAGATGTGTTGGCACTTCAAGATCACCCGTATCTCGAGCGACTTGCATCGCTTCATTAAATGCTCTGTACACAGCATTGGATTTTGGTGCACAAGCACAAAAAACAGCGGCTTGAGCAATTGCTCTATTGCCCTCTTTATCGCCCACTCGCTCATACACATCCCAAGCGTTAATTGTAATTTGCAAAGCCCTTGGGTCAGCATTACCAATATCTTCCGAGGCGATGGCAAGCAAGCGTCGCGCAATCACTTTTGGATCACAGCCAGAGACAAGCATCCTGGCCATCCAATACAAAGCGCCATCTGGTGAAGAGCCACGCACTGCTTTATGAAAGGCAGAGAGTTGCTGATAATAGATATCGCCACCCTTGTCAAAGGCGCTGATTTTTCCCTGCAAAATCTTACTGACATCCTCTTTGGTCAGGGGTTTGCCATCACCCTGTGAGAGTTGTTCAATAATATTAATCAGCCTTCTGGCATCACCGCCACTTGCCGCAAGAATGCACTCAAGCGAATCATCATCTTCAAAGACAAGGTTTTGACGCTCAATCGCTCTTGTGGCAACGACACTTAGCTCATCTGCACTTAGCGAATTAAGAATATAAACCCTAAGCCTTGATAACAAAGCCCTATTTAGTTCAAACGATGGATTCTCGGTGGTTGCGCCGATAAGTGTAATCAGTCCTGACTCAATATGAGGCAAAAATGCATCTTGCTGAGATTTGTTAAAACGATGAATTTCATCAACAAACAGCACTGTGCTTTTATCGTGCTGTTGATAACGTTTGGCGTGATCCAATACAACCCTAAGTTCTTTAACACCATCCAAAACCGCCGACATTTGCTCAAAATGCGCACCCACTTGTCTGCAAATAATGCGAGCCAAAGTGGTTTTTCCAGTGCCAGAGGGACCCCACAAAACCATCGAATGCAACTGCCCCTCATTCAAGGATTTGCCGAGCGGCTGCTCCGGGCCAAGCAAATGCTTCTGCCCAACAAAATCCGCTAGTGACTCTGGTCGCATGATCTCGGCTAGTGGTTGGTAAGTTGGCATACCTTAAGGCAAGTTAATTTTAATGATTTGGTAATTATCGCCTTCAATACGAATCAACAAAGTGGCTATTTTGTGTTGGTTAGCGAATTCAATAGCCCTAACACTGCCCATTGCCATCATCGCCGTTGCATAAGCATCGGCAAGCGCACTGCGGGGATGGATAACACTGACTGAGGCAAGATCGTTGTTGGCTGGCAAGCCTGTTTTGGGGTCAAAAATATGCATATACTTTTCCCCCTCCCAGATAAAGAAATTACGATAATTGCCCGACGTGGCAATGGCTCTGTCTTTTAAAGGAATCGCTATTGGCTCTTCGTTGTTTGGGTGTTCAACACCAACCATCCAGGGTTCGCCATTTTTTGTGCCTGAGGCAAGCACTTCACCACCAATCTCAAGCAAAAAATCATTGATTCCGTCAGCCCGTAGCAGGCGAGCGACTTCATCAACCGCATAACCTTTGGCGATTGCCGAAAGGTTGATCTGAATAGCTTTAGTCTTCTCAACCAAGCCATCGCTCAAAACAAGGTGTTTGATTGAAGACTGCAAAAAAGCCTGCTCAATTTCAGCTCGAATAGGTGGCTTTATCCTTCCGCCCTTGGCGCCAAAGCCCCATAAATCGATTAATCGACCGATGCCGGGGTCGAAATATCCATCGCTTTGTTGATACAGCTCAGCCGAAGCCTCCAAAAGATCATAAAGCTCTGATGAAACAGCAATCTTCTCGCCAACAGAGGCGTCGTTTAATCGTGATAATTCAGAATCAGAGAGCCAAGTAGAAAAAACAGCATTGATCTGCAAAAGGCGCTTCTCAATTTGTGCCTGGTTAGCGCGCTCATCGCCCAAAACATTAATCGAGTATTGCGTACCCATAGTCTCCCCCATAAAGGGCGCTGGGCTAGGTTTTTCAAGACAACCGCCCAAGGAAAATACAAGCACAATGAAAAGAAGATTGCGCATAATAGGGCGTGCAGCTAGCGATTTTATTGGGTTATTATTTTTCATCGTTTACGCACTGCAAATTTAATAACCACTGCTTTAAGGCTCTCATTATAATTTGCTCATGATTTTTCGTATTTTTTGCCTTGTTTTCCTCACAACGAGCGTCTTTGCAAGCACCCATACGTTTGAAGATTTTCTAGAAAATATTCGCCAAATTGCCACCGAACAGGGTGTATCAAAGGCAACCCTAGACCGCGCTTTTTTTCAGCTTTCACCCAATCCAGACATTCTCAAATCTGACAAATCGCAGGCCGAATTTACTCAGAATTTTTGGCGCTATACAACGTCTAGAGTCAGCCAGTATCGCCTTGACAATGGCTATGATACATTAAAACAAAACCGCCCATTACTGAACAAGACTTACCAACAATACGGTGTTCCAGCGCACGTTCTGGTTGCATTTTTAGGGCTTGAAAGTAATTTTGGTAAAAACACCGGTAATCGTCCACTCATTCGCTCATTAGCGACCCTAGCTTTTGACCCCCGACGATCCGATTTTTTCACCCGCGAACTCATCGCCCTGCTAAAGCTTATCGACAACAACCAAATCCCACTGGAAGCTACCGGCTCTTGGGCAGGAGCCATGGGTGCTGTGCAATTTATGCCTTCCAATGTTATTGCCTATGGCGTTGATGCCGACGGCGATGGCAAAATTGACCTGTGGAACGACAAAGAAGATATATATGCCAGCGCAGCAAATTTTCTCGAACGCCTTGGTTGGCGACGGGGTGAAAAATGGGGCCGAGAAGTTTTACTTCCCGAGCAATTTGACTATCTACTGACTGGCCTTAAACAAAACAAAAAACTAGGCGAATGGGCCGCTTTAGGTGTGCTGAGCGCCAACGGCAAGCCCCTGCCAAAATCAACACTTAAGGCCTCACTAGTTCTGCCTATGGGGCATAAGGGGCCAGCCTTTCTAGTCTACCGCAACTTCCGCACAATCTTGGGCTGGAATCGCTCACTGCTTTATGCGCTTTCCGTTGGCCATTTGTCCGATAGACTCAGTGGCGCAGGCAAATTAGTGGCCACACCAATCGACGAACCCCTACTCAGCCGTGAGAATATGCAAACTATTCAAAAAACGCTAAATTTATTGGGCTATGATGCTGGCGAGCCAGACGGCATTGCAGGGCCAAAAACACGCGCTGCCGCACGCAATTTTCAAGCTGATATAGGCATGATTGCCGACGGCTATGTCGGCTACGACCTATTTCAAAAGCTGCAATGAGCATACTAACCTATCTTGGTTTTGATGTTGGCACAAAACGCACCGGTGTTGCCATTGCCAACAGTCTAACCGCACAAGCCAACGGAATCGACACGGTCAAGCACAACAAGGATGGTTCTACCAATTGGGATGCTTTTGCTAAAATTATTGACAAACACCCTGCCAATTTATTTGTCGTCGGCCTGCCTTACGACAAGGAGGGCAAAGAACAAGAAATGACTTTTATTGCTCGCTCCTTTGGCAAAAAACTGGCCGCTCGATTCGACACAGAAGTCGTATTTGTTGATGAATATTTATCCTCTTCAGAAGCTAAAAACCAATTAAAATGGCACTACGCGCACAGCAACGCTGATAGAGGTGATGTAGATATGCGCTCCGCTCAACTCATTTTACAAACTTGGCTCAATGAATCCTGAATCGATTAGCAACGACGCCCAGCTAGACGCCTCCGGAAACCTCATTCACCTATTGGGCTTAAAAGGCCTTCCCAAAAAAGAGCTTGAACATATTCTTGATGTTGCCAACGATTTATTAGACGACAAGGGTAATCTCAAAAAATCCAAGGCGCTTGACGATATGTCGGTGGCCAATTTGTTTTTTGAGCCCTCAACTCGAACGCGAAATACCTTTGAAATTGCCGCCAAACGCACCAGCGCCAACACCATTAACGTTGACTTAGCTAATTCAGCAACCAAGAAAAACGAAACGCTGATGGACACAATGCAAACACTTAAGGCGATGCAAATTGATATGTTTGTCATACGTCACAAAGAAAGTGGCTTGCCCCATCGCATAGCTAGCAATATCGATGGCGTTGCCATTATTAATGCTGGTGACGGAATCAACGCCCATCCGACGCAAGCCCTACTGGATATGCTCACCATTCGTCAGCACAAAGGCTCATTCGAAGATTTGTCGGTGGCGATTATTGGTGACATCCGCCATTCGCGTGTGGCACATTCGGACATTCAGGCGTTGAGCACACTTGGCACCAAAGATATCCGCTTGGTTGCACCTGAAAACTTACAGCACAAAGGGCAACTACCTGGGGGTGTTGCTCGTTATGATAATTTACAAGAAGGCATCGACGGCGTTGACGTGGTGATGGCACTGCGACTGCAAAAAGAGCGCATGGTGTCTGCAGACATCCCCAACGAACAAGTCTATTTTGAAACTTTTGGCCTTACCAACGAAAAACTAAAACTGGCCAAACCCGGTGCAATTGTAATGCACCCCGGCCCAGTTAATCGTGGCATTGAGTTGGATTCTGAAGTTGTCGATGGCTCACAATCGGTCATCTTGCAGCAAGTGACCAACGGTATTGCTGTAAGAATGGCGGTCATGGCAATTTTGGCAGGGATGGCGTAGACGATGAGCGAAGCAATTGACTACGACATTGTTAAAGACGTATTGCATGGCCTCAATACAGACGACACCATTAGCTCTGCGCACGGCATACTGTGTGGTTTTGCTTGTGTAAAGCCTGATATCACCATCGATAATTGGCTGAGCGAGGTTTTGGTTAATATCGATCTGAACAACCTTGGCGCCAAAACCGCATTTGAGCGCCTTGCAGAAATTTTCAACACCACTAATGAGCAACTCGCCGACCCAACGCTCAACTTTTCCCTACTTATCGCCGATGACTCACACTCTCTAAGTGAGCAAGCCTACACCTTGGTAGAGTGGTGCCAAGGGTTTTTGGTGGGCCTCGGGCTTAGCAAAGTGCAAACCAGCGATGAAGAGGTGTTGGAAATCATTAAAGACATCAGCGAAATATCAAAAATGGATGCCGAGCTGATTGACAACGAAGATAATGCCGAAGACCTTAGCGAAATCATCGAGTTTGTACGTATGGGTGTGCTGCTTATTCAAGAAACCCTGCAACCCTCTAAACAAGACTTCATCAGCCCTGAAGTGCTTCATTAGCACTTAATCACACTTTTTCTTTCTTTTATTATAAAAAATAGACAGAATCAGGCTGTATTTTATCGATTATAATAATTTCAAGCTCACTTTGGCGGGCTGGCGATTGAGCGACAAAAGATGTTTTTCTATCAACATAAGGAGAAAGAAAATGACTTTAACGCATTTATTTAAAGCTCAAGCAATTTTTGCTTGGATATGGGTGGCAATGTTTTGGTTTGCACCAGAAATGGCGGCTCAAGGCCCCGGCTGGGAAGTAACCCCAACTTTGCAAGCTTTTGGGCAGGTTGCATCAATTCCAATACTTGCTATAGGGATACTAATGTGGATGGCGCCAACTTGGGTAGGTGATAACCTCAAAACTGTTGGTATGACGTTCGGTGTTGGCATAAACATTCTGTTTATCTTGGCGCAATTGCTCCACGTATCAACTGGTGTTTCTAAGTTTGATCCGCTTGGCATGATTCCAACCGTTATCTTTATTGCACTTTTCTTATGGAAGTGCCGTCCTTCTAACTAAATAGAACCAATAAAAACCGAGTTAAGTGCTGACTTAACTCGGTTTTAACAGCCTTAATAAATTGTCTCGCCTCGTTGAGCTATAGATGGTTGCTCCTTAAAAAACGAGAGAATCCTTGCCAAACACGCCACCAATTAACCCGAAATCCAAGCAATATTAAGGCAATAACCCCATATATCATCGGCTCAATATCCATATCGGATTTGGCTTGCCAATAAAAATGCACCACCACCAAAACAGCGATTAAATAAATCGATCTATGTAGTTTTTTCCACCGCTTGCCAAGCCGTCGTGTCATTTTATTAGTGGATGTTATTGCCAATAAGCTTAGCAATACAAAGGCACTAAAGCCAATCGTTATATAGGGTCTTTTGATAATATCGGCAATAATTTCGTTCACATCAAACCCGCGATCAATAAGCCACATAGAAAAATGCAGACAAGCGTAAAAAAAACTAAAAACACCAATCATGCGTCGATATCGAATGATTGAAAATGGCAGTATCGTATTAAACGGCGTTATCGCCAGTGTCAGCAACAAAAACCGTAACGCCCATTGCCCCGTTCTTGTGGTCACCTCTTCAACGGGATCAATTAAATAGCCCGACAAAGTATCGTAAAGTAGCAGCAAAAATGGTGTTGCCAATAGTGCAAACAATATCGGTTTTTGCCAAGGAATACTGCGCACAAACAAATTAATAATGTCGAGTTAAATCAAGCCCAGCATACAAATGCCCAACTTCTTCTTGGTAGCCGTTAAAGAGTTCGGTTTCGCGCTTCTCAGGCGAGAAAAAACCACCCCATCCAATTAAGCGTTCTGATGCCTGAGACCAACGCGGATGGTCAACAGCAGGATTTACATTGGCATAAAAACCATATTCATTGGGTGCTTGCTCTTGCCAAGTGTTTAGAGGTTGCGTCTCTTGAAAATGAATAGATACTATGGACTTGATACTCTTAAATCCATATTTCCAAGGCACCACCAGACGAATGGGCGCGCCATTTTGATTCGGCAATACCTTGCCGTATAGTCCCACCGCCAAAATACTCAAAGGATTCATTGCTTCGCCAATAGTGAGTCCTTCAACATAAGGCCAATTGAGTATCGGGCGTCTTTGCCCGGGCATTTGCTCAGGATCAAGCAAGGTTTTAAAAACAACGTACTTGGCGTTTGATGTCGGCTTAAAGGTTTTAAGCACCCCGGCCAACGGCACACCCACCCACGGGATGACCATTGACCAAGCCTCTACACAGCGCAATCGATATATTCTTTCTTCTAACTGATAGGGCGCAATAAAATCTTCTAAATCAAACTCACCCTTGTTTTCGCAAGCCCCCGAAACACTAACATGCCAAGGCTTTGCCTTGAGGGTGTGGGCGTTTTTAGCGGGGTCACGCTTGCCTGTGCCAAACTCATAGAAATTATTGTAATTACTAATTTGTTTAAGAGTGTTTGGCTCTAAATCTTTGCCAAAATGGCTTTGGTTGATGGCGCCCAGTGAGTCTTCAGCGCCTACATCTTCAGCAAAAACCGAATTTGTTTTAACCGATAGAGCAAGGCCAGTACCAAAGCGCAGGCTTTGTTTAATGAATTGCCGACGATTGCAATACTCCTTCTCGTCGGTAACCGAATTGTCCTTAAGAGGGTGCATTCTCATGCCATTTGCTCTTTTTGACACTCAGTATAACACAAAAGAATCAGTTGGCTTTGTGGGCACAAGCCCGGCAAATTCTCAATAAATAAGGACTTAAGATGGGTTTTGCAGTAGCTCTTCCAACACCCCAACAAAACGATAGACGTCTTCAAACGAGTTATAAAGAGGCACTGGTGCTATGCGTATCACACTTGGATAACGCCAATCACAAACAACGCCTTTGTTAAGTAACGCTTCAAAAACAGCTCGCCCATCACACTCTACCACTTCAACAGACAGCTGACAACCCCTGGAAGCAGCGTCCTTAGGGCTTACTACTTTAGCCAGGCCTTGTAATCGAACATCAATTAAATGCCACAAGAAAGCTGTCAACCTCTCAGATTTCTTCCTCAAAACCGGCATACCGCCAACGCGCTCAAAAAGCGCCAATGATGCCTTAATGGGCGCCATAGCCAAAATAGGTGGGCAACTCACCTGCCAACCCTGGGCTGTAGGTATCGGATCAAAGCTTGGTTTCATTTCAAAACGGGTTTCTTTGTTGTGCCCCCACCAGCCCGCAAGTCGATGCAAATCGGGGTTTTCACAGTGGCGCTGATGCACGAAGCAAGCGCCAATTGAGCCTGGCCCTGAATTAAGGTACTTGTAGGTGCACCAACAGGCAAAGTCCAACCCCCAATCGTGCAAGCTAAGCTCAATGTTGCCAACGGCATGTGCCAAATCAAAGCCCACCCTGCAGCCAAACTGATGACCCAACTCTGTAATCGCTTCTATATCAAACACCTGACCAGTGTAATACTGCACGCCGGGCAGCAATATAAGGGCAATCTCATCGCCATGTTTTTCAATTGTTGAGCGAATATCTTCCATCGAAATCAGCTCTTCACCGGGTGGTGGCGCAAGCGTCAACAGCGAATCTTTGACACCAAACCCGTGTTGTTTTATTTGCGATTCAACAGCAAAGTGGTCAGAGGGAAATGCATGCTCTTCGATCAATATTTTATAACGCGATGGTGTTGGGCGATAAAAGCTAGCCATCATAAAATGCAGGTTGACGCTAAGCGTGTTCATAACCACCACTTCACTAGCCTGTGCGCCAACAAGCTTTGCCATCGATGGTGTCAACTGAGACTGATACTCAATCCATGGTTGGGACGTTTCAAAATAACCATCTATCCCCGCCCCTTGCCATCTTGACATCTCGCTCTGCACCTCAAGTGCCGCCTGCTTAGGTTGCAAACCTAGTGAATTGCCCAAAAAGTATAGGTTGTGTTCACGGCCCTCTTGAGCAGGAAAATGAAACTCACTCCTAAACACAGCAAGCGCGTCTTCTTTATCAAGCTTTTGTGCAAACGACAGGTTGTCTTGGTACTTCATACAACAGATATTGGGTAAATAATTGGGCGCGAAGGCGCTGCATCGCTCATAAAAGCAGGCGACTGAATGCTAACCATATAGCGCCCATCAGAGACGCCATTATCGACATAAATCATTTCGGTAATTGTTTTGTGTGTCTTTGCTGAAGGAGTTAATTGACTCGAACCAATAGCAACATTCCAAAATAGACGGTGGTTGCTCATCACGCCTTGATCGTACATTTTGTCTACCGACGGAAAATCTACCAACAAGTGCTCTACGCCTTGCTCTACAAGATAAGCCATTGCTTCATTAGAAAAAAAGGGTGGCTGATTGTCTGCGCTATAAACACAGGATTGCTTTGTCGCCTCGTTGGGTTGTGTTCTAATAATTAGTGCTTTAAACCAATCATTTTCAACACCATCTAAAGATTCAGATAAATCGGTACGGCATATCAGTTGATCACCGCTTTCACCGTTAGGGATATAGGTTTCATTCGTGTTGCCGCCAAGCTTAGGCTCGATGCTTAACAAATAAGCGGGCATAAGTGCATCCGACAAAACGTCCGCTATATGAACAGGGTCGTTAACAATATGCCCAATGGTTTCTGTGTGGGTGCCGTTACAGTGTGGAGTGAACTGAATTTGAGCTACATTGCAACTACCGCCCTGTTTAGTGTCGCCGATAAAGTCGCCAGCAGAGAGTGGTAATGCGCATGCCTTCTCAGCACCGAAGTGGTTGGCTTGGTTGCCATTAAAGTTCAAAGGAATAGCTAAAGAACGACCATGTGTAATACCCACTTGGTAGCGTGACTGGCCAATCGTTACGTTTAAGTCCACGTGCAAACGGTTAAGTGTCGAGCCACCTTGAGATCGGCCGACGTAATCTAGGCACATAATACCAAAAAAAAATCGAGCAGAGGTAACACCTCTCGCTCGATTTTGAATGTGGTGGCCACACCTAGAATTGAACTAGGGACACAGGGATTTTCAGTCC
>CAZZER010000021.1:0-32731 GCA_964653365.1 uncultured Candidatus Thioglobus sp.
CTATTGATAAATTCCTAACACTTAATCAGCCGTCCAATTCCATCATTAGGGCCTTTGTTGATAGGAGGGATTCAACTAGAGCAAAGAGTAGTGATGCTACTAATAACAATAGGCTCAAGCCAAACAAATAAACCCCTAATAATTCATAGTTTATGAATAAACTAAAAATAGAAAAAACGCAAAAAATGAAACTAACTATGCCATAAGTTTGCATCTGTTTAACGTATCCAATGCGTTTTTTCAAGACTGTCAATTGGTGCTTGGCCATTATTTTGCTCCCTTCACTTTGTTGTTTGTGCATCTGACGCATTAGCAACCCAAGCGTTTGGAATCGGTTGGTGTAGGCAAGCAAAAGCAAAGAAATAGCCGGAAAAAGTAACGCGGGTGTTGTTAGATCCATAATAATCCATAGCATCTAGTAGTGCTAGGTTTCAGCATAATAATAGGAAAAGCCTAATAATAAAAATTCATGACTCGTAAGACGCCAAGGTGTTTAAATGGTTTGAGGCGTATCTTGCTAAATCTTTTATAGCTGGCCAGTCAAGACTTTCAACTAGTGATGGTGGCGTTAACCAGGTGCCGCCAACACACATTACATTTGGCAGTTGGAGATAGTCTACGGCATTGCAGGGAGTAATACCTCCAGTAGGGCAAAATTTCAATTGCGGAAAAGGACCGTAGATTGACTTCAGAAAACTTGGCCCACCTACAATAGAGGCTGGAAATAACTTTAATCTTTGAAAATCAAACTCCATAGCCCTCATGGCTTCACTTATAGTTGACACCCCGGGCAATAATGGCGTATCACATTGAGAGCCAAAATCCAACAATTCAGAAGTTGCGCCTGGGCTTACAATAAAATCAGCGCCTGAATCAATACAAGATTTATATTGGTCTACATTAGTTACCGTTCCCGCCCCAATACTCGCTTTAGGATAGAGTTGTTTTAATGTTTTGATGGCATTTAATCCATACTCAGTCCGCAATGTTATCTCTAAAACGCTTAAACCTCCCTCGATAAGAGCGCCACCAATTCCTTCTGTTTGCTGTGCATTGTCCAATTTAAGAACTGGTATAACACCATTCATTTTGCAAATATCATCAATTGTGTTTGGTTGCATACATGTCCCACTAGTTAGTCATATTATTTAACATTTGTGCAGCGCCTATTAAACCCATATGCCGAGTTGTTGAGACATACACAGGTATGTCCGACATATAATCCTGAAAACGCCCCTTATTTTCAAAGCAGCGCTTGAAATCACTAGCCAAAAACAAGTCAATAAAACTCCTAATAACGCCACCAGTAATATACACTCCACCTAAAGAACCCATTATTAATGCTGCATTACCAGCAACTTGACCAAAAATTTGACAAAACAGTTGTAATGTATCATGTGACAAGGGGTCGGCACTAACTTCAGTTGCAGCGCTTGATATTTCTTTGGGGGTATTAAATTTTACTTCTTGCCCATGAATTTCAGCCAGGGCTTTGTATAAATTAAGAATTCCGGGTCCAGCTAAAATACGCTCGACTGAGACATGCCCATAATGGCGCTGCAAAATTTTAAACACCTCAAACTGTAGTTCAGAATTCGGTGAAAAGTCAACATGGCCACCCTCACCTGGTGTGGTAATCCATCTGTTATTAGATTTTAACAAACCACATACGCCTAATCCAGTTCCAGCACCAATCGCCAATCTTTGTCGTTCAGTCCGAATACAGCCAGCATTAACAATCTGCAAATCATTATGCGGAAGAACTGTTGTAGCAAGCGCTTGAGCTGAAAAATCATTTAACCAATGAATTGGTGTATCGTTTAATGCCGAAGCAACATTTTTTTTATTTATGTGCCAATGGTTATTGGCAAGTTTAAATGAATCCGAATGAACAGCCCCAGCTATTGCAAAAGATGCTGAGTTAATGGTTACACCACTATGTTCACTTAAATAGGTCGAGATAGCCTCTTGGAAATTAGCAAACTCATTACACGGCAAATATCGAATATTCTCCAAATCAGAGGTGCCAACCTTAACAACAGAGAATCGAGCATTTGTCGCACCGATGTCGCCCACTAAATTAAATTTTTCCATATATTTTGTACCTTTTAATAATCAACCCTGCCGTCAAATTATAAATATCACAAACTAATACTTGGAGTGCTATAAACAACTTGCGCCAAACTCTGCACTGCTTACGCCTTGTCTCATGTGTGCAAACAACTCACGACCCATACCATAAGCACTTGTTTTGTCGTTTAGCTGAGCGAAGGCTCTTTGACTTAACTCACTCTCATCTACCAATAAATTCAGTTGGCCTTTGTTACAATCCAACTCAATGACATCACCTTCTTGTATTTTTGCAATCATGCCGCCGTCAAGAGCTTCAGGCCAAAGCTTCGTCGCAGCTGGAACCTTGCCGGAGGCGCCAGACAAGCGGCCATCTGTAACCAGAGCCACCTTAAAACCCCGGTCCTGCAGGACACCGAGATAAGTTATTAATTGGTGTAATTCAGGCATGCCACACGCTTGTGGACCCTGAAACCTCACCACTGCAATCAAATCCTTCTCCATGTTGCCAAGATCAAATGCATTTTTTAAAGCCTCTTGAGAATCAAACACCATTGCAGGGGCAGTTATTTGTTGATACTCTTTGGCTACCGCTGAAACTTTCATAACACTGCGACCTAGGTTTCCAGTTAATAGAATCAAACCACCTGTTGTCGCAAAAGGTGAACTTGCCGGTCGCAATACATCCAATTGCGCGGAATTATTTGGTGCATCTTGCCAATCAATTTTATGACTTTTGAGTACCGGTTCCTTGGTGAAATTATCCAGACCAAAACCGAGTATTGTGTATACATCTTCGTGCAACAGTCCGGCTTCTAACAGGGTTCGAATGACGAAAGGCACACCACCTGCCGCATGAAACACATTGATATCCGCTGCGCCATTGGGGTATATGCGCGTTATGCTGGGAGTGATTTCTGATAATGCAGAAAAGTCATCCCAATTAATGATAATGCCAGCTGCTCTTGCGATTGCAACAAGGTGCATAACATGGTTGCTGGATCCACCGGTTGCCAGCAGTGCAACAATTGCATTAACAATGGTTTTTTCACTGACAATTATTGCCAAACTGGCCTTGTCTTCTGAGCGGGTTAGCTTGACCGCCTGCTGTGCAGCGGCTTTTGTAAGCACATCTCTGAATTCACCTTCGGGCGGCACAAAGGACGAACCCGGCAAGTGAAGACCCATAACTTCCATTAATAATTGGTTACTATTGGCTGTGCCGTAAAAAGTGCATGTACCTGAAGTGTGATAAGAATCCATCTCACACTTCATTAATTCATCTCGCGTGGCCTTACCTTCAGAATATAGCTGACGAATGCGTGCTTTTTCTTTATTGGGTAGGCCAGAGGGCATCGGGCCTGCGGGTACAAATACAAAAGGCAGGTGACCAAAGCTCAGTGCTCCGATTAGTAGGCCCGGCACGATCTTATCACATACACCTAAGCATAAACCCGCATCAAATAAGTTATGAGATAGCGCAATTGCGGTTGACATAGCAATCACATCTCGGCTAAACAGGCTTAAATCCATGCCATCTTGGCCTTGTGTAACCCCATCACACATCGCAGGCACGCCGCCGGCAAACTGAGCAACGCTACCCATCTCCGCAACTGCTTCTTTGATAATGCTTGGGAATCGCCCATAGGGCTGATGGGCTGATAGTATATCGTTATAAGAGGAGATAATGCCGATGTCTGCTTGTAGCATGGATTTAAGTGTGTCCTTCTCACTTTTTCCACAAGCAGCTACGCCGTGCGCCAAATTACCACATGAAAGCATCTCTCTAGAGACTTTGCCCGTATCCATATTCGCCATGCGTTGCAAATAATCCGCACGGCTTGATTTGCTACGTTCTACAATCTTTGTTGTTATTTTTTGCAGGGTTGGGTTAATTTGAAAGGTCTTCATGACAATTTGTTTATATTTATTATGAGCACCAAAAAATACTCATCGGCTGATTAATGAAAGCATAAATTGGCATGATGCTTTCGTCTTTATAATGCATTGCACGTTTAAGGGTGCTTAACTTATCTCCACCCGTGATGTGTAGAATGATATTGTTGGCACGACTAATAGCATTGCGCGACAGGCTCATCCGTTGATAAGGAGCACTTGTTGGCGTGGTGGCAATACATAAGCTTGAATTATTAGGGTCCATTGCTCTGTCTAGTTCATCGCAACACGGGAATAGGGAGGCCGTATGGCCATCGATACCCATGCCCAAAACGACAACATCAAAAGCTTGTTTGACTTGGTTTAGCGATCTTTCACATTCGGCCAAACCGTCAAACGGCGTCTTGGCTTTGTTTTTCATTGCTACAAATTTTGCATTAGCTGCTTGATTGACAAGTAAATGAGTTCTAACTAAGTGTTCATTACTGTCAACACTTGAGCTTGATACCCAACGCTCATCAACTAATGACACATCAATCCTTGACCAATCTATCTTTAATTGCGATATTTTATTAAATAAGGCAACAGGCGTTCGTCCGCCAGATACCGCAATACTGGCGCGGCTATTAGCTGATAGTGCTTGATTGAACATTTGTTCAATCGCCACACTTAAATCAGCGGCTAATCTCTCAGGACTGCTCGAGCTGCGCCAATCAATATGACTAGGAAGATAATCTGGCTTGTTGATCTTCATGCCACTCGTGTCCATATTCTTGAATAAAATCCCTCGCCAAATCTGGCCCATAGTTACCCGACGGATAGTGATAAAGCGGCTGTAAAGACTTTTGCCAAGCATCAATTGCTTGATCACACCAAGCCCAGGCTAACTCGACTTCCCGCCTACTAACAAATAAACTTTGATCTCCTTTTAGTACCTCTAATAATAACCTCTCATAAGCGTCTGCTATTCGGGGCAATTGTTGAGACTCGCTGAAGTTTAGGTACAATGGGTCCCGCCGCAAACGCATACCTTGCTCTATGCCCTGGATTTTACTAAGTACCTGCAATGAAATGCCTTCTGTGGGTTGTAATCGAATAATTAGGCTATTACCCACCATCTCTTTTTGGTCCGAGTGAAAAATAAAATGAGTGTCGGGCTTAAAGTGGATAACAACTTCGGTGACTTTTTCTGGTAAACGCTTACCAGTACGCAAGTAAAAAGGTGTGCCCGACCAACGCCAATTAGCAACTTCTGCACGGATACAAACAAATGTTTCGGTCTCACTTTGCTCTTTGGCATCAGCTTCATTCAAGTAACCTGGCATAAAACCTTCAGAGTTCTGACCATCACAATATTGACCTCGCAACAAACTGTCAGAAACATTGTTCACTGTTATAGGCTTTAAGGCTTGCAAGACTTGCTCTTTTTTATCTCGTATATTTTCAGCATTGAGTTTTTCAGGTGGCTCCATTGCAACCAAGCAAAGCAGTTGAAGTAAATGGCTTTGCACCATATCTCGCATTTGTCCAACATCATCATAATAACTCCAACGCCCTTCAATGCCAATGGATTCTGCAACAGTTATTTCTACATACTCAATACTTTTTTGACTCCATTGGCTTGACAAAATTGAATTCCCAAAACGTAGTGCAACAAGATTTTGAACTGCTTCTTTGCCTAAATAATGATCGATTCGATAGATTTGTTCTTCACTAAAATAACTTGCAAGCTTGTCATTAATTATTTTCGATGATTCAAGGTTGTGGCCGACAGGCTTTTCAACAACAATTCTAGTATTATCTTTTATAGCGTCGGCACGATGCAGGTTTTCACAAATAGCCTGTGAAATATTAGGTGAGGTCGCCAAATAATATATGCTTGACTCAGCGCCACTGATTATTATGCTTTTCAGCTGCTGATAGCCTTCAATTGTTTGAAAATCTAGCTGGAAATAATCAACTTTCTCAATCAAGCGCTTACAGACCTTGTCATCATAATCCCTACTGAGTGCGCGGTGTTTTATTGACTCAACAATTTTTTCTTGAAACTGGCTTTTAGACAGTCCTTCCCTAGCCACACCAAGAATTCTCAGGTTTTTTTCCAACAAACCTGAGCGTTCAAGCTGGTACCAAGCGGGGAATAGTTTACGCAGTGATAGGTCACCCAATGCGCCAAATAATACGAAATTTTGACTCATCTGAACCTCTTTAGAGGCAAAGTAATTATAATATTTGAAAACACCATACAGTCATTTACTCACGAATGCGTTGTCCTGTTCGAGGGTCAAAAACAATAGCCTTGCTGGTATCAACTTGCAGTGCAAAGCCATTGCCCGCAACTTCGCCCGTTTCAGGGCTTAATCTGGTTTGAATCTCAACTCCATTCCATTGTCCTATTGCTATAGTATCCGCACCCATTGGCTCGGTTACCTCTACATCAAAAACAACCTCTTGAACAAACGAACTATTATGGTGCGGTTTGGGGTCTGTCAACATTTCTGGTCGAATGCCCAACAATACTGTATCAAGGCCCGAACTCTGTATTGCTTCACTGCAAGGCACAGTTATTTCAAAAGTTTGATTACCACTCTCAACAATCAAATTACCATTTAAGACAACACATTCAATAAAATTCATACCCGGCGAGCCCATAAAATCAGCAACAAATTTATTGGCTGGGTCGTTATATATCTCATACGGCGTTCCCAATTGCTGAACCACGCCGTCTTTTAATACGGCAATTCTGTCGGCCAATGTCATTGCTTCAACTTGATCGTGGGTAACATAAACGGTAGTTGTGCGGAGGCGTTGGTGTAATTTTTTGATTTCGGTACGCATTTCAACTCGAAGTTTTGCGTCTAAATTAGATAATGGCTCATCGAACAAAAATGCCTTTGGTGACCGCGCTAAAGCCCTGCCCATGGCGACTCTTTGACGCTGACCACCCGATAATTGGCCGGGCTTTCGATCCAAAAGATGATCAATTTGCAATAACTCCGCCACTTCATTGATAATGCTCTCTTGCTCTGACTTCGGCACTTTACGCATCTCCAGTCCAAAACTAATGTTTCGCGCCACATTCATCGTTGGGTATAGCGCATACGATTGAAAAACCATAGCAATATCTCTGTCCTTAGGTGATTTTTCAGAAACATCACTACCACCGATTATTATCTCTCCACTGCTGATGTCTTCAAGCCCTGCAATTAAGTTCATCAGTGTTGATTTGCCGCAGCCCGACGGTCCAATTAGTATCAAAAACTCACCGTCTTGAATATCTAAATCAATGTTTTTAAGCACCTCGGTGGTACCAAAAGATTTACATATATTCTTAAGCTTTATGTCGCCAGCATTGCTGCTATTATTTTGTTCAGTATTATTCATTTATCTTCCAAAAAAATTCCTTAGCCTTTAACAGCGCCTGCTGTCAAACCACGTACAAAGTATTTACCCGCCACAACATAAACAAAAAGCGTTGGCAATGCTGCAATAATAGCCGCTGCCATATCCACATTGTATTCTTTGCCCCCGACAGAGGTGTTAACTAGATTATTAAGTGCCACTGTAATGGGTTGTGTGCCCGAGCCTGAATACACCACGCCGAACAAAAAATCATTCCATATTTGGGTAAACTGCCAAATAATTGTAACCACAAAAATTGATGTTGATAGAGGCAAAAACACATGTCTGAAAATTGCGAAGAATCCTGCCCCATCTAGTCTAGCTGCACGTACTAGTTCATCAGGAATGCCAACATAGTAGTTGCGGAAAAACAGTGTTGTAAAGGCAACTCCATAGATTACATGAACCAAAACTAAACCCGTAATAGTATTGGACAAACCCAAGAAACCGAGTAGCATTGCCATCGGTAACAAAATTACCTGAAAAGGAATAAAACAACCAAATAGTAGTGCGCCAAACAAAAATTCACTACCCCGAAATCTCCATTTAGCTAGCACATAACCATTAAAGGCTCCGATCATGGTTGAGATTAGCACTGCTGGTACGACGATACGCACACTATTCCAGAAAAATGGCGCTAAACCTTCGCATTCGCTACCAGTACAAGCTGAAGACCATGCCTTAGTCCAAGCGTAGAATGAAGGATCGTTTGGTAACGCAAGCAGATTGCCGCTGCGAATTTCTTCAATGTCTTTTAATGATGTTGTGAGCATGACATACAAAGGCGACAAATAAAGGAGGGCGAAGACAATTAAAAATAAGTAAATTACAAATCGCCCAATATTCAAATTAGAAAACAAATTACTCATCATGTTTTTTTCTCCCGTAATTCTGAATACAAGTACGGAATTAGAATTGCCAACACGCCAAACAACATAATCATTGCACTGGCGCCACCTAAACCTAATTGGGCCCTATTAAAAGCGTAGGTATACATAAAATTGGCTGGCAGATCAGAGGCATAACCCGGTCCACCACCGGTAAGCGCCTGCACTAAGTCAAAGCTTTTAATAGCGATGTGCGTCAAAATAACTATAGCACTAAAAAATACTGGTCGCATAATTGGCAAAATGACGTGCCAATAAGACCTTATAGTTGATGCACCATCTATTTTTGAAGCTTTTACAAGATTATCATCTACGCCACGTAGGCCGGCTAAAAACATGGCCATTACAAATCCACTGGATTGCCAAACAGCTGCTATTACAATGGTGTAAATCGCCATATCTTGTTCGACAAGCCAGCGAAATTCAAAATTTAAAAAACCCATATCACGTACAAGCTTTTCGATACCAAGACCTGGATTAAGAATCCATTTCCAGGCAGTACCGGTAACAATAAAAGAGACAGCCATAGGGTACAAATAAATTGTTCGTAAAGCGCCTTCTGTTCGAATCTTTTGGTCAAGAAAGATCGCCAATAACAGCCCCAAAAGGAGTGCTATGACGATAAATAAAATAATAAAAATATAGAGATTGTCCAAAGCAACCAGCCATCGAGGGTTGCTAAATAAACGCTCGTATTGATCTAAGCCTACAAATTCCCATTGTGGCATCATCCGACTTTTTGACAAGGATAATGCACCCGTCCACAAAATAAAGCCATACATGCACACCACCATCATAAGCGTCGTGGGTGCTAGAATGATTTTTGGAAGGTGTTTTTCTATTGCGTTGAGCACGGTTTTTCCTATTTTATAAAAATAAGGGTGTCCAATTAAACAAATGAACACCCTTGGGTATTAAATAAACACTTACCAATAAGGAGAGAAAATTGGCTTATGTTTACATAATTACAGTCTTACATTGCAGCAGAAACTGCAGCAACCAATTGAGCAGCACCGTCTTCTGCACTCTGATCAGAGTTGAAGAAGTTAGTTGCTGAGTCATAGATAGCTCCTGATACTGCTGAAGATACCGCCATACCGTGAGCAAAACTCGGCACTAGTGTGCCACTGGCAGAAGCTGCAACAAAAGCATCCATTGAGTCGTGAGCACATGAATCGAACTCAGCTCTTGACACACCTAGGCGTGCAGGAATAGAGCCTTTGTTAAGATTGAATACTGTCTGGAAGTCAGTACCCAAAATTTCAGCTGCCATAACATTTTGGGCACCAGTACCAGCCGTACTACCCTGCGCAAAGAAGGCAAATGAGTCTATGTTGAAAGTATGAGCACCTGAAGTACCTGGAGCCGCAGTACATACAAAGTCGGTTCCAACATTCTTACCAGCAACTTTAAATTCGCCTTTTGCCCAGTCACCCATGATCTGCATACCCGCCTTACCTTCAATGACCATTGAAGTGGCTACGTTCCAGTCACGTCCAGGCGCATTGGCGTCAATAAACTGACGTAGGTTTCCGAAAGTTTCGAAAACTTTTACTGTCGTATCACTATCCAAAACAGACATATCTACTGGACTAACAAATGCACTGTTATAGTAATCAGCACCACCTACGCCAAGTACGACAGCTTCAAACAAGGTTGCATCTTGCCAAGCCTGACCACCATGTGCTAGAGCTATATAGCCAGCATCTTCAAGCTTTTGGGCTTGCACTACAAAGTCATCCCAAGTAGTTGGGATAGTGGCGCCCGCAGCACGAAATACTTCAGGGTTAGACCACATCCAGTTAACTCTGTGAACGTTTACTGGGGCTGCTACATATTTTCCATCATGTTTCATTACATCTGAAACCACTGTAGGCAATAGGTTGTCCCAATCATTAGCTTCTGCAACACCATCAATGTCTGCTAGAAATCCAAGATCGCCCCACTCCTGAATGGATGGACCTTTAATTTGGGCTGCCGTTGGTGCATTACCAGATATAGCACGAGACTTAAGTACAGTCATGGCATTTTCACCACCACCGCCAGCAACAGCAAAGTCCTTCCAGCTTACACCAGCATCGCTTAACTTGCCTTTTAAATAATTAACACTGGCGGCCTCACCACCACTTGTCCACCAATGTAGAACTTCAACTTCAGCAGCTTTGACAGCTGTCGAGCTAGCCAAAATGGCAGCTGCAGCTATGGCTGATATTTTTGTATGATTTTTCATTACACTTTCCTCTCTATTAGTTTTATCCTGCTCATTATTAACCAGAACACTGCCAGTCTAGTGATGCGGATTTGACATAATGTTATGTTTTGTGACAAAGTGTTACAAAAAGTAATTATTGTGGATTGTAATTGGTTCGACAAATAAAGTCTTTATTTCTCATCGTTCAAGACATTCATAATTTCATAGCACGCGCCCATTGTATGGTAATCGGTCTTTCCAGCAGGGCTTTTGAATTCATCGTACTTGTTGTTACGCCTGTCTAAAATACGAAACCAAGCGCCATAGGTATGGTCAATCATATTATGCCAACTGTATGACCAAATCCTCCTATACCAACCCCAGTAGGTGCCCTCTCCCGTTCTCTTTGCCAATAGTGCAGCTGCTGCAATGGCCTCGGCTTGCACCCAGAAGTATTTGTCAATATCGCAAGCAATGCCTTCCAAATCAACCCCATAATACAAGCCACCATATTCTGAATCCCAACCCATGCTAACTGCCGAATCAAATAATTCTTTAGCCTTAGGAAAAAGCCAATCTTCATTTATATAACGCTCTATGACAAGTAAAAGTTTTGCCCACTCTGCTAAGTGGCCTATTTGAAAACCCCAAGGCTTGAATAGGTGTTTTGGGTTGTCTTTGTTATATAACCAATCAACCTTCCAGTTTGAATCGTAATGCTCCCAGATTAGGCCTTTAGCAAGACTTGCTTGCCTTTGACAAACGTTTTTTGCAATTAACAATGCGCGATTTAAGTACTCTTTATCTTGAGTTGCCTCGTAAGCCATAATGAGCGCCTCACAGGTGTGCATATTGGCGTTTTGTCCACGGTAATCAGAAACTACGCACCAGTCTTCATCGATTTCATCGCAATACAGTCCATCACTTTCCGACCAAAAATGCGCCTCCATGGTATTAAAGGTTTCATCGATATAAGCTTTTGCCTCCGCAACGCCAGCTTTATAAGCCACAGAATAGGCTAAAAGAACAAAAGCAAAACCATAGCAATAATTTGTAGAATCTACAAATGTCTTGCCACTCATAACCCACGCATAACCACCAGTTTTTGGGTTGTAATGCCCCTCCCGCAAGAATTTAACACCGTGCCGCACGGCAGCCAAATACTCGGCATTATCAAATTGTTTGGCAGCCATTGCATAATTAAAAACAAATCGTGTACTACTTACCAAGTGCCGAGTTTCATAATCATAGACACTGCTATCATCACGAAAGTGTTGGATAAACCCACCTTCTTTTTCATCAATACAACGAGGATGATAAAAATCCATAATAGAACTGATATGCTCTAATAAAAAGCTTTTACTATTAAAAACTGGACTGGAGGTACTTGGAAATGCCATCACTTCATCCATTGTAGGGAGAGCACTGATCGAACCTTCTCTTGTCACAGTAATGGCACCACATTTACCAGCAAAGGCAACAGCACAAATCAGAGCTTCTTCATCAGATAACCAGCTGTCTAAACAATCTAGAGTGACAGATTGCGATGACAGCTGATACAACAAGCCGCCCATAAAAGCATCGCCAGCAGCTGTGCTATCAACCGTTGCAACCGTTGGTGGATAAGCTTCTGTTTGCGACCTTTGGGTAATAACATTGACCAAATGAGCGCCATTTGTTACTAAAATTAACTTAACCCCGGCTTTGAGTAATTGTTGGATTACACTGTTTTCATCTCTATCTCCACATATAAAAATGAGTTCTTCAGTACTAAGCTTTAGTATTTGAACCTGTTCAATGAGTGACCATACGCATGCCAATGGATCTCTATCCATAGGCCATAAATTCAAACGCAGATTCACATCAAAGCTCACTATCATGCCAGCATCTCTCGCCTTAGAAAGGCCGTATTGGGTTGTATTGAATATATTGGGATGGGTTAACGTATTGGAGCAGAGATGAAAAATCCCATTGTGACTAAAACAGTCGGGTGAAAAATCGTCTATCCTAAATAATAGGTCTGCAGTATTGTCTCGGGAAAATGAAAAACTACGCTCACCGTCTTTATCTAATGTGATGTAGGCCAATGCAGTTTTGGCTGTCGAGGTATTTATTGCATAACTAAGATCAACCCCTGACTCTGTTAGACTTTGTTGCAAAAACTGACCAAATTGATCTTCACTGAATTTGCCCACAAAATAAGCTTTTCCGCCTAACTTAGATACAGTTGAGGCAACATTCGCAGGCGCTCCTCCTGGTGATTTTATTGCTTCTTTTTCTATAAAGGTTGAACTATGATCGCTTGGATTGCTGATTAATAAATCAACCAATGCTTCACCAAAACTGATCACTTTCTGCATAAACTTTTAGCCCGAAAAAAAGCAGTATTACAAAGGAAAATAAACCTCAACAATCAATCCGCCGCCGGATCGATTTCTTAATTCAAGATCACCCCCATGAATATTGGCAATATTTCTAGCTATCCCAAGACCCAAGCCCGTATGCTCGGGATCGAGCTCATTCTCAGCTCGATAGTACGGCTCAAAAACCTTAGATTTTTCCGAATCGCTCAATCCGGGTCCACGATCCATGATTTTTATCAACACGCCATTAGAGTGTATGCTGCCGACTATTTCTACACCCTTGCCGTAGGCAAGCGCGTTATTGATTAAGTTGGAAAAAAGCCGTTCAATTGCAATAGCACGGCCTTTCATAATTACATTTTCTTCCATCTCCAAGCTAATCGGCAAACCAAGAATCTTCTCTTTACCTGTAAGATTATTTAGCATTTCAGTCAAGTTGATTTGGGTTGCATTTTCAAAAGTAGCCCCCTCTGTCAATACTTGAAGACTTCCCTTGACCATAGTGTCAAGATATTCTAAATCTCCAATCAAGCCGTCTTTCATTTTTCCCTCGTCCATTTGCTCAACCCTAAGTCTTGCTCTGGTCAAAGGCGTTTTAAGGTCATGTGAAATTGCTGCAAATGAACTTTCCCTTTCAGAAATAAATTTTTGAATACGCTTCACCATTGCGTTGAAAGCTCTAATTGTTGTTACCATTTCTTTAGAGCCTTGTTCTGGCAAATGCCTTGGGTTCCTCCCCTTGCCAAGACGCTCAGCTTGATTTGCTAATAATTTAAGCGGCAAAACAATCCAACGAACAAACAGAAAAGTGAGCAAAAGAGTCGTCAGCGACACTGCGCTTATACTAAAGATTCTCTCATTTGTAAGCCAATCAATGCCCAATAAAACCTCGCCTTTGGGTATGGCTGCAGCCAGATACATCCATTCTTGATCTACAGGGAATTGAACAACCGCAAAAGGACTTGAGTCACTAGGCTCTAGCAGTGCGAACCTTTTCCATTTTGTCGGCAAATCTACCATACGATTGTCGCCCGACAAAATTTTCAAATTATTAAAATCAACGAATTGAATTGTTAAATCTGAGATGGCGCCAGTTTGCGCAAAGATACTCTCCTGAAGATTGTTACGAACCAACAAAGAAAACTCTGTTTCTTTTATGTCATCCAAATCAATAAAACCTTTATTAACAGAAACAAAAAATCGAGTGCCGCCCATATCGCGCAATTGATCAAGAACAATATGACGATATTGCTTTGGCAATTTACCAAAAAACTCAACCGTTTGTCCAATTCGAGAACCCATAGCCTGAGACAAATCAACCATTCGATCCTTTTCAGATGCTTTGAGTTGTCCAACCCATAAAAGCGTTCCAAGCAGCTGTGCAATTAAAATGCCGACGAATAGCACCAAAGTCATTCTGGCAACTACAGTTTGAGGCAATAACCAGCGTAGTATTGAGCTTTTAAGTGTTATTTTCTCGATAGTAGCACGTACCCCTTGCCACGAACGCTTTGGATGATTTCTCCCTCAAAGTGTTTGCTTAGCTTGTGTCTTAATCGACTAACAGTTGTATCGATGGATCTATCAAAGGGCTGCATTCTCCTGCCATGCAAAAGCTCTCCAATTTTATCCCTACCCAAAACCACACCAACTTGCTTGGTAAAAACACAAAGTAAGTCGAACTCTGCGCCAGTTAACTCCAATTCTATGTCATTGACTTTGGCACTTCTTGAGGCCTCATCCATGATTATATGGGTGTGAATATCTTCATCAGAAGTGGGTGTACTGACTCTGCGAAGCAGTGCCTTGATTCGTGCTAAAAGTTCTCTAGGATTAAAGGGTTTTCCCATATAGTCATCTGCACCCAGCTCCAAGCCAAGTATGCGATCAAAGTCATCGCTGGCAGCCGTGAGCATAATGATTGGCATATTGGAGTTTTGCCGCAGCCTCCGGCACACTTCAAGCCCATCTATGCCAGGTAATCCAATATCCAATACCGCCAAATCGAATTGGTTTCTTTCTGCTAACAGAAAGGTCTCACCGTCAGCAAAGGCAATAATCTCAAAACCATTTTTATTGAGATAATCGCTGAGCAATTGGCGTATTTCCTCGTCATCGTCAATAAGGGCTATTTTTTGCATTTTCTTAGATAATTGCGTTTATCCAATTTACTATTGATAAGTGAATTGTAATATACCATTAACAAGCTCAATATATAAAGAGAGCGCAATTATGAAAAACTTTTAAGTTAAGCCTGCTTTGGCTTGAATATCGCCGATGGTTTTTGTAATAATATGAGAGATTGAAAAGCTTGACTTAGCACCAGAACTGGCTTTTTCTACAAAATCCTCAACCATTAGTGTGTACTGGTTGCACCCTGGAAAACTTACTTTGGTACCTTTTGTCAGCCCGCCTTGAGACCAGCAGGCATGTGTTGTTTCGGGTGGGTTGAATGGCACGTCAAGCTTCGCCCAACCTTCATCACCTAAAACAGTTAATGATTGACATAATGCAGCATCGCTAGAAACACAAAAACTTAATAGCACACCATTAGGCCACCTTAAAACCCCATCAATTTGACTTTCCACATCGTGTTGTTTATCTTTTTTCGCAACCGCTGAAATAACCTCCGGGGTACCCTCAAAAAGTAAACATCCAGTCAGTACGGCATAACATCCAATGTCATACAAGGGGCCACCGCCACAATCAGCTCGATTTCGGTAGTTTTCTCTAGGTTGAGGAGGATAACTAAAAATCACTTGAACTGACTGAATTCTACCCAAATCCAGTGCCTGCAACCACTGCCATTGAGGATGGTAAGCAATCATATAAGCCTCTTGAAAAAAAGCTGAGCTGTTGTTAGCCTTAACTTCGAGTTGTTTCAGCTCTCTTGAATTCAGTGCCACTGGTTTTTCACATAGGACATGCTTACCTGCCTCAAGAGCTTTTATTGAGTAGGGCACGTGTAAATGGTTTGGCAAGGGGATATAGATGGCATCAAGAGAGGGTTCAGCTAAAAGTGCATCATAATCAACCTCAATCACATTGTTGTATATTTCCGGCAAGGGTCTTTGAGAAGGGATTCTGCGCCCTAAGTGACTCACTTCATGGCCGGCCTCTAGAATTGCTGGCACGAGCCATGTTCGAGCTATTTTTGCCTCACCCAAAATACCAAATCTCATTTACTCTCCCATAATATTGTCTAAGATAGCAGCTAAAGATTTGCGCAAAGCGTGTAGTGTGTAGAAGCCAATCTCATCTCAAGTGCTTTGTTGGACTTTGCGTTCTCGCAACCACACATACAAGCCCGCTGCAATAATCACCACAGAGCCTATAATCATATTTTGATCGACAGTCTCGTCCAGCAAAAATATACCAAGCAGCATTGCAAACAATAGTCTTGTGTATCGAAAAGGGCTAACAACAGAAACCTCGCCAACTCGCATCGCCATTGTTACCGCCAAAATCGCCAAACTTGCAAAAATAACCATACCCAGTAAATAGAGAGATGCCTCAAAGCTAGGTCTAGAGTGGCTCTCTTCGAAGGCCATTAAAATAATACCAAGCCCTATTTGTGACAAAGTGCCATAAATCGCCAAACGCTCACTGGAAATACGACTGGGGCAAAGGCGTGAGCCAAAATCCCGCATTGTCATGCCGACAACTGCCACAATGGCAAGTAAAGCGTAGGCATCAAAACCCTCTGAACCGGGCTGCACGATAAGCAATACACCGCCAAAACCCAGTAAAACAGCAGCAATACGATGCACACCAACCCGCTCTTTTAGAAACAAAAATGAACACAAAGTTAACAATAACGGTAGTGTTTGCAGGATAACGGCAACCCCGGTAAAGCTTGCGTAAGTCAACGCCAGAATGATAAACAGTGTCGCCACCAATTCGCCTGTTGTACGGAGAATGACCGGGCCAGACAAAAACCCCGAACTAAAAACAGGCTCACCTTGGTGCCAAAGCATTACCCAAAAAATCAAAGTTCCACCGATACCAAGGACCAAAGTGATTTGGCCAGTGGTCACGGATTCAGAGGCAAATTTGAGAAACAAATCAGCCAGGGTAAAACAAGCCATACTGGCAATCATTAATAAAATGCCCTGACTATTTGCCGACATAGTTAACAACCCTTAAATATTAATAGACTTAGTAATTACCCCACTAAGTAGAGAACCAAATTGGATTAAGCGAAAAAGTATTACGATTTTTCGTGCGAAACAAAGGCATTATATCGATAAAACTCCGGTCATATTCTTTTTGGAAAAAATGAAAAACGACACCCGAAGGTGTCGTTTAATTTTATTAAACAGGGATGCTAGTTTAGCTTTCCTGTTAAGTCTAACTAAGCTTTGATCGTGACCAAAAAGTTAGCACAGCAACTGTACCAGTGGCAACCATTGGCGGTATATTCAAAGGAGTACCATGAAATAATGGTAGAGAAATAATTGTTACACACATTACAGTAAAAGCCAATCCAACTCCCAATAGAATTGCTTTTTGATTGGACACATCCTCAATACTTCTGGCTTGAAACACAACACACAAGACCATAAATATCATTGCAGCCATCACATATCGGTAATAAACCCCTACAGCTAAAGCCAAACCCTCTGCACTAGGAAAAGTTCCCAAAACAAAAAACTCAGGCATAGCAGCAAAAGCAAGTGCAAAAATCAGTGGCACAGCCGTGGCAACATTTATCATCGTTTTATAAGGCATATTGTCTCCTTTTTTTAGTTAAAGTGGTTTAATCATACCTATTTTTTTGAAAAAAATGGTCAAACTGGAAAAATCCAAAATTTTCTAAAAATCGCCATTTTGTCAACAAAATAGGCAACAAAACCAATAAAAATAGCGTATTCGAGGCATTTTATGGTTACTTTCTCTTCTTTTTGTTAGTAAAAAATCGCTATTTTCAATTTTTCCTAATTTTTTGAAAACCATCGCACCAAAAAGCGTTGGTTTTATTAGACTTTTTAAGGGTTTTTTTATTTATCGTTATCGCTAAGCTTTGAGTTTAAAATGTGTCTTTTCAGTTAAATCAACATTTACAACATTTATATGGGCAGTCGAATCCACAATACCAATATTGAGAGTGAAGCAGTGATTACCTCACCTATGGCTTTAAGTGAGCAATTACCTATCAGTGATAAGGCCTGTGAAAATGTGCTTGAGGGTCGTGCTACAGTAAATAATATCCTCTATGGCAAAGATAAGCGCCTGATGGTTATAGTGGGCCCGTGCTCTATTCACGATCTCGATGCGGCAAAGGAATACGCGCTGAAATTAAAGGCGCTTCAGGAAGAAGTCAAAGATTCTCTGTACTTGGTCATGCGAGTGTACTTTGAAAAGCCCAGAACAACCATTGGCTGGAAAGGCTTAATCAGTGATCCAGATATGGATAATACTTTGGATGTTGACAAAGGTCTTTACCAAAGCCGTGAGTTCCTAACTTGGTTGGCTGATCTTGGCATGCCTGCCGCCACCGAAGCGCTTAACCCTATCACCCCGCAATATTTGGCCGATTTGGTTTCTTGGTGTGCAATTGGTGCGAGAACAACCGAATCACAAACCCACCGCGAAATGTCAAGTGGCCTCTCTATGGCTGTTGGTTTTAAAAATGGTACAGACGGCAATCTTAAAATGGCGATTAATGCTATTAAAGCTTGCTCGTCACCACAGAGTTTTTTGGGTATTAATGATGAAGGGCAAATCTCTACCTTTAAAGCTAGGGGTAACCAATCAGCCCACATTATCTTAAGAGGCGGAAAAACGCCGAATTATGACAAAGACAACATTACTAATTGCGCTACCCTGCTTAGAGAAAATAATTTGCCTGAGAAGATTATGGTGGATTGCTCACACGGTAATTCTAATAAAGATTATCGACTTCAAGGCAAAGTGGTAAGTGAAATTGGGCAGCAGATTGCCAAAGGTGAACGAGCAATATTTGGCATTATGATTGAGAGCAACCTCTTTGCGGGCAATCAACCGATACTGGCCAATCTAGGTGAAATGCATTATGGCGTTTCAGTAACTGACGGCTGTATCGACTGGCAAGAAACAGAGCGAATACTCAGAACTCTGAAACAACAAATATCGAAAAGCTAAACTGAAAACCTATATTAGCGCCCCACACTGGAGCCAGAATCAGTAACTTCTGTAATCCAGAGCGAGAATTAATTCTTGCTAAAAAAAATAAATGCGTATATTATTAATTTTTTTCTATTGATTGGCTCATTATGACTATTCCACGCCTACAAAACATCATTAACGGTGAAAAAATTTCAGGCACTTCAGGCCGAATTTTTGATGTCTACAATCCTGCCACTGGCCAAATCAGTAAACAAGTTGAAGGGGTAAGCGCAAAAGATACAGCAAATGCTATTACAGTCGCACATGAAAAATTTGGCGAATGGTCAAAAGTGCCGCCTTCAAAGCGCGCACAGATTATGTTTGCCTACCGCCAACTGATTATTGACCACACCGATGAATTGGCAGAATTAATCTCACAAGAGCATGGCAAAACATTTGCCGATGCCAAAGGTGAAGTTGGCAGAGGTTTGGAAATTGTTGAGTTTTGTACTGCTATTAACAATCACTTGAAATCTGATTTTACTGCAGACGTTTCCAGCGGCATTGACAGCCACAACCTTAGACAGCCCTTGGGCGTGTGTGCGGGTATTGTGCCCTTTAATTTCCCGGCGATGGTACCGATGTGGATGTATCCCGTGGCAATTGCTTGTGGCAACACTTTTGTACTTAAACTTTCAGAAAAAGTGCCTTCCTGTGGCCTGCGTTTAACCGAGCTTATGCACGAAGCCGGCCTGCCGACTGGTGTACTAAATACTATTGTTGGCGATAAAGAGGCCGTTGATGAAATCCTAAGTAACGAGGCAGTTAAGGGCGTTAGTTTTGTTGGCTCGACACCCGTCGGTGAATATATTTACCAAGAAGGTTCAAACCACAACAAGCGTGTGCAAGCCTTGTGTGGAGCAAAAAATCATATGATTGTGATGCCTGATGCAGATCTAGAACTGAGCACAGATGCAGTTATTGGTGCTGCTTATGGTTCGGCTGGCGAGCGCTGTATGGCGATCTCGGTTGTTGTGGCTGTTGGTGATGAAACCGCAGATCAATTAATCGAATCCCTTTCACCCAAAGTGAAAGCTTTAAAAATTGGTGCTTGGAATGAGTCAGGCGTTGAAATGGGGCCAGTTATTTCCAAACAAAGCCAAGAAAACATCTTATCGTATATCGATGCGGGTGTTGCAGACGGTGCAACACTGGTGGTTGATGGTAGAGCTGAAAGTGAGTCGCGTGAGGGATTCTTTGTAGGTGGTTGTTTATTCGACAACGTCAGCCCCAATATGTCAATCTACACCGATGAGATTTTTGGCCCTGTACTTTGTGTGGTTCGTGTATCAACTTACGACGAGGCACTTAGGCTTGTCAACGACCACGAATACGGCAATGGCACCGCCATCTTTACTCGTGATGGCGACACTGCAAGACACTTTAGTAGTCATGTTCAAGTTGGCATGGTGGGTGTTAATGTGCCGATCCCTGTGCCAGTTGCCATGCATAGCTTTGGTGGGTGGAAACGCTCTCTGTTTGGCGGTTCATCAATCCATGGTATGGAAGGTGTGCGATTCTACACGCAACTCAAAACCGTAACTTCAAGATGGCCATCAGGGATTCGCAAGGGTGCACAGTTCCACTTTTCCAGTGGTAAAGACGTTTAGTAAATTTTATCGATTTTGATAGGCGAGTATCGCTGCGCCTAGGTCTTCAACTGAAGCGCCTACTGATTTAAACACGGTGATGGCTTCATTGGGATTGTTAAGATCGGCTCGGCCAAGATATGCGCCCGAGCAAAGTTCAGAAAATTCGGCAACAATCGATTCTTCAGTTATTGCGCCTTCATTAATCGGGGTGATTAAGTCACCCGTCTCACTTAAGGCGCCCTCACGTGTGTCAACAAATACTTCACCAATTTGCATAGCTGTATTATCAGTTTCGCGCATTTTAGGGGTGAAGCTTCCCACCAAATCAAGATGCGTGCCTGCTTGCAACCACTCGCCTTTAATAAGTGGCTCGGTTGCCATGGTTGCGCAACTGATTAAGTCAACTTGTTGTGCTGTTTTTTGCAAGTTTTCTGGCAAACATACGATTGCATTAATTCCATCTTCCCTTAATTCATCTACTAACCGCTGCGAAGAATCAAAATTACGCCCCCAGACATGTACGGTATCGATGGGACGTACGGCGCTGTGTGCTGGGATTAAATAGCGCGCCATACGCCCAGTACCCACCATTAGCATGCTGGTGCTGTTTTCTCTGGATAAATAGCGGGATGCTAGCGCCGAAGCAGCAGCGGTTCGCCTTGAAGTCAGCTCATTGCCATCAAGTTGTAACAATAGGCGACCTGTTTTTCCACAACTGAGTAAATAATGCCCTGTCAGCCCGGCTAAGCCACGTTTGTTGTTACCCGGGAAAACATTAACAATTTTAACGCCAGAATATTCACCCTCTAACCATGCTGGCATTAGCAGTAAAGTTGCATCAGGATCGCCTGGCACGTGCATCGTGTGGTGGTGACGTACTGGCGAATGGATAGATTGAGTAAAAACCTTATCCAGTGCATCAATAAGTGCATTCCACGGTAGCGCTTCAGCGGTTTTTTGCTGGTCTAAAATCATATGGCTATTCTAACCCAGAAAACTTACAACGCAAGCAAATTAGCATTACCACCTGAAGCGGTTGTATCAACCGTAATCACGCGCTCATTGACTAGCATCCACGGCTCTGTAATTGTGTTTATTACTGGCGTTATTCCTTCGTTTCGATCGATAACAGAGCGCTCAATTGCTTGGCTATCATCAAAATGTAGGATGGCGTCATAACCATCGCTAGCCAAGAATTCAGTATTTGCAGATTCTATTCTCGACAAGGCACTAGACTTTATGCCAGCCCCCAGCAATCGATCATAATCTTGTTGATCAATAATTGCCCTCACACGATTGCCCAACGCTAAAGCGAGAATGCTTTGATACAATACGTCCAAATTATCAGGGCCCAAACAAAGAACACAACCTTTGGGGTGATATGTAAGTGAATTACTCTCTCCGGTTGGGCCAGGTAATTCAAGGGCATGGTCATATTGGTTGATTGTAGCGAGGAGATGGTCAACAAAGCTTTGTTGAAGCTCAGGAAATGCATGGGATATATTATCCACCATCGACTGATCAAAAAACCTATCCCCTTCATTATTAATCATTCTATTGCCCAATGCTTTTAAAGGTTTGGCGCTCTTGCTGTAGCCATAAAGTGCACTGGGGCCGCCAGCCTTTGGCCCTGTGCCCGATAAGCCTTCTCCGCCAAAAGGTTGCGAACCTACAATAGCCCCTACCTGATTGCGATTGATGTAAATATTGCCAGCATTGATTCTTTGACTAACTCTATCAACTTGATTTTTGATTCGAGAATGCATACCAAAAGTTAGACCAAACCCTTTGGCATTTAACTGATCAATCATTACGTCCAATTGGTCTGCAGAATAACGAACCACGTGAAGGATTGGTCCAAAAAACTCTTCATTAATATCATCCAAACTATCAAGCTCGATTATTGTTGGTGCAACAAAATGGCCGTTGGTATTGTTGTGTGTAACAGTTTCTAACACTTTAGCATGCGTTCGAGCATCATCGATATGGGCTTGCAACTTATCTTTTGCTGACTTATTAATCACGGGCCCACAATCGGTTTCTAAGTGTTTTGGATTGCCCACATTTAGCTCTTGCAGAGCACCCTTAATCATATTACTAATGTCATCAAAGCAATCTTGTTGTATGAGCAATATTCGTAGCGCTGAACAACGTTGCCCAGCACTCTTAAAGGCGCTGTCTAAAACATCTCGCGTCACTTGTTCGCTAAGTGCAGTAGAGTCAACCACCATCGCATTAAGGCCGCCTGTCTCGGCAATAAGTCTAGCACTTGAATTGTTGTTTTCTATTAAATTACGCTTGATGTGCTTGGCCACGTGCGTTGAGCCGGTAAAAGCAACGCCTGCTACTTCTTTGTTGGAAGTTAGTGCATTACCTACATCAGCCCCTTTGCCCAGAACAAGTTGAAAGAAATGGATTGGTATGCCCGCTTCGTGCAACAACTGCGCTGCTCGATAAGCAATTAGCGAAGTGCTTTCTGCAGGTTTGGCGATGACGGCATTGCCAGCAGCAAGTGCCGCAGCCACTTGGCCAGTGAAGATAGCCAAAGGAAAATTCCAAGGGCTTATGCAAATAAACACACCAAGTGCTTCACGCTCTGCAATAGCGGCTGATCTTGCGAGATTGGCGTAATAAAGCAGGAAATCCACCGCCTCACGAACTTCGTCAATGGCATCTTGATAAGTTTTTCCCGCCTCTCGCATTGCTAAAACCATAAGCTCTTCGCGATGCGCTTCGAACAAATCTGCCGCTCGCTCCAAGCTCGTCAAAATAGATTCATGAGTGTGAGTTTTATTGTCAAAACCTTGTTTTGCATCAACTAGGCATTGCTTGATTTGCTCGTCGTTAGCGTAACTCACCTCACCCACAATATCTGCAAAATCTGCTGGATTAAGTACTTGCTGTGGGAGGCTTTTGATTTCAACCTGAGTAACAACCAGAGACTCGGCTTGCCACTGATAATCGAGCCAAGGTTGTTGTGCTCTGTGTAGAGCATCTACCTCGTCTTGCTCCGAGAGTACAATCGATTTTGAGTTAGCACGTGCAGGCTGATAAATATCTTTTGGCAAGGGTATTTTACAATGCCTAAACTGAGTATCGCTCTCTACCTCGGTTAGCACATCTGCCGCCAGCTCAGCGGGCTTGATATTATCATCAAATAAATGGTTAATAAACGAACTATTGGCGCCATTTTCTAACAAACGCCTCATCAGATAAGCCAACAAATCTTTGTGGCTACCCACGGGTGCATAAACCCTAGACACCACGTTGTATTTTTTTGCCAATTTGCTGTGCAAGGACTCGCCCATACCGTGCAATCTCTGCACCTCAAAGCCCTCAGTATTGCCTGCAATTTCGCAGACACTGATTAATGTGTGGGCATTGTGACTTGCAAATTGTGGATAAATCCTATCTCGCATCTTCAGGAGTTTTTGAGCACACACCAAGTAAGAGTAATCGGTATTTGATTTTTTTGTATAAACTGGATAATCAGCCTCACCCAGTGTTTGCGCTTGTTTAATTTCACTGTCCCAGTAGGCACCCTTCACCAGTCGTAACATAATCTTGAGATTGTACTTGCCACTGAGTTTATACAGCCAGTCGATTACTTTAGGAGCACGCTTTTGATAAGCTTGAACAACCACACCAAAACCCTGCCAATCCGTGCCCGCTTTGTTTTTAGCGATAGCTTCAATCACATCCAAAGAAAGGTCGAGACGCTCGGCTTCTTCTGCATCAATATTAATGGCAATATCGTACTTCTCAGCAAGGTTAACCAAGGCTAGCATTCTTGGCGCAAGCTCCTGAAGTGCTCGGGCCCTGTGCATAAAATCATACTTAGGATGTAGGGCAGATAATTTCACCGAAATACCATTTGCGGCAACCACATTACCTTCTTTGGTTTTCTGCCCTATCGCAATTAAAGCATCCTTATAGGCTAAAAAATACCTATCGGCATCTTTCATTGTCCAAGCAGCCTCACCGAGCATATCAAAAGAATGCACTGCGCCATTTTTTTCAGATTGGTGCAAAGCTTGTTCAATGCTTTCTGCAAAAACGAACTGAGAACCAAAAAAACGCATCACACTGTAAGCACTGAAGCGAATACTGGGTCTTGAGAGAATATCAATAGCATGCTTAATGCGATTTTTAATGGAAGCGTCGTGTCCGTGACTTATCATCATGTCAGCAACACTGAGAGCAATGGTGGCGATATTAACCACTGAGGATTTGCCGGGAGATAAATGCTTAGCCCAAGGCTTGTTGGAAATTTTGTCAGAAAATAATCGATCTCTGGTTTGATTGTCGGGCACACGCAAGAAAGCCTCAACCAAAGTCATTAATGACAAACCCTCTTCACTGCTGAGATTGTATTCGGCAATAAACATAGACAATAAATCGGGATGATGCGACGCTCTAAGTTCTTCGATAAAGTCTGTTGTTATGCTTTTATATCGTGTGCGCTGGTCAGCATTTGTGGCTTCTAGTTCGCGCACTTGTAACAAAGCCTTATCTTCCTGCATCACCCTTGTTTGCCTTATTTGCTGCCTTAATTCAGAATAATCAACCTCAAGATTTTCAATAAACATTTAGCACTCCAGAAAATATCGATCGCTGTTTGCGGGTTAGTATTGTTATTATAAAATAAGTGTAATAGTCGTTATGACTGTGAATATTTGTATAATTAGTGATTTACTCTTATAATTGTGGTTATTAATTAAATAAATAACTATATATTTTATATTTTTAGAGTATTTGCCTATGCTAGATAAGTATGACCACAAAATCCTATCTCTGCTTCAAGCCGATGGCAGGATGACAATCACTGAACTTTCGGAGCAAATTGGTTTGTCTAAAACACCTTGCTTAAATCGCGTCAGAAAATTAGAAAGTGAGGGTTATATTCGAGGTTATAGGGCAGTTATTAACCATCATCTGGTTGACAATAGTCACATTGCTTTTGTGCAAATTAAAATGGATGACACCAAAACTCAAGCATTGAATGCATTTAATAGGGCAATCAAAGATATTCCTGAAGTGGTGCAGTGTCATATGATTGCCTCACACTTTGACTACCTACTAAAAGTTAGAACCAATAACATGGAAAGCTATCGAAAAGTGTTGGGTGAAAAAATATCAGCACTACCCCATGTGCAGCATAGCTCTACTTTTGTGGTGATGGAAGAAATTAAAAGCTACAATTGAGACAACAACCAGTTTTTAAACGACTTCACATTTTCTCTTTTCAGGTGTGCTTTTGGACAGACAATGTAATAGCCTTCGTCGGGTCTTAATATATGATCAAAAAGGCGCACCAATCTACCCGAACGAAGATGCTCACTAACCATTAATGATGAGCACATAGCTACACCCTGGCCATCGATTGCCGCTTGTACAAGTACATTGGTATCATCAATGATTGTGCCACGATTTGGGTTTATCTCATCAAGCTTTGCATCGCGCACCCATGCCGACCAAGAGTTATAGCTAGCGTCATGTAGTAAGGTTAACCCAGCAAGGTCGCTCTCTGAAAAACTAGGCGAAAGTCCTGCCACGAGCGCTGGACTACAAACTGGAAATAGATCTAGAGATAGTAGATGAAAGCTTTCTACATTTTCCCAATCATCAGAGCCATAGGTAATTGCAATGTCGATATCTTCTGTCAAAAAATCAACTTCATCATTCGAATGAAATAAACTGAGATTAATATCGGGATGGTGACGCCAAAAATTGTTAAGCCTAGGGGAGAGCCATTTTGCTGAAATGGACGGTCCTAGGCGAACCTTTAGCATTGCAAAACCATCATCAGCACTGATTTGTGATAATCCGTCAGCAATACTGTCTAATGCCTTAGTCATTACGGGCAATAGGGTTTTTCCTTCACTACTCAAATGGATGCGTTTTGATTGACGGGTAAACAACGTAGCGCCAATCTGTTGTTCTAGTAACCTGATTTGGTGACTCACTGCTGCTTGTGTAACAAATAACTCTTTAGCGGCTTTGGTGAAACTTAAATTTCGAGCAACTGCTTCGAAGGTCTTAAGGCTGTTTAATGAGGGTAATTTACTGCGCATATTTATATCTTTTATTACAATAATACATTAGTTTTTCTTATGGAAAATAGCAATTATTTCTCACTTGAACAAGATTTATAGATAACTTATAATTAAAAAATCTAATCAATACAGTATTGGAGATAAGCTATGACTCGCAGAAAAACCGGTGGCAGAGAAGCCAGGGTAGCCTTAAGAGCAGCACCACTTGCTGAAGATGAAAAACCGGTACTACCCGGTGAAATTGGCGGTACATACAAACCGTTGAGCGACACTCAAGTCAGCTCAATTGAAGCAAATGTTTTTCGCATTCTTGCAGAAATTGGCTTTAACGATGCCACACCCCATTGTATTGAGGCCTGTGTTGCATTTGGAGCCATTATGGGCAACGATGGTAGATTAAGAATGCCAGAAGATGTGGTACGAAAAGCAATGGCCATGGCAGGGAACAGTTTAACGCTCCACGGCCAAATCCCAAAATACGATTTAGACTTAAGCGGCTCTAAAGTACATTTTTCTACCGCAGGTGCGGCTGTTTTAATTGCTGATACTGAAAACAATGAATACCGAGAATCTCTAACAACAGACCTTTATGATATGGCGCGCATTGTCAGCAATTGTGAGCATATTCACATGTTTCAACGCACTTGTGTTTTGCGTGATATCAACGATCCTCGTGTGCTAGACCAAAATTCAATTTATTGTGCTGTAATGGGCACACAAAAACATATTGGTACGAGCTTTACCGAATCTCACCACGTAACCGATGGGCTCGAGATGCTACACATTATTGCAGGCAGTGAAAAAAAATGGCGAGAACGCCCCTTTGTCAGCATGAGTAATTGCTTTGTGGTGCCGCCAATGAAATTTGCCGAAGAATCGTTAGAGTGTCTCCGCGTTGGTGTTGAGGGTGGCATGCCTGTTTTACTTCTTTCCGCTGCACAGGCGGGTGCAACTGCACCGCCATTATTACCCGGTGTTGTTTCACAAGCATGGGCAGAGTGCCTCGGTGGCTTGGTGTATGTGAATGCCATCAAACCAGGCGCACCCGCTATACTTGGCACTTGGCCGTTTGTTTCTGATTTACGTACAGGCGCTATGTGTGGTGGCTCTCCAGAGCAAGGTTTAATTTCTGCCGCTTGCGCGCAAATGGGTAATTATTTTGATCTACCAACGGGTACTGCTGCAGGGATGACCGATGCCAAATTCCCAGATTTTCAGGCCGGTCAGGAGCGCGCCTCCACCCATGTAGCAACTGCTATGGCAGGCGCCAATATTATTTACGAATCTGCAGGCATGTATGCAAGCTTGCTAGGCACTTGTCCTGAAAGTTTGTTGCTCGACAATGATTTTCTCGGTGCCTCAATGAGAATGACAAAAGGAATCAGCGATGAAAGTGATGAAGCTCTTTGCTTTGAGTCAATAAAAGATGTTTGCTTAAATAGCCGAGGCCATTACCTTGGCTCTGAACAAACCATCAATGTTATGCAAAGTGAATACATCTACCCTGAACTCAGTGACCGAGATTCTCCCAATGATTGGGCCGACATGGGCAAACCTGTACCTTTAAACAATGCAATTCAAAAGAAAAAAGAACTGCTATCGACTTATTTTCCAGACCACATTAGCGATGAAGTAGATACACAGTTAAGAGAAAAATTTGATATCAGACTAGAACGTGAAGCCATTGGCCGAAACGAACTTGAGGAATAAATTATTATGAAAACACAAGCACGAGTCGTCATAATCGGTGGCGGATCTCTAGGTATTAATCTAATGTATCACCTTTGCGAAGAAGGCTGGAATGATGTAGTATTGGTTGAAAAAGGCGAGATAACCAGTGGCTCTACTTGGCATGCTGCAGGACTCTGTCCTAATTTTAATGGCAACCACACATTGTCCAGTATTCATGAGTACACCATCAAACTCTATGACGAAATATTGCCACAAAAAACCGGCCTTCCCTCTTCGTTTCACAAAACTGGCTCTTTGCGAGTAGGCTACACCGAAGCCGAAGAACAATGGTTTAGAAACATCATTAGTCGAGCTAATCACATTGGCTGTGAAATGCATTTTGTTTCTAAAGAAGAAGCGGCTATCATCAACCCAATGATGACGTTTGATAATGCACGTTGCATTCTATACACACCAAACGACGGCCATATCGACCCAACAACGGTTGTCACCCAATTAGCACAGCTGGCAAAAAAGAATGGCGCTGAAATATCTACCTTTAATCGTGTCACTGATATCAACATCTTGGCAAACGGTGAATATGAAGTTGTTACCGAAAAAGGTAATATTATTGCTCAGCACGTGGTTAATGCCGGGGGTTGTTTCTCACCCCAAGTTGCTGAGATGGTCGGCGCTTATGTACCACTGGTGAACTTGCAACATCAGTACCTTATTACTGAAAATCACCCTGATATTGCAAAACTCAGCCAAGAGTTGCCTGTCACTCGAGATTCTAGAGCTGCTTCCTACATTCGCCAAGAAGGCAATGGTTTCTTGATTGGACCCTATGAAACAAGAGGCTCCAAACCCTGGGCGTTAAGCGGCCTTGACTGGTCTTTCGATAGAGAATTGTTTGAAGGTGATTTAGAGCGCCTTATGCCGTGGCTTGAGCGCTGCATGGAAATTGTGCCCAAATTTGAAGAAGTTGGCATTAGTACGGTTATCAACGGCCTTATTACCCATACGCCTGACGACAACTTGCTGGCTGGCCCTGTTAGTGGTCTTAGAAACTTCTGGAATCTTTGTGGCGCAAGTATAGGCATAGCGCAAGGTGGTGTTGGTAAGTATTTGGCGCAATGGATGGTTTACGGACAAACAGAATTAAATATGGCTTCTCTCGACTCTCGTCGATTTGATCGTTGGGCAGATCACAAATACTGCACGACTCGCGCCATTGAGTCTTACGAGCGCATGTATGCCATGGGTGTGCCGAATGAAAATCGCCCGCATGGTCGCCCTATTCGCGTGAGTGCCCTGCACACCGTTTTGGCACAAAAAGGCGCCGTACATGTAGTTAACACTGGGTTTGAAAAGCCTGCATGGTTTGCCACAGGCGATATTCGAGAAGAAACACACACTTGGGCCCACAGCGAAGCACATGATATTGTTGCTCGTGAGTGCAATGCAGTGGCCAACTATTGCGGCATTACCGATATCAGTGGAGCAGCAAAATTTAAAATTACGGGCAAAGATGCCTTTGCGTTTTTAGATAAGCTCTCTTGTAATAAATTACCTACCAAAGATGGGAGAATAGGCTTAACTCTTTTCCACGCACCCAATGGTGGCATCATGGCAGAACAAACCATCAGTCGTATTAGTGAAAACGAATTTTTATTGATGGGCGCTATCGGCTCTCAAGTCAAGGATTATCAATGGCTAGAATGGCATAGCGATGATTTTGAAGTTGCCATTAAGGACATTACTGAAGACTGGGGCGGTGTACTTTTAACAGGTCCAAGGGCTAGAGAAATACTCTCCCAGCGCACAAACGAAGATTTAGGTAACAACGCCTTTAGCTGGTTAAGTTGCAAAACTATCCAAATTGATTCCGCAGAAGTATTTGCTATGCGAGTATCCTACGCTGGCGAGCTTGGCTGGGAACTCCACATGCCAAGTTGGCAGCTCATATCCATATATGAATCCTTGATGGAGGCTGGTGAACCTCTAGGTTTAACAGACTTTGGTGGTCAGGCCTTTAATTCGATGCGACTGGAGAAGATGTATCGCGCTTATGGCGGTGAGTTTACCGAGGAAATCTCTGCTCTTGAGGCAGGCATGGATCGATTTTTAGATTTAAGCCGGGATTTTATTGGCGCAGACAATATCCGCAAACGCCAAAACGAAGGTATCAAATTACAACTTGCGTATCTTGCGTTTGACGATCAAGTGCCAGCCGAATGTTTCGGCAATGAAGCAGTTTTTGTCGGCAATCAACTCACGGGCATTATTACTAGCGGTGCCTACGGGCACCGTGTTGGCCATTCTATTGCTTTTGCATACCTAAAGCCAGAGCATTGCCAAGACGGCCTAGCTTTAACGGTTGATACATCTCTGGGCTCTCGAAAATGCCATGTAAGCATGGACCCAGCCTATGATCCAAATAACGAAAAGTTGCGCGCTTAAGTTTTAGATTTGAGCCTTCTATTCGGCTTTTTAGCTGAAAAATCACGGCGCTTCTTTGGCCCCGAATGTTCGCCTCTACGCCCCTCCTGTTTTTTGGCGCTTGGATGATTATTTTTGTTCTTTTTAGGGCGCTTTGTTTTAACAGGTCTTAATTCTGGCGAAACGGGCACATCGTGACTGGGCCAAAAATCATCGACCAACTCCCGCTCAAGATGTTTTTGGATGAGTCGCTCTATATCAAACAGCTGTTTGGCCTCATCAGCACTAACCAAAGAAATGGCCTCACCCCCTCTTCCAGCTCTACCCGTTCGCCCGATTCTATGAACATAGTCCTCTGGCACATTTGGTAGATCAAAATTAATAACGTGTGGCAATTGATCAATATCAATGCCTCTTGCAGCAATATCAGTTGCTACCAATACTCTGACTTTTCCAGCCTTAAAATCTGCTAATGCTCGGGTTCTAGCGCCTTGGCTTTTGTTGCCGTGAATCGCAGTAGCCATTATTTTTTTCTTTTCTAGGTTGGTGGCAATTCGATTGGCACCGTGTTTTGTTCTGCTGAACACCAATACTTGTCGCCAATCCCCTTGATTGATTAAGCGCGTAAGTAGTGCGGTTTTTTTGGATTTATCGACTGGGCAAATCCAGTGTTTAATCGCCTCAACGGTTGAGTTCCTGGGGGTGACTGAGATTTCAGTTGGTTTATACACCAAGCCTTTGGCCAGCCTACGGATATCTTCAGAAAAAGTCGCTGAGAACATCAAGGTTTGGCGTTTTTTTGGCAATAATTTAATGATGCGCTTAATATCATGAATAAAGCCCATATCCAACATACGATCCGCTTCATCCAAAACCAAAACTTCTAATTCATCAAAATGCAAAGCATTTTGAGAATGCAGATCCAATAGACGACCAGGGGTTGCCACCAAAATATCAACGCCCTTGCGAAGTTTTTGCATTTGCGGGTTGATACCTACCCCGCCAAAAACAACAGTTGAGCGCAGTTCTAAATTTTTGCCATAAGTTTTAACGCTATCACTAACTTGCGCAGCCAATTCTCTAGTCGGCGTCAGAATGAGTGCCCGTGTTTGATTGGCTGAAGCCTTTCTGCCATTTGACAGTCTTTGCAAAATAGGAAGAGTAAAACCTGCGGTCTTGCCGGTGCCCGTTTGCGCCGCTGCCATTAAATCTTTACCCTCTAATACAATGGGGATAGATTTTTTTTGAATAGGTGAAGGGTCGGAATAACCCTGAGACTCAAGGGCGTCAAGGATCTGCTTTGATAGTCCAAGTATTGAAAAACTCATACAATAACATCGAAAAAAATAGGGTTGTATTTTACGGCTGTTACTTTATTGTAACCTATAATCTCAAATATGAGTGAAACAGACCGTTTAAAAAGAATTGTAAGCCCCTGTGTGAGTATATGTAAATACAATAAAAATAATTATTGTGTTGGTTGCAAGCGTCACATGAACGAAATCTTTGACTGGTTTGATTTTTCTGACGATATGCGCGTTGCCATTATGCAAGACTTGCATGAGCGCGATATCGAAAATGCCAGTTAACTTGAACGCCTAAAATCTTTGAATGAAATATTGTTAATCAGCGCAAGTGCACTGACCGTTAATATTGCGCCAATAATAGTTGATAATTGTAGCGCCTCTCCGAGAATGACAGCACCTAGCACAATCACAAAAAATGGCACCAAAAATGTATAAACAGTGGCCTTAGAGCCCCATCTTTGCATCCCTGTAATATATACAGTACCTGCAAATGTTGTGCTCGCAATCGACATCAACAACATATTCACCCAGAAGGTTGCGTCCATCTTAAAAATAGAGCCACTAACGTTTTCAAAGAAGAAGGCGCTGTTAAAAAGTGTTGCCACGAAAAAAACATAAAAACTCAATAAAACGGGGTTGACATTAACACTCTTTGATGTGGCGATTGACATCAGCGCCCAACTAAAGGCGGCCCAAAGAAATAACAC
>CAZZER010000022.1:0-24692 GCA_964653365.1 uncultured Candidatus Thioglobus sp.
AAAATACCTATTATTTTTTTTATCTTGTAAAAATTAATCGAAAGTACAAAGCATCATTAACTAAAATTATTGGTTAAGAGTTAAGTAACACTTAGCGCAAATAATTTAAATATTTAGAGGTTATATAAATGAAAGCATTAGTCAAAAGCCATGCAAAAAAAGGCATCTGGTTAGAAGATGTGCCCAAACCTGAAGTTCACGGCAACGAGGTTCTTATCGAAGTGCATAAAACAGCTATCTGTGGTACTGATGTACATATTTATGATTGGAATGATTGGGCTCAAGAGACAATTAAAACACCAATGATATTGGGTCATGAATTTTCTGGTGTTGTTGCAGAAGTGGGTGAGGGCGTTAGAGGCTTGCAAGTTGGCGATGTGGTTTCGGCAGAAGGTCACGTTGTTTGTAATCGGTGCCGTAATTGCTTAGGTGGACGTAAACATCTGTGCCCAAATACTAGTGGTATTGGGGTGAACCGTGATGGCGCTTTTGCAGAATATATTGTTGTACCTGCTGAAAATGTTTTTAGACCAACCCAAGACGTCACTACAGATTTGCTTGCGTGTTTTGACCCGTTCGGCAACGCGGTACATACTGCACTCTCATTTGATATGCTGGGTGAAGATGTGCTTATCACAGGCGCAGGACCAATAGGCATGATGGCAGCTATGGTTGCTGTCCATGCGGGTGCTCGCCATGTTGTTATTACCGATGTTAATGATTATCGACTTAGTCTTGTGAGAAAAGTTGTTCCCGAGGCAATACCACTTAATGTCAGTGATGAAAAAATCTCTCAGAGCTTTCTCGAAGGTTTGTCTATTTATGAGGGCTTCGATATCGGTTTAGAGATGTCTGGCTCTCCGGAAGCATTTAACGCAATGCTTGGTGTAATGATTAATGGCGGTAAGATTGCGATGCTGGGTCTTATGCCTTCAGGTGCCGGCATTGACTGGAATCTGGTTGTCTTTAAGGGTTTGCTTATCAAAGGCATCTATGGCCGTGAAATATTTGAGACTTGGTACAAGGGCTCTATGATGGTTCAAGGTGGCTTGCCATTGGAAAAAATTATCACTCACCATTTCCATTACACAGATTATCAAAAAGCTTTTGATGTGATGAGTTCTGGGCAATCGGGCAAAGTAATTCTTAATTGGGAGGTCAAATCCAAAAGCGATTATTATGAGTTTTAATAACGCAAAAGCAGGATTTCAACAAGAGCTGGCCCAGATCCGATCTGCAGGCCTTTGGAAAACAGAACGGGTAATTGCTTCAGAACAACAAAATCACATCAGCTTAGAAAATGGCGCTAAAGTTATTAATATGTGCGCCAATAATTATCTGGGTTTGGCGAATAACCCCGAGGTAATTCAGGCAGCAAAAGATAGCTTCGGTGATTGGGGCTTTGGGCTTTCATCAGTGCGCTTTATTTGTGGCACACAGAGCATACACAAAACCCTAGAAAACAAAGTATCTGAATTCTTAGCAATGGAAGATACCATTCTCTATGCAGCTTGCTTTGATGCCAACGCAGGTTTGTTCGAGACGATTTTAAGTAAAGAAGATGCTGTTATTTCGGATGAGCTTAATCATGCCTCCATTATTGATGGGGTGCGTCTTTGTAAAGCAGCTCGATACCGTTATAAAAATAACGATATGGCAGACCTTGAGGCGAAGCTAGTAGAGGCACAAGCCGGTGGTGCAAGGCGAATTTTGATTACCACCGACGGTGTTTTTTCGATGGATGGCACAGTAGCTCAGCTGGACAAAATCTGCGATTTAGCCGACAAATATGGCGCAATGGTTCACCACGATGATTGTCATGCAGTTGGCTTTATGGGTGAGTCAGGTCGCGGCGTACATGAGTATTGCAATGTGATGGATCGCGTTGATATTATCACCGGCACATTTGGTAAGGCACTTGGTGGTGGCTCAGGTGGTTACACCTCTGGGCGACAAGAAATTATCGATATGTTGCGACAACGCTCTCGCCCTTATTTATTTTCCAATACCTTAGCACCTTCAATTTGTGCGGCTTCGCTTAAAGTGCTAGAGATGCTTTCAGATTCAACGGAACTCAGAGATCGCTTGGAAAGTAATACTCATTATTTCCGCAAAGGCATGCAAGAGGCTGGTTTTAATGTTGATGACGGTGATCATCCGATTGTGCCAGTAATGCTAGGTGATGCAAACCTCGCACAAACAATGAGTGCGAAATTACTCGAACTCGGTATTTTTGCGATTGGTTTTTTCTTTCCTGTTGTTCCTCAAGGAAAAGCCAGAATCCGCACTCAAATCTCCGCTGCACATACTAGAGATGATTTAGATAAAGCGATTGCGGCTTTCACCGAAACTTATCAAGAGCTTTCGGCGTAATTATCTTCTCGAATAACAAGAAAAAGTCACAAAAAATCATCAAATTTTCTCATAATAAAAATATCTGAAATTTTCTCTTATAGTCTTATATTTCTTTGTTTTTTAACAAAAAATATGAATAAATAGCCAATTATTTGGCTATAAATGACTATTTTTAAGGGTTTTTTCACTTTATTGTGGTGTTTTTACGAGCATATCGAAAATTTCCGAAATTCTTGAAATACTTGCATTGAAAAATACCCTAAGTCATAATGCACAATTTTAGATATAAATAGAAATCATGAGATCACTCCCTTGCTCAGTATGTGGCGAAGAACTGAAGTGCGGCTCCGGCACGGGCAGTTGTTGGTGTAAATCATTCCCGCCAATTATGCCACTGGATTTTTCGCAGGACTGTCGGTGTCAGGCTTGCTTATCGAAAGCTGTTGATAATCAACTTGATGTGCTGATTAAAGACAATGGCATTGAGCATGTACTTAGGATGGCTGAGCCATATCGCACTAATGACGATGCTGTTGAATATCTTGAACATTTGGACTTTGTAGTAGAAGACGGGCTTTACATTTTTACTAAATGGCAACACGTTAAACGCGGTGAGTGCTGTGGCAATGGTTGTCAAAACTGCCCATACTGATTCTTTGTTATTTTCTTGTCAGAAGAAAAATTAACCTGATAATATAAGCTTTAATATTTACCCATTCCCTTTAATAATGACCAGAGACGAAGCAAAAAAACTATTGGCCCAACACGATATGTTTGGTTGTGAGGACACACTAGAACAAGCGATGCAGGATTTGGATGATCATTTGGCTGTAATTCCAGAGGAGTATCGGGCTGATGCTTATATCGGTGCATTCGAGCTCTACAATACTGCGCTTAAGTTAATCGAACAAGCTCAAGCGGGCAGGGACGAAGAAGAAGGGTAGTTGTGCTTATTTTTTATAAGAGTATCAAATGATTCGAGACATTATTGAAATTGGCAACCCAGCCTTGCGAGAAGTTGCGCAAGAAGTTGTTATAGATCAAATATCATCAACTGAAATACAGAACCTTATTGATGATTTGATAGAAACGATGCGTGATGCAAACGGTGCTGGTTTGGCGGCAACGCAAATTGCTGTTCCGTTGCGAGTCTGTGTAATTGAGGTTAATAAAAACCCGCGTTATCCTTATAAGCCAGATATTCCTCTGACGGTACTTATTAATCCGGTTATTACTTTTCTAAGTGATGAAAGGCTTAAGGTGTATGAAGGTTGCTTGTCTGTGCCTAATGTTCGAGGCGAGGTGCAACGCTGCCCAGAAGTTCGAGTTCAAGCTTTGGATAGAGAAGGCAGAGAGATTGACATGATTGTGAAAGGTATCAGTGCAGGCACTTTTCAACACGAGGTGGATCATTTGGATGGTTTAGTGTTTATTGACAAGGTACAAGATTCAACAACCTTGTGTACATTAAAAGAATTTGCTGAATTTCATGGGGATAAATTTCGCCGTACCGTTGAACAAATTGTCAGTCAGTACGGTAGCTAAGATTATTATCAAGCCAACTTTGATAGCTTATACTTGAGATTTGCTTTAATTAAGGAGAGAAAAGATGAAATCAAAAGCTGCAGTTGCATGGGCACCAAATCAGCCCTTATCAATTGAAGAAGTAGAAGTGATGGCACCAAAAGCAGGAGAGGTGTTGCTTAAAGTGCACGCATCCGGGGTATGCCATACCGATGCTTTCACACTATCCGGAGATGATCCTGAGGCCTCGTTTCCTTGTATTTTGGGTCACGAAGGCGGATGTGAGGTTGTGGAATTGGGTGCTGGCGTTAAAAACCTCAAAGTTGGTGATCACGTTATCCCACTCTATATCCCTGAATGCGGTGATTGTGAGTATTGCAATTCGACCAAATCAAATCTTTGCCAATCAATCGCAGGAACTGTCTGGACAGGCTATATGCCAGATGGTACTCGTCGATTCTCACACAGGGGTAAGGATATTTTTCACTATATGGGCTGCTCTACTTTTTCTGAGTATACGGTGGTGCCTGAAATTGCCTTGGCAAAAATCAACACAGCCGCGCCTTTGGATAAAGCTTGTTTGCTTGGTTGTGGCGTGACCACTGGCATTGGCGCAGTCCTAAATACAGCCAAAGTAGAAGCGGGCTCAACGGTAGCTATTTTTGGCTTGGGTGGAATTGGTCTTTCATGTATTCAAGGTTCGGTGATGGCTGGGGCAGAGCGCATAATTGCCATCGATATCAATCCTGATAAGTTTAAATTTGCTCGTCAATTAGGCGCCACTGATTTTGTCAATCCAAACGACATTGACGGCTCGTTTGTTGAATACATGCAAGATGCCTACAACGGCGGTCCGGATTATTCTTTTGAATGTATTGGTAATACGCATGTGATGCGTGATGCTTTAGAGTGCACCCATATGGGTTGGGGCGTATCAACTGTTATTGGTGTTGCTGGTGCCGGTCAAACAATTGAGACAAGGCCGTTTAATCTAGTAGTTGGTAGAAGGTGGCAGGGTACAGCCTTTGGCGGTGTTAAGGGGCGTACTGAGCTGCCGGGTTATGTTGATCGCTATATGAATGGCGAAATTGAGCTGGATTCTATGGTCACCCACACTATGGGACTCGAGGATATCAATAAAGCGTTTGATTTGATGCACACTGGTGAAAGCATTCGCTCGGTCATTATTTTTTAATAATGAAATTAATCGAATCCATTAAAGAGTTTTCGGGTTATCTTAATCGATACGAGCACGAATCGAAGGCCTGCAACTGTACTATGACTTTCTCCGTATTCCTACCCAAGGAAGCCGAAAGTGAACAAGTGCCTGCGCTTTATTGGCTCTCGGGCTTGACTTGCACAGATGACAATGTGCGCACCAAAGCGGGCATGCAACGCTACGCAGCTGAGCATGGTATTGCTTTGGTTTTTCCAGATACCAGTCCAAGAGGGGATTCTGTGCCAGATGTGCCCGAGAGATATGACCTTGGACAGGGCGCTGGTTTTTATGTAAATGCGACCGAGGGTGAGTGGTCAGAGCATTATCAAATGTATGATTATGTTGTTGAAGAGCTGCCTAAATTACTTGAAGATAATCTAGCGTTAAAGCCAAATTTGCGAGGCATCTCTGGGCATTCTATGGGCGGTCATGGTGCGCTTATTTGTGCATTGAAAAATCCTCAGAGCTATCAATCAGTATCTGCTTTTGCACCAATAGCTAATCCAGTTGAGTGTGCTTGGGGCAAAGGTTGCTTTGGTGCCTATTTAGGTGATAACACAAATGACTGGCAAAAATACGACGCCACTGAGTTGGTCAAGTCTGGCAATAAAGTAGCACATATTCTTATTGATCAAGGTCTTGCGGATGAGTTTTATGACGAAGGGCAATTGTTAAGCGATAATTTTGCCAAGACTTGTGCTGAAAATGGCCAGCAACTCGAGTTGAGAATGCAACCGGGCTACGATCACAGTTATCACTTTATCTCGACTTTTATTGGTGAACACATTGCTTATCATTCAAAAGCGCTAAGGCGCTCATAAATACTACAGTTTGCTTATCGATTTAGTCGATTACCTCCCCTACATCTTTTTATTCCATTTTTTTAATAATCGTGCTAAGATTCTCTCTCGTTTTTATTGGAGCTTGAAGTGGTATTTTGTCAACAGTTGTCGGCCTATTTAAAGGATAAGGAATATAGTGGTTATCGCCTTTATCAAGATATGTTTGAACAGGCGGTTTTGTCTGATAAATGCGGCTATGAGAGTGTTGCCTTAACAGAGCATCATTTAATCAATATTTTGATGATGCCTGCACCATTACAATTTGCGGTAAAGATCGCAACAGCAACAAAAAATATCAAGATACTGACTGCTGTGGGGGTGTTGCCCATTCACGATATGCGCATTTATGCAGGCGAGGTGATTGCGGCACAAATGTTTACCGATGATCGCTTAATACTCGGCGTAGGGCGAGGCGCTTTTGCTTGTGAAATGGCACTACTGGGTTCGCCCTTGGAAAATTCTCGAGAAAATTTTAACGAGTCTCTTGATGTTTTAACAACACTATTATCAGAGGAAGAAGTATCTTGGCAGGGTGATTTTTACAACTTTGATTCTTTAACTGCAATGCCACGGCCAATGACAAAGAATGGCCCACCTGTTATGATGGCGGTGCTCAATCCAGAGGGTATTTATGCTTGCACCATGCGAGGCTTCCATATTATGACCACGCCTTTGGCTGGCAATCATCAGCTAATGCTTGATCAGGTAGATGGCTTTAATCGAGCCAAGGTTGAGATGGGGGACAAGGGTAAAGACCTAACCCTGTCGTTGTCAAGAGGTGCTTTTATTGTTAAAAATTCCGCTGACAAAAAAGCAAAACTTGAGCAAGCTTACGAATATTTTGCTCGTTTTGATAATGTCTTTACCGGACCTGGAATTGTTAATAATGGCATGATTGAAATCTTGCCGAGAAAACAAACGTTGGCAGAGCTGGATAAAAGTTTGTTGATTTGCACGCCAGAGGAAATGGTTGATCAGTTGTCGGTGTATGATGAGATTGGCATTGACCGGATGATTCTTAATATGAATTTTGGAGCCAGTCATATAGATACCATGGAATCCATCCAAAGGTTTGCCGACGAGGTTATGCCTCATTTTAACTAATACTTTAAAAAAGGAGTGATTTATGCCCATAATCAGAGTAGAAATGTTTCCCGGTAGAACGCGGGATCAAAAGCGCGAACTGGTGAGAGAATTAACCGAGAGTTTTGTTAGCACTTGTGGTGGTCCGGCATCAGCAGTAACCGTGGTTTTGACTGATGTTGAAAAAGAAGACTGGGGTTCGGCTGGCGAGCTGTGCATCGATAAATATCCCGATTAGTTATGCACTCTAAAGCCATTGATTGCGCTTATGAGATTAGGGGTAGTGGCCCGGCCGTATTCCTAGTTCATGGGATTGGTGCGCGAAAAAGCGCATGGAATGCTGTTACAAAAGATTTAGAAAAGCATTTTACTTGCGTAAGCTACGACTTACGCGGTCACGGAGGGTCTCCCAAAGGCGAGTTACCATATTCATTAGATTTACTGGTTGCTGATTTGGAAAGGTTGCGAGAAAAGTTAGGTTTTTCTGAGATTCATATTGTCGGACATTCTCTGGGTGGGATGATTGGGCCTGCTTATGCAAGAGCCTTTCCCACGCATACATTAAGTGTATCTCTGTTAAGTACAGCAGCTTTTCGCACTGAGGATGACTGTGCTAAGGTCAAGGCAGTCGTTGCCAGTATGCATGAGAGAGGTATAGAGGCGGTTCTTAGTAATTTGGTTGATCGCTGGTTTACTGATGACTTTATCTCTAAGTATCCCGAAAAAGTCGACTTTCGCTTAAAACAAGTACTTGCGACCGACTCCGAAGTTTTTCTTGAGGTGTTTAGAATTTATGCTGAAACCGAAATGTCACCATGGCTCAACAATATATCACAGCCATGTCTTGTATTAACTGGTGAAAATGATGGTGGCTGCAGTCCTAGGCTTAATCAAGAAATTCATAAAGCATTAGAGAGTTCAAGTCTGGTAATATTGGATCGCTATAAACATTCTATTTTGATGGAGGCGCCACAGGTTGTTGGAGCCGAGCTGTACAACTTTTTATCCTCCTACTCTCAAGCGACTTTATCATGATAGTTGTGCCAATTGATGAAGAGTGTTTTTCTTGGAAAAGTAGAGTTATCAATAAGAGATAATTTAGATTTATTTCTGCGTTTATATTAGTATTTTCTAGAAAGTTTTTACTTTTTACTGAAAAAAAGAATAAAAACACAATCATTTATAGTTGTATTCCTATATACTTTTCCGCAGTGAGAGAAAAATGTTCTTACTAGGAAAGTTTTTTTACAATATAAAGGAGAGTAATTTTGGAAGAACAAATTGCACAATTAGCTGCACAAGTAGCAACGACAAACACCATGTTTGCCGAAACCTACTATTATTTAACGATACCGTTGATGATGATTATTCACGCTGGTTTCCTCGCCTATGAAATGGGCGCTACCCGCTTGAAGAATACATTGTCATCAGGTATTAAAAACCTATTGGCGTTTTCGTTTACGATCATAACGTTTTACTTCTTCGGTTGGTGGTTCTACTGGGCCTTACCAACTGGCCTTACCGGATCAGAAGGCTACATGGCTATTTCTGGTATTGAGTACGCTAATGCTATTGCACTTCCATGGGGTGAGTCATCTCAGTACATGGGTCCGAATATCGCCGATAATGCATCGGGTGTATTCTGGGGTGCCTTTGCACTTTTTGCCGCGACAACGGCTTCTATCATGTCAGGTTCTTTAATCGAACGTGTACAGACAGTTGGCTTTTGTATCTTGGCGATTGTGTTAGGCTCATTCGCATGGGTTGTTGCCGCTGCTTGGGGCTGGCATGCTGATGGTTGGTTAGTTACCCAGTGGGGTGTTCATGACTTTGGTGCTGCGGGCCTTGTACACGCGGTTGCTGGTTTCTTTGCCCTTGGTGTTCTGATTAACTTAGGTCCTCGTGTTGGTAAGTTCAACGCAGACGGCTCAGCGAACAACATTGCAGGCCACAGCATGACGCTATCTGTGATTGGTTTGATGCTGATCATCGTTGGTTTCTTTGGCTTCTTGATGGCTTGTATCATCCTTCCGGGTGAGGCATGGTCATGGGCTGGTACAGGTACAACGATTTATGGTACACGTATGACACTATCGGCGCTTGCGTTTGGTATTGTACTTGCTGTTTCAGGCGGTATTATCGGTGCATGGGTTGCAACAAGGGACCCTTTCTGGATGATGTCTGGTGCACTTGCCGGTATTATCTCGGTTGCTTCTGGTCTTGATGTTTACTTCCCATCGCAAATCATCGTTATTTCGTTGATCGCTGGTATCATCCTCAAGCCTTGTGCTAATATCTTAGAAGGCTGGGGTATTGATGATGCTGTTGGCGCGGTAACCGTTCACGGTACGATTGGTATCTTTGGTATGTTGGTTCTAGGTGTTATGGCCTCTGGCATGCCAGGATTGGATGCTTTCGCTCCAGAAGGTACAGCTACTGTTAGCTTTGTTGGCCAGTTGGTTGGCTCAGTTGTCTTTATCTTGCTTGGTATTGTCCCGGGTTACATCGTTTCAGCAATCCTTAAATCGGTTGGCATGTTGCGTGTACCTGATGCGGTTCAAGAGAGAGGTCTTGACGTTGTTAAGGTGCCTGCGCAAGCATACCCAGAAGGTATGGCTAGCCCAGCTTCAGAGAACAATTAATCTAATATAGGAGAATATTATGTTTGGATTTTCATTTGATTCATGGGCTGATGTCACTGGTGCGATGTATGTTGGCCAGGGCTTTGAAGGCACATGGACACTAATTGCTGTCGTATTTTGTATCGCAGTTATGGCCAAAGGCTCTAAAGGCGAGCAGGAGCACTACAAAGACAATTAGTAATCACTGTTACAAGTAAGACTAAAAAGGCGGTATGAAAATACCGCCTTTTTTTTGCATCAATGCAAGGATTAAATTTTTAATAACAGTCGAGCAGGATCTTCGAGTGCATCTTTGATGGCAATCAAAAATTGTACCGCTTCTTTGCCGTCGATAATGCGGTGATCGTATGATAGCGCCAAATACATCATTGGTCGAATAACGATTTCCCCGTCAACGACAACTGCTCGCTCTTGCGTTTTATGCATACCCAGGATCGCACTCTGTGGTGAATTGAGAATTGGGGTCGACATCAACGAACCAAACACGCCACCGTTCGAAATAGTAAAGGTTCCGCCCATCATTTCATCAATACCAAGTGTTCCAGCCTGGGCTCGCTCGGCATAATCCATAATGCATTTTTCAATATCGTGCATAGCCATTTTATGCGCGTCCCTGAGCACAGGAACCACCAAACCTCTTTCAGCGGAAACTGCCACAGAGACATCACAGAAACCATGGTAGACAATATCATTGCCATCTAGGTAGGCATTGACAGTCGGATATTTTTTTAGCGCATCCACTGCCGCTCGAACAAAAAATGACATAAAGCCAAGCCTAACACCGTATTTTTTTTCAAAAGCGTCTTTATAGCTTTTTCTCATGGATAGAATAGCAGACATATCCACTTCATTAAAAGTGGTCAGCATTGCAGTATTTTGAGTTGCTGAGTGCAGCTTATTGGCAATGGTCTTTCTAAGTCGACTCATGGGCACTCTTTCTTCCATTCTTCCGCCACTTGAAGGAGTTGTAGGAGCTGGACTTGTGCTTGGCTTATGAGGGGGTTCTTGTACTACTGTTTCTTTTTGAGGCTCCTCTATCTGTTGGATTTTTTCCTCAACAATCTCAGGCTTAGAAATAACTGCGGGCTCGACCTTAGTTTCTTCTACCGTTTCAGTTTCGGGCGTATCGGTGACGTTTTCTGGCTCGACCTCTGGCGATTCATTGCCTTGGCTCATCTTGCCTAGCACTTGTTCAGCGCCAACTGTTTCGCCTTCCTCAGCAAGGATCTCACTAATAACGCCAGCTTCTTCTGCGGGCACTTCTAGCACAACCTTGTCCGTTTCAATTTCTACAATGACCTCGTCCAACTGAACAGAATCACCAGGCCTTTTGTGCCAGACGGCGACCGTGGCTTCGCTAATCGACTCAGGCAATACTGGTACTTTAATATCAGGCATAAATTCTCCGTTTCTTGATTGGCTGAATGTTCAGCGATTGTTCGATAATCCTATTTTGGTTGATGTTGTGTTGCCTTAGGCTGCCCTCTGCTGGCGCTGCGTAGAGGTCACGTGAGACAATATTAAGTGTTTGATTATCTTTAGTGCAATTCATAAAGTGGTGACGAGTGGGATACCAAGCACCCTGATTGATTGGCTCCTCTTGACACCAGACAATCTCTTTGGCATTTGGAAACTTAGCCAATTCTTTATTGAGCTGCTTTTCAGGGAATGGATAAAGTTGTTCTAAGCGCAAAATAGCCACATTATTAATTTGGTCATCTTGACGACGTGTCAGTAATTCATAAAAAATCTTCCCACTGCACATCACGATTCTATCTACTTTTTCGGGTTTAATGTTGTCGTATTGTTCTTCATAAACGTTGCGGAATTTTTCATCAGTAAACTTATGAAGTGGAGAGGCTGCCAAAGGATTACGCAACAAACTCTTTGGTGTCATCACAATCAATGGTGCGCGAAATTTTCTTAGGACTTGACGTCTTAATAAGTGAAAAATTTGTGATGCTGTGGTGGGTACACAAACCTGAATATTATGCCCTGCACACAATTGTAAAAACCGCTCTAATCTTGCTGAAGAGTGTTCTGGTCCTTGACCTTCCAGACCGTGAGGTAATAGCATAACAAGGTTGGAAAGACGACCCCATTTGGCCTCTGCTGAAGCAACAAATTGATCGATAATTGCTTGGGCGCCATTGGCAAAATCTCCAAATTGCGCCTCCCATAGTACAAGCGCTTCGGGGTTGGCGGTTGCGTAGCCGTATTCAAACCCCAAGGCCGCTTCTTCAGACAATATGGAATCAATTACTTGTACTTTTCCTTGATCATCGTGAAGATGTTGTAGCGGAATATAATCTTCTATGCAAAGCTGATTATGGAGTACTGCATGGCGGTGGAAAAAAGTACCACGTCCACAGTCTTGACCTGATAAACGAATAGAAGTGCCCTTATCAGCTAGACTGGCATAAGCTAAGGTTTCGGCAAAACCCCAATCAGCATTGATTTTGCCATCGGCCATTTTTTGCCGGTCTTCCATTAATTTTCTTACTCTAGCGTGGAGCTCAAAGTCATTTGGCAGAGCCTGAAGCTTATTGTTTAATTCTGTGATTTTGCTATTTGACACTTTTGAAGTGTAGCGCGCAGTCCACTTGGCACCAAAATATTCTTCCCAGTCGAGCTTCCATTGACGTCTTTGGGTTGGTGGCACGATATTGTAGGCAACTCTTTCACCATCTTTTAGTCTCTGGCGGTATTCGCTTACCATTTCATCAACTTCTTTTTGAGTGATAATGCCTTTAGCCATTAATCTCTCAGAATAATGTACTCGAGTCGTTGGCATGTTGCGAATTGCTTCATACATCATAGGTTGGGTGACCGCTGGTTCATCGGCTTCGTTATGACCATGGCGTCTATAACACATCAAATCAATGACCACATCTTTTTTGTAGCGCATGCGGTAATCAAGTGCCAATTGGGTAACAAAAGTTACCATTTCTAAATCTTCAGCGTTGACATGAAACACCGGCGCGTTAACCATTTTGACCACATCGGTACAATAGTCAGTAGATCTTGCATCGTGTTGCTTGCTGGTAGTGAAGCCAATCTGGTTGTTAATAATTATATGGACAGTGCCTTTGGTGCTATAGCCCCGAGATTGAGACATATTTAAGGTTTCCATTACAATGCCCTGGCCAGAAAAAGCAGCATCACCATGTATCAACACTGGCAGAATGGCCTCACCCTCATCGTCACCGGCAATTTCTTGGTGATATCTTGCATAGCCTTCAATAACTGGATTAACCAATTCAAGGTGTGAGGGGTTAAACATTAAAGCTAAATGCACTTTAGTCTGAGAAGTGGCTATGTCTGATGAAAACCCTTGATGGTACTTAACATCACCAGTTTGATTTGCTGTAAGTCCTAGATCGCCAGCAAACTCTTGAAATAAATGCTCAGCACGCTTACCCATAATATTAATTAACACATTGAGCCGACCCCGATGCGCCATACCAAGACAAACACGTTTCATTGAATAAGAGCCAGAGTGCTCAATCAACACATTTAGCAAAGGGATGAGTGAATCACTACCTTCAAGAGAAAAGCGCTTTTGGCCAACATATTTATTATGCAAAAATTTTTCAAAAACCTCTGCAGCTGTCAATCGCTGTAATAGCCATTTTTTAAATTGAGTGCTGTATTCAGGTTGCGAGGTATAAGTTTCAACCCGACTTTGAATCCATCGCCTTTCCTCTAGATTGGGAATATGCATGTATTCAACACCCAAGCTGCCACAATAGGTTTTTTCAAGAGAGCTGACAAGTTCCCGTAAGCTAGAACAGTAGCCATCTTGATAAGAGCCAGTACCAAAAGGTTTATCAAGGTCAGCATCGGTTAAGCCAAAATCTGCAATATTAAAAGGTTTCGTTCCATGATGTCTTGGACGATTAAGAGGGTCAATTTTTGCCCGTAAGTGTCCCGAAAAGCGGTAAGCATAAATCAAACGAAGAACGCCTAATTTTTGCGGATTGTCAGAACTGAGAGCACGCTGATTAGAAAACTCAAAGTTATTGTCGCCATAACTAATAAAACGATCAATAACGTCTTGATGAATGTTGGTCTGGTTGTCCATTATTTCAGTGGGATGTAAAAAGAAAAAAGGAGAGAAAAGTCAAAGTGAATTGAAACACAACTTTGACCCAAAAAACGAGCTGAGAATTGCTTGGTTTTGTGGTGCAAAATTGTCATTAAGTGTTTCACAGTTTGGCCATGGCCTATTTGTTACCGATTATATATCTTTTAACAAAAATAATAGCTAAATTAAGATATTATTTGCAGAAAAAAATTGAATTATTTATAGATTCAAAATCTCTTAAAAACCCTTTTGTATAGGGATTTAATAGGTATGATGTATTCCCTATGGTTGAGCTTAACTCAACATAGGCAAAATTTGTATTTACAATGTAATTACATTTGATTTTATTATGAACAAATTTCTAAAAATATTAGAAGAAAAAAGCCATATTTTGGCTGATGGAGCAACAGGCACAAATTTATTTGCTATGGGGCTCGAAACTGGCGATCCTCCAGAGCCTTGGAATATACATCATCTCGATAGAATTAAAGCCTTACACCAAGGATTTGTCGATGCAGGATCCGATCTTTTTCTCACCAACAGTTTTGGTGGAACTGCTTTTCGCTTGAAATTACACAAATTTGAAAATCAAGTATTTGAGCTCAATAAAGCTGCAGCACAAGTAGCGAGAGATGTTGCTGATGCTGCTGACCGACTTGTTATTGTTGCTGGTTCAATGGGACCAACTGGTGAAATGATTGAGCCGCACGGATTGATGACACCAAGAGAGGCGTCGGATGCATTTAAAGCTCAAGCTGAGGGTCTGGTTGAGGGTGGTGTTGACGTATTATGGTTGGAAACCATGTATGCGATCGAAGAATTGGAGGCTGCCGTTGATGCCATCAAAGAGTTTAATTTGCCAATATGCGCGACAATGAGTTTCGACACCGCTGGTAAAACAATGATGGGTATAACCCCAGCCAATCTTGCTAAACGATCTAAAGAGCTTGGTTTGGTTGGCTTTGGTGCCAATTGTGGTGTTGGTGCGCCCGATCTGTTGGCGACTATCACTGATATTAATCGAAATGTTGCGAAGGGCACAACTGTTATTGCCAAGGCCAACTGTGGCATTCCAGAATATCAAGATGGAGCCATTGTATATACGGGCACTGAAGAATTAATGGCTGAATACGTTCATTTGGCGCTTAATTCTGGCGCTAAAATTGTTGGTGGTTGTTGTGGCACAAGTTTTGAGCACATTCGTGCGATGCGTAAAGCTATGGATGTCCACCAAATGAGTCAGATGCCAAGTTTAGATGACATTGAGACTAAAGTAGGCGAAATGTCTTCTGGTTCAAAAGCGATATTTTCCGGAGACGATAGCTCACCGATAAAGAAACGTAGAAGTCGTCGAAATTCTTAAAGGGAAAAGTTTCATACAAATAAATTCTGACTTTTTGTACTGTTTAGTTCAACTTAAATTAATACTTGCTTCCCGTTAATTCTTTCAGCCACTTTGCTTTAGGATTTCACGTCAAAATTTTCATTTTAATTAATTTTAATTTCACAGTTTTCTTTAGAAGAAACTATGTTATGATAATATTCTTCTAAGTTATTTTTTTTGATTTTAAGTAAACTAAGCTAGCGCGATGAGTCCTCCAAAAAAAGGTATATCGATTATTGACAAAGAACTGCCCAGTTTTGGTACTGATAAGCAGCTAGAGGCGTCAATTGGAAAACAAGTACGAACTGCACGTAAAAGTGCTGGCGTTACTTTGCAACAGCTTTCAAAGCAATCATTTCTTTCCGCAAGCATGCTTTCCAAAATTGAGAACGGTCAAATAAGCGCCTCACTCAAAACCATTCAGCTCATATGTCATGCGCTTAATATTTCTATTACATCGTTGTTTAGACAGTACGATAGGAATGTTGAGCCTACTTTTGTTAAGTCTGGTGAAGGTCTCACTATTGAGCGCGCAGGTACGGATGATGGCCGTCACTACCAACTTTTGGGCCATACAATGGGAGGCAATCTAAAAGTTGAGCCTTGTTTGATTACTATTACTAACCGTGATTACGAGTTCCCAGAATTTCAACATATGGGTGTAGAATTTATTTATATGCTTAAAGGTAAGATGGATTATTTTTATGGTACTAAAGTCTTTCATTTTGATGAAGGCGATTCACTTTATTTTGATTCTGAAACACCACACGGTCCAAAAAAAATCCTTAGTAAAGAGTGTCAATTCTTGGCAGTTATTTGCTCTGCTCAAACCTGAGCAATGTAATTACTTCTTTCTTATGTGCTGACCTTACTTTCTCTGGTAGGCATCATTTATCCAAATTACTGTAACTTATTGTTAATTAGCGTTCATTATTATGGTTGCAAAGTATTTTTTCAGAATAAAAGTACAGGTTACTTTTATTTTCCTTAAAATCAAAAATATTTCTTGACAATGGAATGAGGGTAGGAGTATACTTGCGTCTCAATTTGTGGTGATAAGTGTATATACCATCAAGAAGACAGGAAGAATAATCTACCTAACTTATTGATATATAGATACTTTGACCTACGAAATAACTGATGCAAGTTTAGGTCTTGTGTATTGTTTACAGTATTCGAGCTAAATAAAAGCAGAGGGGAGTGATCTTGCAAAAGATTTATTTTATTTTATTTATTCGGAGAGATTAAATGACAGATTTAGAACTTCACGTCAATGAGCCGGGCAGAGATAAGCTGGTTCAAGACGTTAAAAACAAAATCGAAAAACTGGGCGTTACTTACGTTTATTATCAGTTCGTCTCAGTAACTGGACGTATTGTTGGTAAGGGTATTCCAGCGCGTCACTGGGAGCGTTTGGCTGAAAAAGGTTTTCAGTTGGTATATGGCTCTACAGCTAACCTATTTATTGACCGCCATGGCGACTACATTGGTTATGGTCCAGAAGCTTCTGAGCTTGTCGGTCTTCCAGATCCTGACACTTTCTGCCAATTACCATGGGACAAGCGTGTTGCGCGTGTTTTCTGTAGACTATACAGGAACCGTGAAGAGCGTGAGAATCCAGGTCAAGCATTGTCTTCAGACTGTCGCGGTAACTTACACAGAATCCACAAAGAATTCCAAGATAAGCATGGCTTAGATATGCGTTGTGGTACTGAGCCAGAAATGATGTGGCTTAAAAGAGGTGAAGATGGCCAGCCTAACGGCGGTGTAACTAAGCCAAGTTGTTACCATATTGATCAGTTCGAAGAGCTTCGTCCTGTGTTTATGAAGGTTATTGAGTATTCAGAGCAAATGGGTCTTGATATTATTCAAGGTGACCATGAAGATGCACCTGGTCAGTTAGAGCTTAATACACAGTTTGATGATGTATTACGTAACGCAGACCGTTTAACGACTTACCGTCAAATCTGTGCACAAGTTGCACGTGAGTTTGGCTTAATCGCTTGCTTCATGTCGAAGCCATTTATGGGTGTATCTGCTTCAGGTTGTCACCACAATATGTCTCTTTGGAAAGGTGGTAATGAAGTTTTCCATCCAGAGATCGCAGGTAATGTTGATGAGCTTCCTGGTATGCCGGGTTGTTTCACTTACCGTGAAGGTGGTGAAAACACATTTATGCCAGATCCTTCAATTGATGAGAAAATGCCTGGACCAATTGGTCTTAACTCAATTGGTGGTGTTATTGCTCACTTACCAGCATTGACTTCAATCGGTTCTTCAACAGTTAACTCTTACCGTCGTCTTTGGGACACAGGATTCTGGGCACCAATCTTTGCTGACTGGGGCTACCAAAACCGTACATGTGCTTTACGTGTTTCTGCACCTGGTCGTTTCGAATACCGTTCTGTTGACTCAATGGTAAATCCATACCTAATGGGTACAGCACTATTGATGGCAATGGGCGATGGTATTGACAACAACCTTGACGCTGGCGAAGCCGAAGAGCGTAATATTTATGCAGCGATGGAAGCTGGTAAAGATGTTAAGAAATTGCCAATGACTTTGGGTGAAGCCTTGACAGAACTTGCCAACGACGAAGTGATTAAATCTGCAATGCCGGGTGAGATGTATACAGTGTTCGAACACTATAAGAGAGATGAGTGGGAGCGCTTTAACCATACGGTTACAGATTGGGACTTAGCAACTTACTTGGATTGCTTGCCATAGGGCAGAATCATTTAAGTTACTAAATAGAGTGCCCGTCTAACAGGCGGGCGATTTTTACATAGGAGTATATTTATGTGTGGAATAGCAGGAATTATTCATAAGAAAGGCGGAGCGTCTGTGAATATTGGTGAACAAATGACCGATATGTTGCAGGCTTTGAAGCACAGAGGACCAGACTCAACAGGTTATGCTGTGTATGGTGAAGACAACGGCAACCAGATTTTGCGTTTAAAGATCGCAGAAGCAGCAGATATGGAAGGCAGTTACAGTATTCATGCTGAAATCGCTGATCGTATCGCAACGGTTAATGAGCGTTTAGAAGGCTTGGGTGTTAAGATTATCAACAAGGAAGCAGTAACCGAGTATTCACTTCGTTACGAAATTAGCTTTGATGGCGACATGAAAAAAGTAGCTGACTTTGTTGAAGATATTGATGGCGTTGAAATTTTGTCTGTTGGTAACTCGTTAGAGTTAATCAAAGATCTTGGCGATGCTTCAGTTGTTGCTGCTCAATACGGTCTAAACGATTTTGATGGCACGCACGCTATCGGTCACACTCGTATGGCTACAGAGTCGGATATCGATATCCGTTCTGCTCACCCATACTGGGCGTACCCGTTCAGCGATATTGCTGTTGTTCACAACGGTCAATTGACTAACTACTGGACAAACAGACGTGATCTTGAGCGTAAAGGCCACCGTTTTGCATCTAGCTGTGATTCAGAATTAATCGCAGTATATATTGCAGACAAGATGAACCAAGGTGTTGATCTAGAAACAGCGATGAGAGATTCTGTTGAATTTCTTGACGGTGTATTCACCTACCTTGTAACTACAAAAGACCAATTAGGTATGGCGAAAGACTGTATGGCCGCTAAACCTATGGTTATTTACGAAGGCGACGATATGATTGCTCTAGCTTCAGAAGAAGTAGCAATCAGAAAATTGTTTGATGAACAAATTGTAACATTTGACCCTTATGATGGAGAGGTAAGAGTATGGGAACTATAAAAGATAGCAAGTCTCATGACATGGGGCTACATGAGGAGTCCTTAAAAGGTCGTACTCAACAACGTTTCTTCTCGATTGATGAAAGTGCAAACTTAACGTACTTTAACTCATTCGAAGTGGATAAATCTAAGTCTACAACAATTGATGCTCAGGAAATGACACCTAGAGAAATCAATATTGCCATTAGAGAGGCAATGGAAAATGGCATCGGTTCTATTACCGTTGACAATCCTATGTCTCGTCACGGCGTTGGCGTTGGCATCCTTAACCGCCTTGACCTAACTTTCTCTGATAGTCTAGGTTACTTTGGTTGTGGCTTGATCGATGGACCTAATGTTCATATTCAAGGCCGTGTTGGCTGGTCATGTGGTGAAAACATGATGGCTGGTACAGTTGTTATTGATATGAATGCAGGCTCAACATTCGGTGCTGCGATCCGTGGTGGTGACCTGGTATGTAAAGGTCACGTAGGTGCACGTACAGGTATTGACCAGAAGGGCGGTACAATTATCGTTGGTGGTAATACGGGTGCTTTTTCTGGCTTCATGATGCAACGTGGTCGTATGATCGTTTGCGGTGATGCGGGTAGAAACCTTGGCGACTCAATGTACGATGGCACAATCTATGTTGGTGGTGAAGTTGAAGAACTAGGTATCGACTGTGTTCCTGGTGAAATGACTGAGCTTGACGTTCGTTACCTTGAGGGTAAGTTGGGCATGTATGGCATTAAAACACCAAACGGTGCTGAAAAAATGCATAAGTACGTTGCCGGCAGAATGTTATGGAACTACGATAAGCTAGAGCCTAGCGAAAAGAAAGTAGCTCTTTAATCACTATTCAAGCAAATTATAAAAAGGAAATATTATGAGCAATCAAGTAGATGATACAGCCAAGTTAGGTGAAAGCTTTATCTTCCCTAAGGAAGTGATGAATGATATTCATATCAAGTCTGACTTAGGTCGATACAGAATGAGAGGTTTCTCTCTATTCAAAAAAATCCCTACATGGGACGATTTGACATTTATGCCTGGCACATTAACCCGTTTCATTATTGAGGGTTACAGAGAAAAATGTTTAACTAAAACAATCATTGGTCCAAACGCTAAAGTACCTTTAGAGCTAGACATCCCTGTCTACATTACTGGTATGAGTTTTGGTGCATTGAGCTATGAAGCTAAAACAGCCCTAGCACGTGGTGCGACTATGGCTGGTACAGCGACATGTTCTGGTGAAGGTGGTATGATTCCAGATGAGCGTCGTTACTCAAGCAAATGGTTCTACCAGTGTATCCAATCACGTTACGGTTTTAACCCAAATCACTTACGTCTTGCTGACGCAGTTGAGTTCTTCATTGGACAAGGTTGTAAAGTTGGTCTAGGTGGTCACCTAATGGGTCAGAAAGTAACAGACCAAGTTGCTGAGATGCGTTCATTACCTGCTGGTATTGACCAACGTTCTCCAGCACGTCACCCAGACTGGTTAGGTCCGGATGACTTGGCGCTTAAAATTGAAGAAATTCGTGAAGCGACAGACGGTCAGATTCCAATCCAGCTTAAGCTAGGTGCTGCACGTGTATATGACGACGTTCGTATGGCTGCAAAAACTGGCTGTGACAGTATCTACATCGACGGTATGGAAGGTGGTACTGGTGCGGGTCCTCACCTTGCGACAGAAGAAACTGGTGTCCCAGGTATTGCAGCAATTCGTCAAGCGCGTCAGGCGATTGAAGATGTTGGTATGGGCGGTGAGATCACATTGATCTACGCTGGCGGTATCCGTAATGGTGGTGACGTTGCTAAAGCGATTGCACTAGGTGCGGACGCAGTTGCGATTGGTCACGCTGCATTGATGGCACTTAACTGTAACAGAGATACTCCAGAAGCTGACTACGAAGGCGAAATGGGCGTTAGAGCTGGTGAGTGCTACCACTGTCATACTGGCCGTTGTACGGTTGGTGTTGCAACGCAAGATCCTGAGCTAAGAAAGCGTCTAGACCCAGATCTAGCTGCTGAGCGTGTATTTAACTTCTTACACACATTAGCAATCGAGTGTCAAATGATGGCGCGTGCTTGTGGTAAGACAAATGTACACTCATTGGAGCCAGAAGATCTAGCTGCATTGACAATGGAAGCTTCAGCTTGTGCACAAGTACCTATTGCGGGTTCACAGCACACGGTTGGTCGTCCAGACATGACACGTTTTTAAGATAGGAGATATCATGAGTAATACTGATTCACAACCATGGGAAATTGAAAACCTCAATGAAGAACATGAGGCAATGACTGGCCAGCATATCGGTTACCGATATGATGTAAACCTAGTCCCTGACCTTAAGTACATCACTCCATTCTTGCAAGAATACATTGACACAATGGGCTGGCAAGATCTTAACTGGTTAGAAGATGTTCATATGGGTTACGAAGGTGAGCATGCCGCCGTATTTGATAGAAATATCAACGGCTGGGTTACTGTGCCTGAATCCATTGATCTTCCAGACAACCAACAAGAGCGTGACATGATTGCACGCGAGTTGTTGATTAAGTTCCAAATGTCTGAGAACCATCCAATGGTTGACTTAAACGCAGCTTACCGTAAGTTCTAAGGTAAGTGACTTTTAGGGAAAGGTAGGAGGTGTTTGGACTTGTCCGAACACCTTCGACAGCCCTTAGTTTGACAGCATCTCTCCCCCCCTGAGGTGCTGTTACAACTAAAATCCAATCTACAATCGTTAGTGTCTATCAACACGTTAATGATTATCTAAATAAAATATTATTTTTATCACCCCTCTTTTTTAGTAAGGGGCTTTCTCGTTTTCTTTTCTGTTAAATTTCTGCTATTTATAGGCATTATTGGTTATCGAGCTTGCCAGATAAAGATTGAGGTTACAGAACGTATTTGTAACTTTACTAAATCCATCTCTCAACATTATTAAAAAAGACTTTGTATAATTTATTCCTTAATGTAGTTTATTGATATATTTGTCACTTTAGTGGTTAGCTGTATTGTTATTAAGTGATTTGTACTTAGCTGCATAATTATAAATAATAAAATATTTTCGTAAAATTCTTTGTTTATAACAAAAATAATAAGAATAATCATGCTGAAAAAAGAGATAAAAACAGTTGAAAATAAAAGTAAACTATGTCTTATTAAAAAAATGATCAATGCAAAAAATCTAATTAACAATGAGAGTTTCGGAAATCAAGTACGCTGATAACTGTGAAATATATCAAATTCATGGGGGCGAAGCGCTTTCAATCGATCTGCAAGTTGGTGATCAAGTTGAAGTTGTTGATGTAGAAGGAGATCAGAAGTGTAACCTTTTGGCATTTGACACAAAAGGTACTTGTGCAATCAACTCTTTACAATGGGCTAGCACACCAAATTCGAGTAAAGCATCATTTAATTTTGATGACTCATCAAATATGCTTAAGGCCATTCTTAAGCACAATAAAATCAATTCAGATTCAACGGATACTGCTGAATTGTTTGCAGGTTTATCGCCTGCTGACACAAGACAAAATTTCCACGTTGACCAAGATACCCTATGTATATTTGACGCCAAGGGCGGCGCTATGCCAGTTGACGAACAAAGCTCGCCAACTGAAATATTAATTAACGTTTCTCGTGCAAATCCAAAACCTAAGGAAGAATGCTTGCCAGAACCTTTAGCTGAGCCCTTACAGGATTTTAGAGTTCCTCACAGTTCGGCTAGGTCTTATACAGTTAAGGCGGGTCAGTACATTCAAATTATTGACGTTCAAGGTCAGCAATGTTCTGATTTTCAATGTTTTTCAGTTGCTGGGCTGGCAGAGGGTAAGGAGCTTACACTGGACCCAACAGTGACTCGTTCGTTGATGTTGTCAAGTTATCCAGCTCCCGGTGTTTACGATAAGTTTTATAATCAAAATTCGGAGCCATACATTGAGGTGATTCGTGATACGGTTTGTAGGCACGATACTTTCGGTTTAGCTTGTAATGCAAAATATTACGACGATCGAGGTTACCCAGGGCATATTAGTTGTACGGAAAATTTCAATAAATCACTTAGTGAGTTCGGCATCGCTGCTCGTCGTAACTGGGTGGCAGTAAACTTCTTCTTCAATACTGATATTTTGGAATGCCATACATTAGACTCTGACGTATCATGGTCACGCCCTGGAGATTTTGTTCTTCTTCGCGCTGTTACGGATTTAGTATGTGTATCTTCAGCTTGTCCTGACGACACGTCACCGGCAAATAACTGGGATCCAACAGATATTCACATTCGGGTTTACGATGCCGATAATAATTTTTCCTCAGGTACTGCTTTTAGACCTGATCCACAAACCATACCGACCATGACTAAAGAAACAGGATTTCATAAAAATACCTCGAAGTTAACGAGAAATTTCACCGAATATAATGGCTACTGGTTGCCTCTTGATTACACCAATTTAGGCCAAATCAAAGAGTATTGGCAATGTCGTGAAGCGGTTGCGATGATTGACCTTTCTCCACTGAGAAAGTTCGAGATTTATGGACCAGACGCTGAGGCCCTTTGTCAGTATGCTATTACGAAGGATGTGCGCAAAATGGCTATTGGTCAGGTGGTATACACGGCAATGTGTTACGACAACGGCTGCATGATTGATGACGGCACTTTGTTCCGCTTGTGTGAAAACAACTTCCGCTGGGTTGGTGGCTGCGGTAGTGGTGGTAAACGTATTCGTGAAATAGCCAAAGAGAAAGGCTTTAATGCCTTTGTCAAATCTTCCACAGATCAGTTACAAAATGTAGCTGTTCAGGGACCTAAGAGTCGCGAAACATTGAAAAAGATTATCTGGACGAAAACCACGCAAACTACGATGGATGAGCTCAAATGGTTCCGCTTTACTTTTGCTCGTATTGGCGGGGAGTTTGGTATTCCAGTCATGGTTTCTCGTACTGGATATTCTGGTGAGTTGGGCTATGAAGTGTTTGCCCATCCGGATGATTGTGAGGCTGTTTGGGATGCAATTGCTGAGGCTGGAGAGGAGTTTGGGATATGCCCAGTTGGCCTTAACGCACTCGATATGCTGCGAATTGAAGCCGGATTAATTTTTGCGGGTTACGAATTCTGTGATCAAACAGACCCCTTTGAAGCAGGTATTGGATTTGCAGTGCCGTTAAAAACAAAAGAAGAAGATTTTTCTGGTAAAGAGGCATTGATACTTCGTAAAAATTCTCCACAAAGGACTCTTGTTGGGTTAGAATTGGAGAGTAATGAGGTTGCAACGCCCGGAGATGGGGTGTATATTGGTAAGCAACAGGTGGGACATATTACTAGTGCGACACGTTCACCGATACTTAAAAAGAACATTGCACTTTGCCGCATGTCAATGACAGCATCCGAGATTGGAAGCGAAGTTGAGGTGGGCAAATTGGACGGACATCATAAAAGGTTAGCTGCAAAAGTTGTGCGCTTTCCGTTTTATGACCCTGAGAAGACTCGAGTTAGGATGTAGAATTCTCAGGTAGCTAACATTCTTAGACGTAACTAAATCTAAGATTGTAAGGGTGTTTTTTTTTGGCATTTTTGCCGAAATAAAACGTAAACAGTTGTTTTTATTTACTTTCTCGTTATTGAGAGAGTTTAAATAAGTTCAGCAAATTATAAAGGAGAAAAAAATGAATAAGTTTTCAAGTAAAGTGGCTGCTGCTGCTTTAACTATGTCAGTGGCTTCAGTTTCTGGTCAGGCAGTTGCCGACTCGAGCTCGCCAATCGTTATACCAATTCACAACTGGTCAAGCCAAGTGGTTATGTCCTACGTTATTGGTGGTATTTTTGAGTCTATGG
>CAZZER010000023.1:0-5542 GCA_964653365.1 uncultured Candidatus Thioglobus sp.
TTTGCAGCACTAGCGTTTAATGCAGGAATATAGTGAAAATTGGCACCCCCATTATCAAGAAACATCTGTCGATTGTCCATGTCAATTTCCTCTAAGGTTTCAAGGCAATCAACAGGAAACCCTGGACAAACGACTTGCACATGCCCACCTTGGGAGGCAAGATCGACAAGAATATCACTGATATTTGGACCTAGCCACTTTTCTCTACCAAAAATTGATTGAAAGCACATTTCATAGGAGTCCGCATCGAGTTTTAGTTTTTTAACCAGCAATTGTGTCGTTTCTAGACAATGTTGATAATATTGATCACCTTTATCAACATAACGCTGTGGAATACTATGATAAGAAATTAACAATTTATCGGGAAAACCATTTTTCTTTTGAAAATCCACAATTGAAGATGCCAAGGTGTCAATATATTTCGCGTTATCGTGGTAATCATTTACATATGAAATTTCAGGTGAATCTTGCCATTGTTTTGTGATCTTTTCTATCTCAAAAAAAGTTGAGGAAGTGGTCGTTTTAGAGTGCTGTGGATAGAGTGGTAAGATGACAATTTTACGACAATTTTTTTTCTTTAAATCCTCTAGAGCGCTTGCTATGCAAGGGTTTCCGTAGCGCATTGCAAGGGCATATTCAAATGAATTATTAGAAGAGTTAGATTGATTAAGCTGGCGAACAAGCTCCTGACACAAGCCAATAAGAGGGGCTTTGTTATTAGAATCACCCCATATTTTTTGATATTTTTTTGCAGATTTTGCAGGCCGAATATTCAAAATTACAAGATGCAAAATACAAAGCCAAAGAAAACGATTGGGCGCATCAATGACAAACTTGTCAGATAAGAATTGTTTGAGATATTTTCTTAATGCTTTTTTTGTTGGTGCATCTGGGGAACCAAGATTACAAATCAAAACACCTACTTTTTCAAGGTTTACTGGTGGCGCTTTACTTTCAAAAGGTTGGTCAGACATTTGAGGCTCTGTGAAATTTGACAGAAAAAAGAAGGATTGAATGAATTATAGTCTGAAGGTGCAAAATCAGAAAAATTCTTTAGTAAAAAGGATAAAAATCACTATAAATATAGGAAATTAGTAAAAAATTGTTATAAATCAATGAGTTATATGTATTTCCCAAATTTTACGTATTTTGGGAGTTTGTTGCACAAGGTATATCACGCGTTGAATTTATCATAATAATTGAAAATAGGGCAATATTCTCAGTATTGAACAAAAAGTGATCATTTTTTGAAAAAACTGCAAAGAATTTTCTTAGTTTTTCCTTCTTCGGCGAACAAACATGTTAGTTAGGCGATATTTTTGATTTGGACTTTTTGGTTTTTCAGGAATGGTCAATTCAAGAAAACCATTTTCAATCAGAGGTTTGATAATGGCGTCCTTAAATTTAGTTTTATTTGTTCTTTTTAAAATCTTCATTAATTCTATAGCGCTGCTTTCAGCGTTACAATTTTTCAGTATTATTAGATGGTCACTACTTAGTCCCTTCTTAGTCCCTTCGTCTATAAATTCATTGTCAGAGTCGTATATAAAAGACATCTGCTCTGCATGGCCTCCGAGCAGTTGATTTCGTTTAATATCCTTTGTCCAATCTTCGGTTTGAGTTTTCTCTTCTTCTTGAAGTGGTTCTTCTTTGTTAAATAACTTAAACATATATATTTGTAAATGAATTGATGCTGATGTGGTTAGGTTCTTATTTAATTTAATTTATTGATACATGAGATTATTATAGTCTTATTCGCTATATTTTCAGATTAGCTTCTCAAATTCTTACTTAAGATCAGTTGTTAATTAGCTGCACACCCTCTCCTTTTATTGTTTTTCGTTCTTTTTAAACAAAAAAAATGCCACTTATGTGGCATTTGATTGGTTTTGAGTCTTGAATACCGCTTTTAGTGGGTGAGAATTTGATCTAAGAATAGCTTTAATCGGTCAGATTCTGGCGCGTGGAAGAAGGTTTCAGGGTCGTTTTCTTCAATAATTTGCCCCTCATCCATAAAAATGATGCGCTGCGCTACTTTTCTTGCAAAGCCCATCTCATGAGTAACACAGATCATTGTAATGCCCTCTTTGGCAAGCTCTATCATTACATCGAGCACCTCTGAGATCATTTCTGGATCTAGTGCTGATGTTGGCTCGTCAAATAGCATTATTTTAGGTGATGTGCATAGCGATCTAGCAATTGCCACCCTTTGTTGTTGGCCACCACTGAGCTGATTGGGGTACTTTTCTGCCTGATCTTTAATACCCACCCTATCAAGTAATTTTAGGGCTTTTTCGCGGGCCTCCTCTTTGCCTGAATTGTGAACCCAAATAGGTGCTAGTGTTAAGTTGTCAATAATACTTAGATGTGGAAACAAATTAAAATGTTGAAAAACCATCGACACTTCACTTCTAATGCTTCTAATTTTTGCGACATCGTCGGTTAATTGAGTGCCATTTACAATGACTTCCCCTTCTTGGAATTTTTCGAGGAAATTGACGCATCGAATTAAGGTAGATTTGCCACTACCTGAGGGCCCACAAACGACAATAATTTCACCTTCATTAACGGTAAGGTTGATGTTTTTAAGGGCATGAAAATCGCCATACCACTTGTTTAGTTTGTTGATTTCAATAATGTTTGTCTTGTTGTTTTTTGTTGTCATTTTAAAACCTTTTTAATTTTTATGATCAGTGCTAAAGCGCTCTTCGAGTTTTTTTGAATAGCGCGACATTGAATATAGGAATACCCACATAACGATAGTTACAAAGACAAAACCCTCAGTTTCTCGGCCCAGCCAATAAGGGTCGTTGCTAGTCATGTTAACCATGGCAAGAATATCCATTAGGCCAATAATAAGAACTAGCACAGAATCTTTGAATAGCGATATAGATGAGCCGACAATATTTGGAATTGATATCTTTAGGGCTTGTGGTAGTACGATTAATGCATTTTTTTGAAAATAATTTAGCCCAATTGCGTCAGCAGCCTCATATTGTCCAGTTGGGATGGCTTGCAAGCCGCCTCGCACCACTTCGGCGTAATATGCCGCCTGAAACAGTGTTATCGCAATGAGTGCCCTTAGTAATTTGTCGAAGTTTATTCCCTCTGTAAAGAACATTGGCAATACAAAAGAAGCCATAAATAAAATGGTAATTAGAGGAACGGCCCGAATAAACTCAATGTACATCGTCGAGAAAAGTCTGATAACCTGCAAGTTAGACTGCCTGCCCAATGCAAGAATTACACCAATAGGAAAGGAAAATAAAATGCCTACAGATGCAATAACCAAGGTAAGCATTAAACCACCCCATTGGTGGGTTTGTATGTGCTCTAAACCAAAAATACCGCCTGAAATAAGATAGAAAGAAACGATGGGATAAATGGCAAAGACCATCAAAAGCGCTTTGTTTTTATGGGTGAAATTGCGCAGAAGGCGCACGAGGACAAAAAGCATCGCTGTTAATCCGTAGACAATATCAACACGCCAGGACTCTTCCCTTGGGTAGAAGCCGTAGATGTACATATACATTTTTTCGTAAATATAAGGCCAACATGCAGCCTCACGGCCACAGTTTTTATTGGTGGCCATTTCCTCGCTAAATTGAATTTCAAAGCCGAGAATATTAACGGTGCCAAAATTAAAATTGGCACTGAAAATCATCCAATCCAAAAGAGGGGGAATGATGATATAAAGCAAATACAGTGAAGCAAAGGTTAAGCCAACATTAATCCAGGAGGAGAAAAGATTGGTTTTTAGCCAGCGAACAATGCCCACTTGAGAAATGGGCGGCTTTCTTTCTTCTTGTATATCGTATATTGCCATTTAACGCCCCTTGATTGCCATTTTTTTATTAACAACATTTAGCAGTAGCGAAATCAATAATGAAATTATTAAGTACACTAGCATTGTCATACCAAGAATTTCAACCGCCTGCCCTACTTGATTAAGCACTGTGCCACCAAAGGCAGACATCAGCTCTGGGTAGCCAATGGCTGTTGCCAGTGAAGAGTTTTTTGTTAAGTTGAGATACTGATTAATGGTTGGCGGTATTGCAACGCGCAAGGCTTGCGGCAATACCACTAATTTGAGTGATTGTGTTTGCGTAAGCCCGAGGGATGCAGCAGCCTCTTTTTGGCCTTTATTAACAGCCTCAATGCCCGAGCGTATAGCTTCTGCAATATAAGTTGCGGTATACACACTGAGCGCAAATGCAAGCGCTAAGAATTCTGGTGAAAAAACCCGTCCACCTTTAAAGTTAAAGCCTTTTAATTCTGGATAATCAAAATACAAGGGCGAACCCATTAAAAAAAAGACAATTAGTGGCAGACCTAAAACTAGCCCCATCGAGTAGCCAAAAGTATGTGTGTAAATACCAGTTTTGTCTTGTTTTTGACGAAAGTGGCGCTTCATGAAAACCATGGCAACGATGCCAATAACAAAGGTGATGAATACCCATATAAATTCTGGTTCAGTAATTGGTTCCGGTACGTAGACACCACGTTTGTTAATAAAAAATGAATCAAAGAAGTTAAAGCTACCTCGAGGTGAAGGCAACGTGATTAGAGCAATGTTGTACCAAAATAATATTTGGATCAAAATTGGAATGTTCCTGAATATCTCAATGTATCCGCTGGCAAGTTTAGCCACAAGAAAGTTATTTGAGAGTCTGGCAATACCAATAAAAAGTCCAATAATAGTTGCAAAGATAATGCCAACGAAAGCGACTACTAGGGTATTGATTAGACCGACATAAAAAACCCGAAGGTTGCTGTGTTCAGGTGTATAAGCAATCATCGATTCGTTAATATCAAAGCCAGCCCTATTGGACAAAAAGGCAAAGCCAGTATGAATTTCACGAGTCTCGATGTTAAACATCAAATTACTTATCCCAGAATAGATAACAAAAGCAATAATTAAAAAAGTGATCGCTTGAAAAGCAACGGCTCTTATTTCGTTATTATTAAGAATGGCCGTTAAGGAGTTTTCTTGCTTCATAAAAAAGTAATTAAGAAGGAGTAGATAAAATTATTATAAGGTAAGTGTAAATGAGTCGAACTTAATTCATTTATAAAATATAAATCTAAAACAGATCGTTAGTAAGTCGGTGCTTAATAAAAAACCAGCCCGCATAAGCAGGCTGGTTTAGTGTTATTAGATAATTATTTATCTAAATGGAGGTGAATAAAGAATACCACCATCAGTCCACAAGGCATTTACACCACGGGCAATGCCGATTGGAGTATTAACGCCGATGTTGCGCTCGAAGCTTTCGGAGTAGTTACCGACTTGCTTGATAATGTTATAAGTCCAGTCTGAGCTTAGACCAACATACTCATGCGTGTTACCAGAACGACCCATTAAACGCTCGCGTTCAGGGTTGTTAGTTACGTCATCAACTGTTGCACTTGTAACACCTAACTCCTCAGCAGTAATCATTGCGTTAAGAGACCAGCGAACAATGTTAAACCATTGGTCATCGCCTTGACGTACCACAGGACCTAGTGGCTCTTTAGAGATGATTTCTGGCAATACAACGTG
>CAZZER010000023.1:5642-23317 GCA_964653365.1 uncultured Candidatus Thioglobus sp.
GTAGTGTTTCTAGATAACATGTCAATTTCACCTGATTGCAAAGCAGTAAACCTTTCTTTAGCTGTTAGTGGAACAAACTTAACTGCTGTTGCATCGCCCAATGTTGCAGCTGCAACAGCGCGACAAACGTCAACGTCAATACCAGTCCAAGTACCAGAGGAATCAGCAGCAGAGAAACCTGCCAAGCCTTTCGATACACCGCAAGTCACATGGCCTTTTGCTTGAACATCAGCAAGCGTACCTGCATGCACCGCAAGTGAGCCCGCAACCAACAATGAGGCAACGGACAATTTTATTAATTGTTTCATAAAGTCTCCTAGTATGTATTGTGAAAAAATAAACACCAATCCCTAGTTAGATAAGAGATTTAGCCAAAGTTTATCTTATCTTGGAAAAAAAGGGAGACAATATAGGTCAAAAAGAAAATACTTTAAGAAATATCATGATTTTTCTTTATATATATGAACTATCTTCTGAATATGTAAATAATAAGACGTATATTATTAATTCTCTTTATTTGAATTCAAGCACTAACCTAATTTAATTCATTTCGATAAATTAGGTGTCCTGAATAGACTCAATTAATCAATCGCTTCTGGTCTTATGCGACCCATACTGTTTTGTATTGTGTATAAAAAACTATAAAAATCAATAAGTTAATTAAATTTAGTTAATAATTACAACTATTATTTCAAATGTGTTTGCTTAACTATAGTTATTTTTTACATATAGTGGTATAAAATAACTATATCCCAATAATTTTGCAGCAGAAAAATGTACAAAAAAACCTCAGAATACCTTGATATGGTAAGGATTAAGACAGGTTTGTCCGATTATAAAATAGCCAAAAAATACGACATAAATCAATCTAACCTAAGTAAATACAGCTCAGGCAAGGCTGCACTCAGTGAAACGCACGCTTGGTTGTTTGCTAATATCCTTGATATAGACCCTGCGGAAGTGGTTGCGTTTACCAAGTATGAGCACGCTATTAATTCTGATAATAATTTGAAGGCTAAATTTTGGCAGGAACAGCTAAATAAAATATTAGCCGACAGTTTGCCTATAAGTATTCAAATCGCCCAATTTCAACCCATTGTCGGTGATATTTCGAATAATGCTAAAAAAATCCTTGATTTAAGCCTTAAAGCACACGAGCTTGGTGCACACTTGATTGTTTTCCCAGAATTGGCCTTAACTGGCTATCCTCCCGAAGACCTTTTGCTTCGTTCTGGATTTATCAAACAAATTGAATTTCATATTGATGAATTGTGTCAACAACTACCTTCTTCGCTTGCTGTGTTATTTGGCGCACCATGTTCATCTGACGGCTTACTTTATAACAGTGCTTATTGTATTTATAAAAACACAGTCGCTTATCTATACCATAAACAATCCTTGCCTAATTATGGTGTATTTGATGAAATTCGTTACTTTGCTCCCGGGGACAAGCCCCTTGTTTTTGAACATCAAGGCATTCGAATTGGCGTGTTGATTTGTGAAGATGCTTGGGTTGGTGATCCTTTACAAAGGACTTGTCAACTAAATGTTGACTTAATTATTAGTTTAAATGCCTCGCCTTTTCAGTCTGGTAAGTTTCAACAACGCCTAGATCTTTACCGACAGCATGCGCTCGAGTGGAACATTGACCTTTTGTATGTTAATACTGTTGGTGGCCAAGATGAGCTGGTGTTTGATGGCGGTTCTTTTATGATTGATGCCAAAGGCTCTTTGGTGCAACAATTGCCTTTTTTTGAATCTTGTGAGGCTTTGCATACCCATGATTGTGACTACAGTGCTCCTTCTGAGACCGCTTTAGTCTATAAAGCACTTGTGCTTGCTACCAAGGATTATGTTAAAGGTAATGGTTTCGCAGGTGCCTTGATTGGTCTTTCTGGCGGCATTGACTCTGCACTAACACTTGCCATTGCTGCGGACGCTTTGGGTGCTGAAAATGTCAGCGCAGTAATGATGCCTTATCAATTCACTTCTTCGATGAGTCTTGAGGATGCGGAGATGCAGGCAAGCGCTCAAGGCGTTCATTTTGCTAGTGTAGACATTCACCAAATGGTTAATGCTTTTAATTTATCGCTATTTGATTTATTTGATGGCGCGGGTAAAGATACAACCGAGGAGAATATTCAAGCGAGAGTTCGCGGCGTTCTTTTAATGGCTTTGTCTAATAAATGGCATAAGATGGTACTTGCAACAGGTAATAAGTCAGAGATGTCAGTTGGCTATGCCACGCTTTATGGTGACATGTGTGGTGGTTTTGCGCCGCTTAAAGATATATCAAAAACCCTTGTTTATGAGTTGGCTAATTATCGAAATTCTATTTCACGAGTTATTCCTGAACGTGTCATCACTAGGCCCCCTTCTGCTGAGTTAGCGCCTGATCAAGTTGATCAAGATTCATTGCCACCTTATGACGCCTTAGATGACATTCTGATGCAGTTTGTTGAACAAAAGCGCTCAGTTGCTGAGATTGCCGAACTTGGGTACGATGTTGAGCTTGTTAAGAAGGTCACTTCAATGGTGCTTAATAATGAGTATAAACGTCGCCAATCTGCGCCGGGTCCTAAGGTGAGCAGCAATGCTTTTGGTAAAGAACGGCGCTACCCCATGACCTCGAAATTTAAGCCATAGGGCCGTTCAGTTTTTATTGGCTGGTTGTAGATATTTGGTAAATTTATTTTCAGCAAACTTCACTAGCTGGGTAACAAGGTAGTTTAGAGCCAAATATATAATGCCAGCAATCAAGAAAATTTCAATGGGTGTCCAGTATTTGCCAATAATATAGCGTGCAATGCCTGTAATTTCCATCAGTGTAATGATACTAACCAAGGAGGTGGCTTTAACCATAATAATCATTTCATTGCCATAGGCTGGTAATGCTTGTCTAAAGGCAATTGGAAAAATGATTCTTCTGTAAAGTAAGATGCCGCTCATGCCTATTGCTCGGGCTGCTTCGATCTGCCCGTGAGGTACCGATTGTAAGCCCCCGCGTATTATTTCTGCTGTGTAGGCAGCTGTGTTTAGGGTGAGTGCTAGAATGCCACACCAGTAAGCCTCTCTGAAGAATGACCAAAGAAAGGTTTCTTTAATCAATTCAAACTGACCCAAGCCATAATAAACAAGGAAAATTTGCACCAAGAGCGGCGTGCCGCGAAAGTAAAGCACATAGGTTCGAGCTGAAATATCAAGAACACGATTGTTTGAAATTCGCATCAATGCTATCACAACGGCCAAACAGAAGCCAGCCAAAAGGGATATAACAACCAGTTCGAGTGTCAGTGGCAAGCCTTTCATTAAATCTGGCAGCTTGTTGCACATTAAATTAAAATTAAGGATCCCTTCCCTGCCTGGCAAAGCGTCACACATTTGAAAGTAACTGCTAGAAATACTCATTAAGCCCGCCTAATACCTTTATTGGCCCAATTTTCGGCAATATTAAGCACTCTTGAGGACGCCGAGGATAGTGTTAAAAAAAGCAAAGCTGCGGTTATATAAAAAGTAAAGGGTTCGTGAGTCGAGCCAGCAGCGATATGCGCTTGCCTCATAATTTCAACCAAGCCTGTGACCATGATGAGTGCCGTGTCTTTTAGGGTGAGTTGCCAAACATTACCAAGACCGGGTAGTGCGAAGCGTAATACTTGTGGCACTAGTATTCTATGAAAAATAAGAAATTTATGCATACCAACGGATTGAGCCGCTTCAACCTGGCCTTTAGGCACAGCTAAAAACGCCCCTCGAATAACTTCTGTAGAGTAGGCGCCCGAAATCAATCCCACGGCTAAAGCAGCGATAAAGAAAACAGGTAATTCAATATATTGGTTATAACCAAACACACCTTTGGCGATACCCATAATGGCGTTATTGGCGCCAAAATAGAGCAAGTAGATGACCAGTAATTCCGGTATGCCTCTGACAATAGTTGTATATATATTGCCAATCGACCTGCTAATGGCACTACTGGATAGCTTTGCCATGGTTGCAAAAATACTAAAAAAGAGCCCAATGGCCATGGCTGACAGACTGACCAAGATGGTCATCAAAGCGCCCAAGAGCATTTCGTCACCCCAACCCGTATCTCCTAATGATAATAAATCTAGGTAATTCATTATTAGCCTTCTATATTAGAATATAGGAATTTTTTTAGACGTTCAGATTTTGGTGTATTAAATATTTCCTCTGGCGTGCCTTGTTCTTCAATATGACCATTGTGTAGGAAAATAACTTTAGAAGCCACTTCTTTCGCAAAGCCCATTTCATGGGTAACAACAATCATGGTTCTGCCCTCCTCGGCAAGCGACTTCATTACCTTGAGAACTTCTCCTACCAATTCAGGGTCGAGGGATGATGTAGGCTCGTCAAATAACAAAATATCTGGATTGATCGCTAAAGCACGTGCAATGGCAACCCTTTGTTGTTGGCCACCAGAAAGGTTGGATGGGTATTGATCTGCTTTTTCGGTAATGCCAACTTTAGCCAACAGTTTTTTACCGCTTTCGATAGCTTGGTTTTTATCAATTTTTTGAACGTGAACTGGTGCTTCGATAACGTTTTGCAAAACAGTCATATGAGACCACAGATTAAAGCTTTGAAATACCATGGCCAGCTTTGTCCTAATACGGTCAACCTGTTTGTGGTCACTTGGACAGGCCTGGTCGTTTTTATCTACGGTCATTTTAATGAGCTCACCGTTCACCAAAACTTGGCCCGAATTTGGCATTTCAAGCAAATTGATGCATCTTAATAACGTGCTTTTTCCTGAGCCACTGGATCCGATAATGCAAATAACATCACCTTGTTTTGCGCTCAGAGAGACATCTTTTATGACCTCAAGGTCACCAAAAGATTTTACTAAGTGTTTAATTTCTAAAGCGTTCGTCATTATTCTATCTCGCATTTTTGTCTGTATTTTAATAAACAGGGTTATTTAACTTATGTATAAGCATAGTGGATAGAGGTTTATAAAAAAAGCGGTCACATGTGGTGACCGCTTTGTTATAAAGAATATATCAATAATTACATTGAAATGTCTTTACCAAACCACTTAACAAAGTGAGCCGCCAACGTGCCATCAGCTCTTGCTTCATTAATGGCTTTATTAAACATGGCCTTAAGATCAGTGTCTGCTTGACGCAAACCAACACCAACACCTGGACCAAATTGACCACCACCAAGTTTAGGACCAAAGAACACTATCTCGCTGCCAGCGCTGGATTCCATAAATGCTCCCATCGAGCCAGAATCTGAAAGTGCAGCATTGAGTCTACCAGCGGCTAAATCAAGCTCAAGGTTTTGCTGAGTATCGTAAAGTTTGACCGTGACAGAATCACCCAAAACCTCTCTTACGAAGTTTTCATGGGTTGTGGATCCCTGAACACCAACAACAGCGCCTTTCAAGATGGCCTTTAAGTCGTCTAGCTTAGCTGAACTTCCTAGATCTAGATTAACGTTACCAGTCTGACCCATTTTTGCCAAACCTGAAGATTTAAGTGTTGCAAAGGATGCAGGCTCTGTAGCGTAGCCCTGGGAAAAATCTATCACTTCCATTCTTTCAGAGGTAATTGACATGCCCGCCATAATTGCGTCATATTTACCGTTTTGTAAGGCTGGAATAATGCCATCCCAGTCTTGGGCAACTAAAACACAAGTTGCGTTCATTCTTTCGCAAAGATCCATTGCTAAATCGATTTCGGCGCCCTCAAGTTCACCCGAAGCGCTTGTACCGTTCCACGGGGGATATGCACCCTCTGTACCAATTTTAATCGTTGACCAGTTACCGCCAAAAGCACTGGTTGCCAATGAAATGCCTAGAAGCGTCATTATTAACTTTTTCTTCATTTTGTAACTCTCCTTTATTGTTTAGTTTGGGTTGTCACCATATATAACTGGTGAGTATATAACTATATCACAAGCCTGTATATAATTAGAAAATAATATTTTTTTTATTAACAACTGTATATTTTGCAGTTATATCTGCAAAGTTAAAATTCTAGTATATATTTTTTCTTTAGTAAAAAAAGTTTAATATACGAAATACTTCACGCTACAACCTTGAATTAACTTTTATTTTGATTTATCAAAAAGGCGCCATTGATGCAAACAACAGAATTTGATGTTATTGTCATTGGCGGCGGCTTAATTGGTGCAGCCGTGGGCTACGGTTTGGTTCGTCATGGCCAAAGGGTTTTGATTCTTGATGAGGGTGATAATACATATAGAGCGGCACGAGGTAATTTTGGCTTAATATGGGTGCAAGGTAAAGGGGTGAATAGCCCACCGTACGCTGATTGGACGTGTCAATCGGCACAGCTTTGGCCTGAACTCAGTAAAGAATTAGAGGAGTTGACTGGTATTGGTTTGGCTTTTGTACAAAACGGTGGTTTTGATTTTTGCATGGATAATGAGGAGTTTGACAACAGAAAAACAATGTTAGAGAAAATGGCTGGCGGTAGCAGCAAAGGTTTTAGCTTTGAGATGCTTAATAATACGGCGCTAAAGGCCGTCCTTCCAGAAATTGGTCCAACTGTGTTAGGCGCGTCGTATAGCGAATGGGATGGTCATGTTAATCCGTTATTATTATTAAAAGCTCTTTTGCGGGGTTTTAAGAACTTGGGCGGTGTGCTGCATAATCAAGCTGTCTTTGATTTAAGTTTTGTTAATAATTGTTACCAAGTTCAGAGCAGTTCTCAACTATTTACAAGTGAAAAACTCGTCCTTGCAGCAGGTTTTTCTAACAGTGAATTGGCGCCCAAAGTTGGCTTAAGTGCCCCACTTTATCCTCAGCGTGGTCAAATTTTAGTTACTGAAAAAACACAACATTTTTTGCAGCATCCAACAGGTTTTGTTCGTCAAACAAGTGATGGAGGTTTGCTTTTGGGGGATTCGCACGAAGATGTTGGTTTTAACGAGGGCACAAGCATTATAGAAATGCAAAAAATCGCGAAGCGTGCAATCACTCTGTTTCCTTGTCTTGAAGGCATCAAAATGGTGAGAGCTTGGGGTGCGTTACGAATACTAACAAAAGACGGCTTACCAATATACGAGCAGTCTGCAACTTGTCCTGGCGCCTACAATTTGTCATCACATTCTGCTGTGACTTTGGCGGCAGTGCATGTTTTTGAGCTAGCCAAGTGTATTGCTAACAAGATGGATATACCCTCGTCATTGCAATGCTTTAGTGCCAAAAGGCTTTATGTTTAGGTCAATCAATAACAAACACCATAAGCCGATTACCATTGATTACGAGGGTAAGACTTTTAGTGTTCAACCGGGCACAAACGTGGCGGCTATGCTACTCGAGGCCGGTATCTATGATTTTCGAAAAACACCGAAAAATAATGCCAAGCGTGGCCCTTATTGCATGATGGGCGTTTGCTTTGATTGTCTTGTAGTTATTGACGGGGTTGAAAATCAGCAGGCTTGTATGGTTGAAGTAAAAGAAGGCATGAGAATTAATCGCCAAGATATTAACAATTTAATTAATAATGAATAAGTCTGAGTACGACATCATTATTATTGGAGCAGGCCCGGCAGGAATGAGTGCCGCTATTTTGGCTAGTGATTATGGCGCTAAAACACTTGTGTTGGATGAAGGATCTGCGCCAGGCGGGCAGATATATCGTGCTATAGAAAAAAACAAAAAAAGTAAACCGTATCTGAATAGTAGCTACCAATCAGGGTTTTCCTTAGTCGACTCCTTTAGGCTTGCTAATGTTGATTACAAGTCTGAGGCAAGAATTTGGCATTTATCTGACGAGCTTAAGGTTTGTTATTCAATTAAGGGTAAGTCCTTTAATGTTAAGGGTAAGCAAATCTTGGTGGCAACAGGCGCTCAGGAACGCCCTTTTCCAATTTCTGGTTGGACACTTAGCGGGGTGATGGGTGCTGGAGGCGCTCAAGTGCTACTTAAGGAATCTGGGTTGGTTTGCGATAATGCTGTTTTTGTTGGCTCCGGTCCCTTGTTGTATTTAATTGCTCATCAATATTTAGCTGCAGGCGTACCCATTAAAGCTTTTATTGATACAACGCCAAAATCAAATTACTTGCGCGCTATAAAACATAGCTTTGGGGCGTTAAGCGCTGTCAAGAATATCATTGAAGGATGGCAATGGAAGAGGGAAATAATGAACTCAAATACCCTTTATGTTGTAAATGTTAGTGACCTTCGGCTTAATGGCGATGATTCCGTTTCAAGCATTGAATATCAACAAAATGGCCATTGGAAACAATTAGATTGTGAGCACGTGTTTCTTCATCAAGGTGTTGTGCCTGAGGTTAATGTTAGTCTTTCAGCAGGTTGTGATAAAAAATGGAATGAGCAACAAGCTTGCTGGGAAATTGCTGTTGAACAAAACACCTATTCAAGTATCAAGGGGATTCATGTTGCCGGTGATGCTGCCTCAGTGTCTGGTGCTGTTGCAGCTGAACACAAAGGCTCCATTGCTGCGATTAATATGCTTTATGAATTGGGTCTTGTATCGAATGAAATTAAAAATAAGCAACTAAAGCCTTTGCATAAAAAGCTTAATACTGAATTGTTGCCTAGAGCCTTTTTGGAGGCTTTATTTAAACCTCAACAGCAGTATTGTCTGCCACACGAAGATGATACAATTGTCTGCCGTTGTGAAGAAGTCAGTCTTTCTGAAATCAAGAAGTCTGTAAATCTTGGTTGCGTAGGGCCTAACCAATTGAAGAGTTTTACTCGCTGTGGTATGGGGCCGTGCCAAGGTCGATTCTGTGGGCTCACTGTTTCTGAATTAATTGCAAAGCATGCAAAAGTTCCAATTGAAGAGGTGGGCTATTACAGGGTGCGACCGCCTATAAAACCCGTGACTTTAAGTGAATTGAGTTGCCTTGAAAAGGCTTAGTCTTGAAAGACTCTGACAAGGCCTGCAGCCTTATGCTTGGTTTCCGCCAACTCTCTTTCTGGAATCGAGTCGTAGACAATGCCAGCACCGGCCCTAAAGGTAAGTGTTTTGTCGGTTTGTACAAAACTTCTGATTAGAATATTAAAATCCATTTTTCCGTCTTGGCTAATATAGCCTAATGAGCCAGTATAGGCGCCTCTTGGCATTCGTTCTAATTCACTGATTATTTGCATACATCTGACCTTAGGACAGCCAGTAATTGTTCCGCCCGGAAACAGTGCCTTAACCAAGTCATCAATGCCAACTCCGGCTCTAAGCTTGCCTTTAATATTGGAAACAATATGGTGCACATAAGGGTAAGTTTCTAGAGTCATGACCTCATTAACATAAACGCTTCCGTATTCACACACCCTACCCATGTCGTTGCGCTCTAAATCAAGCAGCATAATATGTTCCGCTTGCTCTTTTGGGTGATTGATTAAATGTTGTTTTTGAGCTTCGTCTTCATCTCCCACGCCTCGTGGATGAGTGCCCGCAATAGGTCTGGTTTGCACAACGCCATCTTGTACGCTGAACAATCTTTCTGGTGAGGAGGAAATAATAGAAAAGTCTTGGTATTGGGTCAGTGCCGAGAAAGGTGCTGGATTGGCTTTTCGTAAGGCGTTATAGACAACAACAGAGTCCATGTCTTTGTTTAGCTGATATTGCCATTGTCTTGACAGGTTAACTTGAAAAACATCTCCAGCCATGATGTAGTCCCGAGAAGATTTCACACCATTGATAAATTTATCTTCATTTTCCTGGCTAAGTTCTCCGGATACTTGAGAATCAGGAATTGGCCGGAGGGTGTTAATGTCTGCTAAAACTTGATTAATCCGCTCATCAGAGCCATGCTGATCAATAAGATAATAAACGCCTTTTTGATGATCAACAACGATAGCAGTAGGAATCTGCACCGCATACGCAATTGGTAGATCAGAGGTATGCAAATCATCCTTTAAGGTCGGCTCTATTTGTCCGATGAGTTCATAGGATAAATAGACAAACCAACCACCAGAGAATGGCAAATCGGAAGCTTGCGGTTCATCGTTTAATTTTGATGCCAATGTTGAGAGAAAATCAAAATCGGCGAAATTGTTTAAAACAATGTTTTGTCCTGGAAAGGCAAACAAAATTGAATATCGATTAATATCGTTATGATGTACACTTTCTAGAAGAAAAGGGTATCTATCTTTGTTGTGATAACAAAGAGCGCCCAAATCCACTGCAGCAATTTCTAGTGTTTTCACTATTCAGAGGTTTGTGCTTGCAGATCTTTAAGCTTGTTTTCAGCTTGATTGCGTAGGTTGTGCGTTGGAAACTTTTCAATCATTTTTGAAAGCATCTCTTTTGCTGTCTTTATTTCGTTAAGCTCTATTAAGGCTTGTGCTAACTCATACATTGAATTAGCGAGCTTTGAGTGAAGTGGGTTCTGCTGCTGAAACTGAACGAAAATCGCTTTGGCTTCAGTATAAGATTTTTTGGCATAAAGCGCCCTACCTAACCAATATTGGGCATCTGGAGTATTCTTATATCCTGAGTAGTTCTTGAGGTAGTCATTAAACAATGTAATGGCAGTGTCATGATCGCCAAAAATAAGTTGTTTTCTGCCGTCAGCGTAGAGTGCAGCTGCCCTATCTTCGTTTTCTTTTTGGGAGACAACAACTTTCTCAATGACCTGGTTAGTTGCCTTAATTTCAAGCATTTTAAAAAGCTCAGAAATTTGTTGGTTTGAAATCTTTTGCGCTTCTTGAAGCAACTCAATTTGGTTTTTCAGCGCAGTATTCTCATTAGCCAGATGCTTTATTTCTTGGTGCATTTTTAGGATTGCGGAATCCACATCAACAGAAGCCTTATCGGCAAGACTTATTGCTGAAAAACAAACTAAAAAAGATGAAAAACTTAAAACGAAAAGTCTTCTCATTTGCAGCAATGCGAGTTTAGGAAAGCTTTTGTTTCTGGGTGCTATTGATAGACAAACTCAACACGGCGGTTTTTCTGCCAGCTGCTTTCATCATGCGTAAAGGCAATAGGCTTTTCTTCGCCAAAGCTCACCACTTCGATTCGATTTTCAAGTCCATAGAGGCCAAGTACTTCTTTTACGCTTAATGCACGGTTTTCACCTAAGGCCAAGTTGTATTCTCTTGTACCTCTTTCGTCGGCATGACCTTCTAATCGCAACGAAAGCTCAGGGTTGTCCCTCATAAAGTTAGCGTGCTCTATGATGATTTGCGTTGCTTGTTCATCAATTTCAGTATCATCATAAGAGAAATAGAGGATAAATGAAACGCCAGAATTTACCAATTTGTCAACTGCGGTTTCAGATTGAGCACTGTTAGATTGAGCACTGTTAGATTGTGCTTCTATAAGTTGGTTTATGAGTTCCTCTCTATTTTGAAGATTTCCATCTTCATCAAGTTCGGCTAATGACTCAAGACCTTGTTGCTGTGCAAGCATGGCTAGCTCTTCATCCGAGAAGAGTGAAAGTTCTTCCTCTGAAAAGATTACATATTCTGCATCTAGGATTATTTGGTCTTCACCCAAGTCTGCAACTTCAACAACTGGATCAGAAGAACTAAATAAATTTTTTAATTTGCTGCCCACATCTTGAATGGTGGTGTCAGCACATGAGCTTAGTAAAAATATACTTGTGATTAGTGTTAGTTTTTTTATCATTTGCTGTTATTCCTATTTTGAGTAATTTGACCAGCTAGGCTCTCGAACTTCGATGCCTTTTTGGGCCAATTCGACAATTTGGTTGTTGTAAAGAGAAATCACTGATAATATCCCTATGCCTTCACGATTCGATGCATAAATAATCATACCACCGTTTGGTGAAAAATAGGGAGACTCATCTAATTTATTTTGGGTTAATACGGTCAGATCTCGAGTTTTAATATCCAGTAGCGCAACACGATAGTCTTTGTCTACCCGATGTATGAAAGCTAGAGATTTTCCATCTGGAGAAAAAACGGGCTTGGAGTTGTATCTACCAGCAAAGGTGGCACGCTTAATTTCTTTGTTTTTTAAGTTCATAATATAGATTTGAACTTGGCCCGATCGATTTGAAGTAAAGGCAATATAGTTACCATCAGGTGAGAAATTTGCCTCAGTATCAATGGCAATGTTTGTTGTTAGCCTAGTTAGCTTTTTGCTATTTAGGTTGTACAAGTAAAGATCTTTGTTGCCTTCTTTTGAGATAGTAAGAACCAGGTCTTTGCCATTGGGATGCCAGTTTGGCGCAGAAGCAATGCCATCAAATTGTGGAATTTGAATTGATTTAACCCGCATAAATGGGTATTTGATAAATACCTCTGAGCGGCCGTTCTTAAAAGAAACATAGGCAATCTTCCTTTGGTCTGGGGACCAAGATGGAGAAAGAATTGGATGTTGAGACTTAAATACTGTTTGTGCATTGTGACCATCAGAGTCTGCAATTTCAAGCTGATAAATCTTGCCATATTTTTTACTGTTGGTAACGGTGACATAGGTGAGGCGGGTATCGAAAGCGCCTTTTTGACCAAGCAAAAGATTGTAGATCTTGTCGCTTAGGTAATGAGCGATTCTTCTAATTCCGCTATTGTGTACTGCTATTTTTTTGCCATAAAGTCTTTTTTTGGTGTAAATGTCATAAACATAAATATCAACATTGAAAACCTTGGTGCTGACCTGCTCAACCCTGCCAAAAACAATGGCATCTTTTTGTACTGATTTCCAGTATTCAAAATCAACTTTGTTGGTAATTACATTGTTTGAGCTTAATGCATTAAATTGCCCTGAACGATTAAGATTATCACGAATGATATTAGCAATTGTTGCGCCCTGCTCGGCTTCACCAATCACTTGAAAAGGTGCGATTACAATAGGAAATGCGTTTTCTTGCTTTTTAACAATAGTAACTTCTAGAATCGCATATGACATTGTTGAAACAAGTGTTAACAGCAATGTTAAGGTTTTTATTGTTTTCATTCTTTTTCCTCAATCCAACACATCTGAATGGCTTCAAGAACTCTTTCGCCACACTGCGTGTCGCCAGGCTCAAATTCATCTAGTGCAAGAACAAGGTTTTGAAGATCAACAAAATTAATTGTTTTGGGGTCTGTTTCAGGGTGGGACTCTTCCAGCAAAATTGCTATGTCAAGGGAATCAAGCCAAGTATACATAGTGATTAATGAATGGCGGTTTGTTCAAATAATAACTGCTAATTTTAATCAATTGATCTCATCTTAATAGTCCTTTTAATATTTAATTTCGTTTAACTGAAATTACCCCAGAATATTGCCTTAATCGATCTAGGACATTAGTTAGTTGTGAAATATTAGACACACTTATAATCAAAATTACCGCCATCTTAGCATGTGGCATGCTTTGTTGGTTTAAGTGCTCTATATTTATTTCAAGTTGCGCCAAAATGTTGGCAATTGTTGCTAGCACACCAGTTTGATTTTCGACTACTAACCGGATGGAAACTTCAAAAAGTTCCCCGGCTTCTGGGTGCCAATCAATTTCAAGCCACTGAGCGTTTTTATTTTTGATATGTTCAAGATTAGAGCATAAATTCCTATGCATTACCATGCCCTTTGTTGTCGTCAAAATGCCGGTAACCTTATCGCCTGGTATAGGGTAACAGCAATGGGCAAAATTAATAGCCATACCCTTGGTATTGCTGACAGTCAGAGTATTGGTCGTGCTTTTATTAGCATCAGGGGCAAGTTTATTGATAACAACAGAAACGAAAATTTCTGAAAGCCCAACTTTAATATAAAGTTCTCGTGGTGAGGTGCAATGTAACTCTGATAAACAGTTATTCCACTTTTCTTTGCTAATGCTTGAGATGCTTATTTTTTGAAAATCAAGCGCATCCATTAGTAGTCGTTTACCCAGCTTGGCAAGATCAGTCTTAGAGCTTTCTTTAAGTTGCGCCTTGATTGCTGCTTTCGCCCTTGGGCTAACTACCATGCTCAACCAGTTTGGCTTAGGTTTGGCGAAGCGACTGGTGGTAATTTCGATAGTTTGACCCGTTTTTAGTTCTGTTGATAACGATCCAGGATTGCCATTGATTGTTGCTTTTTGCGCCCTTTTGCCAACCTTAGTGTGAACAGCATAGGCAAAATCAAGTGCCGTTGCTCTCAGTGGCAACTGGATAATTTCGCCTCTCGGTGTAAATACTAGGACTTCGTTGGAGAATAAGTCGGCTTTAGTGTCTTCAAGAAAAGCTACTGAGGAGTCAGTATTTTTTTGAATATCAAGCAAAGAGCCCAACCAGTTTTGCGCTAGTTTTTCTGAGGGCTCTATTTTGCTTTTGTAATGCCAATGAGCGGCAATGCCATACTCTGATATAAAATGCATCTCTTTTGAGCGTATTTGTACTTCGATAAACATATTTCTAGGGCCCAACAAAACAGTGTGCAGCGATTGATAACCGTTAGATTTTGGTACAGCAATATAGTCTTTAAATTTTTGCGGCAAAGGCTTGAATAAGCTGTGGATGATGCCAAGTGCATGGTAACAATCTTTTGTCTCATCGACAATTACGCGAAAGGCGTGCATATCAAGAACTTCTGAAAACTTCAACGATTTATGTTTCATTTTATTGTATACACTGCAGGGCTGCTTTTGCCTTCCAGCGACACTGGCGCTAATGCCTTCAAAAGTCAATCTATTTTCAATGTCAGATTGAACAAGACCAATTGTTTTTTTCTGGTTCCCGTACTGCTTCTTGATCTTTCGCTTAAGAATTTGGTGCCTATTTGGGTGTAATATTTCAAAACAGAGGTCATCCAACTCTACTCTGATACTATGCAGGCCTAATCGTCGCGCAATTGGGGCGTGAAGTTCTGTTGTTTCTAGCGCTTTCTGCAATTGTTTTTCGCGTTTCATTGCGCCCAATGTACGCATATTATGAAGGCGATCTGCCAATTTGATGATCATCACTCTCATGTCTTTTGACATGGCGAAAAATAGTTTTTGGAAATTTTTCGCTTGTTTATATGATTTTGAGTTAAATTCTAAATTGGTCAGATTGGATACACCCTCAACTATATGGGCGATTTGCTCACCAAATTCAGTGGAAATGTCTTCTTTTGTGACGAAAGTGTCCTCGATACAATCATGCAAAATAGCCGCGGCAATACAGTAATAATCTAAGTGTAGCTCGGCCAGGATAAGAGCTACAGCTAAAGGGTGATGAATGTAAGCTTCACCCGAACGACGATACTGGCCCTTGTGTGCTGCTTCAGCGAGTTTGTACGCCTTTTTTACCAGCTTAATTTCTGCTTTTGAAAGGTAAGTATCCAGTACAGCACAAAGGTCACCGATAACAGTTTTTTTTTGAAAAAAAGCGATTGCCATTAAGGATAAATTGTTTACAAATAAGTAATGATATTATAAGCAGCTGATTTTGCAACAAAGTGGTTTATATAAAGGTTTCTATCCCCTTTAATAGCCAAGTATAATTTCGTTAATACACTCAATTAACTTAACCCTCTATGAAAAAAATAATCTCTATTTTCATTGTTTTGTCTATTTTCCTTAGTGGTTGTAGCAATTTTTTTTCAGACGATAAAGTTAAAAGAGGTCCGATTGCAGATGGGCAAACGCCTAAAGCGCTTTATGACCTGGCACAAGATAAATTAAGTCTTGGCTCTAACGCCCAAGCTATTGAATATTACGAGTTGATTTTAGCGGCCTACCCTGGTTCAAAATATGCAATTCAGGCGCAATTGGATATTGCCTATAACTATTATAAGCGTAAAGAGTATGAGAGTGCTTTGGCACAGCTTGAAGATTTTATCGACCGTTACCCAGCACATGATTCGACAGATTATGCGCACTATTTGCGCTGTAAGTCATTTGAGGATATATCAAGCTCTTTCTTGGATAACATAGTTACTGACAAAGCACAACGAGATGTTCAAAGCGTGAAAAATGCGCATGGCTGTTATGTTGGGCTTGTACGCGAATATCCAACAAGTGGCTATGCTGAAGATGCCCTAAGCAAATTGCCAAGCTTGCAAAATGCTTTGGCTAGACATGAATTCTATGTTGCCAAATACTACACTCGCAGTCAATCAAATATAGCAGCCATTAATCGCTGTATATACCTTATTGAACATTTTCCAAAAACCCCATCGATACCAGATGCGCTTCATTTAATGGCCTACAATTACGATGCCATTGGCGCTTCCGAATTAGCTTACGATGCTAGAGCTGTTCTCAATTCTAGTTATCCCGGCTATATCCCAAATTACGATTTAGATAGTTAAAACAGTAATTTCATGAACTCAAAAGAGCGACTTTTTGCATTCAAAGTGTCGTTAGTAATGGCGACGCGCATGCTGGGTTTGTTTATGCTTTTTCCTGTAATGAGTGTGTATGCTGGTAATTATTCTAACACAACTCCTTTTTTAATTGGATTGGCGATAGGCATTTACGGCTTAACTCAAGCATGTTTGCAAATACCATTTGGCTACTTATCTGATCGTTTTGGACGTAAGCCCCTACTATATTTAGGTCTCGCTCTCTTTTTCTTGGGTAGTGTGGTTGCCGCGTCTGCCACCGATTTAATCTTTGTTGTTGTTGGTAGGGCTTTGCAAGGCGGCGGTGCAATTTCTGCAGTGTTAATGGCTTTTTTGGCTGACTTTATTTCGGAAGAGCAGCGTGCGAAAGCCAATGCCTTTGTTGGTCTTCAAATAGGTCTTGCATTTATGTTGTCGCTACTCATTGGTCCAATCATTGCCTCTAATTCCGGGATGTCTGGTTTGTTTTGGGTGATTTCCGGACTATCCATAATTGCTATGTTGGTTGTTTTCACAATGCCCAGTGCTAAACCAGTAAGCTACTACAAGCTGTCGGTTTCTGCTTTTTCTGAAGTTTTTAACACAAAGTTAATACGATTGGATTATAGTGTTTTTAGTTTGCATCTTATTCTTGCCTGTGGTTTTATTGTAATGCCCCTTTTGCTAATTGAGAATAATATTGTTGACCTAGAGGACAATTGGAAGCTTTACCTGCCGGCTATTTTGATTTCATTTGTTGGCATGTTACCGCTGATTATCCTCTCAGAAAAATATAAGAAAACTAAGCTTATTCTACTTGTCAGTGTCGGTCTATTAATCATCAGTCAAGTCTTGTTTTTTACACTCGATTTGAGTCTTGGGATTTTTCTTGTTTTGCTATCACTTTTCTTTGTTGCATTTAACGCTATTGAGGCAATTCTTCCCTCACTATTGTCGAGAACTGCAGGTGCTGCAAAGCGGGGGCTAGCAATGGGTATTTTCTCTACCTCACAATTCTTAGGAACATTTATTGGTGGGGCAATTGGCGGACTTATTTATGACATTTATGACTTGAATAGTGTATTCTTATTGACCATATTTATGGCAATAATTTGGTGGATGGTTATTGTGACTATGCCACTTAAAAACAACACAACGGAGAAGTAGTTATGGCGGGTATTAATAAGGTAATTTTGGTTGGAAATTTGGGTGCTAAACCAGAGGTTAAGTATGCCTCAAATGGTAATGCCATTGCTAACCTTTCTGTTGCCACAAGCGATTCATGGACAGACAAAAATACTGGCCAAAAACAAGAAAAAACCGAGTGGCACAGAGTGTCTCTTTTTGGCAAACTTGCTGAGATTGCTGGTCAATATCTAGACAAGGGTTCAAAGGTCTACGTTGAGGGCAAGTTACAAACGCGTAAATGGCAAGATCAAAACGGCCAAGATCGCTACACTACTGAAGTAGTTGTTAGTGG
>CAZZER010000024.1:0-19223 GCA_964653365.1 uncultured Candidatus Thioglobus sp.
GAAGTCAAAAGAGACTGGTTTTTGGTTGATGCCGATGGCAAAACATTAGGCCGTTTGGCGACTGAAGTTGCATCACGTTTACGTGGCAAACATAAAGCTGAGTATACGCCACATGTTGATACAGGCGACTACATTGTTATCGTTAATGCTGCAAAAGTAGCGGTTACTGGCAACAAGTACAACGATAAGATGTATCACCACCATACTGGCTATGTTGGTAATTTAAAATCCGTGCCTTTTAAAGAGTTGCTAGCGAAAAAACCTGAAGAGGTAATTCAAAAAGCTGTTAAAGGTATGTTGCCAAAAGGCCCATTGGGCAGAGAAATGGCAAGAAAAATGAAAGTTTTCGCCGGTTCTGAGCACACTCATGCTGCTCAACAACCTCAAGTATTAGATATTTAAGGCATTTAATTATGGCAGATAAAGAAGTTTATTACGCAACAGGTAGAAGAAAGACATCGGTTGCTCGCGTCTATATGACAAAAGGCAAAGGCGTTTTTACAGTTAACAAAAAGCCAATGGATGAGTATTTCGGTAGAGAAACTTCTTCTATGATTGTTAACCAGCCTATCGATATTGTTGAAATGAAAGATAAGTTTGATTTCAACATCATGGTTAAAGGTGGTGGCGATACTGGTCAAGCAGGTGCAATCAGACTTGGTATCACTCGTGCATTGATGGCTTATGATGAAGCGATGCGCCCAGATTTGCGCAAAGCTGGTCTTGTTACCCGTGATGCTCGTATTGTTGAGCGTAAGAAAGTCGGTAAGAAGAAGGCGCGTAAGAGCGAACAGTACTCAAAGCGTTAATCTTTTTAAGAGATTCAATAAAAAACCCGCATGTAGCGGGTTTTTTATTGTCTAGTGTTTTTCGATCTACAGATCGTAGCGCTCAAGTTTGTTGTAGCGAATAAGTGACTGGATTGAGGCAACATATTCTTCGCCAGTTTGGGCATAGGGGGTTAAGCCCTTGGCCAATGCCAGGCCGGTAATCAAATTGCCATTGTCACGCTGCTCCTTGCGAATTGCTCTTAATTTTTTGTAGGCGTGATTACGATTTAAATTAAGTATGTAATAATTGACACTGTCTTTTAAGGAACCAAAGGTTGCTACTTCGTGTGTTGCACCTTCGTCACGATTCCTTGGCACCGTGCCACAACCTTTTGAAAAGCACCAAAGGCCAAAATAATTGTTAAAGTCCTTAGCAAAACGAGACCTCCCCCAATTAGATTCGTTGGCTGCCTGGGCAAGAACCAAAGATGGAGGTAGGATATCGATTGCGATAAGCATCTCTTCTTTAGTGGCGTCCTTGCCAAGACGGTACTTGAGCGCTAATTCTGCAAGACTTGTTGCACTGAGTTTATCGTTGCGAATGTCTGCTCTTAGCTTGAGTATCTCTGTGTTTTTTTCCTCAATTGCAGGGAGCAAATAATTGAAAAACACTGATTTTCTGACAGCGGTACTTTCAATTAAAGAGAAGGCAGGTCTGTTATCCACTGCAGTAGTTGGAATTTCAAGAAATCCATTTTTAAAAATTACTTGGGTGTTTGCTGAAGATGTGGCGGTATTAATAGTGCTTGTAGAAGAAGCTAGTACAGCCAAAAGACAGATTGCCAGTGTTTTATTTGCAAAAGGATTAGTTATCAGTGTCATCATCAAAATCCCCTATTCTTGGCTGGGTTTTCTCAGCATCAGTTCGCTAACCGCTTCCGTTGGTGATTTATTACCCTCTGTAACGGCAAAAACTTGTTCGCAGATTGGCAGCTCAATATCTCTATCTTGAGCCATTGAGAGTATTAATTTCAGGGTGTTATAACCTTCAACTGTACCACCGACATTGGCAAGAGCTTCGTCAATCGATGAGTTTTTGGCCAGTTCTTTACCAAACCGCCGATTTCTAGAAAGATCATCCGAGCAGGTAAGCACCAAATCACCCATGCCAGATAGCCCCTGAAAAGTCGACTGATTTGCCCCAAGGGCAACGCCTAATCGGGTCATTTCGGCAAGACCACGAGTAATAATAGCGGCTTGAGTGTTAGCACCAAAACCAAGCCCATTGGCAGCGCCTGCAGCTATAGCTAAAATATTTTTGACAGAGCCACCTACTTCAACGCCAATGACGTCATCACTGGTATAGGCGCGCAAGGTATTTGTCTGGATGGCATTGGACCAGTAGTTTCTTGTTTTGCTATCTTTTGATGCAACAACAATTGCGCTAGGTTTGTTCATTGCAATTTCCATTGCGAAAGTTGGCCCAGAAATCACACAAGCGGCATGTTTTGGCAGGGCGCTTTCAAATGTTTCGTGAAGGAAGCAACTATTAGGCGTATCAAATCCCTTGGTAGCCCATGCAATAGGTTGTTGTGCGTTAACAATAGCCCTCAGCTTGTTGACGATTTCAGCAAATGCATAGCTCGGTGTGGCAATTAATACGGCTTCAGAGTTGGCAACACTGCTAACGTCTGCAGTCAGCGAAATATTGTTGCCAAATGGGGTATCTAAGGCGCTGTGTTGGTTACCAAGGCTTGCCACTTCCGCTTCGTCTTGAGCAACAAGATTAATAGCATCATACTTCTCACTTAGAGAAATGGCGAGCGCACTACCCCAGGCGCCTGAGCCGATAATACTTAGGGATTTTTTGGTGCTGTTAGGCATTGATTATTTCGCTTAATTCGCCGGAGCGATCAGCAGCACTTAAGTCGTCAAAACCACCGACATAATGATCATTAATGTAGATTTGAGGCACGGTATTTCTGCCTGTCTTGAGGTTAATTTCTTCCCAAATATCCGGATTATCATCAACAGATATTTTCTCATAGACTACGCCTTTTTCGTCCAATAGCTGGTACGCCATTCGACAAAATGGGCAATAGTCAGATGTGTACATGACGTTGTTCATGATATTATTTTTTGACGGGTAGGCCAGCTGCTTGCCAAGCGTCAAAACCGCCTTTTAAGCTATAAACATGATTAAATTGGTTTTTGCAAAGCAGTTCCGCACTTGTTTTAGAGCGCATGCCACTCTTACAATAAGCGAGAATCTTTTTATCTTTATCGAGCGTGTCTAATTTGCCTTTTACTTGGGCCATCGGAATATGAGTGGCTGAGCTGATAAAACCAGCTTTTCTCTCTTTTTCTTCTCTAACATCAAGAATAATTAAATCCTCATCATCCATCAAAGTGACAGCAGAGTTGGTATCAATAATTTGGTATTTTTTTGGTCTTTCACCATAGATTAATAATGCAAGTAGAGCAATTAGTGTGCCCGAATATATCCATTGCTCACGCAAGAAGTCCAATATTTCTGTCATTGTTAATTTTCCTGTAAAAAAGTATCAAGCATTTGGTGGCCATGCTCAGTAAGGATAGATTCTGGATGAAATTGCACCCCCTCAATTGCTAATTCTTTGTGACGAACGCCCATAATTTCTTCGATTTCACCTGAGTCATCGTTTGTCCATGCAGTCACATCAAAGCAATCTGGCAATGTATGTTGCTCTGCAACCAATGAGTGATAGCGTGTTGCATTGAGTGGGTTTTTAAGTCCAGAAAAAACACCACTACTTGTGTGGTGCACTGGTGAAACCTTGCCATGCATAATCCGCTTAGCACCAATAATATTGCCACCAAAGGCTTGAACTATGGCTTGAAAGCCAAGACAAACACCAAGTATAGGCACTTTACCACCCAGTTTTTCTATCAACTCTAAGGAGATTCCTGCTTCATTTGGGGTGCATGGTCCAGGTGAGATGACAATATGCTTTGGGCTCAGCGCTTCCACCTCATCAACAGTGATTTCATCATTACGATAAACCGTGACACTTTGACCCAACTCTCCAAAATACTGGACCAAGTTATAGGTAAACGAATCGTAGTTGTCAATCATTAACAGCATAAAAAACCTTGTTTTATAGACTCAGTGAGACGCGTTAAAAAATCAAGGCTTATTTTACCGATAAAAAGGAGGCAAAGTTAAGACAATGAAAGTAGCAAGAAGACGTCTTAAAACCGCAGTCTGACAGTCTTTTTAGATGGGTCTCACGACTTTCTGTTAACAGTACATTTTCAAGAGATTGGCGTTTATTGGCAATTTCGAGCTCACTGTAGCCATTTGCACGTTTAAAATCCATGTGCAGTTCTGTGAGTCGAGCTTGCTCGTTTTCATCATCAACGTGTATTTTTTCACTTATAACTAAAGCGCCGCCAGGCCTAAGTCCTTTATAAATCTTGGTAATAAGCTTGCTACGTTTATCAATATCAATAAATTGCAAGGTTAAGTGAAGAACAACGATTGAGGCATTTTCGATACAAATATCGTTAATATCACTACAAATAACCTCTAAATTATCAATTTTATCAACTAAATTCTTCTGGCACTGAGCAACCATTTCCTTGGATTTGTCAATGGCGAGATAATGAACATTGTCAGAAGTATTATTAAGCGCCAAAGCGAGCGTAGTGGCGCCAGTTGAGGCACCCAAATCGTAGTAACGACTATTATCTTGTCCGTAAGTGCGCGATAGCAGGCCAATCATCTGAATCATTGATTCATAGCCAGGCACTGAACGTCTCACCATGTCATCAAAGACACTGACTACGCGCTCATCAAAGCGAAAATCGACAATATCTTTGCTTTGATTAAACAATTGATCACGCATATAAAGTCTCTAGAAATATTTCGCTGACTAATAGTTTTGTTTTTCCAACAACAAAAATGGAGCGTCTTGCCCAAGATCCCTGATATTGACCAACTTCAAGCTTATCTCGATAAATCGTAGGGTCGTCAAAAAGAATTTCTCCCAGTGGTCTTGAGCCAATCGCAAGCAGTGGTTTGGTGTCAGGCGTTACTGGAATAACCGAGCGTGCAAAAACAACAGGCTTTTCATCCCCCACGAGCTCCACTTCACGAATAACGACTTCACCGCTATTATTGTGTTGCAATAGTTTGTTTTCACAATCGTAAGGTAAATTCTGCATTTGAGAAATAACGGTAACGTAAAAATTTGAATATTTGGCTTTAAGTTTTGCAGTCAGTGAACTGTTATCAAGCAACCATGGTAAGACGTACTCTGGTATATCTTCGCTTTTATCAAAAGCCCGCCACCGAAAATTATCTGGGTTGAACATAGTAAACTGACTGAGTAAATCCTAAGTGGCTTATTTTACTTGAGAGCACAATTCCAATCTAGGCGTTGGCGTAATGAGATTTGTCTTCATCGATCCAGCGCTGAATCAACTCTTTTTGGGAAGATTCGCTCTGATTCAACATCAGCTCCGAGTAGTAGCCTGCTTGTTTTAATAAGTAAGCATCACGTACGATGTTGGCGATTTTCATGTCGGCAATCCCGGTTTGTTGAGTGCCAAGTATTTCCCCCGGACCTCGCAGTTCAAGGTCTTTTTCAGCGATTACAAAACCATCACAACTCTGGCGCAAAATATCCAGTCTTTCTTTTGCAGATTCGCTCAGTGGCGATTGATACATCAACACACAGACACTTTTCTCACAGCCTCTACCAACTCGTCCTCGCAACTGGTGCAACTGAGCAAGCCCCAATCGTTCAGCGTTTTCAACAATCATCAAGCTAGCATTTGGTACGTTAACGCCTACCTCAATCACGGTTGTTGCTACTAAAACATCAATTTTTCCGTGTGAGAAATCTTGCATGATAGCTTCTTTGTCATTCTTATTTAGTCGACCGTGGATTAGCACCACCTGGAGATCAGTCAAACTTTCATTCAAATAAGAAAAAGTATTTTCAGCAGATTCTGCCCGCAGTGCTTCGCTTTCCTCAATCAAAGTACAAACCCAATATATTTGTTGACCCTCGTTACAGACCTGTTTGATTTTCTCAATCACCTCATCTTTGCGATTATTACTAAGCGCAATCGTTTGTACGGCTTGTCTTCCTGGTGGTAATTCGTCGATAACAGAAGTATCAAGATCTGCATAAGCGCTCATCGTCAAAGAACGTGGAATTGGGGTAGCAGTCATCACCAGTTGATGCGGTGTGTTTTTTGCTTTTTTCGCAAGCGATAATCGCTGATGAACGCCAAATTTATGTTGTTCATCAATAATAACAAAGCCAAGATTATCAAATAAAACACTTTCTTGAAAAAGGGCGTGTGTACCAATCACCACTTGCGCCTCACCAGAAATTACTTTTTGCAATTGAGTGTTTCTTTCTTCGCTGTTTTGTGTGCCAGACAAATAGGCAAGGGTTATGCCTAGCTTGTTTAAATAATCTCCAAAGTTTTGGAAGTGTTGACGAGCCAGAATTTCTGTTGGCGCCATAACAGCTACTTGAAAATCATTGGCGACTGCTTGTAATAGGGCAAAAACTGCAACAATGGTTTTGCCAGAGCCTACATCACCTTGCAGCAAACGTAACATAGGTTTATCAGATGCCAAATCTTGATTGATTTCGCCTACACAGCGCTCTTGTGCAGGGGTTAAGTCAAACTGAAGAGTATTAGTGAGTTGTGTAGTGAGCGTGTGATCAAGCTGAAAAATATTGGAAATTTTCGATTTACGCCTTAGCTTGACCTTTTTAAGGCTTAATTGGTGTGTTGCAAGCTCTTCAATAATCAATCTTTGCTGCGAAATGTGCCTGAAACCGGCTATTTTCTCTAAATTTTCACCTTTTTTGGGGTGGTGTAACAAAAAAATAGATTCTTTCAAACTCGGCATTGAGTTTTTTGCCATTTTTTCAAAATGATCGTTGATGTTGGTGTTTTTTAATGCCTCTAGTGCGGCATCAATCCATTTTTTAAGTTTGTTTTGCGTTACCCCTTGGCAAAGGGGATAAACAGGAGTCAATGTTTGCTCAAGTAAGGGAGATTGATGTGCGGTGAGCCGATATTCAGGATGGTGCATTTCTAGCCCTTGTCTGCCAATTTTTATTTCCCCAAAACACTGGATAATTTCATCTCTGACTAAGGCTTGTTTTTGATATTGATTAAAATGAAAAAAGCGTAGTAACAGTCGCTGGCCATTTTCATCAGTCAGATGACAAAGTAATTGGCGCTGTCTAGTCGGTGCTTCCTCAATTCGATTGATTGTAAGTTCGACCAAAACCTCAGCCCCCACTTGCGCATCGGCCAGCGGGGTAAGGCGGGTTTTATCTTGGTACCGATTTGGCAGGTGAAAGAGTAAATGCTCTAGGCTGTATATGCCCAACTGATTCAGTCTTTCAGATGTTTTTTGCCCTAATCCGCTAATAGAAATCAGTGGATCAGAGAGCGTCACTTTGTTAGTAACTGTATTGTTCTGAGTCAACCACCATGACACCGTCCATTTCAACCCCAACGGCTTTTGGCAATTCATTTACGCCAATCGCAGCACGAGCAGGATAAGGCTGATCAAAGTATTGCGCCATAATTTCGTTAACGATTGGAAAGTGAGATAAGTCTGTCAAAAATATATTTAGCTTAACAATACTCTCTAAGCTACCACCCGCTTCTTTACAAACAGCAGTGAGATTTTCAAAAACTTGATTAATTTGCGCTGAAATGTCACCTTCGACAACTTCCATAGTCTCTGGAACTAAAGGGATTTGACCAGAAAGGTAGATAGTTGTTCCACTAGTAACAGCAACGGCTTGTGAATACGTACCAACTGCTGCTGGCGCTTTGTCAGTTGAAATAATGTGTTTTTCCATGGTTATATATATGTTGATTAAGAGGTAATATTATATTCTCGAAAGGAGTATTCTGGTGGAAACTCGACCCACTGAATTGCTCTTATTCTCAGTTTAAAGGGTATTTTTCTTTGGTAAGCGCCAAATAACAATCGCAGAAAGTGCAGCCAGTAGTCCGGCAATCAAAAGAGGTGTGTTATAACTGTTATTTTGCTCAAACAGCAAGCCCGCGAGGGGTGGAGCACAGAGTCCTGCAAAACCCCAAGCGGTAAACACTTTACCATACGCCCAAGCTGAATGTTCTGTGCCAAAAAGATGGGCAATCAGGGTTGGGTAAATGGCAATAAATGCACCATAGAGCGTGGCAATGCAAACAATCAGAGCTAATGCTAGCTCGATATCCTTTAATACTGTGAGTGCCGCCAAGCTAATTGCGCTAGTAATAGCAAGAATGGCCAGCGGTCTTTTACAGCCAAACTTATCAGCAATGAGGCCTGCAATCAGTCCACCAATGCCGCCACCCAATGACATGAGTACAATACTTATGGATGCAATTTCCGCACTCCCTCCCATCGTTTTGATAATAGGGACTGCATGACCAATAGCCATTAGTCCGGCAAAAACACCAAAACAATACCCCAGCCATAATTTAACAAACCCCATGTTTTTTGGTTTTGAGGTTTGTTGTTTTTCTGATTTAGGTCTTGTTTCGATTTTTGCCAAAAAAAGTAATATTGCGCCTATTCCCACCAGAGTCGAAATCATCACAGTACCCACTGCGTACGCGCTATCTAAGTCGAATATACTAAGTAGAGCAGGGTATGTTATTGAAAAAGTAACAGCACCCAGCGCATAGGCGCCAGTTACCGCGCCCAGTGCCAAACCTCGCTTACTTTCGGCAGTAACAATCGTACAAGCATGCAGAGAAAAACCATAACCCAGGCCGCTCGCAAAACCAAACACTACACCGTAACCTAAGAACCAGCCCAACCAGGTTTCACTGTTAGTTAGTAGAATGCCAGCACAGGGTAGAACGGCAGCCATCAGCATCAGGATGGAAGCACTAAAACGGCGGTAAAAGATATGCCCAAAAAAAACAGCAACAGCAACACTAACCAGCCCTGCAGAATAAATAAAGCTAGAGGCCATTCGTTCTACGCTAGTTTGCAATTCGATGGCTTCGATTAGTGTGCTAAAGGCATGAATTGAACCCATGCAAAAGGTAATGAGTAAGCAGCCACTAATCGTTAGAGTGGTTTGTTTTGTTGAGTATGGCATTGATTATTGATGATTGTTTTGTTTTTTCTGTATAGCTATTTTTCTTATTATTATAGTTTTTGTACTCTCATCTGTGCCATCGTGAAAAGTGCCAAACTGAGTTTTGAGTCCTAGGTTCTGTTTGTTGTATTTTAGGTCTCCAACAATGTCATTAATAGTCTATTTGGCTAAAAGCCACCATAGGCAATAAAAGGCCCATTTCGATAATGTTTTTTTGCATAAAAAAATGGCGTGTGATCTGGGTTGACGACCCTACCACCCGCAGCTCTTAATACAGCATCTCCAGCAGCGGTATCCCATTCCATTGTTGGACCAAAACGAGGGTAAACATCAGCCTCGCCACACGCTAAAAGGCAGAATTTTAATGAAGAGCCAATAGAGGTGGTTTGCCCTATCTTATTTTCATTAAGCCAACTGTCTGTTTGCTCATCTCGATGAGAGACGCTAGCAACTGCAACTGCACCAGTTTCTGGGACATTGCGTATTTTGATAGCTTTAGCGCTGCCGTGGACTTCTTCAAAGGCGCCTAAGTTCTTTGAGCCGTAAAAAAGTCTATCGAGTGCGGGCGCATAAACCACACCGAGTACAGGATTATTATTTTCAATAAGTGCAATATTGACTGTAAACGAACCCAAGCCATCTTTTTTGAGAAATTCTTTGGTGCCATCTAGAGGGTCGACAATAAAAAATTGCTTCGGTGGTTTTAGCAAGTGGCTTGCAGAATTTTCCTCTGAAACAATAGCAATAGTTGGTTCAATATTTTGTAGTGCCGGCAAAATGATGGAATCTGCCTTTTTGTCTGCAAGTGTTACTGGTGACCCATCACCCTTATAATCAGCTGTTACCGTATTTTGATAGATGTCCATAATGGCAGCACCTGCGGATTTTGCAACGGCTTTAAGTTGCTCTATAGTGTCACTGTGGTTAATCATCCTAGATGATTTGTTGTATTTTTAGATATTCAATGACTTGCTTAACCATGTCGTCGACAAGGGCATTGCCATTTTGCAGAGTTAATTCAGGATTGTTTGGCACTTCGTAGTCAGAATCTATTCCTGTAAAATTTTTTAACTTACCTGCACGAGCTAACTTGTACAATCCTTTTGGGTCTCTTTGTTCGCAGATCTCAATTGGCGTATCAATGTATATTTCAATAAATTCACCATCCTCGAATAGTGATCTCGCCATTTGCCTTTCCGTGTGAAAAGGAGAGATGAAGGCAACAATTGTTAATAGTCCCGCCTCTAGCATGAGCTTAGAGACTTCGGCAATGCGACGGAGGTTCTCAACGCGGTCTTCATCGGTAAAACCTAAATCTTTATTGAGGCCTTTGCGCACATTGTCACCATCAAGCAAAATAGTGCTTTTTTCATATTTGTACAGAGCTTGTTCTAGAGCATCTGCAATGGTTGATTTTCCTGAGCCGGATAAACCAGTAAACCAGAGAACACAAGGCTTTTGAGCATTAGCTTTGGCGCGATCATTCTTGCCAATTTTGGTTACATGTTCGGTGATATTTTCTAATATTGCGAGATTATCTTTCATAATTATTTCAAGCGATATTGGTAAAGATGCTCGTAATGAGGCATACAAATATCGTACATTTTTTTGATTTTATCAGTAACTTTGTTTATGTCAGGATAGTCTCTGCGTGCTTGTGGGTACAATCCTGTTGAGTTGCGCAAGTTCTCATGGAACGAGCCCCCATCCCACCAGCTTACCTCATCACGAGCACCGGCATCCCAGCTAAGGGCTTCTTTGATAAATGGTATACCAATTGCTTCACAATAAAGCCGAACAACTCTTTTCGGGTCTTCTAACAAGTCGTCACTATCAATAAGGGGCGGCACTTCTCCCAGCTGGTCACAAAGGCGATCAAATAAAGTTCTTTGCTCTACAAAAGATAGCTCCGACAAGGTGAATTCTGGCCAGTGCTTATGTATCGATGTGATTACTTTTGCGGGATGACGGATAAGAAAGCTGTGATTAAATTGCGCTAAAAATTCGTCGCTCCACATATGGGACACGTAATGAGGGAAATCCTTTGAGAAAACAGTTTTTCTCTTGGCTGTATCTGCCAGTCGATCGGTAACAATATCATAGGTAAGTCCAGGTGTTCGTACACTGTCTGTGTCAAATCTTGGCCAAAGCGGTTCATCACCTTGGTACCAGACTTCGCCATAAGGTTCGTGAAAGCATTCCAAATCACCACGTTGGCGCATCATCCATTCAAAGGCTGTTGAAGTTGATCTTGGATTTGCCCATAAGACGTGTATTTGATTCATAGTATCTTCTTAGTTATGCATTAAGGCTATCGAGTAATTGGCCGTGCTTGCCTTCGGGTGCGAGCCCTAAGGTTTTAAATATTCGCCAATAAAGCGCAGTATCAGAGGCTATAACAGGTTTTCCTGTGATTTTTTCAAAACTCGGTGTGTAGTAAAGGGCTCTTTGTGCCAACCCAGCCTCGTCCCGCCAGTTGGGCATGCCATTAATAACAATGGCATCAGCATCATGCACTTGTTCAGCCACATAGGTTATTGATTTTTCAGCAAGTTCGCCAGGAAAGATCCAGGTGAGATCATTAACCTCTTTTTGCGTTTGGTAAAAACCTTGGTCGACAAAATTACCAACATAAGCGACATCGAAACCTGCTTCACGCAAAAATCGCGCAATCCCGTCACGCCAATCTGGCCAATAGTAAACCGAATTAAGGGCAATTTTTTCAGCATTAATTTCACGCAAGGCCTCAACAAGACACATGCCTGCCATATGGAAGGGGGTTTCGTAGGTATCGCTCAGACGGTCACAAAATTCACGAATTTGATTCGGTGTTGTGCCATTGCAATGTACCCAGTTGGTGCCCACTTGACCAACTACATCCGCACCACTGTTCGACATACAGTGAACAAATTCCTCGAGCAAGTCAAAGTTTTTTGTGCGTTGCGTAAGCTCGTGTGCGTATCCTGGAGCGTGCATAATTCGGCCATGCACACCAATTGTTTTTGGTGCAATACGCAAAAAATCACTGGGGGCGGCATCAAAATCAAAAGGAGGCGAGGTAAACCCCACTTGATTTGGGAAAAGTTTATTACTAAGCTTTGACCATCTTTCTGGTTTCACTACACACTCTCCAATGCATAATTATTTGAAAAGAGTATAGTTTTAAAGCTCGCCTATTGAAAGCAAATTATTTCGATAACAGTTATCAGCTTATTGAATATGCTTCAAGTTGTCTGCAAGTCTACTTTAGAGACTCTGGCCTAGCCTGGACTAACGCCCCTTATGCGCTCTGAGCGACGACGTAGCATTTCAAGGGTGGTAAGTAAAAGGATGGAGAAAATCACCAAAATTGTGGCAGCTGCAAGAATCGTCGGGCTTATTTCATTTCGAATTCCAGACCACATTTGCCTTGGTAGGGTGTATTGGTCAGGTCCACCGACAAATAGCACAATCACTACTTCATCAAAAGAGGTAATGAATGCGAATAATCCGCCAGAGATCACACCTGGGGCAATGAGTGGCGCTTGAATTTTGAAAAAATTTCTAAATGGTGAACCACCTAGATTTGCACCAGCCCGCATAAGGTTATCATCAAATCCAGACAGGGATGCTGTCACCGTAATTACAACAAAAGGTATTCCTAAAACAGTGTGGGCGATTATCAATCCCGGTAGCGTTGCCAGCAAATTGGCTTTTGCAAAAAAGAAAAACATACCTGTTGCGGTAATAATCAATGGCACAATCATTGGTGAGATCATCAGGGCCATAATTGCGCGATTAAAAGGCATGTGTCTATTTGACAATCCGAGCGCTGCCAAGGTTCCTAGGATGCTCGCAAAGAGTGTTGCAAATACGGCAATAATGGCACTGTTTTTAATACCAATTATCCATCTATCTGTACATACAGTTGTGGCTTGGGTCACAGTATCACACATACCAAACAACTCTCTGTACCAACGGGTGCCGTAACCATCAAAGTTAAAAGACCACGTATCAAAACTGAAAATTTTCATTTCAGCGATAAATTGCAGATAAGGTGAGTTTGTGAACGATAGCGGTATAACCACAATGAGCGGCGCAACTAAGAAGAAAAGAACAAAACCACAAAAAGACAAATAAAAATAGTGCCAAATTTTTTGTCTAGTAGTTGTATATGAAGGAAATGCCATTTTCTTAACCCATTTTTAAATTATCAAGACCAATCAAGCGGTCATATACCCAGTAAAGAATTAGAACAGCAACTAAAAGTATTGCTCCAATTGCAGAGCCCAGGCCCCAGTTCAGGGTTTTCTGCATTTCACGGGCTACGAAGTTACCAATCATAAGTCCGTCTTTACCACCAACTAGCTCAGGTGTTATGTAGTAACCAATGGCAACAATAAAGACCAGGATACAGCCTGCGCCAATGCCCGGCACTGATTGTGGCATATAAACTCTTATAAAGGCCCAAGTTGGTGAAGCGCCAAGGTTTTGTGCTGCACGCATATAGCTTGGCGGGATGCCTTTCATAACACTATATATCGGCAAAATCATAAACGGCAATAAGATTTGCGTCATTACAATAATGGTACCGGTAAAGTTATACATCATCGGTAGGCGATCTTCTTCACCAAAACACAGGTCAATATTGGTTTCTCCAAAAAACGGCAAATTGACCATGCCCTCAAAACAGGGCAGAATGGTTATCAGTGTGTCATTAACAACACCATTTTGTTGTAGCATAATCATCCAAGCGACAATACGCACCAACAACGATGTCCAAAAAGGCATAAGCACGCAAATCATTAGAAGATTCGAGGTTCTCATTGGTAGCGTTGCTAGTAAATAGGACACAGGATAGGCAAGAATCAAACACGCCAATGTCACCATTAAACTGACTTGAAGGGTGCGCATCCATATTGTGTTGTAAATCTGTAAATACTCTTTTTTCTGTACGACATTCTTATTAGCATCGTACTTTAGGTCAACTGCATTAAGGTAGTAACCCATTGTATGCGGGTCTTTCATTGCCCCGAGAGATTGCCAGAATTCAATTTTTCCCCAGCGCTTATCACGCTTAATCATCTTGTCTTTATAGGGGGCTCCCCATTTATAGGGTTTAATTTCTTCTTTGGATTTTTTATCGACCTGTGTAGCCGATTTAACCGTCTTCATCATCAGGCTTCGCCAGCCTGATAACTCATAAGTCATTCTGGTGCCAGCTTTGCCAAGGAGTAATTTTCCTTCGCCATCCGGCAATTTATGTGTGTTTCTAATATCGGTAACAACGGCTGCATACATTGCCTCAGAGGGTTCACTCACCCTGTCCCATTGTTCGTATTCGGCAAATGTTAGCGGCAAAACTTTGTTTATTAAAGTGTCGTCTACACTCTTTGAGAGTAGTGATGCAATTGGAGTTACAAACAAAATCAATACAAATAAAAGGGGGACCAATATCAGTAAAAAACTACGAATTTTTGTTCTACGTAAAGACTTGCGCAGGCTCTGTTTGAGCGGAACACCGTCATTTGTAAGTAGTTGTCCTTTTGAATCGATTGTTGAAGTGTTACCCATAATCATAACTCAGACCCTAACAATCAGTTAGGGGAAAAATAAAATTAAAACAGGTCGGTATTTATGCCGACCTGTTTTATTGACTAGCCCAATGAAACTAGCCAGTCTATTGGTCGAACTACTACTTAGCCATCCAAGCTGCGAAACGGTCACTAACCGCTGCGCCGTTGTCAGCCCACCAAACTGGATCTGCAACAATAGTACGAGGCATAAGCGCCGGCGTATTAGGCATATGAGGCATGATATCAGCACCAGTATGGAACCACGGTTCGCCTGCTTCTAGGATATCAATAGCAGAGGCGCGCATTGGGCCATAGTTGATGTATCTTGCCTGACCAGCTTGCTGCTCTGCAGTTGATGCGTGAACCATGAAGTGTAGCGCTTCAGCATAGTTTGGCGTGCCTTTAATCATGACAATCCATTCCTCTTCTAGGACTTGACCATCCCAAACAACGACAAAGTCAGCGCCTTCAGAAAGAATCGCGCCACCAATACGGCCGTTGTAAGCTAGAGACATAGAAACCTCACCAGAGCTAACTAGTTCAAGTGGCTTGGCACCAGATGACCAGAATACAACATGGTCTTTGATCGTATCAAGCTTAGCAAATGCACGATCCATACCTGCATCTGTGCTCATTACATCGTACACATCAGCAATCGCGACACCGTCAGCAACTAGTGCCATTTCAATCAAAGCATTAGCCCAAGTGTGGATACCACGCTTTCCTGGGAACTTTTCTACATCGAAGAAGTCAGCAATCGTTGATGGCTGCTCACCCTCGAAAGTAGAGCCTAGGTGGAATGGCACGTATGACCAAAAGATTTGTGGTACTACACAATCATTCGGTACGGGTACCATAATGTCATCATCCATAGATGTGCCATCGGCAGCAGGTAGGAATACGTCACGTGGAAGCTCTTCAAATAGACCTTCGTCACAACCTACACGGGCTTCGTGAGGAAAAACGTCAACAATATCCCACTGCACATTACCAGATTCAACCTGTGCACGGATTTCACCAAGACCACCGTTATAACTAATCAGATTAATGTCGGCAGTATTGTAAGTGTCAATATATGCTTTTTGTTGTGATGAAGCATAGCCACCACCCCAAGAAACAAATGTTACATCTGCTTGTACAGCGCCAGCAAACATTGCTGTTGAAACGGCACTGGCAAGTAGAGTTTTAGAAATTACTTTATTCATATTATCTCTCCAAAAGTAAAAAAAAATGCTCATGCTCTATCCATCGAGCGCAAGACAATCTTCCGGCATCCAGCCAATAGCAACTTCTTTACCTTCTTGAAGGTTAGTGTTATCGGTAGAGTTGGGAACTTTGACGATAAAATCGTCGTGTCCGCACACACTAAATCGTGTGCGAATATGGTCGCCATGGTAGATAAGTTCTTCTACTTTGGCTGAATAAGTGTTAGGTGTGTTGTCACCTGAAGGCGAGACAATTATACGTTCTGGCCTTAGTGATAAGGTTGTGCGCTCTCCAACTGCATTAACATTGACTTTAGAGGCAACAACAATATCTCCTGAATCGGTTTTAACCGTAACATGTTCACCATTAATGGCCTCAACTGTGCCCATTAGACGATTGTTCTCACCAATAAAATTAGCCACAAAGGCGTTTTCAGGTTTTTCGTATAATTCTGTTGGTGGTGCACATTGTTGAACAACGCCATCATCAAACACAGCAATACGGTTTGACATTGTTAAGGCTTCTGTTTGATCGTGGGTAACGTAGACCACTGTCAATCCGAGCTCCTCATGTAAATGCTTAATTTCATACTGCATTTGTTCGCGCAAGTTTTTATCAAGCGCACCAAGTGGTTCGTCCATCAATACCAAATCAGGATCAAATACAAGCGAACGGGCAACTGCTACACGTTGCTGCTGACCACCTGATAATTGCATAGGTCGTCGATTACCAAAATCACCAAGCTGTACCATATCCAATGCACGATTAACACGGCGCTCTCTTTCATCTTTGCCCATTTTTCTAACTTCTAGCGGGAAAGCAAGGTTTTCAGCAACCGTCATATGTGGGAAAAGCGCATAGTTTTGGAAAACCATGCCAATGCCACGCTTGTGAGGTGGTACGTTGTTAATGGGTTTGTCTTTTAGGTATATTTGCCCATTAGTTGCGGGCTCAAAGCCTGCCAACATCATTAAGCAAGTAGTTTTGCCTGAGCCAGATGGGCCCAACATGGTAACAAATTCACCCTTGGCGACATCTAAATTAAAATCTTTTACAACAAGGATTTCACCGTCGTAACTTTTTTGTACGTTTTCAAAACGTACCAATGGTTGTTCGTTTGTCATTTACCCAAAATCAAAAAAAAATAAAAAAACAAACAGCGAAAAAAACGTTGTTCGCGAATATAACACCAGCATTATTAAATATCTGTAAACGTTGATGTAGTCAGTATGGAAAGCAAAGTATAACTTAATTCAACTTTAAGTTAGAAGAATTACACTTATATCTTATCTGTTTAACTCAAGCATGAGTTTTAACAAAAGATGTAATTTTGAAGATTATTTACATTTAATTTCTTCTATTATATGTTCTTATATTTATAAAATATTCTGTTTTATTAATGATATTCAAGAATATTGTCAATCAGAAGAGGTGCTTTTGTTCTTGTATGCATGGTTTAGCGCAAACGTCACTGGACAGAACAAAGAGTTAAAAGTAAACAATACGAATAAAGAGGACCACTCAAGCCAAGCAATTGTTATATTTCTATTGCTGTTAATAAAAGCACCACTTTCAAAGTTTGACAGCAGAATGGCAAGGAGGGGTGGAAAGATGGTGCCCGGGGCCGGAATCGAACCGGCACGGCCGCGAAGCCGCAGGATTTTAAGTCCTGTGTGTCTACCAATTTCACCACCCGGGCAAGGGGGGGCAGAAAAGAGAGAATTATATACTATGAAAGATAATTTTTTGTTTTATGTTTTCCTCTAACACTTGCAAATAGAATATATGAAATACTCGCTTTGCTGAAGTGCCGAGCATTATTTCGGTAAAATTTGGACATTTTAATTCACACCTAAGGTTTATGATTAAATTGGTCATAGTTATGCTGCTGGCGTGGGTTGGCTTTTCCTTGTTCAAAAAGCTGCGTCAACCTAATACGAGTATGAAATCAGAAAGCAAAATCGGTGAAAAAATGGTTGCGTGCTCGGTTTGTGACACCCATGTTTCTGAATCTGAAGCCATTGAAAATAATGGCAAATTTTATTGCTCAAAAGAGCATGCTGAGGAGTAACCAACAATGAAATTCCTATTTGATTTCGGCCCAATTATTCTATTTTTTGTTATCTATAAATCTTACGGGCTTTATCCTGCAATTTATGCCATGATTGCTGGCACACTTGCGCAGTTAATCTACACTCGTTGGAGTACTGGCAAGTTTGAAAATTCTCACCTTGTTACCTTTGCCTTGTTGGTTGTTTTTGGTGGTGTTACCTTGATGTTGAGGGATCCTGCCTTCGTGATGTGGAAGGTAAGTGTTTTGTATGTTATCTTTGCCTTAGTGCTAATTGGCAGTATGTGGGTTGGCAAAAGAACACTGATTGAGCGCATGCTCGGCAAAGAAATGACACTGCCTCGAGTTATTTGGGAAAAACTGACTTGGTTCTGGGGTTTAGGCTTTATTGGCATTGCAATAGTTAACGCCTATTATGTTAGAGCAGCGCTCAGTGCTAGAGACGCCTTGTTTGACCATTCAGTGCTTGACCCTAAAGCAGAGCTTGGCAGTATTAACTGCGCTGAAACCGCTGTTGAAATGCTTTGTATTGCTGCTCAACAAAGCGAGGAAACTTGGGTAAATTTCAAATTATTTGGTACTTTGGGTTTGACATTCGGTTTGATTTTGATCACAGTTATTGTTTTAAGCAAAAACTTGAAAAACAAAGAGCTCAAAGATTGAATTACTATTTTACTTGGCAGTCTAAAGTATAATTATGCTCCAAATTGAGCATAATCAATAAACTCCGGAGTGTTATTATGAATGAGATTAGAGGCGATAGACAATACGCAGAAACTCACGAATGGGTGCTAGATAACGGTGATGGCACTTATACTCTGGGCATTACAGACTTTGCACAAGAATCTCTCGGCGATCTTGTATTTGTTGAATTGCCAGCTCCGGGTGATGAAATAAGCGCAGAAGACGGCATGTGTGTTGTGGAGTCCGTTAAGTCCGCAAGTGATGTTCATGCACCAGTTGATCTTAAAGTGCTCGAAGTGAATGAAGCCCTCGACGACGAACCCGAATTGGTCAATAACGACTGTTATGACTCTGGCTGGCTCTTGACATTCAGTGCGGATTCCATCGATGGTTTGATGGATTCTGAGGCTTATGTGGCCACTCTGGATTTGGAATAAGCGTTGTTAGGGATTGGTGCGCTGGTAGCCTACAAGGGCAAGCCAGCCAAGATAACGGCTCTTACCACCCACAAATTTGACCTACTTTTTGCCGATGGCAATTCTCGTAAAGTGCGAGAAAAAGACTTCCGTTTTATTCACCCAGATTACGCGACAATCAATGGTCATTGCCCAATCGGGGTGATGGACGTACTTCAAGATTTTGAAAATGAATCTTTAACGCTTAAGGAAATTACCGAGTGGGTTTTTGATGATTACACACCGCAAAATGCTTGGTGTACCTACCTTTTGGCTGAAGATAGTCTTTATTTTTACTGGACAAAAGACACTCTTTTTATCCGCCCAAGTGAACAACG
>CAZZER010000024.1:19323-22951 GCA_964653365.1 uncultured Candidatus Thioglobus sp.
AGAGAAGACTTAACACACCTCAAATGTTACGCAATCGATAACGCTAACTCTGCTGATGCAGATGATGCTATCAGTATAGATGGGGAAAGAGTTTGGATTCATATTGCGGACGTTGCTTCTCAAGTAGCTCCTGGTGGCGAGTTGGATATTTATGCCCAAAACCGCATCTCTAACCTTTATCTTCCAGACCAAGTTATTCATATGCTACCACCGAGCATCGTTCCGCTATGCTCTCTTGGGCAGAGTGAAAAGTCGAGAGCAGTGTCCATTGGTTGTAAGATACTCAATAGTGAAATCAGCGATATCCAAGTTGTCCAAAGTAACATTAAAGTTACAAGACTCAGCTACGACGAAGCGGACGAAAAGCTGGCTTCCCATCAAGATTTATCCAAACTAAATAGCATTGCAAAAGCCCATAAAGCTTTTCGCAATGCCAACGGCGCACTTAGGCTTGACCTGCCAAATGTCGATGTTGATTTAGCTAGCGATCAAGTGTTATTAAAAGAACAAACCCAAAGTGAGAGCCGTGAAATGATTGCTGAGATGATGGTAATCGCTGGCAGGGTGATTGCACAATTTGCACAAGATAACAACATTCCCATGCCATTTGTTACTCAGGCAGAGGGTAGTTTTGGTAAGGATATTTTAAAGCAAAAAGAAAGCTTAACCCTCTCGCAAATGTTTCAAGCAACAAGAGGGTTTAAGCGCTCAAAAACCAGTGTAAAAAGCGGATTACATGCAGGCTTGGGTTTGCAATCTTACCTTCGAGTAACAAGCCCCATTCGTCGGTATTTGGATTTAGTAGCTCAACAGCAATTGCTTAGCTTTATCAATAAAAAACCCTTGCTGAGCGAGGTCGAAATAAAAAGCCGAATTGGCCAAGTAAATACACTTATTTCAAGAGTAAACAAGGCCACTCGTCAAAGCGTGGATCACTACAAATGCTTGTTTTTAAAACAAAATAAAGATTGGCAAGGCATTGGCGTGGTGGTGGATAAGCACAGCAATAAGACCACCTTGTTGATACCTGAGCTCGGCATGATGACCCAGCTAAAATTGGATTCAAAACCTAACCTGGATGAAGAAATAAAACTTAGAGTCTCAGCAGTTGATTTCGAAAATCGCCTAGTGGATTTCAAGCCTCTCTAGACTCTCATCCAAAGCAATAGCATTTCCCGCTGTATTCGACCAGTCGCCCAATACGTAGCGCGTATAAGCCCCAGATTCATGAGTATCTTGCCGATGAGTGTGGCCGTGGATTAGATGTGCGTTGGGATAGTCAGCCATCAGTGCATCAACTGCTGATTGGTTAACATCCATTATCGCTCTTGGCTTGTAGCTCTGCGCTTCGATGCTTTTTTTGCGGATTTGGCCACTCAGTTGACGTCGCCATTTTTTTGGAAGATTCAAGAATATCAACTGTACAAGGCGGTTTCTAAAAACCCGCTTCATCCTTTGATAATTAACATCATCGGTGCACAAGCTATCACCGTGCACAAGTAGATAATCTTGTTGATTATGGCTTATCAGCTGGGGCTCGTTAATCAATTTGCAGCCAGATTGCCTCTCGAATTTTCTACCCAGAAGAAAATCACGGTTGCCAATCATGATAAAAATCTCGGTGCTTTTGCTCAGATTCTTGAGCACGTTGATCACCACAGCGTACTCAGGGAGTGAGATATCGTCACCAATCCAAGTGTTGAACAGATCTCCAAGGATATAGAGCTGGTCAGCTTGGCTGGCTTCAGTATCGCAAAACCGACAAAACAAATCCAGCTTTTCCTCCTCAACCGAGGTGAGGTGAAGGTCAGCAATGATGAGTGTTTTGCTCATGGTATTAAGCGGCAATGCTTGGCCTTGCCGCCTTGGTTTTATTCCTGAATGTAGGCTTTTTCGATGATGATTGGGTCAGCCGGAACGTCTGCGTGGCCGCCTAGATTAAGGGTTTCAACGCCCTTGATTTTGTCAACCACGTCTTGGCCTGCAACCACTTCGCCAAATACACAGTAACCCCAGCCATCTTGTCCGGGATAGTCTAAGAATTGATTGTCGGCAACATTGATAAAAAATTGCGAGCTAGCAGAATGCGGCGCCATCGTTCTTGCCATTGCCACGGTGTATTTATTATTTTTTAAACCATTCTTGGCTTCGTTTTCAATCGTAGCTTTTGTTGGCTTTTGCTGCATGTCTTCTGTCATGCCACCGCCTTGAATCATAAAATTGTTAATAACACGGTGAAAAATAGTACCATCAAAAAAGCCATCTTCAACGTAATCAGTGAAGTTTTTGGCAGTAATAGGTGCTTTTTCGGCGTCCACCGTAAGATGAATATCGCCCATGTTTGTTTGCAGAATAATCATTGTTTTTTGTTGATTAAATAAAAAGTCAGAATTATAACTTATTTAAGCAATTGCACTTTTAAAAACACGAACGTTCGAGTATAATTTGCCCCTTTTTAGCAAACAGTTTAGGATTTGTTATGTACGCAGTTATTAAAACAGGTGGAAAACAATACAAAGTGACCGAAGGGGAAACTTTAAAAGTTGAGAAGCTTGAAGTTGAGCCTGGCAAGAAAGTAACTTTCAAGGAAGTCTTGATGGTTGCTGATGGTGACAACGTTCAGGTAGGTTCTCCACTCGTTGAAAAAGCCACCGTTGAGGCAAAAGTTGTTTCTCAAGGTAAAGGCAAAAAAGTTAATATTTTAAAATTTAGACGTCGTAAGCACTCTATGAAGCAGCAAGGCCATCGCCAGTTGTTTACAGAAGTTCAAATCGGCAAGATTAAGGCATAAGGAGCACCCATGGCACATAAAAAGGCAGGCGGTAGTACTAATAACGGTAGAGATTCGGTATCCAAAAGATTGGGTGTGAAGCGTTTTGGTGGTCAATCAGTATTGGCTGGCAATATTTTAGTTCGTCAAAGAGGCACTAAGTTTCACCCGGGTACAAACGTTCGTAAAGGTAAAGACGACACGCTTTTCGCAGTTGCTGACGGCAAAGTTCAGTTTGAGAAGAAAGGCAAGTTTAATCGTCAATACGTTTCGATTCAAACAGCTTAATTCAAACTTTTGAATTAATTAAAAAAGCGCCTTCTGGCGCTTTTTTATTGTACTAAAATAATATTATTTTCCGAAAAAGCTTAATATGAATTACGCAATTGTTTTTCCTGGCCAAGGCTCTCAATCCCTTGGCATGCTTTCTGATTTGGCGAGCAACTTCCCCCTTGTTAAAGATATTTATACTGAAGCCAGCGACGCGCTTAGTATGGATTTATGGAAACTCACTCAAGAAGATCAAGAAGCACTCAATCAAACCGAAAATACGCAGCCTGCGATGTTGGCTGCGGGGTTTGCCACTTATCGTGTTCTAGCAACCGAACTTGATTTATCGCCACAATGTTTGGCGGGCCACAGTCTGGGTGAATACACCGCGCTGGTAGCAGCGGGCTCGCTTGATTTTGCCGATGGAATTAAGCTAGTCAGAAAACGTGGTGAATTAATGCAATCTGCCGTGCCTGTCGGTACAGGCGCTATGGCGGCTATTCTTGGCTTGGACGATGATGAAGTCGTTGAAATTTGCGCCAATGCTTCCCCCTCAGGTGTTGTTGAGGCGGTTAACTTTAACTCGCC
>CAZZER010000025.1:0-19948 GCA_964653365.1 uncultured Candidatus Thioglobus sp.
TTTTTTTTGTCTAAAGAAAGAGAATTTTATTACTTAACTCTATTTGAAATTAAGTCTTCAACTACCTTTGGTTCGGCTAGAGTAGATGTGTCACCCAAATCATCATAATTATCTTCGGCTATTTTTCTTAAAATTCTGCGCATAATTTTTCCTGAACGGGTTTTTGGTAAGCCGGGAGCGAACTGGATTTTATCAACAGTGGCTATTGGTCCAATTTCTTTGCGAACTAGCGCAACCAAGTCTTGGCGAATATTATCAGTGGCAGCGGTGCCCGCCATAAGGGAGACATAAGCATAGATGCCTTGCCCCTTTATATCATGAGGCATGCCCACAACAGCTGCTTCACTGACCAATTCATGAAGAACTAAGGCAGACTCTATTTCAGCAGTGCCTAGACGATGACCTGAGATATTGAGCACATCATCAACTCTACCCGTTATCCAATAATAACCATCCGCATCTCGTTTGACACCATCGCCTGCAAAATATTTGCCTGGATACGTTGAAAAATAAGCCTCCATAAATCGTGAATGATTATTGTATAGAGTGCGCATTTGTCCAGGCCAAGATCTTGCTAAAACTAAGATGCCTTCAGCCTCGCCTTCAAGCACATCGCCAGCCTCGTTGACTACTTGTGGCTCAATACCAAAAAAAGGCTTGGAGGCAGAGCCAGGCTTTAGAGCTGTTGCAAAAGGCATGGGCGTAATCATATGACCACCTGTTTCGGTTTGCCACCAGGTATCTACAACTGGGCAATTGCCCTCACCCACTGTATGGAAATACCATTCCCAAGCTTCGGGATTAATTGGTTCACCAACCGTACCTAAAATCTTTAGACTTGAGCGGGAAGTTTGTTGAACAAATTTATCACCTGCACCCATCAATGCGCGAATTGCTGTAGGCGCTGTATAAAAAATATTAACTTGATGTTTATCAACTACCTGCCAAAAACGCGAAGCATCGGGATAATTGGGCACACCTTCAAACATTAGTGTTGTAGCGCCATTAGCAAGGGGGCCGTAAACAATATATGAGTGGCCGGTTACCCAGCCCACGTCAGCCGCACACCAATATATATCACGCTCTTGATAATCAAATGTGTATTTGTGAGTCATCGCCGCATAGAGGAGATAACCGCCTGATGTATGCAAAACACCTTTTGGTTTACCAGTCGATCCTGAAGTGTAGAGAATAAATAGGGGCGTTTCGGCGTCAAACATTTCACATGGGCAATCTGTGGATTGACTGGCCACAAGATCATGATACCAAACATCCCTCTGACCCCAGTTAATGGAGCCACTGGTTCTCTCAACAACAACTACTGCATCAACACAAGGGCAATCTTCTACTGCTTTATCAACATTTGCTTTAAGAGGGGTTGCTTTACCGCCACGCACACCTTCATCGGCAGTAATAACAACCTTACACTCGCAATCAAGAATTCTATCTCGCAATGCGTCGGGTGAAAACCCACCAAAAACAACAGAATGAATAGCGCCAATCCTAGCACAGGCTAGCATCGCAACCGAAGCCTCAACCACCATCGGCATATAAAGACAAACTCGGTCGCCTTTTGTAACACCCAAGCTTTTTAGTCCATTGGCTAACTTGCATACTTTTTCATAAAGCTCGTTATAGGTGATTGACTGACTGAGATTTGGGTCGTCACCCTCCCAAATAATAGCCACTTGATCACCACGCTCAGCTAAATGACGATCCAAGCAGTTATAAGCAACATTTAAACTTGCACCTTCAAACCAAGCAATTTTTCCTTGGTTATAATCAACGTCAGACACTTTATCCCACTTCTTTTCCCAGTCTACAAAGGCTTCTGCTTGTTCTGCCCAGAAGTCATCGCCATCCTTAATAGAGTGTTGATACATTGATTCATAAGTTTCAGAATCAATTAAGGGCTTTCTGTTGGTTTTAATAATCGGATATGTCATTTTCCTTTGCCTAATATTAATAAGTTATTAACCCGATGTTACCAAATCCCTTAATAAAATATAGGACAATATCATTCACCATCTTGAGAACAATAAAGCTTAAACTAGTGATTAGGTAACCAGCTTCCGCGCCAACTCATGGAGAGGAGTTATTATTACATTCTAAATTATATAAAGTAGGGTAAGCATAATGAGAAAATTTCCTGTTGCACAAGGGATAGAGGTGATTGACTCCAGGTATTTAGGTGAGGATGTAGCAGCTATTTACCTTCTCAGACAAGAAGATGAAATCGCTATTATTGAAACTGGCACAAAACACAGCTTGCCCTATATAGAAAGGGCGCTTGAAGAAGATGGTTTATGCTTTGAAAACGTTTCGTATGTGATTCCAACCCATGTTCATTTAGATCATGCTGCCGGTGCGGGAGCGTTGATGGGTGTTTGCGACAACGCCACACTCGTGGTGCATCCAAGAGGTGCCAGACATATGGTTGATCCCAGTAAGCTGGTTGCGGGAACTAAAGCTGTTTATGGCGAGAAAAAATTCAACGAGCTTTATGGCAAGATAGAGCCAGTTGAGTCGGAACGGATTATTGAAGCGAACGATAATTATTTGTTAAATATGGGTGGCAGAGTACTTAAATTTATTGATACGCCTGGTCATGCGAGACATCATTTTTGTATTTGGGATCAAGAGTCTGAATCTATGTTCACAGGCGACACTTTTGGAGTTTCGTATAGGGAATTTGATAGCAAGGGTGAAGTTTTTATTTTCCCCACAACCACGCCTGTGCAATTCGAGCCCGAAGAACTTATAAAGAGCATTAACAACTTGATGAAATACAACCCAAAGCGAGTTTGCTTGACGCATTTTGGCGCAATCACGCCTACAGAAAAAGTTGTGACACAACTCATAGAGGGCATCAAATTTTTTAGCGATCTTGCCATTGAATATACTACTCAAGAATATGCTGAGGAAAAAATTCAAAAAGCAATGATGGACCACTTATTGCAAGAATTAAAAATAATGGGCGTAAGTGATGCTCTGTTTTGCCAAAATAAGTTAAGAAACGATGTAGTGCTAAATACTCAGGGAATTATGTATTGGCAGAATAAGGTTGCCCAAGGATAACGAGAAAATTTACACAAGTTAATCACACTTTTCTTGATATTCGGCAAGCATGTCAGGCTCTAGAGAAAGTGTTTCTCCGAAAACTTTGTTTTCGTTATCAATGATATCTTTAATGTCTTCGCAAGATCTTTTTGTTTGATCTCGGGTGTAGACTAGTAGCGCCGCAACACCAACAAAAGGCACAGCTGAAGCTGTCATAGATACACCACTGGAGGTTTGATTCAAAAGTTTGATTCGATCAAGACTGCGGTTAATAAAAGCCTTGTTTTGTTTGGCAAAATCTGCTTGCAATTGATTGTGATTTTCTGCACTTGTTTGCAATTTTAGTTCGCTCAATTTTAAAGCTTTTTTTGCCTCTTCCAATTCTTGCTCAATAGGCTGAAAGGCTTTAATTTTCTCTCTAGTTTGGGCAAGTTCATCCTCTAGTACTGTCGATTTGCTCGCTGACACTATTAGCTTTTGTTGGGTAGTTCGCAGCTCACTTCTTACATCGATAAGCTGGTTATTAATGTCGTCGAGTTGTGACGCGAGGATAGGTGGATCAGTGATTACAGCAGGTTCACTTTCCACTGTGTCGGTGACAGTTAGCTGTGATTCTAGAGTTTCAATTTTATCGAGAAAGAAAAAGTAACTTACTATCAATGCAATGATGAGTAGAAGGGAGGCAATATTTGCTTTTTTTTCCATTTATATTATCCGACTTGCTTGCTAGTTTTAAGCCATTGCGCAACATCTTTAGCACAATAGGTGAGAATAGCGTCAGCACCCGCTCTTTTAAAACAAAGTAGCGCTTCCAAGGTGGCCGATTTTTCGTCAATCCAACCATTTGAACCAGCTGCTTTTAGCATCGCGTATTCACCACTGACATGGTAAGCAAAGGTCGGCACGCCAAAAGTTTGTTTGATGTTAGAGACAATATCAAGATAAGGTAAGCCTGGTTTTATCATCACCATGTCGGCACCCTCAAGAATATCCATTTCTACTTCTCTGATTGCTTCATTGCTGTTAGCAGGATCCATTTGATAGGTGTTTTTATCAGCAGAACCCAGGCTCTTTCCAGAGCCTACAGCTTCTCTAAAGGGGCCATAAAAAGATGATGCGTATTTTGCTGAATAGGCCAAAATTTTGGTATGGATAAAACCCTCTGCCTCAAGGCATTCTCTAATTGCGCCAACTCTGCCGTCCATCATGTCCGACGGCGCAACAATATCAGCACCCGCTTTTGCATGAGAAAGTGCCTGCTTCACAAGCACCTCGACCGTTTCATCGTTAACAACGTAACCATTGTCATCAATCAGCCCGTCTTGGCCATGACTGGTGAATGGGTCCAGTGCAACATCAGTGATAACACAAAGATCAGGAAAATTGCGTTTTAACTCTCTAACAGCTCTTTGAACAAGGCCGTCAAGGTTGTATGACTCTTCAGCTTCGAGTGATTTTTTTTCTTCTGAAACAACAGGAAAAAGTGCAATTGCAGAAATGCCTAAAGCAGTGATTTCTCCTGCCTCACTAATTAATTGATCAATACTAAGCCTCTCAATTCCAGGCATAGATTTGATCGCTTCTCGAGTGTTTTTGCCCTCAATGATAAACAGTGGATAAATAAGGTCATCCACAGTAAGCGAATTTTCACGCATGAGTGAACGAGTGCTACTGTCTTTTCTCATTCTGCGAGGTCTATGCGTTAAAATAGGCATTTCGAATCTTCCAATAAATTTAACCCAAATTATACAATAATGAGCCAAACTTCCGAAACTCTTACTCGCCTATCAGAGGTGGACGGTGCTTTTATCGAGCAATTGCCTAATTCTACAAAAATCTACGTTGAAGGTTCAAGGCCCGATATTCAAGTACCAATGCGTGAAATTAAACTAACAGATACGATTGGTGATTTAGCCGAGGTCAATGACCCTGTGCATGTTTATGACACCTCCGGACCTTATACCGACCCTAGTAAGGCAATCAATTTAAGAGAGGGTGTGGAGGCGATTCGCTCATCTTGGATTGCAGAAAGAGGCGATACTGAAGAGCTTGAGAGTTTTAGCTCGAGTTTTTCAAATCAGCGTTTGCAGGATCAAACACTTGATGAGCTTAGATTTGAGCATCTGCGTAAGCCAAGAAGGGCAAAAGAAGGCAGCAATGTCACCCAGATGCATTATGCTAAACAGGGAATTATCACTCCTGAAATGGAATTTATTGCGATTCGAGAAAATTGCCGTTGGCAAGAATACAAAGATCAAATCGGACAACACAAGGGCGAAGATTTTGGCGCCTCAATTCCGCCTGTCATCACACCCGAATTTGTTAGAGATGAGGTAGCTCGCGGTAGGGCTATTATTCCTAATAATATTAACCACCCTGAGTCTGAGCCTATGATTATTGGCCGTAATTTCTTGGTGAAAATTAACGGTAATATTGGTAACTCTGCCCTTGGTTCTTCCATTGATGAAGAGGTTGGAAAAATGGTTTGGGGTATCCGCTGGGGTGCAGATACCATTATGGATTTATCTACAGGTAAGAATATCCATGAAACTCGTGAATGGATTATTAGAAATTCACCAGTTCCTGTTGGTACCGTGCCTATTTATCAAGCTCTTGAGAAGGTCAACGGTGTTGCTGAAGACCTAACGTGGGAGGTTTTTAGAGACACACTTATCGAGCAAGCCGAGCAAGGTGTCGACTACTTTACGATTCATGCAGGCGTACGTTTAAAGCATGTGCCTCTCACTGTCAATCGAGTAACAGGCATTGTTTCTCGTGGTGGCTCGATTATGGCAAAGTGGTGTTTGGCTCATCACACTGAGAGTTTTATCTACAGCCACTTTGAAGATATTTGTCAAATAATGAAGCAATATGATGTTGCCTTTTCCTTAGGCGACGGCCTGCGTCCAGGCAGTATTGCTGATGCAAACGATGCAGCCCAGTTTGGTGAGCTTGAAACCTTGGGTGAGTTAACAAAAATCGCTTGGAAGCATGATGTACAGACCTTTATTGAAGGTCCGGGCCATGTACCAATGCATATGATTAAGCACAATATGGACAAGCAACTCGAAGAATGTGGCGAAGCGCCATTTTATACTTTAGGACCATTGACCACGGATATTGCACCGGGTTATGACCACATTACCTCAGCCATTGGTGCTGCCCAAATCGGTTGGTATGGCTGTGCGATGCTTTGCTATGTGACACCAAAAGAGCATCTAGGTTTGCCGAATCAAGACGATGTTAAAACGGGCATTATTACATACAAAATTGCCGCACATGCTGCCGATCTTGCTAAGGGTCATCCAGGTGCGCAGATTCGTGACAATGCACTATCAAAAGCGCGTTTTGAGTTCCGCTGGGAAGATCAGTTTAATCTAGCTCTTGATCCAGATACAGCGAGAAAATTCCACGATGAAACCCTCCCAAAACAAGCAGCAAAAACAGCGCATTTTTGTTCGATGTGTGGGCCAAAATTTTGTTCGATGAAAATCTCCCAAGAAATCAATAGTCTCGATGATTCACAAGTTAGCAAAATTCAAGAAATTCAACTTGAGATGGAGAAAAAATCTGAGCAATTCCTAGAAAACGATAGTGAATTGTATATGAAGGAAGGTGTTTAATCTTCTAGCAATACTGCAGCAATAATAAAACTAAATGGGCGAATTTTTCGCCCATTTTGATTATTTCCGAAATTTACCAGCCCTACTCAACACTACCCTTGTTACACTCGGTTTTTTCATTTCAAAATGCTAAATCGCGTAGTTTTTAGGCCAAAAAGTGTTGTTTTTGACGAAAAATTTCATTTTTCAATTACCATTTAGAGCGCTATAACTCTCTTTTTAATCTGTTTTGATATTTTTTCAATATTTTGTTGGCTAATTAAGCCTGAATATGATTGCTGATTATTGTTGATATTGTATCAACAGCACCTTGTTTGTTTAAGAAGTATGCCTTAGCGTTATTCCCCAGATTTTGACAGCGTTTTTTATCACTTAACAACTTAATAATTTCATCAAAAAGTTCATCGGGATTATGCACTTGGATAGCGGCATTTTGCTCAACTAAGTCTGTTGAGATTTCACTAAAGTTAAAGACATTGGGACCGAACAATATGGGTTTGGCAAGTGCCGCGGCTTCCAGCATATTGTGCCCACCTGTTTGGCTAAAACTGCCGCCAATAAAGGCTATATTGCAATGTTCAAAATACGACATCATCTCACCCATAGAATCACCTAAGAGAATTTGCGCATCTTCACAAGGTTGCTTGCTTGAACGTTTGACCACTTTAATGTTATTTTTTTCAATAAGTTGATAGACCTCATCAAAGCGTTCAGGATGCCGGGGAATGACGACGACTAAGGCTTCTAAATCACTTGTATATTTCAGGTAACTTTTAATGATTTGACTCTCTTCGCCTTGGTGTGTGCTTGCAAATACGACAACTTGGCGCTCACCAATAACTGATTGTATTTCTTGGCTAGATTCTCTATCAATTAAAGGGTTTTGGTCAAATTTTAAATTTCCTGCTACTTTGACTTTGTCCTCTATTGCGCCCAAGGCAATAAAGCGCTGTGCAGAACTTTGATTTTGTGTGGCAATTACCGAGAGCTTGTTAAGGGTGCTGCGAGTGAGATTGGCAGAAAATTTCCTGTATTTATCAAACGATTTCTGAGAAAGGCGGGCATTAATAAGCAATGCTGGTATGGACTTTTTGTTGAGCTTGTGGATTAGATTTGGCCAAATTTCTGTTTCGAGAAGAATACAAATATCAGGCTCTATATTTAAGATAAAACGATTGATAGCAAAAGGCAAATCTAGCGGGAAAAAACTGTGAAATACTCTTTTTTGATAGTGTTTTTTTACTGCCGCAGAGCCAGTATCAGTGGTTGTGGTAATCAGTACTTTATGATCCAGGTAGCTATCGATTAAATGATTAATTAGAGGAATAGCTGCATGAAACTCACCTACGGAGACGCAGTGTATCCAAATAACTTTGTTGGGTATTTTCTCGACTAAGCCTAATTGACTATTAAGTTTTTGGCGCCAATGACCTTTGTTTTGGTCTTTTTTCCAAAGCTTAAAAACTGTTATTGGCAGGATGAGATATAACAATAAGGTGTATATCGTGCGATTCATTGATAATGGTTTTTGATCAGAAAAGAAGCGCTATAAAGTAGAGTGAATTGTTATTTCTAAGTGGGATTGCATTGGTTGATAAGGGTGACAGACTAAGAAACAAGGTATAATGATTGGCTATTAATTATACTTTTATCAAATGGCCTCAATGAGGTCAATTTTTTTGGCAAATTATTAAGAATCAATTGATAGAAATACATCAATTCAAAAAAAAGATGACCCCATTGCCCAAACTTGATTATGAAATTTGTAGATTCAGCAAGCATTAGAATTGAAGCAGGAAAGGGCGGTGCTGGCTGTTTAAGTTTTCGTCGAGAAAAATACATACCTGACGGTGGCCCTGACGGTGGTGACGGTGGTGACGGTGGAAGTGTCTTTTTTTGTGGCCAAGAGGGCCTAAACACGCTAAGTGAATTTCGATATAAGCGATTGTTTAGAGCCAAAAATGGCCAACCCGGGCAGGGCAGAGATAAGCGTGGAAAATCAGCAGAAGACCTTTTTGTTGAAATCCCCCTTGGCACCAAAATATTTGACCTTGAAACCGACGAACTGATTGGTGAAATCACCATGCAAGGACAGAGAGTGCTGGCTGCAAAAGGTGGTTTTCATGGGCTCGGAAATGCGCGATTTAAATCTTCAGTTAACCGTGCACCAAGACAAACTTCTCCAGGCACGCCAGGAGAGGCAAGAGAGATTGGCCTTGAAATGAGTGTAATGGCAGATGTTGGTCTGCTCGGAATGCCTAATGCTGGAAAATCAAGTTTAATTCGTCAAATATCTGGCGCGAGACCCAAAGTTGCTGATTATCCCTTTACTACCTTGCATCCAAATTTAGGCGTCGTTAGTGCAGGCAATCAGCATTTTGTTATGGCAGATATCCCTGGCTTAATCGAGAAAGCCAGTGAGGGTGCAGGTCTTGGTTTTGAGTTTTTAAAACACCTTTCAAGAGCAAGAGTGTTGTTACATGTTCTTGATATCATGCCAGCTGATGGGTCAAATCCAGTTGATAATTATTTGACCATTGAAAAAGAGCTGGAAAAATTTGATGACAATCTTTTTCAAAAGCCTAGAATATTAGCTATCAATAAAGTTGACTTAGTAGCAGAAGAAGAGCGTGAAAAAAGCGTCAAGCAGCTATTAAAAGACATAAGTTATAAAGGAAAATCGTTTAATATATCTGCGCTTAATGGTTTGGGCTGTAAGCCCTTGGTTTTTGGTTTGGCAGAATTGATTGAGCAAGTGAATAATGAAGAATAAATGTTGGGTTGTTAAAATTGGCTCGGCGTTATTGACAAACAATGGCGTTGGTATCGACAAAACTTTGATTGCTAAATGGGCCGAGCAAATCGTTGCACTTCGTGCGCAAGAAATTGATGTTATCTTAGTTTCAAGTGGTTCTATTGTGGAAGGAATGAAGCGACTGGGCTGGGGTGAAAAGCCCAACGACGTGCACAAACTGCAAGCCGCAGCTGCTGTAGGGCAAATGGGGCTAATTCAGGCTTATGAGTCTCTTTTTGCTATTCATGATGTGCATACTGCTCAGATTCTATTGACGCGAGAGAATTTGATAGATGCCAAACGCTATGAGAATATTTCTGCAACCTTAGAGAATTTACTCGAATTAGGCACTGTGCCAATTATTAACGAGAACGATACAGTTGCTACTGATGAAATCAAATTTGGCGATAACGATACTTTGGCTGCCTTGGTTGCTAATCTTGTTAATGCTGATCATTTGGTTATATTGACTGATCAGCACGGTGTATTTGACGACGATCCACGCACCAATAGTGAAGCTAAACTGATTGAAAAGATTCATTATGAAGATGAAAGGTTAGAGAAGGTTGCAGGTAAAACCGGCGGCGCTTTTGGCTCTGGAGGTATGTATTCTAAGGTAATGGCGGCAAAACAAGCCACAATATCTAACACACCAACTACGATTGCCTGGGGACGAGAAGAGGGTGTTCTCACGCGTTTGTTGTCGGGTGAGCATTTAGGGACACTGGTGCATTGCTAGCGTTTATCGGCCTAGGCTCTAATCTGAATAACCCAAGGAATCAGATTGATGAAGCATTACTAGCACTGAGCCAAGATTCAGGGGTTGACCTGCTGAAAACGTCAAGCTTTTATCAATCAAAACCTTTGCTTGATATGCCTGGTCCAGACTATCTCAATATTGTGTGTAAAATTAACACTAGACTAAGTGCGCTTGAATTATTGGATTTGTGCCAGCAAATAGAGTCGAGACAGCATAGAGTAAGAGATGTACGCTGGGGGTCTAGGACAATAGATTTAGATATTCTACTTTTTGGTGATGCGGTTTATAACAATGAGAGATTGACGGTTCCTCACCCCGAAATGACTAATCGATCTTTTGTGCTTTTACCACTTAGCGAGATTGAGCCAGGATTGGAATTGCCAACTATTGGGTCTTTAGAAAATTGTTTAAGCCAACTTGAGTTGTCAGATATTGAAAAAATATGAAGCTAGCTGATTTACGACAATTTAAACAACGAGGCGAGAAAATAACCTGCTTGACAGCTTATGATGCCTCACTTGCAAAGCTTTTTGATGGTTGTGGCGTTGATTTGATCTTGATAGGTGATTCATTGGGTATGGTTGTACAAGGCCAAACAAGCACACGTTCTGTCACAGTGCCGGAGATGGTATACCATACCAAAGTTGTCAACAAAGTTTGCGAACAGGCTCTGGTCGTTGCAGATATGCCTTACCAGAGCTACGATGAGCCATCGATAGCCCTGGAGAATGCAAAGCAATTGATAGCAGCTGGAGCCAAGATGGTTAAGCTAGAGGGTGGCGCAGAGCGCGAGGCAGTTGTTAGGGCACTAGTAGATAATGAAATTCCGGTTTTTGCTCATTTGGGGCTCCAGCCACAAAAGGTGAAAGAAGCTTCCGATTATAAAATCCAAGGAAAGGATGAGGCTGACGCCAATAAAATTCTCAAAGACGCCCTTCTTCTTGAGTCCTTAGGTGTTGATGCTATGGTTTTAGAGTGTATACCCAGCACGCTTGCTAAGCAAGTAAGTGATGAGTTGACTATCCCTACCATTGGCATTGGTGCGGGCAAAGATTGTGATGGCCAGGTATTGGTATGTTTTGATATGTTGGGCATCACACAAGGAAAATTACCAAGATTTGTCAGAGATTTTACTGAGAATAATCGTGGAATTCCGGCGGCGATTGAGGATTATGTTCGCTCGGTTAAATCTGGCTCATTTCCATCTGACAAAGAGAGTTATTAATGCTTGTTTTTGAGACGATTGGCGCTCTTAAAGAGCACCTTGCGCAGTGTCGTGATGAGGGAAAAAAGTTAGCTTTGGTGCCAACAATGGGGGGTCTGCATCAAGGGCATTTGGAGCTTGTCGATAAAGCTAAAACTCTTGCCGATGTAGTTGTTGCCAGTATCTTTGTTAATCCAACCCAGTTTGCTCCTAACGAGGATTTAGACAAGTATCCACAAAGCCCTGAAGCAGATAAAAAAGGATTATCGGCTCGGGGAGCTGACATTTTATTTTTGCCAACTGTCGAGCAAATCTACCCTAATAATCAAAAAAGCGATTATGAGGTGGGCTCGATAGCAACAATATTGTGCGGCAAGTCCAGGCCAACGCACTTTAATGGCGTAGCTCAAGTTGTATCAAGATTTTTTGATATTGTAGAGCCTGATGTCGCTGTTTTTGGTGAGAAGGACTACCAGCAATTACAAATAATAAAGCAGCTCGTAGAGTATCAAAAGCGCAATATAGTTATTGCATCAATTGGTATTGTTCGTGAGGACGACGGTTTGGCAATGAGCACTAGAAATAAATACTTAAGCCCTAGTGAAAGAGCATTTGCACCTAACTTTAATCAGACTCTGCGCCAAGCAAAATCGGATTTTGAGGGTGGGGTGGCGCTTGAGGGTGTTATTAGTAAGGCTAAAAAAACGCTCAAAAAGCCTTTTGAGTTGGATTATTTTGAAGTTCTTGATGCAAATACCCTTACACAAATCACGACTTCAAGTACCGACGTGATTATTGTATCGGCGGTAAAATTAGGGCTTACACGATTAATCGACAATATTGTCTTTAGGAGACCCAATGTTTAGTATTACGGATGAAGCAGAAGTTTATGTGGCTGATCTTTTTGAGCAGCAAGATGAAGATAATCTCGGCCTTAAGGTGGATGTTGAAAAACCCGGCACACCAATGGCGACAGTGACCTTTAATTTTTGTTTTGCTAATGAGCTGCCGAACTCTTATGTTGAGTATCCCTTTAATGGTTTTAGTGCTTATGTTGATGACAACAATAAGGATTATTTAAAAGACTCAAAAGTCGCGCTTAAGAATGAAGGCACGAGTAAAAAACTGACTATTGTTGCCCCCAATGCCAAAGGTGAGGCGCCTAAAGGCGATGCACCTCTAGCGGAAAAAGTTTTATTTACAATCCTTACAGAAATTAACCCGAACCTTGCTTCACACGGAGGCTTTGTTGATTTGGTTGAAATAACTGATGATAACGAAGTGGTGCTTAATTTTGGTGGTGGGTGCCAAGGCTGCAGTTCGGTTAAGGTAACGCTTAAAAATGGTGTAGAAGCGCAGCTCATGAATCTTTATCCTGAAATAACAGCGGTGCTTGATTCGACAGACCATTCTAAGAAAGAAAACGCCTATATGTAGGGTATGATTTTTATTGACTCTCATAGTTTTTTTGAATAAGGCCCTCAACTGCATTTATAGGGACTTTCGGGTGTTGGATCCCATGAATAACAAGTTTATAGAATGCGAGAGTTTGATTTAATTAAACAATATTTTACATGGGGCGAAAACGATAGCTCTATAACCCTAGGTGTGGGCGATGATTGTGCGGTTGGTGATATTGATACTGGTTACCAATTTGTCAGTAGTATTGATACTTTAATTTCAGGGGTTCACTTTCCACAAGAGACTTCTGCTGCAGATATTGCATTTAAGGCGTTAGCTGTAAATTTAAGCGATATTGCCGCTATGGGTGCGATACCAAAACACTATACTCTAGCACTTACTTTGCCAGAAGTAGATAAAGCTTGGTTGCAAGATTTTTCCCAATCACTTAAACAGCTTTCCCAGCAATTTGGTGTTAGTTTGATTGGAGGCGATACAACTCGAGGCGTATTGTCTATTACTATTTCAATCGTCGGATGGGTAGAAAATGGCAAAGCTCTACTGCGCTCGGGCGCCAAAATAGGGGACGGCATTTTTGTGTCAAATACGATTGGTGATGCTGCGCTTGCTCTTCGTCAACTAAAGGGTAACGACAGCCCAAACCTGGACTGTCTGGCTAAGTTAAATAGACCCACACCACAAGTTGAGTTGGGCCTCTCACTATTGGGTGTCGCGTCGGCTTGTATTGATATTTCTGACGGTCTTGAGCAGGACTTGTCTCACATTCTCTCTCGCTCAAATGTGGGTGCCTTGATTGAGGTTGATAAGATTCCTTTAAGTGTCCCTTTAATGGATTATGTTTCTGAGAGTAAAGATTGGTCGCCAGTGCTTAGTGGCGGCGATGATTATGAGCTTTGTTTTACAGTGCCAAGTAACAAACAATCAATGCTAGCAAACATAGCTTCGAAATGCGATGTCAAAATAACGCAAATTGGTGTTATAAGGGATTCGGCTGGTTTAGAGGTTAAGGGTGCACAAAATGTTGGCGGATCTTACCAACATTTTTAAATCTCTTTTTTCTCAGAAATTGTTTTACAGTCGATACATTGGTCCGCAGTAGGACGGGCCTCTAATCTTTGTAGTGAGATTTCAATGCCGCAAGTTTTGCAATAGCCATAATCACCCATTTCGATTAGGTGCAGTGTTTTGTCAATTTTGGCAATGAGTTTTCTTTCACGATCGCGAGTTCTAAGCTCAAGGGCGAACTCTTCCTCAATAGTGGCTCTATCATTAATATCAGCCACAGGTGTGGAATCTTCCTGAATGTGGTGTATGGTATTTTCAGCCTCAAAAACCAGTTGATTACGCCAAACATCCAACTTGTGAATAAAGTGCTTCAGTTGTCCCTGACTCATGAATTCTTCACCCTTTTTTGGGATGTAAGAAGGGATCTCTTCGAAGTTTGGCTCTGTAGTCATTGGTGATAGTTTTTAAAAAAAGTTAGTTTTTACCAAAAAATGCCTAAAATAGCAATGTTTAATTTCATAATGAGTTCATTATTGCATGGGTTATGTCCTTGAAAGCTTTAATTTTTGATGTGGATGGTACGCTGGCTAATACTGAGCAGGGCGGGCACCTTCGGGCCTTTAATGAGGCATTTAAAATACTCGATATAGATTGTCAATGGGATAACGCAACTTATGCAAGCTTGCTTCATGTGACCGGCGGCAAAGAGCGCATTGCCCATTATCTTAAGCACTATGGTTCAGATTTGAAAATGTCGTTTAGTGCAAACGATATCGCCAAAATTCATCAGCTCAAAACAGATATTTTTGTCGAATATGTTGCAAAAGGCGGTGTTTCTTTAAGAACGGGCATAAAAAGATTGGCCGATGAGGCCGTTGAGTGTGGTTTAAGGCTTGGTATTGCAACCACAACGAGCAAGCAAAATGTCGATGCGATTTTATCTGGAAGTAATATGTCATCTAATTTTGAAGTTATAGGCGCAGGGGATGTTGTTAAGAACAAAAAACCTGCGGGCGATATTTACCAATATGTATTGGATGAGTTAAGATTGACAGCAGATGAGTGTATTGCATTTGAGGACTCCCCAATGGGTTATACTTCGGCAACTAATGCTGGTCTTAATACTGTTGTGACACTTAGCGAGTATACTAATGATTTTGAATTTGATGGTGCCTTGGTTGTGCTTGACCATTTGGGGGAGATGGATAAGCCCTTTACAATGATAAGTGGTAATCCAACTAATCATTCTTGTGTTACTGTTGAATATTTAAAGGAATTGCATGAACAAAATTGTTAATCTAGCTGACAACAGCGCTGTTTATAAAGTAGCCAAAGTAACGCAGCTATCTAATGCCGAACAATTGAGCGAGCGCTTCAGCAACCAGATTTATCTAAAAAGAGAAGATGAGCAAAGCATTCATGCCTTTAAATTAAGAGGTGCTTATCAAAAAATGGCTGCATTAAGCGAGAAGCAAATGGCGAATGGTGTGGTAGCATCCTCGGCTGGTAACCATGCTCAGGGCGTAGCGTTAGCCGCAAAAAAACTTGGTGTTAAAGCCTATATTGTCATGCCTCAAAGCACTCCAAAAATTAAAGTGGAGGCTGTGCAGAGATTAGGCGGTGAAGTGTTACTCCACGGGGATGTCTATGATGACGCTTATGGCTACGCCAAACAGCTCGAAGCAGAGCGAGATTTGTGTTTTATTCATCCTTACGATGATCTTGATGTCATCGCTGGGCAAGCCACAGTGGCAAAGGAAATACTAGAACAGCTTGACAACATTGACGCCGTTTTTGTGCCTGTTGGCGGTGGCGGTCTGATTGCTGGAATAGCGTGCTATATCAAACACTACGCCCCGCATATTAAGGTTGTAGGTGTGGAACCCAAAGACTCGCCAACACTTTTTCAATCCCTTGAAAATAGTGAACGTACGGTGTTGACGGATGTGGGTAGATTTGCTGATGGTGTGGCGGTTAAACAAATAGGCGAACTACCTTTTGAGATAGCCAAAGAGTCTGTTGATGAGATGATTTTGGTGTCAAATGACGAAATATGCGCAGCCGTTAAAGATATTTACGAGGATGTTCGTTCCATTGCCGAGCCTGCCGGTGCTTTGGCAACTGCCGGGGTAAAAAAATATATCCAAAATAATCAAATAACGCAACAAAATCTTGTTGCAGTTATCTCGGGCGCTAATGTCAATTTTGATCGCCTGCGTTATATTGCTGAAAGGGCCGATCTGGGTGAACTTACCGAGGCTATTTTCTCTGTCACAATGCCAGAGAAACCCGGTAGTTTTCTTAGATTTTGTCGCTTGCTTGAAGGGCAATCAATCACCGAGTTTAATTATCGCTATGCCGACAATGGCCAGGCACATGTTTTTGTTGGTGTTGGTCTTTCCAGTGGCGAGACCGAAAAACAAGCACTGATCAATCGATTGAGTGATGGTTTTGAAATCAGTGATATGAGTGACAACTCGATGGCCAAAACCCATATTCGTTATATGGTTGGTGGTAGAGCCAATGCCCAGGACGAGGTTATTTATCGATTCGAGTTTCCAGAGCGACCTGGTGCCTTACTGCAATTTTTAGAAAAGGTCGGCACAAATTGGAATATTTCCCTATTTCATTATCGTAATCATGGTGCTGATTTTGGTCGAGTATTGATTGGACTGCAAGCAGACAATCCTAGCAAGCTTGAAGAGCGCTTTGATGAGCTTGGTTACTTCTATCATAACGAAAGCGATAATAAAGCCTATCAGTATTTCCTTTAGACAATTACACCCAGGCGATGTTGATTCTTTAGTTGCCATCGAGCAGGAAAATACTGAGCACCCATGGTCTAAAGCCAACTTTGTCTCAAGTATAGCTGATACTAATACTTTGTCTGTTGGCTTATTCTTGAAGCATGATTTAATTGGTTATGCGCTGGTTCTTGTTGCTATCGATTCTGCAGATCTACTCAATATTGGTATCCATCCAGAACATAAAAGACGCGGGTTTGGTAAGGTCCTGTTAGTGCACATGTTGAGCCAATTAAAAGAGGTATCCGTCAAAGCACTTATTTTGGAAGTTAGGGCAGAAAATCATATTGCGATTAATTTTTATAAAAAGTATGGATTTGAACCTATTGCTATCAGGGAGGGGTACTATTCAAACCTAGAGGATGCTAAAATAATGAAATTACATATACCTAACTATAACTAAATTCAATATGTCTTATAATAATATTACCGTTCCTGAGGGCGGCACAAAAATTACTGTCGACAATGGCAGCCTAACCGTACCTAACAATCCAATCATTGCCTACATTGAGGGCGATGGTATTGGTGTTGATATTTCCCCCGTAATGATCAAGGTTGTCGACGCTGTTGTTGATAAGGCATACAACGGTGAGAAACAAATCCATTGGATGGAAATTTATGCAGGGGAGAAGGCAGACGCCATCTATGGCGAGTACTTGCCAGAAGAAACGCTGGATGCAATTAAAGAGTTTGCCGTCTCTATCAAGGGCCCCTTAACAACACCAGTAGGCGGTGGTATGCGTTCATTAAATGTAGCCATTCGTCAGACATTGGATTTGTACATCTGTCAACGACCAGTGCAATATTTCGACGGCACGCCTTCGCCGGTTAGAGCGCCAGAAAAAATTGATATGGTTATTTTTAGAGAGAATTCTGAAGACATCTATGCTGGTATTGAATATGCTTCTGGTTCAGACGAGGTAAATCAAGTTATTGATTTTCTTAAAAAGGAAATGGGTGTCACCAAAATTCGTTTTCCGGAAACTTCTGGCATTGGCATTAAGCCGGTCTCTAAAGAGGGCACTTCACGACTTGTTAGGGCTGCAATACAGTACGCAATTGATAATGACAAACCTTCGGTGACATTGGTGCACAAAGGTAACATTATGAAATTTACTGAGGGCTTGTTTAGAGATCAAGGTTACCAGCTAGCCAAAGATGAGTTTGGTGCAACAGAGCTTGACGGCGGTCCTTGGTGTAGCTTTACCAACCCTAAAACTGGCAATGAAATTGTCATCAAGGACTCTATCGCCGATGCATTCCTTCAGCAAATATTGCTAAGACCTGATGAGTATTCGGTGATTGCCACATTAAATCTTAATGGCGACTACATTTCTGATGCTCTAGCAGCACAGGTGGGTGGTATTGGTATCGCACCAGGTGCTAATTTGTCTGACAATGTGGCTGTTTTTGAAGCTACTCACGGCACCGCACCCAAATATGCAGGACTCGATAAGGTTAACCCAGGCTCGTTGATTCTATCGGCAGAAATGATGCTAAGACACCTTGGCTGGGTAGAGGCAGCGGATTTAGTTGTCAATGCAATGTCAACAACCATTCAAAATGGTACCGTCACATATGATTTAGAGCGCCTAATTGATAACGCGACTTTGTTATCTTGTTCAGAATTTGGTGACGCCTTGATTGAATCATTCGAGTAAGTGCTGATAAACATCTCTCTTATAGAGAGAATTACCGGTAATTTTCAATCAATAAATGTCGATTTGATTGAACAAATTGGAATACGATAATTGTAGTTTAGGCAGCATTGTTTGCATAAGGATTGGTTTGTAGAAAATAGCCAAGAAACGTTTATATTTGATTGACTAAAAAAGCAGAACTCATTATAATTTCCCGCTTCATTCCTCGATAGCTCAGTTGGTAGAGCAACGGACTGTTAATCCGTTTGTCCCTGGTTCGAGCCCAGGTCGAGGAGCCACTACTTTAGGGGGTTTGCTACGTGCAAGCCCCTTTTTTTATGCTTAGATTCTTTGTGTTTCGTGCGCTTTTCGTGCATTAACGTGGAGAATGACAATGTCAAGCATACAAAAAATCAACAACCAAAGAGGTGTGTCTTATAGAGTCCATATTAGAAATAGAGGACTTAAGACCGTTACCAAAACTTTTCCTACAAAAAAAACTAGCTTCGCAATTCGCCCTGAGGGTGGAGAGTGACAGAAGGTTACAGCTTGCCTTTGGGGGTAAAAGTTCAAAAATGCTATTTAGTGAACTTGTTGATAGTTATTTATTGAATGAATATAGAGGGAGTAGAGCAAAAGAAGAGCGCAGAAAGCTAAATTATTGGGTTGACCAATTAGGAAAGAAAGAATTGATATACATTACAAAAAAGGATATTTCAAATGCTCTAAATATCTTACCAAAGCATCTCGCTAATGCCACTATTAACAGATACAAGGCTGCTGTCTCTGTGGTGTTTTCATACGCCTGTCGAGAGTTTGATTTAGTCGATAACCCTGTTAGAAATATTCGCTCTTTGCCTGAAAATAATACGCGAGTCAGATTTTTATCTGAAGTAGAAAGAAAGCGTTTACTTGAGGCTTGTAAGCAGTCTCAATGGCAAAAGTTGTACTTACTTGTATTGCTTGCTATTACAACAGGCGCCCGTAAGGGTGAACTAATGAATCTTAGATGGTCTGATTTAGATTACGGAAGAAAAACAGCGTTTGTCGAAACCAGCAAGAATGGGCAGCCAAAAACACTTTTATTAACTGATTCTGTAATTAAAGAATTGCAGCAATTTAATGAAGACGATGACAGCTTAATATTTGCCTCTACGGTCAAACCAGATACACCATATTGCTTCACGAAGCCTTGGTATCAAGCCCTTCAGGATGCCGATGTATGCGACTTTACTTTTCATTCTTTACGCCATACTTGTACCTCTTATTTGGCTATGAACGGTGCAACCTTGCTGGAGATAGCCGAAATTCTAGGACATAAACAAATAAGTGTTACTCAGCGTTATGCTCATCTTTGTATTGAGCATAAGTCGAACCTTATTAATAGAGTGATGGGTGGTATTTAACTTCAAAATAAACTACAATAAGTCTGTGATAAAACTTCTTCTCTTGTTATTTGCCTTCTTGATGTCTTTTATGAATTATGACAAGATAGATTGTTACCTGCACGCTGGAGACCAATCAAAATGCACTGTCGAGAATAATTGGAAGTACTGATTGGCTTGATACAAGACAGTCTTATTAATCAGGCACATTAAACACATTCCTTGAAAAAATTAGCTATCCATTGACCTAC
>CAZZER010000026.1:0-3908 GCA_964653365.1 uncultured Candidatus Thioglobus sp.
CAATAATGACATTGTGGGCAATATGAACAAGATTGTCAATCCTGACACCATTGTGGATTTCGGTATCTTCGATTGTTCCTCTATCGATTGTGGTGTTTGCGCCAATACTAACATCGTTGCCAAGTACAACTCTTCCTAGATGGGCAATCGATTGCCATGTCTTGTCCTCATTTCGTGCATTGCCAAAGCCTTCTGAGCCGATTATTGCACCGGAGGAAATGATACAAGAATTGCCAAGAATACAATCTTTATGAATAACAGCATTAGAAAAAATATGTGAATTTTTTCCTATTATTACATTGTCTTCAATAATGCAATTTACTTCAATAATACAATCTTCGCCAATGCACACATTTTTACCAATAACACAACCTGGGCCAATTGATGCGTTGTTAATTTGTGCTGTTGAATCAATAACCGCACTGTTGGTATTTTGATGTACTGAATTGGCTTGTTTAAAGGCATGGCTAAGTTTAGCAAATGCGAGGTAAGGGTTGGTTACGACAAGAGAATTGGTGGGGCAGTGCCCTTGGAATTCTTGGTGAATAATGACAGCACCTGCTTTCGTTTGACTTAATGTTTGCAGATATTTTTTTTGTGTGAAATAGCTAACCTGATGAGAAGTGGCTTTGTTTAAAGCACCAATACCGTCAATTTCAATTTCAGGATTACCAATTAGAGTGGCACCAATTAACTCTGATATTTTTCCCAAAGATATTTTCACTTTAGTAAAGCCTCCATTTTGTCGATAACGGTGGCGCTAATATCAATTTCATCACTAGCAAAGGCAACCTCTTGATATAGGATTAAATCATAATTATCCTCTAAAGCAATCTGATTGATAATATTTCTAATTAAAGTTTGAATATTATCAAGCGCTAGAAGTTTTTGTTCATTCAATTTTTTTTGCCAATTGTCGCTCTCTTTTGAAAAGAGGGCTTCAAGTTTATGGATTTTTTCAATTTGTTTGGTTAGGTCTTTTTCATTTAAAGTGGTTTTGTTTTGCTGAAGCTTATTTTGCAATAAATTTATATGATTGAACAAATCCAATAATTCTTGTTTTTTTGGTTCAAATTCTTCAGCTAATTTGGTACTTTCTTGCTGATAATGGGTGGAACTGTTAATAATCTTGTCAACATTGATGTAGCCAATTTTTAGGACTTGGGCGTAAGATACTGTCACCCAAAAGGCGAGACTAAGCAAAACAACGGCTTTATACATTGTTTAAATTAAAAGCCAGTGCCAAGAGAAAAGGCAAAGTCTTCTATATCATCACCAGATTCTTTCAGTAGGGGTGTTGCAATATACATGCCAATAGCACCAATTGGGCTCATATAAGCAAATGCAATGCCTGCGGACATTCTAAGATCTCCAAGATCAAGGTTTGAAGTGCTCTCGTAAACATTACCCAAATCAATAAAACCACTCATACGCATATTTTCGTTATTATCGATAAATGGAGTTGGTGAGATAATATTCGCACTTCCAAGAAGAGATAATTCACCGCCTTTTGCCTTTCCGTTTGGATAAAGGGGGCCAAGTGATTTTGTGGCAAAGCCTCGAACTGAGCCACTGCCGCCGCCAAAGTATCGCTTATGAAATGGCAAGTCTTTGCCATCATAACCTGTGGCCAATCCTAAATCACCAGTAAGCTTAAAAGTTAAATTATTACTGAGTGGCTTGTAGCTTTTATGACTTGCGCTCGCTTGAATGTATTTGTAGTCACCTAAAGGCAGGCCCAAATTTACATTGATTGCGCTTCTACTGCCATCTGTTGGGTACATGTAGTGGTTAAGCGTGTTTTCACTCCAATTGAGGTTTAGGTTAAATTCATTATTACTAGAAGTGGCACATTGCGTAGGTTCATAGCCAGTTGCTGCAAAATCAGAGCCACAGGTAATATCATTTTTTGAAAACTGAAGGCCAGCATTAAGCCTAGTATTCTCAGTTAAAGGGACGCCATAACCGAAAGTGACACCCTTGGTATCGATTTGATAAGAGTTTGCCATCACTTCATCATCATCAATAGAACTCATAAACAGACCATAATTAATACTGTGTTTTTGCGGATTAAAATAAGGGTCTTCAAAAAAGAAATTAATTTTATTGTAGGTATCAGAAAATTTGAATCCTGCATTGAGCGTGTTGCCCGAGCCTAGAAAGTTTTTTTCCTTAATTCCAGCATTCAAAGAAACACCATATTTGTTACTATGGGATATACCAAAGCTTAGCTCTCCTGTTTTAGTTTCCTTGACACTAAAGTGTAGATCAATTTTATCCGGCACACCTTCGACTGGACTAGTGTCAATTTGCACATCAGAAAAATAACCAATGCGTCTTAATTTTGTAATCGAATTTACAATAGCAGTTCGAGAGTACAACCCACCCTCAGAGACACCAATTTCTCGGCTAATTACTTCGTCATGTGTTCTGGTATTGCCAGAAATAGTAATCCTATTAATATATACTTTTTTCTTCAGTGAAACCTCAATAACCAGATTGATTGCATCTGAAACGTCTTGAGTGATAGGCGTTACATTGGCATAGGCGTAGCCTTTGTCGGTATAGATGTTGGCAATTTTCTGAATACCATCAACAACTTTTTGGCGATTAAAAATATCACCTGTTTGGATTCCTAAAAATTTAGTCAACTCCTTCGGCTTCTCACCTACCAGATTACCTTTAAAGGAAACTGTTCCTAACTTATATGGTTGGCCTTCAGCGATTTGAATGCTAATGTTTATCTTTTCTCTATCTTCGGAAAGTGACGTGTCGACACTTGTGATTTTGAAGTCCAAGTAGCCTTGATTGAGATAGTGCGCTTGCATAGCAGCTATGCCTTGATTTAATTCAAGCTCTGTAAATTGATCTTTTTCAGTGAAATAGTTAATAAAAAAGTTATCAGCAACACCAATACTAAATAAATCCAATAGCTCTTCTTCTGAAAAGGCTTGCGTACCATCAATTGCCATGGATCCAATTGTTGCTCTCTCGCCTTCTGTAATATCGAGTTCAATGCCTATTCTATTTTGAGTGTCAAGATCTAAATTTTGTTCAATTTCCAGATTGAAAAAACCTTCTGCGTTGTATTGAGATTTAATCGATTCAACGAGGTTGTGCAATTTCTTTTTGGTGTAAATACCACCTGCGGTGAGATCAAAGTCATCAATTGATTTTTCAAGCTCTTCTTTGTCAAGAACTTTATCGGAATAGTTAAGTACGTCAATATATTTAATATGTGGGTTTTCCGCCAGCTCAATTGTAATTTTGTCGCCCGAAATTGAGACGTCAATATCAGCAAAAAAGCCAGTCGCATAAAGTTTTTGAATAATTTGGCTTGAGGTTTCATTTGTAATGTCATCTCCAGCGTTAATAGGAAGATAGCTTATTACGGTTGTTTCGGGAATAACACCAAGTCCTGACAACTCAATACTTTTAATTTTAACTGGAGCTGCATTGACTTGAATTGAAAAAAATAAGCCAATAATAATGCCAATTTGAATAATCTTGTTTTTCATAGTTGTTGTTAGCAATTAAATAAATGGTTTGTTTAATATAAACACGGATATGTCGAGTAACGCGTTGAGCCAAGATTGATTTTAACAAAATATAGTGCTAGATTGGACATCCAGCTCAATTTTTTCTTGTGCAATTGATTAATTAAAAGTCAAGTTATATTTTTTCTAATCTTTGTGATACTTTTTGCAAGTATTCATTCCAAAGTCGATCTTTGTTAGATGACAAATAATGCAAATAAGACCAAGAGTATATACCTGTATCGTGGTCATCATCAAAATGCAAAACAATAGCGTAATTACCCATGGGTCGAATATTTTGTATCAATACATCTTGTTTGTTAAGTTGAAGCACGGCATCTTCCGGTGTGTGACCTTGCACTTCAGCTGAGG
>CAZZER010000026.1:4008-7925 GCA_964653365.1 uncultured Candidatus Thioglobus sp.
TTGTTAAGTTGAAGCACGGCATCTTCCGGTGTGTGACCTTGCACTTCAGCTGAGGGCGAATAGACACGCAACAATTCGCTTGAAAGTGAATACACAATCCCTTCAAAAGTAATGGTTAGAGTGTTTTTTTTCTTATTAAGAGTGATGTCGCTTGGGATAATCATAATAAAAGTGAAAATTAGATTTAATGTGGCATTATAGAAAATTAAGGTTTACTTGTCGTTAAAATATCCCACATGGTTTATTTTACGAAAATGCAAGGGCTTGGTAACGACTTTATTGTTATTGACAATACTCAAGGGAATGTGTGTTTCTCTTGTGAAGAGATTCGAGATTTAGCTGATCGACATTTTGGTATTGGCTTTGATCAATTGCTGATGGTCGAGCCCGCTGTTAGTGCTGGTGTGGACTTTCAATATACAATTTTTAATTCGGATGGCTCCGAGGTTTCTCAGTGTGGTAACGGTGCAAGATGTTTTGCACGTTATGTTTATGAGAAAGATTTGGTTGCGAGTAAAAGAATTACAGTGGAGACTCACTCGGGCGTCATGACGCTTGAAATTAACCGAGACAATTCTGTTAAAGTGGATATGGGCAAGCCTATATTTGACCCTTCTTTAATACCAATTTCTGCAAAAGAGCTAGAGAAGACCTATAGTGTTGAGAAGCTTTCTTTAGGTGCCTTATCCATGGGCAACCCACATGCTGTTGTGATTGTAGATGACACTAATGAAGCTGATGTAGAGAGTATTGGAATCACAATACAAAATACTGACTTTTTCCCAGAAAGCGCCAATGTTGGCTTTATGAGTATTGTTAGCAGATCCGAAATTAATCTACGAGTTTATGAAAGAGGTGTTGGCGAGACATTGGCCTGTGGCTCTGGGGCTGCAGCAGCTGTTGTGCACGGACAACAAATGGGTCTATTAAATGATACTGTGACCGTTCACTTGAGAGGTGGCGATGCGGTGGTGGAATATCGTCCTGAGGGTAATGTTTACTTGTCGGGACCTGCCGAGTTTGTGTTTGAGGGTTCAATTAAACACAGAAGTGACTCTTTTTAGCTGGTTTCAACACTTGGTTGAGAGGTTATTTTGTAGCTATCTAGATTAATTGCACTGAGCGTCTCTCCCCAAACACAACCGTGATCCATGGGATAGATGTAATCGATGTTAATGTTATTTAATGTGGACCAGTGCCCAAAAACTACAGGTTCATTATTTAGCACTCGAGACTTGTGCATAAACCATGCCTTGTATTCTTTGGGCGCCCGATCAGCATTCATTTTGTGCTCGAACTCTAGCTCACCATTGGCTTTACAAAAACGCATACGCATCAGAGCATTAATCGTGTACCGACAGATTTCCTCTTCGTTTACGCAACTTGATTCGCTAGTAGGTTCGTTGCCATACATGCTAGCAAGAAAACTCTCAGCAGTATTGCTTTGCAAGTTTTTTTCGACTTGCTTTGCTCGTTTAAGTGCTGTTTTTTTGTTCCATTGAGGGGGTATGCCTGCATGTACAAGTAGTGCATGATTTCTTTCAATCAATAGTGGCCTTGTAAGTAAATAATCCAACAAAGCGTTTCTGTCCGGCGCCTCTAGGATGTCATTGAAAGTGTCTTTACGGTTTGGTCGATGAGATGTTAATGCGCAAACCAAAAGATGGAAATCGTGATTTCCGAGGACCATTTGGGCATTGTCTTTGAGTGAGCGTATTAAACGAAGCGTTTCTAAGGATTTGTTGCCACGATTGACAACATCGCCTAGAAAAAATAGTCGGTCTTTGTCAGCATTAAAGGAAATTTTACTCAGTAGCTGTTGGAGAGTGTCAAAACAGCCTTGTACATCTCCAATAGCATAATCCATAAGGGTTTGTTTTTATTCGTCTAATGAAGCGTAAAGGGTTTGCTGAGAACAAACTCGGGAATAACAGCCTCGAAGCGTTGCCCTTCATCATTAATCATTCCGTAAACACCTTTCATTGAGCCAGTTTCTGTATTAATGACTGCGCCTGAGCTATACTCAAAACTCTCTCCAGGCGACAGATGGGGTTGCATACCAATAACGCCTTCACCCACTACTTCTTCTTCATAACCAGAATCGTCCTGTATCAACCAGCGCCTTGTTTTAAGTTGGGCACCACTACTGCCTTGATTTGTAATTGTAATGGTATAAGCGTAGGCATACTGGCTATTGCTAATGTTGGATTGATTTGGAAGATAGGTAACTTCTACGCTGATGTCAATTTTGTTTTGCATAGTCTTTGGTGAGGTTAATAAATTCATCCACACTGAGCATTTCTGCGCGTTGCGATAAATCAATATTGGTTTGCTCTTGATCTAGTAATGATTTTAAACAATTTCTGAGTGTTTTTCTACGTTGAGAAAATGCTATTTTTACAACTTTTTCTAAAAGTTTTGATTCTGAGAGTGTTGTATTGTTTTTTGGTTTGAGATAGATGATTGCTGATTCAATCTTTGGTTGAGGTTCAAAAGATTCTTTCGGCACAGTAAACACCAGTTCAACATCAAAGAAAGCTTGCATCATCACACTCAGACGTCCATAAGTTTTATTGCCGTGAGGGGCGACAATCCGATCCACTACTTCTTTTTGCAGCATAAATGTCATGTCGATAATATTGTTTCGATGCGCTAGCAAATGAAACAATAAGGGCGAGGAAATATTATAGGGTAAATTGCCAACAATTCTTATTTTTCCGCTCTCTTGAGAGAAGTCAAACTTGAGTGCATCTGCTTCTATGATGCTAAGGTTTTGATGATTTTGAGATTCAAGAAAAGCAATCAAGTCTCTATCAATTTCGATGACTTTCATTTGCTCAATTGTCTCTAGTAATGGTAGTGTCAATGCACCTTTTCCAGGTCCAATTTCAATAAGGTTGTCGCTAGATTTCGGTGCAATTGTTGCTATAATCCTGTCAATAATTTGAGAATCAATTAAGAAGTTTTGCCCAAAACGCTTTCTAGCTTTGTGCTGCATTGTCGCTCAATGTGTTGAAGTAGGAAATGGCTGTTTGAAAACTACCCAAACTGATGTTGCCAGTGCCAGCTAGGTCTAGTGCTGTGCCATGATCTACAGAAGTTCTAAAAAATGGAAGCCCCAGAGTAATGTTGGCGGACTTTTTAAAACCTAATGTTTTGAGTACCGGCAAGCCCTGATCGTGATACATGGCAAGAACAACATCGACTCCCTCAAGAGACTCAGGTGTAAAAGCTGTATCTGCCGGCACGGGCCCTGATAAATGACAACCGTCTTTGTTTAGTTTGTCAATGACTGGGGAAATGGTTGTAATTTCTTCATCACCCAGGTGCCCATCTTCTCCAGCATGGGGATTTAAGCCACAGACCAAAATATGAGGTTTTTCGATACCAAAATAACGAAAATCGTGATTAATGATTTTGATGACTTTTGTAAGAGAGCTTTGAGTGATGCTCTTCGAGACCTGACTCAAAGGCAGATGAGTGGTTGCTAAAGCGACCTTGAGCACATCGGTTGCAAGCAGCATGACTGTTTGACTTACGTTACTTAATTGAGCAAAAAATTCGGTATGGCCGCTAAACTCAACACCAGCTTCATTGATGATTCCTTTGTGAACCGGGCCAGTTAATAGGCCGTTGGCTTTACCATCTAAGCAATGTTTGCCGGCTATTGTGAGGGTTTCAAGAACATACTCAGAATTATCAGCATCAAGCACACCAGGGATGGCCTCTACTTTGGCTGAAACAGGAAAAACACAAAGCTCACCTTGTTTTAAACTTGGAGATTCAGTTAAATGAATCGGAAGTCCAAGTTTTTTTGCTCTCTTCATTAATATATCTGGGTCGGTGTAGACAACTAAATCTTCATGTCTTGCCGACTGGGCATACATAATGGCTAAATCGGGTCCAATGCCAGCAGG
>CAZZER010000026.1:8025-19731 GCA_964653365.1 uncultured Candidatus Thioglobus sp.
CTTGCAACTTGAGAAAAGCCCATTTCTAATGCCAACTCTTTGTATTCTTGGAACTGATCAGGATGGATATATTCTTCTACAGCTAGGTGATGCCTACTGGGTTGCAAATACTGCCCTAGGGTGAGCATATCAACCCCATGGTGACGTAAATCCTGCAGTACGTCCAACACTTGTTTCTTTGACTCGCCAACGCCCAACATTAGTCCTGATTTAGTGGTGACCTGAGAATGTTGTTGTTTGAATTCTTTTAACAACGCCAGTGAATGCTGGTAGTCTGCACCGGGTCTTACTTGAGGGTAGAGAGAGGGCACTGTCTCTAAATTGTGATTAAATACATCGGGCGGACAGTCGCTAAATATATCTAGCGCTTTTTCCACTCTACCTCTGAAATCTGGTGTCAATATTTCAATTTTGACAGTGGGGGTTTGTGTTCTAATTGCGTCAATGCAATTTTTAAAATGCATGGCACCTCCATCTCTTAAATCGTCACGGTCAACCGAAGTGATCACAACATATTTGAGTGCCATTTTGGCTATTGTGTCTGCTAGATGTTGGGGTTCATTACTGTTAAGCGGCTTTGGTTTGCCATGTGCCACATCACAAAAAGGGCAGCGTCTAGTGCAAATCTGGCCCATAATCATAAAAGTGGCCGTACCGTGAGTAAAGCACTCGTTGAGATTTGGGCATTGAGCTTCTTCGCAAACCGTAAACAATTCTTGCTTTCTTAAAGTTTGTTTTAATTGGCTAACTTTTTGAGAATTGCTATGGCGAGTCCTTATCCAGCTTGGCTTCCTTAGAGGCGTGCGACTAGCATCTGGTTTGATTTTTAGTCTTTGGGTTTTGGATTCACCCTTCAGGGCTTTTATTTCAAGGTCTTGTAACATGACTGATTAAATGATCTGTTAGTTGCTCTTGGATAGTATTGAAAGAGAGCGTATTATCCGCCAAATCCTGCATTTGTGTGACTTTTAGGTTGGGGTAGCCACAAGGGTTGATCAACTCGAATGGCTCAAGATCCATGTCGATATTAAGGCTAAGACCATGATAGGTTCGCCCTTGTTTGATTTTTAGTCCAAGAGCAGCAATTTTCTTCCCATCAACATACACCCCAGGCGCGCCTGGTTTTCTTTTGCCTTCTATTTTGTAATCAATCAAGAGTTCTATTATCGATTGTTCAATCATGCTAACCATTTTTTTAACACCAATACCCAATCTTTTAATGTCAATCAAACAATAAACAATCAATTGCCCCGGGCCGTGATAAGTGATTTGACCACCCCTGTCTGATTGCACTAGGGGAATGTCAGTTTTTGATAGTAAATGCTCAGATTTGCCAGATAGCCCTTGAGTAAGGACAGGGCCATGCTCTACAACCCAAAGCTCGTCATCGGTGTTATTGCTTCTATTCTGTGTAAAAGAAACCATTGATTGCCAACAGGTCTGGTAATCCTGACGTCCTTTTTTTACAACTCGAATCATGTTAGTTACAGGAGGTATGACACCTGAGGACACTGTTGCAACTCTTTATTGATATCGTCTAATTGCACTCTACTTGTAGCAATAATTCTAACTGTAAGAGAAACATAAGTACCTTTTGAGCTAACTTTTTCAGTTATTTGCTTGTCGTGCAATTTGCCTGCATAAGGCTCAATAATATTACAAACAGTTTGTTTAAAATCTTGCGTTTTTTTACCAAAAACTTTGATTGGGTAATCACAAGGAAAGGAAAATACTTCTTCGTTGGTACTGCTCATAAAATAAAGTCAACAACGGGACAGTTTGTTAAATCATTGTTAAGAGTGTTAATTTGCTCTCTGCTAGTTGCCACAATGCGAATTGTCATTGAGGTTGTTTTCTTTTTACTTTTTACAGTAATTTGGTGCTCATCAAGTTTGCCAACATGCTGACTAATAATCTCGCAAACTGTGGATTCAAATTCGCGTCTATTTCTGCCCTCCACTTTGATTACATAATCACACGGAAAATGCAGGATGCTTTCTTTGACATGACTCATAGCTCGACATTTTACCCCTTTGTTTTTAGTATGCTATATTGTTGTAAAATTGATTCTAAAAAATAACTAATAGCTATGATTCAAGATTTATCTCCAAAAGATTTTAAGGCGATACTAGATGATTCCAACACTATCCTAATTGATGTTCGTGAAGATTGGGAAAATGACTTGTGCAAAATCAAGGGTGCGCAGCTTATGCCAATGAGCACAATTGCACAAACCTATAGTCAACTTGATAAAGAAGCACATTTAGCCGTCTATTGTCATCATGGCGTACGCTCACTTCGGGTTATCCATTTTCTGCAATCTCAAGGCTACGAAAACCTCATTAACTTGAAGGGCGGCATTGATGCTTGGTCAAACGAAGTTGACAATGCTGTTGCTAAATATTAAGCCATGAAAATAGCTTTTTAATCGATAAATATCGAATAAACTATAATCAATTTTATTCAATAATATAGGCGCCAAGGTATGAGCTTCATTGATCAAATGTTCGCACTTCAAAACGAGTTAAACAACCACACCAATGGAAAAATGTGGGTTGATGGATTTACCAAAGAAAATCGCCAAATTTCGTGGTATCGATGTATTTACATGGAAGCGGCCGAAGCCATAGATTCTTTTAATTGGAAGCATTGGAAAAACATAAACGTCGAGCCCGATTGGGCTAATATTAAAGTTGAGTTGGTGGATATTTGGCATTTTATTATGTCGGAAGCCATCCGGGTTGATGAGCGACCTTATGCCAATCAGTACGAAAATACTGATGTCATCGGAGATTTGGATCCAGAGATGCTACTGCAAACATTGGAGAAAATTCTGAGCCTGTCAGTGCAAGCAAGAATCGAAGGTAATGATCAGACTATTAGAGAAACAATTGATTTGTTTTTTGTTGCTCTTTCACACCTAGGCATGGACACGGCTGAGCTTTACAAGCGCTACGTTGTCAAAAATCAGCTGAACACCTTTAGACAGAAAAATGGCTATAAAGAGGGCAGTTATATAAAAATTTGGGGCTCGGTCGAAGACAATGTGGTTGCTTTTAAGATTATGGATGATAATCCAAATATCTCACCAAGCGAGCTTTATGGGCAGCTTGAGATAGCTTACGCGAGCCTTAATTAATATAAGTTCTAGTTTCTGTGAAAAATAACTCCCCAATCCGTTTGACTGAATTTAGTCATGGTGCAGGCTGTGGTTGTAAAATTTCGCCAAAATTGCTTGATGAAATACTCAGTGTTAGTGCAACGGATTTTGTTGACGCAAAACTGCTGGTTGGCAATGAATCTAAAGACGATGCAGCAGTTTATGATTTGGGCAATGGGGAGGCGCTAATCAGTACAACGGATTTCTTTATGCCTATTGTTGATGATCCAGCCACATTTGGCAGGATTGCGGGTTGTAATGCGATTAGTGATATCTATGCAATGGGTGGCCAACCGTTGATGGCTATTGCTATTTTTGGTTGGCCCATCGATAAATTACCCGCTTCAGTTGCTTCAGAAGTGATAGAGGGTGGACGCTCAATTTGTGCTGAGGCTGGCATTGTTCTTGCTGGTGGCCATAGCATTGATTCACCTGAGCCAATTTTTGGTTTGTCAGTTTCTGGGAAGGTTGATATTAATCATTTAAAAAAGAATTCTGGTGCCCAAGTTGGTGATTCGATATTTTTAACCAAACCTCTTGGTGTGGGTATTTTGGCAACAGCCCAAAAAATGAAGAAATTAAGCACTGCGGATCATCAAAAAGCAATTGCCCAAATGACACAACTCAACAGTGTGGGGAGTGCAGTTGCAAAAATTCAGGGTGTTAATGCAATTACTGATGTCACTGGCTTTGGCTTAGGGGGGCATTTGCTCGAGATTTGTTTGGCAAGCCAAGTAAACGCCCAGCTAGTATTTGCCAATATTCCATTGCTTGATAACATTGAGCACTACATAAATTTGGGTTGTGTTCCTGGTGGTAGTGAAAGAAATTACCAAAGTTATGGGCAACACCTAGGCGGGCTTGAGAAAGTGCAACAAACTATTATTTGCGACCCCCAAACAAGTGGTGGGTTACTAATAAGTGTTTCTCAGAGTGCAAAGAGAGCGGTGACAGAAATACTTGAAAAATGCCAGCTATCTTTTGCTGAAATTGGTGAAATTAAGTCTCCAGAATCCCAATCAAAAACCATCAGCTTTCAATGATAGAACTTCCTGTTATTGACGATTACGAGGATTTATTTGTCAATAACACACCGTTGCTTGACACTCGTGCCAGTGTAGAATTTTCCCGTGGTGCTTTTCCTAACGCCGAACACGCCCCGTTAATGACTGATGATGAGCGCAAGAAAGTGGGCACTTGCTATCAAAAATTCGGTAAGGAGGCTGCGATAGATTTGGGAAATCGCTTGGTGAACGGTAAAGTTAAAGAAAAAAGAATTGATGCGTGGATAGCATTTATCAACAACAATCCCAATGGTTTTTTGTACTGTTTTCGCGGTGGTCTTAGGTCGCAAATAGCACAACGTTGGATTTTTGAGCGCTCTGGTGTTACCTTCCCGAGAATTGAGGGTGGCTATAAAGCGATGCGTCGTTATTTGATTGAGGAGCTTGATTCGCTGAGTGAAAAACTAAATTTTGTTGTTATGGGTGGACAAACCGGCGCAGGAAAAACATTATTGCTAAACCGTCTGAGCAACAGTATTGATCTAGAGGGTTTAGCCAATCATAGGGGCTCTGCGTTTGGTGGTGATGTTGAGCCCCAGCCAACACAAATTAACTTTGAAAATTCACTGGCAATTGAACTTATAAAAAATAAAGAACAAGCTTTTGTTGCTCTGGAAGATGAAGGCAACAACATCGGTATGACTCATATCCCAGACACCTTGAAACGCAAGACTCAAAACTCAAAATTAGTTTTGTTAAAGACACCCTTAGACGAGCGAATTGAGTTAAGCATACAAACCTATGTTATCGATATGTGTGATAAATATTGTGCCTTGGATAAGGAGAATGGCTTTGAAATATTTGCCAATTATTGGCGTGAAAGTTTGGAAAAAATTTCTAAGCGCTTGGGTGGGGTTAGATACCAAAAATTACTCTTCAGCCTTAATCAGGCGCTTAATCAATATCAAAAGTCAAGAAATTCAATGCTTTTTTTGCCTATCATCGAGACCTTATTACTTGATTATTATGATCCAATGTATGCATATCAGATCAACAACAAAAGGGATAGGGTTATCTTTGAAGGAAATGCTGATGAAATTATTGTGTTCCTTAAGAATGCGAAATTTAGTCTCTAACCGTTATTTTAATGTCACTAGCAGGCTTTGCCTGGCAAGCCAAAATTTCACCAGCTGAGAGGGGAACAAGGCACTCCTGATGGATAACATCGCCTTCTAAAAGCTGCAAGATGCAACTTCCACAATGTCCTTGTCGACAATTATAGTTGATTAAAACGTTGTTGTCTTCAAGCTCAGTAAGGATGGACTCCTCACCAAAAACATAAAGAGATTCGTTCTTACCATTAATATTCTCAACGTCAATTCGAAACATTTAGACAAGCTCAGCCCTTGTTATAGGGTAAATTCATCAAAGTCGTTGTCATCCGAACCCATATTGTTGTCAATAGCACTGACTAGATAAGAGGTAATCTCAGTCTCTTGAGGTGCCACTTGAACATTGTCCGAGTCGAGCCAATGGTTGATCCAAGGCAATGGATTTGATTTTTGTTCAAATATTGGCTTGAGGTTTATGGCGCTCATGCGGACATTAGTAATGTACTCTAGGTATTGCTTTAAGATATCAGCATTAAGACCGATCATTGAGCCGTCTCTAAATAAATACTCAGCCCATTCTTTTTCTTGATCTGCCGCCTCTTGAAACATTGATATTACTTCCTCTTCACACTCCTCGGCAATGGCGGCCATATCAGGGTCATCTTTGCCCGAGCGCATAAGGTTAATCATGTGTTGTGTGCCAGTTAAATGCAAGGCTTCATCACGGGCAATCATCTTAATGATTTTTGCATTACCCTCCATAACTTTTCGCTCAGCAAAGGCGAAAGAACAGGCAAAGCTTACGTAAAAGCGAATTGCCTCTAGAATGTTGACAGACATAATGGTAAGGTACAGCTGCTTCTTTAATTCTCGCAAGTTGACGCTAAGAGGATTGCCGTTGATTGTATGCTCGCCCTCACCATGGGCTAAATACGCCTGGACGCTTTCAATAAGTTTGTCGTAGTTAGCCGATACACTATCTGCCCGTTGAATAATTTCATCGGTTTTCATGATGTCATCAAAAACCACACCAGGCTCATTCACAATCGCTCTAATGATATGAGTGTAACTTCTTGAGTGAATAGTTTCAGAGAAAGACCAGGTTTCAATCCAATTCTCCAGTTCTGGTAACGATACAATTGGTAAAAAAGCAATGTTTGGTGATCTACCTTGGACCGAATCTAACAGTATTTGGTATTGTAAGTTGGAAATGAAAATATGCTTTTCGTTTGGCAATAGCTTAGCGAAATCCATTTTGTCTTTAGAGACATCAATTTCTTCAGGGCGCCAGAAAAAAGACAGTTGTTTTTCTGTGAGTTTTTCAAATGTTTCGAATTTTTGCTTGTCAAAGCGCGCAACATTAACACTGTCACCCAAGAACATTGGCTGAGTAAGTGTGTCGCTGATTGTGTGGTTAAAAATACTAAATGACATTATGGTTTCCTATAGTTTGCACACACCATCAGCGCAATCATCATCGCCTGGTTTATTGCCGTTTTGTTCGTCTGATGCACCATCACGCGTGGTATGGTAATAAAGGGTTTTAATGCCGTATTTGTAGGCTTTTAGCAGATCCATCAAAAACAACTTCATTGGCACTTTAGCGCCATCAAACTGTGAAGGGTCGTAGTGAGTGTTGGTCGAAATAGATTGATCGACAAACTTTTGCATAATGGCGCACAATTGCAAATAGCCCTCGTTATCTTTAATATCCCAAAGTAATTCGTATTGAGATTTTAGATTTTCGTAGTCTGGAACAATTTGTTTAAGAATCCCGTCTTTTGATTGTTTAATGGCAACGTAACCTCTTGGCGGTTCGATACCGTTAGTCGAGTTTGATATTTGCGATGAACTTTCACATGGCATTAGTGCTGTCAAGGTGGAGTTTCGTAACCCTGTTTTGACAATATCATTTTTGAGCGCATCCCAATCAAGTTGCAATTCAGGTGTACAAAATGCATCAATATCTTTTTTATAGCTATCGGTCGGCATGATTCCTTTAGCATATTGCGTCTCTGGAAAAAGCGGGCAAGCACCAAGCTCCTTAGCCAGTTTATTAGATGCCTTTAATGAGTAATATTGCAGTGCTTCGAAGGTATCATGAATTAATCGATTGCCAGATCCGTCTGAGTATTTCACGCCGTTTTTAGCCAAATAATAAGCAAGATTGGTAACACCAATACCAAGCGTTCTCCTATTCTTGCTGGCAATTTCTGCCGACTTGATTGGGTAGTCTTGGTAGTCAAGAAGTGAGTCGAGCGCTCTAACAATGATGTCGGTAATCTCTTCTAATTCATCAAGACTCTCAAGGGCGCCTAAATTAACGGCGGAAAGGGTACAAAGTGCAATTTCGCCATTTTCATCCTGAACCGAAAACAAAGGTTTTGTCGGCAATGTAATTTCCATGCATAGATTGGATTGCCTTACAGGCGCCACAGAGGCATCAAAAGCACCATGGGTATTACAGTGGTCGACATTTTGTAAGTAGATGCGTCCAGTATTGGCACGCTCCTGCATAAATTTTGCAAACAATTCTCTGGCTTTTACGCTACGCTTACGGATGCTTGTATCTTGTTCGTATTTCTCGTAAAGCTTTTTAAATTCATCTTGATCAGCGAAAAAAGCATCGTATAAACCTGGGGCATCATGTGGCGAAAAAAGAGTGATATTGCCATCTGCAATAAATCGTTGGTACATTAGACCATTAAACTGCACACCATAATCCAAGTGCCTAATGCGGTTTTCGTCGGTGCCGGCATTGTTTTTTAGTACTAAAAGTTCCTCAACCTCTAGGTGCCATAATGGATAGAAGAGGGTGGCCGCGCCACCACGAACACCGCCTTGAGAGCAAGACTTAACCGCGGTATGAAAATGCTTGAAAAAAGGAATGCACCCGGTATGTGTGGCTTCGCCGCCTCGGATAGGGCTTCCAAGCGCTCTAATACGACCGCCGTTAATGCCAATGCCAGCCCTTTGAGAAACGTACTTAACAATTGCCCCAGATGCGGCACTAATAGAATCCAGATCGTCATCAGTTTCAATTAAAACACAGGATGAAAATTGTCTTGTTGGGGTGCGTACACCCGCCATAATTGGGGTTGGAAGGGAGATTTTAAACGTACTTGCAGCGTCATAAAAACGCTTAACAATATCCATTCTTTTACCTTGGTCATATTCTTGAAAAAGGCACATGCCAACCAGTATGTATAAAAACTGTGGGCTTTCATATACCTCACCAGAGACGCGGTTTTGCACAAGATATTTACCTTCGAGTTGTTTAACTGCAGCGTAGCTAAAAGTCATATCACGCCAATGATCAATATGTACATCAAACTCTTCGATTTCATCTCGGCTGTACTTGTCAAGAATATCTTTGTCGTAAATGCCGAGTCCTGTGTATTTTGCTATATGATCGAATAAAGAGGGTGGTGTAAATTGCTGAAAGGCTTTTTTTCTCAGGTGGAAAATGGCCAAACGAGCAGCTAAATATTGGTAATCTGGTGTTTCAGTTGAGATAAGATCAGCAGCGGATTTAATAATGGTTTCATGAATATCTTCCGTTTTGATGCCATCAAAAAAAGCCAGTTGGGCGTTAATCTCAACCTGGGAGACAGATACCCCTTCTAAATCTTGAGAAGCCCAGTGCACAACACGGTGAATTTTCTCCATATCTATGGATTCTTGCTTGCCATTTCGCTTGGTGACTTTAATGTCTTCTGTCAAAGTTCTCTCCTGATAAAACACTACATTTAGTGTTTGAATTGATTAAGATGCACTAAATATAGTGTATATTGAATATTTTCGCAAGGGGATTTAAACGCATTAATTTCTAAAAAGAAGCTAAACGCTTGATATGACTGAGTTAAACGGTGATAAAAAAAATTGAATTAATTAATGGCAAGTTGAGCCCACATCACCTATAGAAACTTATGAAAAAAAGATGAATGATTAGGATGCTTACTTAAATAATACAGCCCGTATTTTATTAAGAATAGGCTTAAACCCAGACTCCATTGGAGTGTCTTTATCTAGCACAGACTCTTGTTGAGAGTTTTGATAGTTTATATCTGGAGAGTTATTAATCAGCTGTTGAGCAAAAGCCTTTATTGTTTGCTTGTTTTTTTGAATAATTTTTTCGCCTAAGTAATACAGGCAATCTAGGTAGTCTTTGGATGTGTTATCTAGACTGCTCTTATCATCACCGTCAAAAAAAGTATCTAATCTTAAATAATTGGACCTTCTATCATAAACTGCACTCAGTTGATAATGGTTGGCTTCAGCTGCCGCATTCGCGAATAAATTATCAGCAGGTTCACGCCATTCAAGAGTGCCCCAGTTTTGAGTCTCTTTACAATCTAGATGCACATCCTCTTTGCCGGTGCCCAAAGATAGCATCATTGTATCTTTTGCGAGAAGCTTGGGGTTGTGATAGCGAAACTCTGCATAAGCAGAAAGAGCGGGGTTGTTGGCAAAAATACCTCCATCAATAAAGCAACGCTGACCTTTTTTGTCCACGGTTGAAATATGTTTCGGTGGAAAATATGTAATGGCTGATGTTGCACATCTTAATACATCTTTGAGGTAATAATTATGGCGTTCGCTCACAAGCGCTTTTTGTTGTCGAAAGAAGTAATTTTTACCCCTTGTAAGGTCGTAGGTTGGTATTAGAGTTGGTTTTAGCAGATCTTTCAGCTCTGTTTCAGGGAAATGTCGATTGAATATATATTCAATACCTTCTGGATTATATTTGACATTCAATAGTCCAGCTACGGACTTGATATCGTGTAGTATTGAGCCTTCAAAGATTGATTCAGCATTTTCAAAATAAAGACCAACAATGTCTTTAGCAGTGAACAGGGGTCGATTGTTTTCATCAGGCGCCAGCAAACCTGCAATAATCATAGATCCAGTGCTTGTTCCGGCAAACAGATCAAAGTAGTCGCATAGCCGCGAATCAGGGTTGTTAGAGAGCTGTTGTAAGGATTTCTCGAGATAATCAAGGACAACAGCGGGCACTATGCCTCTAATGCCACCACCATCAATCGATAGAATCCTAGTTTTTCCGCCTTGATTGTTCATAATAATATAGCTATTGGAACAAATATATCATAAGCAAAAAGAGATGGGCTAATTAGATACATAATTTATCACAAACTAATAAGAGATAAATGGAAGGGATTTAAGTTAGGGTATTTTTTCTAGAGATGACAATACCGCCAATAATAAGAAACAATGCCAATATGTCATGCCAAAGAATAACCTCGCCTAAAACAAGTGCACCAACAAAATAAGCAACAACAGGGATAAGATAATTAATATTAGATAAAAAGGTTGCGCCGGCTCGATTAATAAGTTGGAAATATAGCAACATTGCGCCAGCAGTCGAAAGCGCACCTAATAAAAATAGGCTTAACAGGCTAACAAAAGGAATATTGTCATAATTAAAAGCAAACATATTGGGCCAAATCATGAAACTAATGATTACCGCACAAAGCAGGGTGCAAGAGCTAGAAACCAAAGGGTCATAAGAGGGCATTCGTTTAGAAATAATGGTGCCACATGCATAACAGCATGCTGCTGCCAAAACTAAAAGGCAGCCAATCAAAGAATTTGATGTATTCACTATTGTTGGACCCAAAATAAATCCAACACCAAAAATACCAAAAACAAAACCAATTATCTTGAATCGATTAAGCTTTTCATTGATAAGAAAAAAGTGAGCAAGAACAATAGTAAGAAGTGGCATTATCGCCATTAGTAAACCTGCCATACCAGAGGAGATGGTTGTCTGTCCAATAGCAATTAACCAAAATGGAAGAAGATTGGCTATAACAGCTATAACAATAAAATATAGCCATTCGGGACCAAGCTTTGGAAGTCGCTTTCCACTAAAAAATAAAATAGAAAAGATAATTATTGCAGCAATGAAAAGTCTAAGCCCAGCAATTTGATCAGGGCTAAAGAAAATGAGGCTGCGGTTTATAAGTAAAAATGAGGTGCCCCAGACAAGTATCAGGGTGCCTAGAAAAAGATAATTAATAGAAGAATCACTTAGAAAAGAAAGCTTAAAGGACATAACTAAATAACGATATATAACTAATATGCATTGTACACAATAAGACCAAAGATTAAATAGGACGCCCAAGCTATAATTGTAGAATTATCGTGCAATTTATATAAAAAACAAGTCAATTCAATTATTTGTCAAATTTTACAATTGGGATACAAATAGCAGTTATTTATACGTAATAATGGCACAAATAGGGTGTTTTAAGCGCTTAAAACATGACTTTACAGAGTGTTTTTACTAATAATGAGTCACTAGATAAATAATATTGAAAATTTTCTAATTTTTTTGACGCAGGTTACTAATTAGTTTATTTAAATAAAAATAAAGACCAGAATTAGGATGATCTTAAATATTTTTTTT
>CAZZER010000027.1:0-19465 GCA_964653365.1 uncultured Candidatus Thioglobus sp.
TGATTACCAGGGCCAACCAAAATATCGGCTTTTGGTACGCCAAAAAGCCCAAAAGCCATAGCAGCAACACCTTGTACGCCACCCAAGTTTAAGATTGTACTAGCACCACACAAATCAAGAGTAAAGAGCACCTCGTCTGGAATGCCGGTCCCAGCCCCTGGTGGAGAGCATGCAATAATATTTTTAACGCCCGCAACTCTTGCGGTGGTCACTGTCATGAGCGCTGAAGCTATGTGACTATAGCGTCCCCCTGGTACGTAACAGCCTGCGCTAGATACCGGAATATTTTTTTGTCCAACCTCAAAGCCAGGTGTAATTTCCAATTGGCATTCTGAGATGGTATTTTTTTGAGCTTCAGCAAACCTTGCAATATTGTTATGCGCAAAACATATATCATCTTTAACTTTTTGAGACAGCCTATCGGTTGCAAGCGAGATAGTATCTTTTGATACAACGATATCACCCTCCCAAGAATCCAGTTGGCTTGAAAAACGCTTCACCGCCTCTTCACCATCTTTTCTAATTTCCTTCAACATTTCTTCAACACGTTGGTTGATTTGAGGGTCTTGAATTTCCTCTGAGCGAGTTGCTTTCTTTATATATTCTATTGCCATAGCAATACTCCTTGTAAAACTTAACAATTAACCAATATTTTTTTGATTGGTGAAATCAACAATCGCTTGCGCTAAAACATCAACAGAATCGATTTTTTGGCAAGCACTAGATAAACACTCTGAAATCAATGAGAATTCAGAACAAGCAATCACCAATCTCTCAGTGCCCTGCTGCATCAAATCTTTAGCCGCATCTTGTAAGTATTGGCGTGCTTCTTTACTTGCAGAGTTATTCTTTACAAGACGAATCGCACCTAGCATTAGCTCTTGCTTCTCAGGGTAAATCACTCGAATATTGTGGATTGAAAAAGCATCATCATAAATATGAGTTAATTCAAGAGCTGGAGAGCCCAAAATGCCAACTGAGGCAACCGTATCGCCATCTGATGCTATTAATTCAGCCGTCAAATCAACCATGTTTAACAAAGGAATATTGACAGCCGTTTGAACAGTAGAGGCGTAATAATGTGCAGTATTGCAAGGCATAGCAAGCATCTTAGCGCCGCTGCTTTCTAAATCTTTGGCCATAGTTGCCAGTGTACTGCTTGGGTCTTCTCCTGTTTTTTCAATAATTGCTTTAATCCTTGAGGGGACTTGGGTGTTATTGTCTACAAGCATTGGGATATGGTCACAATCATCACTGGCATTTGTTAGGCCTATGATGCGAGACATGAGAAGCACAGTGGCTTCTGGGCCCATGCCACCAATAATTCCCAGCTTAGGTTTTGCTTGAAGATTATCCATCCTTATCAATTATTACCCTTGCTGCACAATCAGCAATAATATCTGCTAATAAGCTGCAATCAGTCTTTGAAAAAGTCAACGGCAAACGTAAATCAAATAATCCGGCCAAAATCTTATCTGATTGCTCTAGTTGTTGACGTTCAACATATTGCCAACTCTTATGGTTGCTTGTAAAGCCATTTGGCGTATTACTGCCAAACCACTTTATTTCAACGCCGTGTTGACGATTGTCTTCAATAAATTCAAGTGCTTGATGATGACTAATTTCAGGAATACGAAACTGAATCGAACTGCCAACGTAAAACTCTTGCTCAGGTCTTTTTGGCAGCGCAATATTGCTCACTTGGCCTAGCCTCTCCTCAACAATACAGTAGCGCTCATTCCAGCGCTTAATATTGGCATCAAGTTTATCTATCTGCCCGATTAAGATTGCCGCTCTAAGGTTATCCATTCGCCCTGATTGATTGGGTGTTTGCAGACGTATTTCATTAAAAACCTCAGCCTCAGGCGCCGCGCCGTGTCGCTCATAGAGCATATAAGAGCCCGACATCATAATACAACGCGCCATAAATTCCGCATCATTGGTTGTGATAAAACCACCCTCTCCAGAATTTAGGTGCTTATATGTTTGCGTACTAAAACACCCTGCCAAGCCAAAATTTCCGCTCAGCGTGTCATTCCATTTTGCCCCCATTGTATGGGCGCAATCTTCAATCAAAATTAAACCATGTTCGTTGACGACCTTTAAAAGCTCTTCCATATCAACAATATGGCCCCGCATGTGAGAAAGCAACAAAAAGCGTGAACCACTGGAAGATGCTTTTTTTGCAAGATCTGTTAAATCTAGAACAAGATTTTCATCGACTTCTACAAATACAGCACTTCCACCAGCCCCTGCAATGGCACCAGGTACAGGTGCCAGCGTGTACATGTTGGTAAGAACAGCCTCATTGTGTTGTAAGCCAGCAGCCCGCAATGCAGTACTTAGGGCATAACCACCAGAAGCACAAGCCAGGCAATACTGAGCACCCTGGTAAGAGGCAAACTTTTGCTCAAGCAATGACACTTGTGAAAGCTCATCACCCAAGGTGTTATAACGATGTAATCTGCCATTCTTAAGAACTTCAACTGCCAAAGCAATTGATTCTTGGTCAATGGGTTCTTGCTGAGTAAAAGACTTGTTAAATACTTTCGCCACTATTACATTTCAATGGCAATATAGAACTAAGCCCTATCGCCAAAATCAAAATGTTTAGTATAACCAAATAAAGAGGCCGAACCACCCGTATGGATAAAAAGCACACGGTCTGATTTCTTGAAGTGTCCTTTACGAATCAAATCAATTAAACCGGATGCACCCTTACTCGAATAAACCGGATCCAATAGAATGCCCTCCAACTCTGCAAACATAGTTATTGCTTCAATACCAGCTTTCGTAGGTAAGCCATAACCTTCGCCCACATAATCACTATTGGCAACAATATCTTCTCGGTTAACTGCACCAGGGCAACCTAATTTAGCAGCTGTATCAACAGCAAGGTTATAAACATTTTCTTCTTGCTTGTCTTTTGGCGCTCTCACACTAATACCCAGTAAAGGGATATTGGCATTCATCGCCTTTAGTCCACTAATTAGTCCAGCCTGCGTACCTGTACTGCCAGTTGCATGAACGATATGATCAATAACCAAATCCATATTGTTAGCTTGATTAAGTAGCTCAAAAGCACAATCGACATAGCCCAAAGCACCAGTAGAATTGGAACCGCCACCGGGGATGGTGTAAACATTTGCACCATCTTTCCTTAATTGTTCAGCTACGATTTCCATCTCAGCGTTCATATCCAATCCAGGGCCTCGTTTTTCATAGCTTGCACCATGAAGAAGGTCAATAAAGACATTACCATTGTGGTTGTAATTATCATCAGTATAACCCGTTCTATCTTCAAGCAAAACATGGCATTTCATACCCAACTTTGCAGCAAATGCAGAAGTTTGACGGACATGGTTTGACTGCACTGCACCCTGTGTCATAACAGTATCGGCCCCTTGAAGTTGAGCCTCTGCCATCAAAAACTCAAGCTTACGAGTTTTATTACCACCCGTTGAAAGTCCCGTGCAATCATCACGTTTAATCCATATCTCAGGACCTCCTAGCGCCTCTGAAAGCCTTTTAAGAGGCTCAAGTGGTGTTGGCAAATGTGCCAAACGAACTCGGGGAAATTTTGAGAGATTCATCAGTGTACTCCTTAAATAAAATAAAAATAAAAATAAAATGATGCTATTACATAGCTACATCTTTTTCTTCCCTTGGATAACCTTATCCAAAATCAATGCACAAAACAAAATAGCAATGCCAGCCAATATTCCTTGTCCAACGTTAGCGTATTGCAGTGCCTCTAAAACGTCTTGCCCTAATCCTTTCGCGCCAATAAGGGAAGCAACAACAACCATTGCCAAACTCAGCATGACCGTCTGATTTACGCCTGCCAAAATTGTGGGCATTGCAAGGGGAATATCAACTTTTGTTAAGAGATACCACTTAGATGCGCCATACGAAATTGCAGCTTCTCGAATAGTCTCAGGAACGCCTTTTAATCCCAGGACGGTTAGTCTTACAACTGGCGTACCCCCAAAAATCATAGTAATAATGACAGCAGAAACCTTACCAGTTCCAAAAAACGCAATCACAGGAATCATGAATACAAACGCTGGCATTGTTTGCATAAAATCCATAATTGGCCTAATAAAGGCATAGAATTTTGGCCTAGTGGAACAATAAATTCCAAGTGGAATACCAATGATTATGCTAAGCATCGCAGCCGTGCCAAGCAAAGCCAAAGTTGTCATTGCCTTAATCCAAAAACCCAACAAGCCCATATAGGCTAGAAAAGCAAACGAGTAAAGCGCCGCTCTTGGCCCAGCTGAAAGTCCAGTCATTAATACAATGGCACTAATAACAACAATCCAAGGGGTTTCAACAAACAACATTTCTAGGGAATCTAAGACCGAACGAATTCCGAAAGTTATGGCATCAAACACCCTTTCACCTTTGAGAACGGCATAGTCAAAACTCTCCTCAACCCAGTCGATTGAAGCCAACCGAATATCCGGATGCGTCGGAAAATCATTCATCAAATCTATCAAGTTTGGAAAGCTGTAATGCACAGTTGAGATTAAGATAATAATTAAAGCAAAAGTAATGCTTAAGATGTAGTTCTGTAGCTTCATACCAGCACTAATCGTTTTGTCAGACAACCACTCAGAAAACCTCTTCTCAAGAATTGAATTTGCCAAAACACCTTGTACAACCCTAACAGCGATAAATAGGAAAATACCAGCAATAGCTATCCAAAAACCGGAGGCCTCAATTCTCTGGGCCTCTAACACATACCCCGCAATAGAGTCCTCAAGGGATTTGATTGTTCTCTCAAACACATCAACCTTGTCAGGATTGTTCTCGATTGCAGCTTGCAGTTGTTTTTGTCGGAAGTCGATAGTTGACTGAATTTGATCAATCTTGGCATAAGCTTTTGCACTAATATTGCCAAAAAAACCTCTAACAATTTGCACAATTGCTAATGTCTCTATCAACAAAAAAGCTAACGACCAGCTCCAAATGTTTCGTATGCTGTACCAGATTGATCCGAGAAGAAATGCCGCCAAATTGAAAGAAAAAACAAATTTTGAGCTGTCGCCGATTTTCTGAAATTCATCAGCATAATAATCCGAGTTGGATTTGACAAACTCTTCAATTTTTTCTTTTGTGAATATTACATTACTCATCTTGCCCCTCTACAACAGACAACAATAAATCTTTCTGAGAAATGGCGCCAACCGCCTCACCATCATCACCAATGATGACAATCGGCCTATCCTTTGAAACCGATTGTTCGATTAAATCACTTAACACATCATTCTCCTTCATCCTTATGGCATCATCTGGAATGGGTCCGTTGGAGTTGCTGTATTCATTCATGGGTTGCATTACTGATTTTGCATGAACCACTTGCAGTCTAGAAATGCCCTTAACAAAATCCTCCACATAGTCATCTGCAGGGTTTGTTACAATTTGCTCAGGCGTGCCAATTTGGATAACTTTGCCATCTCGCATGATGGCAATTCTATGGCCAACTTTTACTGCCTCATCTAGGTCATGAGTGATAAAGACAGTTGTTTTTTTAAGTTGTTTTGAGAGTTTAATAAATTCGATTTGAAGTTGTCTTCTAATTAATGGATCTAGCGCACTGAAAGGCTCATCCATTAATAATATATCTGGGTCTGCAGCGAGCGCTCTAGCCAGACCAACTCTTTGTTGCATGCCGCCAGAGAGTTCGTGAGCATACTTATTACCCCAGCCTTCTAGCTCAACAATATTTAATATTTCATTCGCCGCATGTGTTCTTTGGTTTTTATTGATACCTCGTATTTCTAAAGGCATTGCAATATTGTCAATAACCGAGCGGTGAGGCATTAACGCAAAATTTTGAAACACCATGCCAATTTTTTTGTTTCTAAATTCTTGCAATTCATTCTTTTGCAATGTCATAACATCTTGACCATCGATAAGAATTTTTCCTAACGTCGGCTCAAGCAATCTGTTGATGTGTCTTACAAGGGTTGATTTTCCACTGCCTGATAAACCCATAACACAGAAAATCTCGCCAGGCTTAACATCAAATGAAACATCAGAAACACCAATAACAGAGTTATATTTTTCCAGCGCTTCTTTTTTTGAAATGCCCTTACTCGTTATTGCTTCAATTGCCTCTGTAGAAGTATTACCGAATACTTTCCACACATTTTGGATTTCAATAGAGCTTCCAGAATTATTACTTTGCATAGTTATTAGTATAAAAAGCCGGCGCCATAGACGCCGGCTTTTAGGGAGAGTAAATCAGATTATAAAATTATAATCCCAACCAACCGTCAACGGTTTCTGAATTATTCGCCATCCACTCTCTGGCAACATCAGCGGGGTCTCTTTTCATTACAGACACCTGATATGCCAACCAAGAAACATCATCTGATGTAAGTTGGAAATTATTGAAAAATTCAACAATTGCTGGAGACTTAGATTCAAGCGAAGTTCCCCAACCGATTTGAATTTCCTTCAACGCATCTTTTGAGGCAACATAAGACTTTTCATACCAATCAGCATCTGACTTAGGCTGAATCATAGTGTACTTCTCTGGGTCGTATGCAGGCTCTGTCAGCATAACAACATCGGCCATTCCCCAAATAGCATGTGGCTTATAGCAGTAGAATGCATAACCTTCGCCCTTCTTAATAGAGTCTAAAACTCTTGCGTTCTTAACAGCTTCAGCGGCTCTAATTGGCTCAATACCAGAATCATACAATTTGTAATCTCTAAGCTTAACCTGGTTTACATTGGCAGACGCCCAACCATCGGCACCAATCCAAAATTCACCCTTGCCATTACCATCACTATCCATAGCAGCAACAACCTCTGGTCTTCCAAGATCAAAAATTGAGGTAATGTTCATCTTGTTCGCAAAGTCTTGCGAGACACAATAACCTTGATTACCTTCATAGCTCTTAGGGCTCAACTTAAGTGTGCCTTTTGGAACAAGGTCGTTGGTGTAGGCTTGTTGGTTTGGCAGCCAAATATCAGGATGCACTTCAATTTCACCTTTACTTCTATCAATAGCAGCATAAATAGCAGTATTATTACCCGGGATAAGGTCCACCTCTCCGCCCATTTTATCTGTGATAACAGCAGATAATAAGTTAGCAATTGCAGTAGCTCCAGTCCAACCAGGGTCGCCAATATTTACTTTTTCTGCATGGCTTGGCAATGCAAAAAAACTTGAAATTAACGCTGCAGTAACTACAGTTTTATTTATTTTTCTTAACATAGTTTCTCCTTTATTTTAGTAGGTCCCCAACTTAGAATAAGTTAGGAAGTGCAATATATAGTACAAAATAATACAAATGTTTTTTTTTCAATAAATATATTACAATTGTAGTATATCATTATTAATAACTCTTGTATGATGAAAATATAAAAAACCCTAAGATGTAGAATTAGAGAATGCTTATTATCAAAACAATAATTAAAATTGCCTTGCCACCTAGACAATGTTTCAAAAAGAAAGTGTTATGAGTAAAAGTAATTTGACCACAAAACAGATCGAAGAACGCTTGGCTGGTGACTACAAAGCCTACCCAAAAGAAGTTCAAAAAATAGCCAAATACATCCTTAGCAATACTGTTGAAGTGCCACTTCACTCTATTAGAGAAATCGCAAAAAAAGCTGAAGTAAGTCCATCGACTCTGGTGCGCCTAGTTCAGATGCTAGGGTTTGAGCGCTATGACGACTTTAAAAGCATTTATATTGAAAATGCCAAAAAATCTGTATCCAACTTTACAATTCAAGCAAAAAAAATCCAGCAACAGAAAACTGACAAAACATTTCAATCCTTTGAAAATTTTGCCCTTAGCACAATGGATTGTGTCTTCAACGATGATGTCTATAACAATGTTTACCCATTGATAGATCAGATTTTAGGAGCAAAAAACATCTATATTTTAGGTATGAGAGGAAGCTTCTCTCTCGCGTTCTACCTACATTTTCTACTCCACATGATGCTACCAAATGTTAGACTAATCCGCGACCAAGAAGGGATGCTCTTAAGCGAAATAACCCAAATGGAGAGTAAAGATTTGGTTATCGTTTTTGGCATTTCTCCGCTATCACGATCGACGACATTTGCCATCAATCAAATTGTCAATAAAAAGCCAAAAATTGTTGTTTTGACAGATGAAATTGTCGCAAATATCGTGCCAGAAGCAACACAAGTTATTTCATTAGGGAGTCATTCTCAAACTTTGATTCCGAGCTTCATACCTTTTGTAGCCTTTTCCGAAATGCTGGTCTCCAAGCTGATTGCAAAAGGAGATAAAAAGATACTTAACTACATAAAACGCACTGAAAAAGAGCTCTCAGAAGTAGGTGTATTTGTTAAAAGATAAAAAGCAACATTGATTTGCTAATCAATCGTCTTTCATTTATTTCAGAAAATCTCTAACTAATTGATTAAAAATCTCTGGTTTTTCCATATGGGAGTTATGTGCACATTCTTGTATTATCTCAATCCTAGAATTAGTGATTCCATTGAGTAATATTTCTTGCTGAGCCCAGTCATAAGATCGATCTTTGCTCGACCAAATTACAAGTGTCGGGCATTTAATGTTTTTTAACTTTGGCCTGCCATCCCAACCTTCCCATGCACTTAGGCTTGCAAGAGCCGCTTGGGTTGTTGCCTTCTCCCCTTCCTCAAGACACAATTGATATCCCTCTTCATCTAAATAATCAACAAACCACGTTTTCGCTATATCCTTCCTAACTTGTTCCAAGCCAAACGATTTGATTTTATTTCTTGATTCTTCGATCGTCTCAAATCTGTTGGGCAAAACACCGATTGAGCCCGTGCCAAAACAAATCAACTTATTGATGCGTGAAGGAAAAAGAGAAGCCATCTCTTGCACAATCATTCCGCCCATCGAATGACCCAGTAGGTTAAATTTTTCAATACCCAAGCTATCCAGCAAATTAAATACTTGTTGTGCGTTCTCTGTTATTGTAGATGGTGCTTGCATGGTAGAGCTTTCACCATAACCCGCTAAAGATGGCATTATCAAACAATGTTCATCTCTCAAATCTTCTTGATATTTCCACATATCTTGGCCACCCAAATACCCGTGCACCATTACTAATGGATACCCATTTCCCATAGTTTTGTAAGAAAGAAGAGTCAAGCTAAATCAGAATAATTGGTAACAATTGTAGGGATTATAAATACTTACGTTCAAACATATAACATTCCCGATAAAATTATGATAACTATCAGGTTTTGCAAGCTATCTGAAACCCTAAAGCTAGATCACAACAAAATTGGATACTTCTGGCGAATCAGTTTGTCGGTTGCATCGTCTAGGTAATTTGGATGATGTTCAAGTAATTCATCCACTTTGTTTTTGGCCCTACTTAGATGATCAAGTGCGCCTTGGTCTTGCCATACAGCAGGCTCTTCACGATCTGCAATCTTTGGATAGTAATAATCGCGCTCCATTGACAACATCGTCTCCGGTTGTCCAATAAAGTGTCCTTCGTCAGAGACGACTGATTCAATTGAATCATACTCAAGACTTTGCTTGTTTATCTCTATGCCTCTAATAACGCGATGCACCAAAGAGAGCATTTCGTCATCCATCACAAATGCCTCAAAAGAGGCACCCAATAAGCTTGCCATCATCCCAGATGATTCATAAATCATATTGCCACCAGCCAACCCACAAGCAAGCGAGGTTAGTCCTTTTTCCATGCCCATTTGGGCGTCAGGCAATTTTGCATCAGTCATGCTTGAAGCACAACCCGAAGGCAAGCCTAAAGAGTTTGACAATTGAGCAGAAGCTGCATTGAGAAGTGCCATCTCGCCACTACCGCCTCGAAAAGCACCTGTGCGCAAGTCAATGACAAACGGCCAGTTAGAAAAAATCATCGGGTAACCGGGTTCAAAAATATTTGTCATCACCAATGCTGCCAGTGTTTCTGCGAGCGATATTGATAACACACCAGCCAACGGTCCTGGTGCAGTAGCACCTGACATAGTCGCAACAATATTACTTATTGGGACCCCGCGTTTCATACAAGCAAGTGCCACCATTACAGCATCTTCACCGTACTTAAGTGGTGAAATAATGGGGCTGATATGGGCTTTGCAGAAAGGCCTTTCTGCAAATTTTCCAACGCCACCCAGAGCCATATCAAACATGTCTACAATTGGGTCGACATTTCTAGCAAAAGTAAAGCTTGTTGCCACTGGTTTTGTGGTGCCCCTTATTAACGCATAAGCGGTATTCACATCTAACTCGTAAATATCTTCAACATCGGTGGCAACACAACAACGTGTAAACCAGCTCACGTTTGGCAACTGGTCAACTAAGCGGGTAAAGTCGTACAAATCTTGCAAGGTGGATGGTCGATATTCTTCAGATTTTCTATCTAAGGTTTGCACAGCTGCACCACCCGTACCAAAATACACGCGGTCACCTCCAACTCGAATATCGTGCTTGGGATCCCGTCCGTAAAATGTGAACTCTTTGCACGCCGAGTTGATGCACTTTTCTACCATCGCAACTGGATAACACAAACGCCCTTTGTCGTTAAGTGATGCACCGTGTGCAAGCGCCTGCCTTCTTAATACATCAGGCACATCATCAAGGCCAATATTTTCCAATATTCTGAGTGACTCATGATAAATTTGAGTAACTTGTTTATCAGAAAGAGGTCTGTACTGTCCCCCCGATTGTCCTGGAGGACAAGGATTTACCTTGGGTGGTTTAGCCCTTTCAGCATGTTTTTTTGATCTTGCGGATTCTCGTCTAGTCACAATTAAATATTCTGTAATAATTCAACACTATAGTTACGACAAAATTTTGTTATAAGTTGGATCATAAGGCCCACTTTCGATTACCTCAACAGCAACCATTTCACCCAAATGATCAAGCATAAGTTGGTTGCCAACAGTGGTATGCTTAGGTTCGACAAAGGCGTAAGCCAAATTCATGTTCACTCTGTGCCCCCATTCGCCAGAGCTAATTGTACCTACCACACGGTCCGAATCGATAATCGAAGCACCACCATATGCTGGTGCGATTTTGCTGTCAACTTTGAGAGACACAAGTTGTCGTATTGGCCCTTGAGCATGTCGCTTTTCAAGCGCCTGTTTGCCGATAAAATCCTTTTTATCTAATTTAACAAAACGCTCCAATCCTGTTTCAAAAGGATCATATTCTGTTATCAAATCTGCTTTCCAATGTAGAAAGCCTTTTTCCATTCGCATCGATTCAACCGCACGCGCACCAAATAGACTCATGTTATGTTTTTTTCCAGCCTCACGCAAAGCTATATATGCAGCATACAAAGAGGCATTAGGCACATGGATTTCATACGCCAATTCACCTGAAAAGCTCACCGACATAACTGTCGCGGGAGAGAAGCCAACAAAACATTCTCGCACGCTTAACCAAGGAAAGGCCTCTTTACTCCAATCTCCCCGTGAACAAGAAGACAGCACATCACGTGCCTTTGGTCCCGCAATGAGCAAGATGGTTTGCTCATTAGTAAGACTCTTGATTTGCACATCTTCATCACCCCTTAAATGCTCACATAGCCAGTCCATATCATGAAACTCTGATGCCGCAGCCGAGCCATACCATGAGCGCTCTTCACCACGGTCTGATGCTGGAATATTAGCAATGGTGGCTTCACTTTTAATCATGCCAAACTCATTTAGCAAATAACCTAGACCAACCCTGCCAGATTGTCTGGTTACATGACCACAAAACATACGTTCAATAAAATCATGTTTGTTCCTGCCTGTAATTTCGAAGCGATTAAAACCATTTACTTCACACAACCCAACATGCTCACTGAGATTGTTAATCTCGTTAGCAACTAAATCAAAGGCCTCATCAAAACTAAAGGTTAGTGAAGGATAAAAATCTGCAGAAGGCTTTATATACTCAACCCTCTCCCAACCGTTAACCACTGTGAATTCAGCTCCCTCCGCTGCCAAGACGTGGGTTAACGGTGTGGTTTTAGCAGGCCTACCTGCAGGGCGGTGTTCGTGAGGAAAATGGAATCGAAATTCGTTCTGATAATCTTCAATAGCCTTAAGTGAGGTAAGCTCAACATTCGCGTATCCAGTAAAGCGTCTTGGGTCAAGACACCAAGTATCATAACATGCTTCGCCGTGTACAATTTGTTGCGCCAATAGCCAACCATGGCCACCACCCTCTCCCAGCCCTGCGCGTAATCCAATAATACAAAAAGCATTTTGTTTTCCAGGGATTTTGCCCACCAAGGGGGCACCGTCGATTGTATAAGTAATGGGACCATTAACAACACTTCTTATCCCAGCCTCCATCAATGCAGGCATTCTCGAAAATGCCCCATCCAATACATCAGTAATGCGTTCTAAGTCATCTGGGCACAGCGCATTGACAAAATTAGCATCTATACCGTCCATTCCCCAAGGCTTACAGTTTTGCTCATAAAAACCAATCAACAAGCCGTTTTTATCTTGTCGACAATAATAATCAGATATTGGGCACCTAATCAACGGCATACGATGATTGGCCTGGGCAATCTCTGGGATATCTTCTGTTAAAAAATACTGATGCTCCATCGAAGCCACTGGATGATGGATACCCATCATGGCGCCTACCTCATTGACACGATAGCCACAAGCATTAACCACGATATCACAATCAATGCTGCCTTTTTCCGTTGTTACACACCAGGTGTCATCATCATATTGCTTTAAGTCAATAACCGGCGTGTCAGTGTAAACTTCAGCACCTGCAGCCTTTGCCCGCCGTGTCAGTGCGTGACACAGCTGATAAGGGTCAATGTCGCCATCCAAGGGGTCCCATAAGCCACCGAGCAAATTATCCGTTGAAATCAAAGGATGACGACGCTGGCATTCCTCGGCATCAATCACCTCAAAGTTGACACCCATGCCACGTGCCATTGAGGCAAAGTGTCGGTAGCCCTGTAGTTGCTCCTCAGTATTTGCAAGGCGCATACCACCATCGCCATGATTGTAATTGATTGGAAAACTGGCATCGTTGGCTAACTCTTGGTAAAGATTAATCGAATGCGTTTTAAGGCCAACCATGGTTTGATTCATGCCAAAATTGGTCACTTGAGCTGCAGAATGCCAAGTTGTGCCACTGGTTAAGTTATTGCGCTCAAGCAAGACAACGTCAGACCACCCCTCTTGGGTAAGGTGATACAGGGTAGAACAGCCAGCTATTCCGCCGCCAATAACTACAACGCGAGTACGTTTTTTCATTTAACAACTCCAAGGGTTATCAAACAAGAGTGGATTGCTGAAACAAACTAATAATTAATAAAGCGCCTCAACACTCCCTAAATTTGAATAAATCGTTTTTAACTGGGTGTATTGCTCAATGCCGGAGAGTCCGTTTTCTCGACCCAAACCCGATTGTTTATAACCACCAAAGGGTGCTTCAGCTGGTGTAATGTTGTAATCATTAATCCATACCGCTCCCGCTTCAATCGCATTAGCAACGCGATGAGCTTTGGCAAAATCCCTTGTAAAAACAGCACCAGCAAGCCCAAAAGTTGTGTTGTTTGCTCTCTCAATAGCCTCCTGTTCATCATCAAATGGAAGCACCGCCATAAGAGGACCAAACACCTCTTCATTAACAAAGGCCATATCATCAGTGCAGTCGGAAAAAACAGCAGGCGTAATATAATTGCCATTAGCAAGATCACCATGTTCAAAAATGTCTCCACCAACCAAATGAGTTGCTCCTGATTGTTTTGCATCTCTCATATATGAGGTTACTTTTTCATAATGCTCACTTGATACCAGTGGCCCGACTTCAGATTCTGGGTCAAAAGGATTGCCCACTTTCATATTGGCAGTTCTTTCGACCAATCTTTGGCAAAAATCTTGGTAAATACTTCGCTCCACAAAAACACGCGTACCGTTTGAGCACACTTGACCCGTTGAATAAAAATTCGCTACCAAGGCAGCATTTAAAGCGCTTTCAAAATCTGCATCATTAAAAATAATGATGGGAGATTTTCCGCCCAGTTCGAGCGTTACTTTTTTAAGGCTTTCGGCAGCACTAGCCATCACTTTTTTTCCAGTCTCTACAGAGCCAGTTAAACTCACTTTTGCGACATCCGGATGTTGGCAAAGTGTCGCGCCAGTTTCAGCAAATCCCTGGACGACATTAAACACACCATCAGGCAAACCTGCTTCGGTATAAATTTCAGCCAATTTGAGTGCTGTTAAAGGGGTTTGTTCCGCTGGTTTAAACACCATGGTATTACCACATGCGAGCGCTACTGAAGATTTCCACAGGGCAATTTGAATAGGATAATTCCACGCACCAATACCCGCACAAACACCAAGCGGCTCTCTTCTCACAGTTGCAAAAGCATTGGGTGGCAAGTCTATATGTTGTCCTTGAATGCTAGGCGCTATACCCGCGTAATAATGCAACACATCAACCCCAGTGATAATATCAACAGTCGATGTTTCAGCAATAGCTTTACCCGTATCAAGAGTCTCGAGCTCAGCCAGTTCTGTATTTCTTTGCAAAAGAATTTCACCCGCTTTATACAAGATCTTTGAACGCTCTGATGCCGGCATTCTAGACCAAATCTTAAAAGCATTTTTGGCAGATTCAACGGCCTCATTCACCTCATTTTGTGCAGCAATTTCTACAACACAAATCACTTCATTTGTGCCCGGAAAACGCGTCTCAAAAGTTTCACCAGATAAGTTGTCAACATAACGACCATTGATATAGCTCTTTTGCTTATCAAGCTTGCTGTTTGGGTTGTAGTGTCCAGTCATATTTTCTGTGGCTCCGGGGTTATTTCACGTGAGGTCTTAAAAAGATTTAATCAGAGTTTATATGTGCTATTTGCCGCTGTCAATTGTTTTCATTTGGGGTGATGTAGAAAAAAAAATTTTGCCTTCTAAGCGAGTAATTGCGATCGGTAGTCATCCAAATCAACTGGATGAAACTTTTGGATATTGAGTATTTGTTTTGTTTCCCCATCGAGCGCATCTAATGCCTTATTCAGTGCCTCTGTGAGTCCCTGAGGGCTACATATTGGATTACCTTTTTTTGCCACCAAAGGTGGTGCCGCTTGGTGGCAAGATACTCCAATAACGCGCAGCATGTCTGAGTAATGTGGATAGATTGCACTCAAATAATCATAGCTTACTGCATCAATGGCACTCACGTCACAATCGCCATTGATAATTGATTCAATACTTTGCTGGTGCGAACCAGTAAACACCACCTTACCAAAAAAATCTTCAACATCAACACCACTATCCCTCTGCCCTAACTCATGTCGCCAAACATTAAAGCCACTTTGCGAGCATCGACTATTAGCCGCGAGTATTTTGCCTCTAGCGTGTTCCACAGATTTTATGGCACTGCCACGATGGCTCACGTAGTAGCTAAAGTATTGCGGACCAGATATTCCAGTCAGACCAAACTGGGGTGCACAAAGTGGCTCGAGACAGTTGGCATACTTATCAATTAAGGGGTAACCACAAACATGGCTAATACAAGTCTTGTCATCAAGAACAATTGATTCATCCACACTGTTCACAAACTGTCTAGGCAATTTAAGCTGCGGGCTTAAATTGCCGGCTAGCAAAAAAAGTGCGTGCCAAGCACCCTCTCTAATCTTATCCAGCGAGTACATCCCAAGCGCTATTTGACTATCTTTCATTTTTTACAAATCCAGGGTGTGCGGGACTAGCAACAGGTCTAAATGCATGCTTAATAAACCATTGCCAATAACCCCTTTCTATAAAATGACCATTCTGCTCATTGTAATAATCGGATTTTGAGTAGTACTCGCCAGAAAGTTCAAACCAACTCATGCCTGGATGCTGGTGATGCACTGCGTGGTAATTATTGTTTAAAAAAAACAGCCTAAGGGGTAATGACGCCTGCATAATGACAGTGCGATGCAATGGATCATCTTCTACCCTGTGTTCATAATAACTTCGTAATAAAGTGCATGATTGGGCAAAGTAGCTACAAGCGATATAGATCAGAATATTGACATCAAAAAACCAGTACACAATCAGCAATAGTAAGCCACACAGAAACTCATGAAATAGCCAAGTATTTCTATCTACATCTGCACCCATAACACTGCGAATCATTTGCTTTTTTAGATTGACAAAATGCCAAAACGGTGCAAAAAGTAGCCTTCCAATCAATGTCATGTTAACCATCGCAATCAACCTAGAAGGCTTAGACATCTTTTGCCAATCAGCCTTATCAATAAAATAACTCTCAGGATCAACTCCGGGTAGCGTTAAATTCGCATTTTCATGGTGTTTTAGGTGGGTATTTTTGTAAATTGGATAGGGATACCAGAGCGCCAATGGCGCGTATGCCAGCACATCATTAATAGTCTGGTTATTTGTTGGGTGGCCATGCAATAATTCATGCTGAACGGAGCCATGAAACCCCAAAATCAACACAAGAAATAACCCTGCAAATGGGAGGGTGTGATAATTAAGAAGAACTAGAAACCAAAGCAAATAAACTGCAATAATCACCAACCAAGTTGGGAACTCTTTCAAAGCATTGATTGTGTTGGGCTTGTCCATCATTTACAGCGAAAAAATGATTGGATAATGATACAACACAATTATTGATTGCACCATTGCTAAAATCAAAATATAATCAAATCAAGATACAATAGGTTTGGGAGGTGAATCTTGGGTCAAGTGTTACAAGTTAGAAAAAGCCACACAAAAGAAAGAATCGAGCTCGCCGCGGCTTTCCGCTGGGCTGCAAGACTCGACATGCACGAATCAATTGCCAACCACTTCAGTTTAGCAATCTCTGATGATAACTCGCAATTTTTGGTCAATCCTAACGGCCGTCATTTTTCTCAAATTAAAGCCAGTGAATTACTACTTCTTGACTCAAACGATCATTCGACAATGTCAAAAGACAATGCACCCGATCCAACCGCCTGGGCAATTCATAGCGCAATACACAGAAACAACCCGCAGGCGAGGTGCATTCTTCATGTGCATTCTAAGTACGCCACCATCCTTGCTTGCCTTGAGGATAAAACCATCTACCCGATTGACCAAAACACCATGCGCTTTTACAACCGCGTTTCAATTGACAATGGCTTTGATGGCATGGGTTTGGGCGATGAGGCAGAGCGATTAAGCAAATCACTGGGCGATAATTCGACCCTACTATTGGGCAATCATGGGGTAGTTGTTACCGCCCATTCCGTTGCCCAAGCTTTTGATACCTTGTATTATTTTGAGCGCGCTTGCCAAACCTTAATTGGTGCCTACCAAACAGGCAAGTCACTGGCTATTGTTAGCGATGAAGTCGCCGAAAAAACCGCCAAACAATGGGAAGCTTCGTCCAAATTTGCTGACTATCATTTTTCTGAATTAATCGAAATTCTTGATAAAGAAGAGCCCGATTATAAAGACTAGAGGATCAATCAACTCTCGGCCACAGTTGGGGAAACATTTCCCCCTCTAAACTGTCACCATTTTTGTAATTCGCCTTTTCAAAAATTGCCCTTTCACCCTTTGCCCAATCCCCTCGGTAGTCGATTACAGCACCCTCTTTTGCCATTCTTAAGGTATATCGTTGAACAGTTTTTTCAGGCACATTAGGATGAAGCGTTCCGTGCAAAGTTCTAATGTCAAACATCACACAATCCCCAAGCTCTAAATCCCATTCTAAAAAATCGTAGCTGTCCTTATTAGTCAAAATGTCGGGGGTAGTTTCATATTTTTTGCCGTTAATAACACAAGCCTCACCATCCACTTTGTGGCCATCGGCGAAACGCGTTCTAATAAAAAGTTTATCCCATAAATGGGAACCTTTAACCCAAGCAATACCTTCTTCCTTTTTAACTGCCTGCAAAGGTAGCCACAAAACACACATACTACCCTCAAAATCAAAATACGAAATATCATGATGAAAAGGCGCAGACGATGATGAGCCAGCCTCTCTCATAAACCAGTTGTCCATCACCAAATTAATGCTTTCTGCGTCTAACAATTCTGCCGCTATTTGACTCGCTGGAGAGGAAAAAACAAAATCCTTAAAGTCATCAAACAAATGCCACGACCAAAAGTCCTCATAATAAGCTGGTGTGCTCTTATCTTTTGTGTGAGACACCAATCTTGGGCTTGGCGTTTTAAGGTCGCTCTCAATACCTTGGTGCAATTTCTGAATCCATTCAAGCCCAAAAACTTGCCTAAGGGCAACGGCACCGTTGGTTTTGAACTCGCTAATCTCTTGTTGAGTTAATAGGTTTTTCATATTTTCTCTATTATTACTGACTTTGATTTTATATAAGCAATAGGTTTTGGCGTTCATTATTGAAAATTTATTTAATCTCCCTAATCTAAAGTAAAATAATCAAACATGATTATTTACCCTAAATTATATGGCTAGGCCTTCAGTAAAGAATGAGCGTCAGCAAATCATATTGAAGGCGTTTACAGAATGTATCGCCGATAAGGGTCTGAATGCCACAACGCTTGACGACATTGCATTAAAGTCGCAAATGCGTCGTAGCCTACTTCGGCACAATGTGGGTAATCGCACAGATCTGATCAATCAAGTGGCCGAATATGTATCTAGCGAATTTGAAAAAATTTGGAAAAAGCAAATAGAAGAGTTTGCAGATGATAAGGGCGATGATTGGCTTTTACAAACCCTTTTTAATAGCGAGCCTGGGGAAGATTATCAGGCGTTAATTCCCGCCTTTTTTTCGCTCTTGGCTTCTGCTCATCGCTATCCCGAGGTGTCTGAGCGTCTCAAGCGCTGCTTTAATGTTTATGTCGATGATATTACAAAAGAGTTAGCCAAGCGCCACCCGAGCGCATCTGAGGCTAATTGTAGAGAGGTCTCACTGGGTATTGTGGGTATTTTCTTCAACTGGGACAGCTTTTTGAATCTAGATCTTGGCAAGGAGACTGCCCAGCTCAACTCACAACTTGTCAAACGCCTAATTGAAACACTCAGTTAAGCTTTATTAATTTGTAAAATTAATGTTCTGTTGTCGCAGCAATTTTGTCCATAGTGGCAAACAATACGCCCGAGAGCACAAAAGCCATATGCAGAATAACCTTCCACATTAAAGTATCCATTTCTGCATCTGTCATTACGTCAGTAATGTCCATAAAAGACTTCAGAATATCGATTGCCGAGATAGCAACAATCGCACCAATCACCTTTAATTTCAAGCCAGAGAAATTCACCTTGCCCATCCAATCAGGCCTATCTTTATGCCCTGCTACATCGATTTTTGAGACAAAAATCTCATAGCCACTAAAGATAATCATCAGCAATAAGCTAGCCACAAGTGCCATATCAACAAGCGCCAAAATACCGACAATAACGGCACTTTCTGTCGCAATAAAAATTTCCGCTGTGAGGTGCCACAACTCTTCAAGAAACTTTACCAACAACAGCACAATGCTGACCACCAGCCCCAAGAAAAAAGGCGC
>CAZZER010000028.1:0-18094 GCA_964653365.1 uncultured Candidatus Thioglobus sp.
ATCTAAATGCTCAACATGCAAACGACCGTAATAGCGAATTGACTTGGCATGGTGTGCGTGCAGAATATTAGAAACTTTTTCTTTGGCAACTTTGTTTAAAGTGGGTACGCTAACAATGGCGTGTCCCATTTTTAGATTTTTTTTGACCCTCTCAAGATAGGCATGCTCTTCACCTTGCGCAAGGTGTTGCCATTTTCTAATGAGCTTGGCCATTAGACCGTGCTTTGTTCCATCTGGATCAAGAAAGTCGAGACCATCAGTGCCGACAGATTCATCGATTTGAGTATCGTCAAATCCTGCACTAATTAAATCGTTTACAACCTCATCAGCTTCGCTTTTGGTGTCGACAACAGCAACAACTCGGTGAGTTGGATAGGCATAAAAATTTTCATTTGTATGAGCTAGCATCGTTTACTCCTATATGATTAAAAACAGGCTAATTGTATTTATTTAATCAACCCATTCTTTTACTATACGCCTTTAATCACTCAATATTTGTACAATTTTTTTTAAGGCTGAATGAGTCTTAGGTAACTATTGTATCTATAGGGGTGAATATCGCCCGTTTCAAGTGCATCTTTGATTGCGCAATTGGGTTCATTAATGTGCTGACAGTTTCTAAAGCGACAATGACCATGATAGGGTTTGAACTCTCTGAAGCCATTCAGAATATCTTTTGCACCAAGGTTGTCTAACTGAAATTCTCTAATGCCAGGTGAGTCAATTAGATCGCCACCACTAGGAATTTTATAAAGACAAGTATTGGTAGTTGTGTGTTTGCCAAGTTTGCTTTTCTCAGAAATTGTGTTGACTTTAATATTTAAATCAGGAATAAGCTCGTTGATAAGAGATGATTTTCCCACACCAGATTGGCCTAGAAAAATGTGGGTTTTTTTAGCTAATTGCTGCTTAAAATTAGCCAAATTGTGTTGCTGTTTTATGCTGATAAAGTGCAACGTGTAATTCAAGTTTTTATAGACTGAGAAATCTTTCTCAATGCCACAAAAGTCATCGGCTAATTCAATTTTATTAACAACAATGCCAATAGGTAAATTGGCATTTTCTGCCACTATCAAATAGCGGTCAATCAAGTCAAGTTGATATTTGGGCTCTGTTGCAACGACTAACCACAATTGATCAACATTTGCTGCGATAAGTTTTGATTGCCTCTTTAGTTTATTTTGTCTAGGGAGTAGGGCGGTAACAATACCATTGTCAAGTTCGGTTGGCTGAAATACAACCTCATCGCCTGCAACTGATTGCTCAAGATTTCGCCGACTTGTGCACTGGAATAGCTCACCAATAGTAGACTCTACAAGTTGTCGTTGTCCATATCGCGTAATGACTCTACCCACTTGTTCCTCGCCACTGAAGCTCGCCTTTGATTCAGCTTTTTTTGAAGCTTTATTAGCTCTTGCAATGCGCTCGGCTTGGATCTTTTCAGCGCGCCACTTTTGACGTCTATTTAAGGCCACTAGCTCATTTCATTGGTGGATTTTTTCTCGCTATTGATAAGAGATCAATTTGCATAGACGGTTAGTTTGGCTTTTTTCATAGGATTATTTGAGTTGCTCGATACGCATTATTGCGCTTGGATGGGTATCGTGAAACGCTGAATAATATTTATCAGGAGACAGAGAAGAGGAGTTTTCTTTGTAAAGCTTAACCAGTGAAGAAATTAAATCGTTTGAGTCGGTATGTCTTGCGGCAAAAGAATCGGCTTGAAATTCATGTTTGCGGGAAATTAAATTGCTAAAGGGTGTGATAAAAAAACTAAACACTGGCAAGGTTAAACTAAAAATTACCAGTGCTGCATGGTTAGATGGCGTGGAAACCCCAAGGCCTAAGAAAAACCAATTTTGCTCAATTAAATAACCGAGCAGTGCAAGGCTTAGTAAGCTAAACACAAAGGACCCTATCATTCTCTTGCGCACATGTTTGTGATGAAAATGACCTAACTCATGAGCAAGAATAGCCTCTACCTCTCTGTCTTCCATGCCATTAAGTAGTGTGTCAAAAAATACAATTCTTTTGTTTTTGCCAAGACCAGTGAAATAGGCATTGCCATGGGAGGATCTTTTCGAGCCATCCATAACAAAGATCCCGTCATTTTTAAAACCCGTTCTTTGCAAGAGGCTGTCTATTCGCTCAATAAGAGAGTTGTTGTCTAAGGGTTTAAATTTATTAAAAATAGGGGCAATGAACGTTGGATAGATCCACATCATAATCAAAGTAAAAACACTTAATGTTAGCCAAACATAAATCCACCAGTTGCTTCCCATAGCCTCCATCAAATAAAGAATGCCGTAAATTAGCGGCATGCCAATCATAAGTGCAAGCATCAATTCCTTTAATAGATCGCTAGAAAAGGTAGATAGTGACATACGATTAAAGCCAAATTTTTGCTCCAAAACAAAGTTTCTGTAATAACTGAATGGTAGGTCAATAAGGCTTGCTATGATCATAATACTTAGAATAAAGGCAGAGCCGTACATCAAAGAAGATTCGGTAACAAGGTTGCGCCAAAATAAGTCAAGTTGGTTAAGGCCACCACCGACTGTCCATAATAGTAATACAATGGTTGAGACAATAATTTCAAAATGACTTACCAGCAATTTGGCTTGAGTGTAACGTCCTGCCTTTTGATGGTCTTTTAAAGAGATGGCTTCTTCAAAGCCTTCAGGAACTTTGTCAAAGGTTGCTTTGATGGCTTTATCTTGTCTAAAGTTAAGCCAAAGAAGTGCAACAACAGAGGCAAGAATTGCTAGAAGAAATATTAAAGTAAATAGGTTAAATTCCATGTATTTGTTAATTTTGTGGCGAACTAAGGTTATTTTACAGCCTAAAGAACCTAGTGCCCCCTGTATTGTAAACCTCAAAATGACCAAGTGAGTCTATATCTTGTGCAGTACTCAAGCCCCCGAGATTCGTGTTATATTTGGTGAATAAAAACTGGTTATAGGTATAATCCAATTATCACAATCGATTAGACAAACACATATTGTATAAGCTGCATTTAATTATGCAGTTTTTTATTAAAGAAGCAGGATTTTTATGAGCACAATGGCAGATAGAGATGGTTTCATCTGGATGGATGGAGAGTGGGTAGAATGGCGTGAAGCTAAAATACACGTGTTAACACATACCTTGCATTATGGTATGGGCGTCTTTGAGGGCGTGCGCGCTTATAAAACAGACAATGGCTCTGCAATTTTTAAATTGAAAGAGCATACTGAGCGTTGGTTTAATTCTGCAAGAATTTTGGGCATGACCATTCCCTTTGATAGGGACACCCTAAACCAAGCGCAACGAGAAGTTCTTGGTAAGAATAATCTACAGTCGGCCTATATTCGTCCAATGTGTTTTTATGGATCTGAAGGCATGGGCTTGAGAGCAGACAATTTAAGAGTGCACACTATGATTGCAGCATGGGCTTGGGATGCTTATTTGGGCGAAGAGAATATGACACATGGTATCCGGATTTGCACTTCTTCTTTTGTTCGTCAACACAGTAATCCTGCTTTGGTGGAAGCAAAAATGAATGGCAATTATGTCAACTCTATGATGGCCCTCAAAGAGGCATTAGAAAAAGGCTTTGATGAAGCACTTATGTTAGATGAGCATGGTTTTGTGTCCGAAGGTAGCGCTGAAAATATTTTCCTTGTTTCTGAGGGCGTTATTTATACTCCTATCTTGACGTCAGCCTTGACCGGAATCACCCGTGATACTATTTTCACGCTTGCAAAAGATTTGGGTTACGAAGTAATTGAAAAACAAATTACTGTTGATGATGTTTACAAGGCAGATGAAGCTTTCTTTACTGGAACAGCTGCTGAAGTTACGCCGGTTAGAGCATTAGATGAGCATGAAATTGGTGCTGGCACTAGGGGTCCAGTAACAGAGAAATTGCAGTCTCTTTATTTTGACTGTGTTCATGGCCGAAACGATAAATATCTTAAGTGGATAGCCGATGGGATGTGCGTATGACGCCCTTTGATAAAAAATATACGAGCATTACCCTGGTGCCAAAAAAAGAACTTCCTTTTCATTGTCCACCAAAGGGCACTGAAAAGTGGAATATGCATCCAAAAGTATTTCTTTCGTTTAATGAGCAAGGAAAAACAAGCTGCCCTTATTGCGGTGCCAGCTATGAACTAGAATAAACACTGGCAAAAAACAAATGACCAACACCCTGGAAAATATTGTATTAATAGGACCGATGGGCTGTGGAAAAACAACCGTTGGGCGCCGTTTGGCTGAAGACCTTAAGCGTGATTTTTTTGATTCTGATCACGAAATCGTTAGTAGAACGGGTGTTAGTATTGAGCATATTTTCGATATCGAAGGTGAAAAAGGCTTCAGAAAACGAGAATCTCAAATGCTCGGCGACCTGTGCCAAAAATCGGGAGTAGTTATTGCTACAGGTGGTGGTATTGTCCTAAAACCTGAAAATAGAGCTTTGTTGATTCAGTCTGGGATTGTGGTATATTTGTCCTCATCTATTGAGCAATTGTTGAAAAGGACGTCAAAATCTAAAACTAGGCCCATACTTGAAAAGAGTCTTAATCGTGAACAAACGATTCGAGATATTCTGCACGCACGAGAGCCTTATTATAAAGAAGTGGCCACCGTACAAATTGACACAACGGGAAAGCAGTTTTACGAAGTTGTTCGGCTTATTAAAGAATATGCACAGCTATAGAAATAATTTATTAATACTTCTCCTTGCTGCTTTTAGCGCCAAAGGCAGCGCAATAACTGTTAATGATTACACTTCGGCATTAATTAAAACACACCCGTATCTGCTACAGTTGACGCTTTCAGAAAAAGAAAGCTTGATAGAGCAAAAAGCTGCAGACACATACACAGATTGGACTATTTCGAGTTCAGTGGATAACACGAATACTGAGGGTGATGATATTACTGCCAGATTGTATAACGACTTAAATGTAACTTCTTATGAAGTTTCGGCTAATAAAACCAATAAGAAAACAGGCGCTGATATTAGCCTAAAACACTCTTGGAGTCGCAAAAATCAAGATAATGTAATCACTGGCGCCAATGCTATTGGATTCGGCTATTCCTTGCCGTTGCTGCAAAACAGGGGCGGTCTTAATGATAGGCTTGGGGTCGATCTAGCTGCGATTGAAGTGTTACTACAAAAAGTGATGCGGGCAGAGCAATCAGAAGATTTTATTGCTTCTATGAATAACCAATTAATTGAATTGGCATTCGCCCAAGAAAAAGAGGCAATTTATCGCAAACAGTTAAGTTATGCTTCAGAACAACTAAAGTTGACAGAACAAAAGTTCAACAACGGATTGGTTGAGCGTTCTGACGTGTTAAGGGAGCAGGAGACAAAATTAGGCGCCGAACAGCAATGGCATCAGTCTCACCAGGAGTTGCAAATTCTCAAGCAAGAGCTTGCTAGTGAAATTGAGATTACGCCAAGTGAAATGAGCCTAGAGCTCAATCTTTATCAACTGCATCCTATTGCTAATATTGAAGTCAAAACAATTTTGCCCAGCTTAAGATTGGTGCAACAAATACAGCTTCAAAGACAAAAACTCATACGCCAAAATCAAAGCCTAAATAATCAATTGCTACCCTCGGTTAATTTCAATTTTAATCTGAATTCTCAAGGCGAAGCCGACAGCTATTTTGATGGTTTTTCCAACCATAACCAATCGTGGGCTTTTGGTGTTGAGATGGTGCACCCACTGGGTCAAAATAAAGCCAACCTGGATTTGGCTAGCTCAAAGGTTGCGCTTTCACGCCTTAATGCACGTTTGCGCGAAGTTGAGATGAAGACCAGTCAGCAAATAAACTCCCTTGTTGAAAAAATTAATCTATCAGCCCAAATGATGCAAATGATTTTTGAGCAAAAACTAATTTCTGCCGATAGGTTGGCTGAAGAAGAGCTGAAATTTACCAATGCTAGAGGTCAAAAAAGCGCGCTAATAGCTGCAAAAAAATCACTCAATATGATTAATTTGTCCTATGCTCAAGCGGCAACTTCATACCAGAAGTCTGTCGTTCAATATCGTGCATTGATAGATCAATTGCTTTAGAAATGCTCCGTTATAAAATATATCCAGAAAAACCTTTTGCGCATATTTTTCGCATTCAGCTAGAGATTCAAAACCCACAAGCGTCAGGCCAAAATTTATCACTTGCTAACTGGATACCTGGCAGTTATCTTGTTCGGCATTTTGCCAAACATATTGTCTCACTTTCAGCATCAACTGAAGGAAAGACAATAAAGATAATAAAACTGAGCAACAATCACTGGCAGTGCGAGCCATGTAATACCCCCTTGCTAATAGATTATGAAATTTATGCCTTTGATCTTTCGGTTAGAAGCGCTTACCTCAGTGATGAAAGGGCTTTTTTTAATGGCACCAGTGTTTTCTTGAAAGCCCATGGTTTTGAAGAAAAGCCTTGTGAAATTGAAATCCATCAAGCGTCAAAATCTCAAATTAGTGGTGATTGGAAAATAGCCACAACACTTGAGAAAATCAAGGAAACAGAAACACATTCAGTATTTCAGGCAACGGATTACAATGAGTTGATTGACCATCCAGTTGAAATGGCTGACTATCAAACGCTAGATTTTTCGGTTGCCGATATTCCTCATCAAATGGTACTCAGTGGGCAGCACAATGCTGATGTTGGGCGCCTAAAGTCTGACCTAGAACTTATTTGTCAGCACCATATAGATTTCTTTGAAGGTGATACGCCTTTTGATCGTTACTTGTTCTTAACGCTAGTGAAGACCAAAGGTTTTGGTGGTTTGGAACATTCTAACTCTACCAGCTTAATTTGCTCAAGAGAAGATTTACAAGATTCAAATATTGCTGAACCCACATCAAATTACACGCGATTCATCTCGCTGTGCTGTCACGAATATTTTCACGCTTGGTGGGTCAAAAAATTAAGACCTGCGGTTTTTATAAAGCCAGATTTGGATCAAGAGGTATATACCGAACAGTTATGGATTTTTGAGGGTTTTACATCCTATTACGACGAGTTGGCACTACTCAGAGTTAAGATATTATCGCCAGAATCCTACTTAAATTTATTCGCTAAAACAGTAACCAGAGTTCAAAGTGGCAGTGGTCGTTTAAAGCAATCGATAGCTGAGTCAAGTTTTGATGCTTGGACAAAGTTCTACCAGCAAGATGAAAACGCGCCAAATTCTATTGTTAGTTACTATGGCAAGGGTGCGCTGCTTGCCTTTGTGTTGGATGTTGAAATAAGAAAGGCAACTGCAGACAAAACCACGCTTGACGATATATTGCGCTATGCCTATGCACATTACGCAGACTCCGGTCTCCAAGATGACGATATGGCAAAGATCATCAAAAAACTTACTAAGCAATCTTTTGCTGATTTTTTTGATAAGTACCTTTATGGCGTTGAAGAATTGCCGATTAAAGAAGCATTTAATTATGTTGGTGTTGATTGTGAGTTTGGAATCAACCCAAAAGATTTGGTTTCATTTGGCATAAGAACAACCAATGACAATGGTTCATCAAAAATAACCCAAGTTCTTGAAAATACTTGCGCTCAAGAGGCTGGACTATTTGTTGGTGATGTTATTGTTGCTATGAATGATATCAAGGTTGCTCATGAAGATCTTGTGCCAAGTATGCATAAACTAAGTTCGGGTGAAAGGATTAAACTCACAGTTGTGCGAGATCAGTTAATGAAAGACATTGTCCTAGAGCTAACCTTTGACAACGAAACTTATTGCACTTTAAAAGCGATTGAAGGCCTTGACACCAAAACCCAAAACCGCCAAAAACAGTGGTTTTATGGAGTCTAAATGATTCGATTTTTTTTGTTTTTCTGCTCAATACTGCCCCTGAGATTAAACCATTTGCTTGGCGCGTCAATTGGGCGACTACTATATAGTATTAATTGTGATGCCAAACGCGTTACCACTAACAACATAGCTCTTTGCTTTCCTGAGTTATCGCAACAGTCACGCAGTTCCTTGGTAAAAAAATCACTCATAGAAACAGGAAAAAGTCTTTCTGAATCCGGCTTGGTATGGAATAACAGTTTTAATAATAATGCAAGGCATATTCGTAGCTTTATTGGCAAAGAACACCTTGATGGACCCGAAAAAACCATCCTTCTAACTCCTCATATAGGTTGTTGGGAGATTACAGGGCGAGTTATAGCGTTGGACAGGGCGCTCACCTTTCTTTATAAGCCCCTCGATAAACCTGCTCAAGATGCTTATTTATTTAGCCGTAGAAATCAAGGCAACTTAACTATGGCCAGTGCTGACAGATCAGGCGTTCTTAAACTACAACGAGCGCTATCAAAAGGTGAACTAATTGGCATTTTGCCAGACCAAGACCCGGGTCCTGATGGCGGAATTATGGCGCCTTTTTTCAATCAACAAGTCAACACCATGACTTTGTTGGCTAAACTTGCCTCTAAAAATAACGCCAAAGTGTTGATGCTTTGGGCGAAGCGTCTAGAAAAAAGCCGGGGATATGACTTGATTGCCGAACCTCTCGATATTCATTCTGGCTCGGATGCGGATGACACCCTTGCACAAGTAAGCAAAATGAACGAAGCAATCGAAGCCCTTGTTCGACAGTGTCCTGAGCAATATTTGTGGAGCTATAGGCGTTTTAAATCAAGCCATCGTTACGATAATTAACCCTGTGTTTTGTAAGCCATCAGAGGCTTTCGCTTTGGTTTGATTGAAGTCGATATGGTATAATTTTCCACCAGATTATCAAATTCTTTAATATTATTAATAAAGCCCTCTCATGAGAATGATAGAAGACATCCGTAGCGTTTTTAAGCGTGACCCAGCAGCCCGTAATATTTTTGAAATCATTACTTGTTACTCGGGTGTGCAGGCGATGATGTTTTATCGTTTTACGCACATGCTCTGGGGTTGGAAGCTTTTTTGGCTTGCACGATTCATTTCAACATTTGCGCGGTGGTTCACTGGTATTGAAATCCATCCAGGCGCTGTTATTGGCCGACGTTTTTTTATTGATCATGGTATGGGTGTTGTGATTGGTGAAACCGCAGAAATTGGCGATGACTGCATGATGTACCATGGTGTTACTTTGGGGGGCACAACGTGGAACAAGGTAAAGCGCCATCCAACTTTAAAAGACGGTGTGGTTATTGGTGCGGGTGCCAAAATTCTAGGGCCAATTACACTTGGCAACAATGTGCGCGTAGGTTCAAACTCAGTGGTTGTTAAATCGATTGATGATAACTGTACAGTTGTAGGCATTCCGGGGCGTGTGCTTGAGCAAAAGGTCGACGAAAATGACAAATTTGACTCTTATGCAGTTAGTATAAGTGCCAATGAAAATGATCCAACGGTTAAGGCGGTTAAGTCGATTATTGAACATTTAGCTGATATCGACAAACAGTTAGACAAAGTCTCCAATGCTTTTTATGTCTCAGATGAGCAAAAGAAAATTGACGGCAATTCAGAGGGTGAAAACAGTTAATTAGTAAGTGAATTTAATACTTGACTGTTTTACTAGGTCAATTGTATAATATTCGCACTATTTATTGCTGGAGATGTAATGCAATTAACAACAAAAGGTCGCTATGCAGTTACCGCCATGCTGGATTTGGCTTCTAACGAAACCGACAAACCGGTAACGCTTGATGTTATTTCACAAAGACAGCATATTTCACTTTCTTACCTTGAGCAACTGTTTGCAAAGTTACGTAAAGCCTCTTTGGTAAAAAGTGTCCGCGGACCCGGTGGTGGTTACTTGTTAGACCCACCTGCAAAAGACGTAACGTTAACGCAGATTATTGAGGCGGTTGATGAAAATATCGATCTTAGACGTTGTCAAGGACTAAAAAATTGCTTGAGAGGTCGTGAATGCGTTTCACACCATCTCTGGTGTGAAGTGAGCGATCAAATCAGGGGTTTTTTAAGTGACAAGAACTTACAGCAAGTAATTGATGATTACAAAATACATAAAAATTTAATGGATAAGGAAATTTAAAAATGTCAACGCCAACTTATATGGATTATTCAGCAACAACGCCAGTTGATGCGCGTGTTGCAAAAAAAATGGCTGAGTGCCTGACATTAGAAGGTAATTTTGGTAACGCCGCTTCGCGTTCGCATTACTATGGCTGGCAAGCAGAAAAAGCGATTGACATTGCTAGAGAGCAAGTCGCGAGCTTGGTAGGCGCAGATCCTAGGGAAATTGTTTGGACTTCAGGTGCGACTGAGTCTGACAACCTAGCGATTAAAGGTATTGCGCATTTTTATCATAAGCGCGGTAAGCACATTATTACCCTGAAAACTGAGCATAAAGCGGTACTTGATACTTGCCGTCAACTAGAACGCGAAGGCTTTGAAGTCACCTACCTAGAGCCAATGCCGAATGGTTTGCTTGATATTGAAGTGTTCAAAGCGGCACTGCGTGAAGACACAATTTTGGTTTCTATTATGCATGTAAATAATGAAATCGGTGTGATTCAAGATATTCAAACGATTGGTGACATTTGCCGAGCAAACAAAACTTTTTTCCATGTGGATGCAGCACAATCTGCGGGTAAAGTCGCTATTGATTTAGAATCATTACCAGTAGATTTAATGAGCTTCTCTGCCCATAAAATTTACGGCCCCAAAGGCATGGGCGCTTTGTATGTTAGACGTAAGCCCCGTGTTCGAATTGAGGCACAAATGCATGGTGGCGGTCATGAGCGTGGTATGCGTTCTGGCACACTAGCCACGCACCAAATTGTTGGCATGGGCGAAGCTTTTGCGATTGCCGAAGCTGAGATGCAAGCTGAAAACCAAAAAATTGAAAAATTACGCGATCGATTATTAGCAGGTTTTTCCGATATGGAAGAGGTGGTAATCAATGGTGATATGGACAGCCGAATTCCTGGCAATCTTAACATCAGTTTTAATTATGTAGAGGGCGAGTCTTTAATGATGGCCATCTCTGATGTCGCGGTCTCTTCAGGTTCGGCGTGTACTTCGGCTAGCCTAGAGCCATCGTATGTTCTGCGTGCATTAGGCCTTAGTGATGAGCTTGCACACAGCTCTATTCGTTTTACGATCGGTAGGTACACTAATGAAGATGAGGTTGATGCAGCAATTAAGCTTGTTAGACAAAAAGTTGAAAAATTAAGAGATTTATCGCCGCTTTGGGATATGTTTAAAGAAGGTATAGATTTGAGCACAGTGGAGTGGTCGGCTCACTAAAGACACTGTATTTGTAACATTAATAAGCACCAAAGCGGTGTAGAATGGGATTAAAGCGTTAAATAGGAGATATTTATGGCGTACGGAAAAAAAGTATTAGATCATTACGAGAATCCGAGAAATGTCGGTGTTTTAGATAAAGATGCTAAAAATGTTGGCACAGGCATGGTGGGTGCGCCTGCATGTGGCGATGTTATGCGTTTACAAATTCAGGTTGATGACAGCGGTTTGATTGAGGATGCCAAATTTAAAACTTATGGTTGTGGTTCTGCAATTGCCTCTTCTTCTCTTTTGACTGAGTGGGTAAAAGGCAAAACTCTTGATGAGGCATCTGCTATTAAAAACAGTGATATTGCTGAGGAATTGGATCTACCACCGGTAAAAATTCATTGCTCGGTATTAGCTGAAGATGCCATCAAGGCTGCCATTAGCGATATTAAAAACAAAGCTTAATTTCGATGATTACACTGACAGATAAGGCAGCAATGCGCATGGTGGATTACTTGTCCAACCGTGGCACGGGTATTGGTGTGCGCCTGTCGGTGCAAACAACAGGTTGCTCTGGTTTGGGCTACAATATGGAGTTTGTTGATCATCTAAACGAAGACGACACTGTATTTGAGGAAAAAGGCGTACAGCTTATTATTGACGCAAAAAGCCTTATCTATATTGATGGTACGGAGGTTGATTACCAAAAAGAAGGCTTAAACGAAGGCTTCGAATTTAACAATCCGAATGCCAAGGCCGAATGTGGTTGCGGCGAGTCTTTCACTGTTTAGTTAATTCAATCAGCACAATACGAGATTTTGAATAATGCAAAATTATTTTGAATTGTTTGATCTTAAAGTTGGTTTTGAAATTGACAACAGCCTTTTGAAAGGCTCTTATCAAGCGCAAATTTCAAGATTTCATCCAGATAAGTTTGTGGCCAAAAGTTCTTCAGAGCAGATTCAAGCTTTACAAAATACCTCATTGATTAACTCCGCCTATGATGCATTAAAATCGCCTCTTGAGCGTGCCAGCTATTTATTAACACTACAAGGCGTTAATCCATTTGACGAAAAAGACACCCAAATGGATTCGCATTTCCTACTTGCACAAATTGAGTTGAGAGAGCAACTAGAAGAAATAAAAAGCCAACAAGACGAGTTAACTTTGGATGACTACATTGAAAGCGTTCAGCAACATATTGACGACCATGTTGCTTTTATTTCAAAGGCTTTTGCAGAGGATGAAGAGCTGGAGAAAATAAAGAATTCTGTTAGAGAGCTAAAGTTTTACGAGCAGTTAAAAAAAGAAGCAAGTCGCTTAATGGACGAATGGCTTTAGGCCTAAAGAGCACATAATATGGCACTATTGCAAATATCAGAACCAGGCGAATCCACAGCACCACATCACCATAAATTGGCTTGTGGGATAGATCTTGGCACCACCAATTCGCTTGTTGCTAGCGTAATGAGTGGCCAAGTAAAGCTTTTTACCGACGACAACAACGAAGCCATGATGCCTTCTGTTGTTCATTGCGGACAAGGCAAAAAACCGATTGTTGGCTGTGATGCTTGCCATTATGCTACCACCGACCCAACCAACACCATTATGTCGGTTAAGCGCTTTATGGGCTTGGGTTACAAAGAAGTCAGCAGCATGAAAAACTGCCCTTATCGGCTACTCGAGAATGGTAACAATGTTTTGTTCCAAACAGCGCTTGGCGATCTTTCAGCAGTTGAAATCTCTGCAAGTATTCTTACAGCCCTTAAAAGTCGAGCAGAAGCAACCCTTGGTGGTGATTTGGTTGGCGCAGTTATCACCGTGCCGGCTTACTTTAATGACGCTCAAAGACAATCAACAAAGGATGCCGCAACCCTTGCTGGTATCAATGTTTTAAGGTTATTAAACGAGCCCACTGCCGCAGCAATAGCATACGGTCTTGAATCGGGCGAAGAGGGTGTTCATGCCGTTTATGATTTGGGGGGTGGTACTTTTGATATCTCAATCCTGAGCTTTAAAAAAGGTGTTTTTCAAGTTTTAGCAACGGGCGGTGATTCCAATTTGGGCGGCGATGACTTCGATCAACTAATTGCAGATGATTGCAAAAAAGTCTTACAGCTTGGAGAGCTCGCACCTGCACAAATACAAAATTTAAAATTGTTCTCTCGTCAAGCAAAAGAAACCTTAACAAGTAATGATATTGCAGAATTTACTTTTGCCGACAAAACTTATCAAATCACCAAAGCACACTTTGATGCACTGGCAGAGCCGTTGATGAAAAGAACCCTGCTCTTAACAAAGAGAGCACTACGCGATGCATCGGTTGACTTAGATGACGTTAAAGACGTTGTTATGGTCGGTGGTTCAACTCGCATGCCAATCATTCGTAAGCAGGTCGGTGCGCTTTTTGATAAGCCAGTTTTGTGCTCCATTGACCCTGACGAGGTAGTTGCAAAAGGTGCGGCGATTCAGGCCAATATTTTGGCAGGCAACAAAAGCAAAGATGACATTTTATTATTAGATGTATTACCCCTTTCTTTGGGACTGGAGACAATGGGCGGTCTTGTTGAAAAAGTGATTCATCGAAACACCACTATCCCTATCTCAAGGGCGCAGGAGTTTACCACCTTTAAAGACGGTCAAACAGGCATGAGCATCCATGTCTATCAGGGCGAGCGCGAGCTTACCAAAGATTGTCGCTCCCTTGGTAAGTTTGAGCTGAAAGGCATACCGCCTATGGTTGCCGGAAGCGCAAGAATATTGGTAGAATTTCAGGTCGATGCTGATGGCTTATTGTCGGTTAGCGCAAGCGAGAAAACTTCTGGCGTTAAGGCAGAAATTGCTATTAAGCCGTCCTATGGTTTGAGTGAATCTGAGGTTGAAAAAATGCTTAAAGATTCGGTTATTTTTGCTCAAGAAGATGTGCTGTTAAGGCAATTACAAGAGCAAAAAGTAGATGCTGAGCGCACCCTTGAGGCTATTGATTCTGCACTTAATGCCGATAAAAGCCTCCTAGATGAAACCATGCTTGCGCAAATATTGGACGCAAGAGAGCACTTGCAACAAATGATTGCAACAAATGATATTGCTAAAATAAAGAACAGTGTCGAAGCGCTTGAAGCTACCAGTGCAAAGTTTGTAGAAATGCGCATGAATAAATCAATCATGAGCGTTATGCAAGGTCACAGTGTTGAAGAATTTAACGAATAACAAGAGGAATTAGAGTGCCACAAATAATCATCCTTCCCAATGAAGAATTTTGCCCAGAAGGGGTTGTTATCAGTGCTGAAAAAGGCACCAGTGTTTGCCGTGCCTTGCTTGCTAATGACATTGAAATTGAGCACGCTTGTGAAATGTCAAACGCTTGTACAACTTGCCATGTCTATGTGCGTGAAGGCTTTGACTCAATCGAAGAGTCTGACGAAACAGAAGATGACTTATTGGATAAGGCCTGGGGTCTAGACCCAGACTCAAGGCTGTCTTGCCAGGCAATTGTAGCCGATGAGGACTTGGTGATTGAAATACCAAAGTACACAATCAACCAAGTTTCAGAAAATCACTAACACCCAGCAGTATTACTCAATCGTAATATTTGGAAAAGCACCTACACTCTCATTCTGTAGCGATAACGATGCCGCTACCTTGCGTGAGATTTCTTTGTAGATTTCAGTTGTTTTACCCTCAGGGTCTTTAACTACGGTTGGCACGCCTTCATCAACATCCGTTCTAATGTTCATTTCTAGTGGCAATGCACCCAAGAAATCAGCACCTGCACTGCCAGCCATGTTTTCGCCACCACCTTGGCCAAAAATTGCCTCGGCGTGTCCACAGTTAGAGCAAATATGCATCGACATGTTTTCAACAATACCAAGTATGGGGATATTGACTTTTTCAAACATTGCTAAGCCTTTTTGAGCGTCTATCAGAGCAATATCTTGAGGGGTGGTAACAATCACCGCACCACTTACCGGTATTTTTTGTGAAATAGTAAGTTGCGTGTCACCCGTACCCGGTGGCATATCAATAATCATATAGTCGATGTCGGTCCACTCAGTCTTGCGTATAAGCTGATCAAGTGCCTGCGTTACCATCGGTCCACGCCACACCATTGGAGATGCTTCATCGACCAAATAACCAATAGACATACTTTGAAGCCCATGTGCAGGAACTGGCATCATCTCGCCACTTTCCGTGCCTTCGGGCCTAAGGTCCTTCACCCCTAACATGCGCGGTTGAGAAGGGCCATAAACATCAGCATCAAGAATAGCAACATTAGCACCTTCACTTTGTAGTGCTAACGCCAAATTAACCGAAGTGGTAGATTTTCCCACACCACCTTTGCCAGAGGCAACAGCGATAATATTTTTGACCCCTGGTAGGGCATTTGCACCATTTTGGCTTGTGTGAGTCGCTATTTTTGAGCCAATGTTAATATCAATCTCAGAGGCACCACAATCAGCAAGGGCAGCATTAATCGTACTCTTTAATTCTTCGTGATAACTATTAGCCGGATACTTAAGATCAACCTTAACAGTGACCTTATTATTATCGACAAGTAATTCTTTAATGCACTTGGCAGAAACAATGTCTTGGTTAGTGTGTTTATCAATAACAGTTGAGAGTATTTTCTCAACACTCTCTTGGCTTAAATTTGTCAATTGATTGGCTCCAATCGGTAAAATAGCGCTATTTTATCGCACAACAGATAACCAACACCTTATTAATGTTGGGTCTATTGATACTTTTCCATGTCAAAACGTAGAATTCTCGTCACCTCTGCTCTTCCTTACGCCAACGGTGAAATCCATTTGGGTCATTTGCTCGAATATATCCAAACCGATATTTGGGTTCGGTTCCAAAAAATGATGGGTAATGAGTGCCATTACGTTTGTGCTGATGATGCCCATGGCACGCCGATTATGCTCAAGGCAAACGAAATGGGCATTTCCCCCGAAGCATTGATCGAGTCAGTGAGTGAGCGTCACCAAGCAGATTTTGCTGATTTTAATATTAACTTCAGCCAATATCACTCGACCCATTCTGAAGAAAACCGCGAAATCTCAAGCGAAATCTACAACCGTTTGAACGCAGCGGGATATATAAAAACACGCACCATTTCCCAAGCCTTTGATCCCGAAAAACAAATGTTTTTGCCCGATCGCTTTATTAAAGGTGAGTGTCCAAAATGTGGTGCTGATGATCAGTATGGAGATAACTGTGAAGCGTGTGGCGCAACTTATTCTACCACCGAGTTAATCAACGCAAAATCGGTTGTCTCTGGTGCCACACCGATTGAGAAGGATTCTGAGCATTATTTCTTTGACCTTCCTCAGTTTGAGCAAGCACTTAAAGATTGGACAAACGCTGGTCACTTGCAAGAGGAAATCAGTAACAAACTTAGCGAATGGTTTGATCAAGGTTTACAGCAGTGGGATATTTCTAGAGACAAGCCTTACTTTGGTTTCCAAATTCCAGGCACTGAGGATAAATACTTCTACGTTTGGCTAGACGCTCCGATTGGCTATTTTGCAAGCTTTAAAAAGTTTTGTGAAGGTAATGACATTAACTTTGACGATTTCTGTGGCGAGCATTCGGATACCGAAATGTATCACTTTATCGGCAAGGACATTGTTTACTTCCATGCGCTGTTTTGGCCGGCGATGTTAATGGGTTCTAACTTTAGAACACCAAACGCAATTTTTGCCCACGGCTTCCTTACCGTCAATGGCCAAAAAATGAGTAAATCTCGTGGCACCTTTATCCAGGCCAGAACCTATCTGGACAATCTTAATCCTGAATATCTGCGCTATTACTATGCATATAAACTCAGCGCTAAAATTGACGATATTGACCTAAATCTTGAAGACTTTAAGCAACGCGTCAATTCTGATTTGGTGGGCAAGGTTGTTAATATTGCTTCGCGCTGTGCATCATTTATTACCAAAAAATACGACAAAACTCTCTCAGAAAACCTTGCTGACAAGGCCCTGTATGACGAATTCGTCAATGCTGGTGATGGCATTGCCAAACACTATGAGGCGCGTAATTTCAACCAAGCGATGCGCTCAATTATGAGCCTAGCTGACAAAGCCAACCAATATGTTGACGAGCACAAACCTTGGCAGATGGCAAAAGAAGAGGGTAGTGAACAAGCTGTTCACGAGGTCACCTCTTTGGCGATTAATCTGTTTAGGGTATTGGCTACCTACTTAAAGCCTGTTTTGCCAGAAATGGCAACACAAGTCGAAGCATTTTTAAATGTCGATGAATTGCAATGGAGTGACCTTAGTTCGCCACTTAGCAAGCACCAAATAAACAAATTCAAACCTTTAATGACTCGAATCGAAGACATACAAATTGAAAAGGTTGTTGAGTCTTCCAAGCAAAGCGTCAATAATAAAGAGACAAAAAAAGAGGAAAGCACTATGATTCAAATTGATGATTTTTCCAAAATCGATTTGCGCGTGGCCAAAATTGTTAAAGCACAAAGTGTTGAAGGCGCGGACAAATTGTTGCAGTTAACCCTTGATATTGGCGAGGAAAATACTCGCAATGTTTTTGCTGGCATCAAAGCCCATTACAATCCAGAGGACTTGGAAGGGCGTTTGACGGTTATGGTGGCAAATCTTGAGCCAAGAAAAATGCGTTTTGGCCTTTCTGAAGGCATGGTTTTGGCTGCTAGTGATGGAAAGTCTTTACACATTTTATCGCCAGATTCTGGCGCCAAACCAGGAACGAAAATCAGCTAAACACAAGTTTTGGAGAGATGTCAGAGCGGCCGAATGAGCACGCTTGGAAAGCGTGTGTACCTAACGGTACCGAGGGTTCGAATCCCTCTCTCTCCACCATTAATAATAAACCCACCGCAAGGTGGGTTTT
>CAZZER010000029.1:0-16332 GCA_964653365.1 uncultured Candidatus Thioglobus sp.
GGCAATGCGGGTGGCAAACTTGCCGGTAGCTTGCTAAGAAATGGCTACGATTTAACTGTTAGGGATTTAAATCCAGAGTTTGTTAGGGATTTTGTCGAGCGTGGTGCAAAAGAGGCGCACTCTCCTAGAGAGATGGCATTAAATTGTGATATTGTTATTACTTGCTTGCCATCGCCGCAAGTTTGTTCACAAGTTATGGAGGCGGAAGATGGCATATTAGCTGGTATCAGTGAGGGAAAAATTTGGCTTGAAATGAGTACAACGGATGAGGCAGAAATTCGTCGTATCGGGGCCCTTGTTGAGGCAAAAGGTGCTTATCCGGTAGATTGTCCTGTATCAGGCGGTTGTCACCGGGCAGATACCGGAAATATTTCAATCTTTGCGGGTTGCTCGCGTGAAACTTTTGAGCGCGTTTTACCTATATTGACAACAATGGGTCGACGAATTTTACACACCGGCGAATTGGGCACAGCTTCAATATTAAAAGTGGCTACCAATTATTTGGCAACTGTAAATCTAGTGTCTATTTCTGAGGCCCTTACAACAATGAAATTAATTGGTATGGATATGAATGTGACCTATGAAGCATTTAAAGCGTCTTCTGGTAATTCGTTTGTCCATGAAACTGAGTCACAGGTAATTCTTAACGGCAGCCGTGATATTAGCTTCACTATGGATTTGGTTTCAAAAGATGTTGGGATTTTCAATGAGCTTGCTCAGCGCAAAGACTTGGATTTGGAAATTGCACCTTTGGTTGTTGATATTTTTAAAGATGGCGAGCGTAGATACGGACCTAGGGAATTATCACCCAATATTATTCAAAGACTTGAAGAAGCGGCAGATGTTAAGGTGCTTGGCAAAGGGTTTCCTGCAGAGATGATCGATGATGAGCCAGAAGAACCTGGCTACGAGGTTGTTGTGGAGAATCGCCAAGATTACTAATCAGTGGAAAGTTTATGAAGATTGATGACATCATTGACTTAAAAACCTACCCAGTAGATCAACCTGAAAGTGCTCAATATCTGGAAATTGTCAGCACTGTTAAAGCTGGGCTTGACGATGATGGTTGTGTTGTTTTGCCCAATTTTTTGAGTGAGAGCGGCTTGAATGCATTGGCTAGTGAAGCTGAGCAGAGAAAGTCTAAAGCATACTACGCTGAATCAAAGCTTTGTAATGTGTATTTGGCTGAAGGCAATCCTAATCGATCAAAAGCCCATCCTCAAAATGTTTTTATGGAACGTTCCAACGGCTTTATTACAGCTGATTTGTTAGGAGAGGGCACTTATGCTCACACCTTATACTATTGGAAACCATTAAGAGATTTTTTGGCCGTATGTTTGAGTAAAAAGAAACTACATATCTATTCTGACCCCGTATCTAATATGATTGTGAATCTGTGCAAACCTGGGCAGACATTTAATTGGCACTTTGATACCAATGACTTTACCATTACTTTCCTATTAAAAGCCGCCGAAGCCGGAGGACATTTTGAATACGTGCCTAATCTTAGAACCAAAGTTGATGAGTGCTTTGATGAAGTAACAAAAGTTCTAGATGGCGACAGATCTAGAGTTAAAAGATTGAATTTAAATTCTGGAGATTTGCAATTTTTTCTGGGTCGTTTTTCTCTTCACCGAGTCACTCATAACACCGGGGGGACAGATCGATTGCTGTTAATCCAATCTTTTACAGAGCAACCGGGTATTATTGGAAATCCGCAACGCGTTAAAGATCTTTATGGCAAAGTTACGGATGCCCACAAAGATCGTTCAGACGAACGTGTTCGTACAGATACTTTATTGGACTAGGAGAAGTGATGACACATTTTGAACAATACCAACTATTATTCTATATCAATGGCCAATGGCGGTTACCAAAAACCTCTAAGGAGACAATGGCCGTTATCGATCCCTCAACAGAGCAACAATTTACTCATGTCCCTATGGCAAGCATCGATGATGTAGACAGTGCTGTTAATGCTGCCAAAAATGCATTTGAAGACTGGTCTCAAACAAGTGTTGAAAAACGCTTAGATTATATGGAGCTATTCCTTAGAGCTTATGAGGGTTGCTACGAAGAGATGGTTATTGCAATCAGTACTGAAATGGGTGCCCCTCTTCAAGTATCACGTGAGGCTCAAGCAGAAACAGGGTTGGGACACACCAAAGAGGCAATTAAAGCAATGCGCTCGATGTCGCTTGAAAGTACAACCGAATCTGGCGCTAGAATCGTACGAGAACCAATTGGGGTTTGTGTGTTGATTACGCCCTGGAATTGGCCGATTAATCAGATTGTATCAAAAGTTGTGCCCGCGCTTCTTGCTGGATGCACTGTCATCTTAAAACCCAGTGAGCTTACGCCTTTATCTGCAGATATTTTTTCCAAGTGTATTGAGCGTGCAGGTGTACCCCCCGGTGTTTTTAATTTGATTCACGGTGAGGGAGTCAAAATTGGCCCAGCGCTAACATCACATCCTTTGGTCGATATGGTTTCATTTACAGGCTCAACGCGTGCTGGCATTGAAATTGCTAAATCAGCAGCCACAACGATTAAGCGCGTCTCTCAAGAGCTTGGAGGCAAGTCAGCTAATATTATTTTTGCGGATGCCGATTTAGAACCTATGGTTACACATGGCGTGGAAGAATGTATGTACAACACAGGCCAATCTTGTGATGCACCAACTCGAATGTTGGTTGAGGCAAGTGTTTATGATGAGGCTGTTGAAATTGCTAAAAAAGTTACCGAATCGCACACCATAGGAAGCGCTCATAAAGAGGGCGACCATTTAGGTCCGGTTGTCTCAACAATTCAATTTGATAAAATTCAGAGTTATATTCAAATTGGTTTAGATGAGGGGGCGACACTTGTCACCGGAGGACTAGGCAAGCCCGATGGGTTTGAAAAAGGATACTACGTCAAGCCAACTATTTTTTCCCAAGTAAACAATATGATGCGTATAGCCCGGGAAGAGATTTTTGGCCCAGTGTTGGTCATTATTCCATTTGCTGATGAGAAAGAAGCTATCGATATTGCCAATGATTCAGAGTTTGGTTTGGGCGCCTATGTTAGCTCTAATGATTTAGAGAAAGCGCGCCGAGTTGCTCGACGTCTTAAGTCAGGCACTGTGCACATCAATGGCGCAGCACAAGACTATGACGCACCTTTTGGAGGTTATAAGCAGTCTGGCAATGGCCGGGAGTACAGCCTATACGGTATTCACGAGTTCCAAGAAATTAAAGCCATCAATGGTTATTAGATAGCCCAACCTGTTTTCTGGCAAAATTGGATCCTTTTACAGAACCAGAAGTCTTCCTATGAATGCTAATCAATCGATTAATTTCAATACTGAAAAAATGGTTGAAACTATTGAAAAACTCACTAGTTATGGCCTAGAGCAAGCTGAAATCGCAAGTCATGGTAGTGATTGGAGTAGTGTTGTAGACCCGCTTGACAAGGTGGAGCACAAGTTGGGAAAAAAAATGAGTGTGTATTCTCACTTGAACTCAGTAATGTTTAGCGAAGAATTTAACGCTGAATATGAAAAAACACTTCCTCTTGTATCCAAATACTATAGTGAAATTGGCGCTAACAAATCATTATACGCGGCGTATAAGAGACTTCAAAAAACGCAACTAACGGAGCAGCAAGAACACATTGTAAGTGAGTCTATTAAAGGATTTGAGCTTTCAGGTGTGGGACTAGAGGGTAAAGATTCACAGCGCTATAAAGCTATTCAAGAAAAGTTAGCACTACTCAGTAATCAGTTTTCAAAAAACGTTTTACAATCTACCAATGAGTGGATGAAAGAAGTTAGTGTTGAACAGTTGGACGGCTATTCTGAGAATGAACTAGCAAAAGTAAAAACCGATCAGGGGTATTGTTTGAATTTGCAAATTCCGGTCTATCTTGATGTGATGACATATGCTAATAGTGTATCGCTGCGGGAAGAGGTATACAGGGCATATATTTCTCGAGCCTCGGACGTTGGATTTACCTCAACAGAGTTTGACAATCAACAAATTATGAAAGATATTCTGACATTGAGAGCGGAGCTCGCATCATTGGTTGGCTTTTCAAATTATGCAGAATTATCGATTGAGTCAAAAATGGTTGATTCAACAGTAGAAGTTATTGATTTTTTAGATGAACTTGTCGACAGATCGAAAGAGCAAGCAATAAGAGAATTAGAAGAGTTAAAGGAGTTTGCAGGCCGTGAGTTAGCGCCTTGGGATTTGCATTATTATTCAGAAAAATTAAAGCAACACAAGTTTGGTTATAGGCGCTCTGATTTGACCCCATATTTTCCTGAGAAAAATGTTTTATCTGGCCTGTTTTCTACCATTGAAAGACTATATGGAATCACTGTTACTCAGGTTTCTGAAGAGAGCTATCACGATGATGTAAGGGTATTAGAAATTGTAGACAGAGGGGCTTTAATTGGTCGAATTTACTTAGATGCTTTTGCTAGAGAAAACAAGCGCGGCGGCGCTTGGATGGCGGATTACCAAGGTCTTTATGGTGATAATTTGCCAGTGGCATTTGTTGTTTGCAATCTTAATGCGGCGACTGAAGGGAAGCCCGCGCTTTTTGAATTTGATGAAATTGTTACTTTATTTCATGAGTTTGGACACGCCCTGCATCATGTGTTGACCAAAGTCCCGTACCCTTGTGCAGCAGGCATTAGTGGGGTGCCCTGGGATGGTGTTGAGCTACCGAGTCAATATATGGAATTTTATTGCTATGAAAAAGAGGTTGTCGAGAGTATGTCATGCCATTGGCAAAGTGGAGAAAAATTGCCTGAGATTCTTTACAATAAGATTATAGCCTCGAAAAACTTTCAATCTGGCATGCAAATGTTACGCCAATGCGAGTTTTCGCTTTGGGACATGCAAACACACATCTCTAACGACGATACAAATTCAATTTTGAAAAAGATTAGAGAAAAAACATCGTTGCTACCAGTTATCGATGAGAATCGTTTTCTTAATGCATTTTCTCATATTTTTGCTGGCGGATATGCAGCTGGATATTTTAGCTACAAGTGGGCTGAAGTTCTTGCAGCGGATGCTTATGAATATATTAAGAACAATGGCGGCATTGGGTCAGAGACCTCAAAACAGTTTCGGGAGTCTATCCTTGAAGTTGGAGGTAGCCTAGATTTTATGCAACAATATCAACAATTTAGAGGTGAAAAACCACAACTTGAGGGCCTTTTAAGGGCATCGGGATTATCTACATAAAGCTTTTTAACAGTGGGTAAAATACGGATTAGATGATAAAAGAAGGTATATCAATAAAGTGATTAAATTTTTGCTAGGTGTGATTGTTGCATTGGCACTTATTGGCGGTGCAATCAAGTTTCAATCAGAAGACGAAAGCTGGCAAATTATCATTCACAAAAAAGAGGCGCTTTACAGTATACAAAACGGCGCCATTCGCATCTACAACATTGTTGAAGAGCTGATATCGGGGGCGGATGTTATCGAAGCCTCAACTATCACCCTAGAAGGGTAAGTTGGCTAATCCAATTTAGATAGAACAATAGAGCCGTTCGTACCACCAAAGCCAAAAGAATTCGAGATAGCATGGTTTATTGGCATTTCTCTTGCTTCGTTGGCTGCATAATCCAAGTCGCATGCTGGATCTTGATTGAAGATATTAATAGTTGGTGGGGCAACTTGATCTCGAATTGCGAGCGCTGTAAATACAGCTTCAATACCACCAGCGGCGCCCAACAGATGACCTGTCATTGATTTGGTAGAACTCATGACAATATTGTAAGCATGCTCACCTAAGGCTAATTTAGCGGCATCAGTTTCTGCAATGTCGCCTGCGGGCGTCGATGTTCCATGCGCATTAATATAATGAATTTGATCTGGGTTAATAGATGCATTTTTCAATGCATTTGTCATGCATCTAGCTGCCCCTTCTCCACCTTCAGAAGGTAGCGTCATGTGATAGGCATCTCCACTCATGCCATAGCCAGAAACTTCGGCATAAATTTTAGCACCGCGTTTTTTTGCGTGCTCTAATTCTTCAAGCACCATAACACCAGCACCGTCGCCAAGCACAAAACCATCTCGATCAATATCCCATGGTCTAGAGGCTGATTTTGGATCATCGTTTCGAGTTGAAAGTGCTCTTGCTGAGGCAAAACCACCCAAGCCACAATCAGTGGTTGACATTTCAGTTCCGCCAGCAATCATTACGTCTGCATCGCCATATTCAATTAATCGTGATGCATCGCCAATATTATGCGTTCCGGTTGTGCAAGCGGTAACAATAGCAAAATTCGGGCCCTTAAGGCCGTATTTTATTGATAGATTGCCCGACACCATATTGATGATAGAAGAAGGAACAAAGAAAGGTGAGATGCGTTTTGCACCCTTGTCTCTAAAAAGATTAGCAGTCTTTTCAATGGTTTGTAGTCCGCCAATACCCGCACCAATAGCAACACCGATACGTTCGGCGTTTCTCTCAGTCACCTCGATGCCACTATCTTCAATAGCTTGTATGCCTGCGGCCATACCATAATGAATGAATACATCCATCTTTTTGGCATCTTTTGGGCTAATGTAATCAGCAATATCAAAATCTTTGATTGAGCCACCAAAGGTAACTGCTTGACCTTCGGTCTCTAAGTTGGTTAGGTAATCAATACCTGAAACACCATTGAGGATATTACTCCACGACTGTGTAACAGAATTTCCAACAGGGCTCACTATTCCAAGACCGGTGACAACAACTCTTCTTTTGCTCATATGGGTACTTTGCTTGTTTTTTGCTAAAAAAAAGGCGCTTAATTAATTATAAGCGCCTTTCAGGATTTGTTAGCCTTTATTAAGTATTGGCTTTAACGTAATCAATGGCTTGCTGTACTGTTGTGATGTTTTCTGCTTCCTCGTCAGGAATTTCACAATCAAATTCCTCTTCAAGAGACATTACCAGTTCAACAGTGTCAAGAGAATCTGCACCTAGGTCATCGATAAAAGAAGCATTATCATCGATTTCACCACTCACATCTAGCTGCTCAGAGACAACTTTGCGTACTCTTTCTTCAATACTCATTTTGACTATATTCCTTAATTAGTTTTAAAGGTTACCATTTTATCGCCAATTTTTCCTTGTGTAAGATTAATTTGAATTATTTTTGATAATGTGTGGGGTCTGTGACTCCAGCTTCTTTAAAGCCATTGCGACGCAAAACACAGGCGTCGCACTCTCCGCACGCCTCCCCGACTTGGTTTGCTTGATAGCAAGTTGTGGTAATAGAGTAGTCAACATTTAAAGTTAAGCCTTTTTGAATTATCTCAGCTTTAGTTAAGTCAATAAGGGGGGTGTTTATCTCAATCCTTTCTCCCTCAACAGATTGCCTTGTCGCTAAGTTTGCCATTACCTCATAAGCTTTGATATACTCTGGACGACAATCCGGATAGCCCGAATAGTCAAGTGCATTTACACCAATAAAAATTGATTGAGCGTTGAGTGTTTCTGCCCAAGCAAGTGCCAAAGAAAGGAAGATGGTGTTTCTTGCGGGTACATATGTAATGGGTATCTCGGTGCTATTATCAGATTTAGGCACCTCAAGGCTGGGGTCAGTCAATGCGGATCCACCAATATCGTCTAGGCAAACTCTCATAATCCTATGCTCAACAACGCCAAAGTCTATAGCTATGGTTTTTGCTGCTTTGAGTTCCGAGTTTTGTTTTTGACCATAATCAAAGCTCAGAGCGTAACATTCATAACCCTTTGCTTTTGCAATAGCTAATACTGTTGATGAATCAAGGCCTCCAGAAAGTAGGACAACCGCTTTAGACATTGGCCAAGTCACCTTTTGATTCGAGCCATGATTTTCTATCTGAAGCGCGTTTTTTGGATAGTAACATATCCATGGTTTGTGCTACTTGCAATGGATTGTCGAGTGTTAATTGAATAAGTCGCCTAGTGTCGGGCTGCATAGTGGTTTCTCGCAGTTGCTTAGGGTTCATTTCCCCCAAGCCTTTGAAGCGCTGAACCTGTATTTTTACGCGTTTATTTTCTTTTTCAAGTTTGGCAGTTATTGCATCCTTCTCCATATCATCTAAGGCGTAAAAAACTTGCTTGCCCGCATCAATTCGATAAAGCGGGGGCATGGCAACGTAAACATGGCCTTCACGAACCAATTTTGGAAAGTGTTTGACAAACAGTGCACAAATTAAAGTCGCAATATGGGCGCCGTCTGAATCAGCATCGGCAAGTATGCAGATTTTGCCATAACGCAAACCAGACAAATCAATAGAATCTGGTTCAAGTCCGATGGCAACACTAATATCGTGTATTTCGTTTGAAGCTAACACCTCAGAAGAATCCACCTCCCAAGTGTTTAAAATTTTTCCTCTCAGTGGCAAGATTGCTTGATACTCCTTATCTCTTGCTTGCTTTGCAGAGCCGCCAGCAGAATCACCTTCAACAAGAAAAACCTCTGCTTGGTTGAGGTCGCTACTGGTGCAATCAGATAATTTCCCGGGCAGAGCAGGGCCACTGAGAATTTTTTTCCGCACGACTTTTTTATTACTTTTAAGTCTTGATTGGGCATTTAATATGGCCAACTCTGCAATTTTTTCTGCAATATCTGTATGTTGGTTGAGCCAAAGACTAAAGGCGTCTTTTGCAACTCCAGACACAAAAGCAGCGCACTCTCTTGATGAAAGCCTTTCTTTGGTTTGGCCCGAGAATTGGGGATCTAAGATTTTAATAGAGAGAACGTAGGCAATTTTTTGCCAAACATCGTCTGGCGTTAGTTTGATATTTTTTGGAATCAAGCTTCTGAATTCACAAAATTCTTTTAAGGCATCAGTTAAGCCAGAGCGCAGTCCATTAACATGTGTACCACCACCAATCGTTGGGATAAGATTGACATAGCTTTCAGCAATTGTATTACTGGTGTTTTCTGTCCAAGTTAAGGAACAATGCATTTGCTCTTGAACTCCTTCAAATGCTACAACAAAAGGATCGGTTGGTAGGCATTCAAGTCCATCAAGGGAAATTTTAAGGTAATCTCTCAAGCCCTCTTCATAAATCCACTTATCTTGGGTGTTGTCAATTTGGTTGTCAAAATTAACCTCTAGGCCAGGACAAAGAACAGCTTTTGATCGCAGGTTGTGGCGTAGTTGACTTACCGAAAATTTATCAGTATCAAAAAATTTTGAATCGGGTTTAAATTTGACTGTGGTTCCTGTGTTTCTCTTACCTACAGTGCCAACGACCTCTAAGTCTGAGATCTTTTTTCCAGAGCTAAAGCTTATGTAATATTGTTTTCCATCTCTTTTAATCCAAATTTCGACTAGCTTTGATAGGGCATTAACCACAGAAACACCAACACCATGTAGTCCGCCTGAAAATTGATAGGAATCATTGGAAAATTTTCCGCCAGCATGCAATTTGGTAAGAATAACCTCAACGCCTGGCACCCCCTCTTTTGGGTGATTATCTGTCGGCATACCCCGACCATTGTCTTCAACTGAGACAGAACCGTCGGAAAATAAAATAACATTTATTTGCGTTGCATGTCCAGCGACAGCTTCGTCAACGCTGTTATCAATGACTTCCTGTGCAAGGTGGTTTGGACGTTCGGTGTCTGTGTACATTCCCGGACGTTTGCGGACTGGCTCAAGACCGGTTAAGACCTCAATGGAGGAGGCGTCGTAATTAGACATAGTTTGAGGTAATGAAATTTGAAAATATAATACCAAAAAAAAGCCCCAAAAAATGGGGCTTTTTAATAACTTAGGGTTAATTTACATCATGCCTGGCATACCGCCACCCATGCCGCCCATATCAGGCATTGCAGGGCCGCTATCTTGTGGTACATCAGTCACCATAGCTTCTGTTGTAATCATAAGGCCAGAGATGCTTGCCGCATGTTGTAATGCTGCACGAGTAACTTTGGTTGGATCCAAGATACCCATTTTCAACATATCGCCATACTCTTCTGTGCCAGCATTAAAGCCGTAGTTGCCTTTGCCGTTTCTGACTTCGTTCAAAACAACAGATGCTTCGCCACCGCCATTACTTACGATTTGTCTAAGTGGTGCTTCAATAGCACGTTTACAAATAGCAATACCAATGTTTTGGTCATCATTGTCGCCTGTTACTTTGTCTAGAGATGAAATAGCACGAACAAGTGCAACACCACCGCCTGCAACAACACCTTCTTCAACAGCAGCACGTGTTGCATGAAGCGCATCGTCAACACGGTCTTTTTTCTCTTTCATTTCAACTTCGGTAGCTGCGCCGACTTTAATAACTGCAACACCGCCAGAAAGTTTTGCAAGACGCTCCTGTAGTTTTTCTCTGTCGTAGTCAGAAGTGGTTACTTCAATTTGAGTTTTGATTTGACCCACTCGACCATCGATGTTGGCTTTATCACCCGCACCATCAATGATAATCGTATTCTCTTTGCCAATTTCTACACGCTTGGCTGTACCAAGGTGATCTTCAGTAACACCTTCTAGAGAAAGGCCAACTTCTTCAGCAATTACAGTAGCACCAGTCAAGACAGCAATATCTTCAAGTATTGCTTTGCGACGATCGCCAAAACCTGGCGCTTTAACAGCAGCGACTTTAACGATACCACGCATGTTGTTGACAACCAAAGTTGCTAATGCTTCACCTTCGATATCTTCTGCAACAATTAGAAGAGGTTTGCCGGCTTTTTGAACGGCTTCAAGTGCTGGTAACAGGTCACGGATGTTTGCAATTTTTCCATCATGTAACAAGATCGATGGCGCTTCTAAATCTGCTGTCATTGACTCTTGATTGTTGATGAAATATGGGGAAAGGTAACCGCGATCAAACTGCATGCCTTCAACAACATCTAGTTCATTTTCAAGGGTTGTTCCTTCTTCAACAGTAATAACACCTTCTTGACCGACCTTTTCCATTGCTTCAGCAATAATAGCGCCAACTGAGGCATCAGAGTTGGCAGAAATTGTACCTACTTGTGAAATCGCTTCAGCATCATTACAAGGCTGTGAAGCATCCTTTAAGGCTGAGACAACTACATCAGTTGCTTTGTCAATTCCACGCTTAAGATCCATAGGGTTCATTCCAGCAGCAACAGACTTAACACCTTCAATGATCAGTGCTTGTGCTAACACAGTTGCAGTTGTTGTTCCGTCACCCGCGATATCATTGGTTTTTGAAGCAACTTCTTTAACCATCTGAGCACCCATGTTTTCAAATTTGCCTTCAAGTTCAATTTCTTGGGCAACTGATACACCATCTTTAGTGATAGCAGGGGCGCCAAATGATTTGTCAATAACAACATTTCTACCCTTAGGGCCTAACGTTACTTTTACAGCGTTGGCAAGCGTATTTACGCCGCTCAACATTAAATCTCTGGCTTCAGAGCCAAACTTTACATCTTTTGCTGACATTCTATATCTCCTTAATCATTAATAACCGCAACAATTTCATCTTCGCTCATGACGAGAAGTTTTTCTTCGCCAACAGTGATTTCGGCACCTGAATATTGCCCGAACATAACTGTGTCGCCAACTTTGACATCCAAAGGAATGACTTTTCCATCAGCGCTCATTCTGCCATTTCCAGTGGCTACTACTTCGCCTCTTGAGGGTTTTTCAGCTGATGAATCAGGGATGATTAGGCCACTTGCTGTGGTTTTCTTTTCTTCAACTCTACGCACGATAACACGATCGTGTAGTGGACGGATTTCCATACTTTCTCCTAGTATTAAACGAAAAATAATCTTTGAAGGTTTTAGGCTTCTAGACTTTCTTTAAGCTTTTTAATCGCTCTATTTTCAAGTTGGCGCACTCGTTCAGCAGAAACGCCATACTTGTCTGCTAAAGTATGTAGGGTCGCTTTTTCTTCTTTCAAGTACCTTGACTGTAAAATATCTATACTTCTTTCGTCTAAAGTCGAAAGTGCTTGATAAAGCTTTTGTTGTTGGTCTTGCTCCGAGCTATCACTCAGTAATAATTGTTCGGGTGATTGCCCAGGGTCAGCAAGATATTGCTCGGGGGTGAAAGAATCTTCGTCATCATTGACTTCAAAGGCAACATCATTAAGTTGTAAGCGAGATTCCATTTCAATTACATCTTTTGCTCTAACGCCAAGATCGGCTGCAATTTGTTCAGCTTGATCATTGGTTAGTGCTTGAAAGATATGAGATTTAGCTTGTTTGAGTTTGAAAAATAACTTGCGCTGTGCCTTAGTAGTAGCTACTTTAACAATTTTCCAATTTTTAAAAATATATTCATGAATCTCGGCACGAATCCAATAAACAGCAAAAGAGGATAGCCTAACTTTTTTGTAGGGGTTAAAACGCTTAACTGCTTTCATTAAGCCAATTGTGCCTTCTTGAATTAAGTCTGCTTGTTCTAGGCCGTAACCCTTATAGCTATGGGCAATAAAGGCAACAAAGCGCATATGTGCAAGAACCAACTTACGTGCGGCAGAAAGATCGCCATTATCAAAAAGTTCAACGGCTAAGGCATACTCCTGCTCAGGCGATAGAATAGGCGGGTACTTTTGTACCTCTAAACCAGTATTTGTGCTGCCAATTGATAATGCAAATTCACTCATAATTTCTATTACTAGCTAAAATCTAAGCAAGAATTAGAGGTAGTATTATACCTAAATTTTTAGTTATATCAATTGTTTGAGTAAATTGTTGTGCCTGTATGATTGCTCTTGCGTAGTGAGTCTTGAAGAGTAAATAATATGTTTAAGATCGTTGAGTGCAGAATCGAAATTGTCGTTAATAATTACAAAGTCAAACTCATAAAAATGACACATTTCTGCCTCTGCCTCTGACATTCTTTTGTCAATAACATCTTGGCTATCTTGATCACGATTCTGCAAGCGAGAATGCAAGGCTTCTTTTGAGGGTGGCAAGATAAAAATTGAAAGAGCTGCTTCGTTCTCTTTAATTTGTTTAGCCCCTTGCCAATCAATTTCTAAAATCACATCTTTATTATTGCTGATTTCATCTTGTATAGATTTTCTAGAGCTGCCATAGTAATTATCAAAAACTTTGGCATACTCAACGAATGCATTTTCTTTGACCATTGTGTCAAAGACATCCTTGGAGACAAAGTGGTAATTCTTGCCATTAACTTCCCCTGGACGAGGTTTACGTGTTGTATGAGATACTGAGACAGATATTTCAGGTACGTCGTTGATGAGTGCCTTGACTAGGGATGTTTTTCCACAACCAGAGGGTGCAGATACGATAAATAAATTAGCCATTTTCTGGAGTATAACCCTTGATGTCGTCTAAGTCTTCAGCTGCAAAAAAATATTTTTCCATTTGCTCTTTGAGGTAGCTTTGTGCATTGGGGTCGATTAGACTGAGATTGTTTTCATTGATCAACATTGTTTGATAATCAAGCCACATTTGCCAAGCCTCTTTGGAAACATTAGCAAGAATTCTTTTCCCGAGGTCACCAGGGTATGGTGCACGTTCTAGTGACTCTAATTCTTTGTTTAGTTTAATACAGTGTAGTGTGTTCATAATTGTTTAGGTCTTACCCCAAAAATAGTTAGGCTTGCAAAGTAGATTGCAGCAGAAATGGCTATTGTTTCACCTAACATTAAAACCCTGTCCATAGCACCTGTATGTAGGTATTGTTCTATTGTTGGCGATGCTAAGTAAATATAGCACAACATTATAATGCTTGACAATAACACTTTAAAGAGCATTTTATAAAAAGCTTGAGAGAGTTTAAAGATTGATTGTTTTAATAAAAAGTAATACAAAAGGCCAGCATTTAATAAAGCCGAGAGTGATGTTGCTGCTGCTAATCCGTCGTGTCCAAAATAATGTGCCAGCACAAGATTTAAAATTATGTTGCTTGTCATGGCTGCAACACCAGCTTTTACAGGGGTTTTTGTGTCACCTCTAGAGAGAAAAACAGGCGCCAATATTTTTACAGCAATAAAGGCAATCAAGCCGGCACCATAAGCACGCAAACTAAGTGATGATTGAATGGCATCATTTGCGCTAAAAGCATCATATTGAAACAAGGTAATAATCAAACCGTCAGACAGCGTTACCAAACCAGCAGAGGCTGGTAGGCCAAGAATCAGACCGTAAAGTAGCGCTTTATCAACAGTCTGTATGAAATTCTTTGTGTCGTTAGTTGCATAATAATTACTTAATTTTGCTAGTGCAACTGTCGCTAGAGTGATGCCAATTAAGGCCAAAGGCAATTCTAATAAGCGGTCTGAATAGTACAACCAAGAGACGCTACCTGCAATTAATGTTGAGGCAATCATGGTATCTATCAGTAAGTTTATTTGAGAAACAGAAACACCAAAAAGAGCAGGTAGCATGCGTTTTTTTAGGGTTTGAATTGCTGGGTGTGGGCCGAACCTAAGTTTGGGCAAACGATGAATTTTTCTCAAAAAAGGGATTTGGAAAGCCAGTTGAGCTACGCCACCAATTAGCACGCCCCACGCTAGAGCCATGATCGGAGTATCCATATGCTTTGACAGGAAAACCGCACTCAGAATCAAAGATACATTTAGTAAAACAGGCGTAAACGCAGGCACGCTGAAGTTGTTATAAGTGTTAAGAATTGCACCCGAAAGGGCGGTTAAAGAAATGAGTAATAAGTATGGGAAAGTTATTCTTAACATATCTGTAGCTAAGAAATAGTGACTCTGGTCTGCTTTAAAATAAAAACCCCAGGCAAAAATAAACATAACAAGCGGTGCCAACACGACAACAACAAGAGTGATTACTATCAGTACACTTAACAGTTTGGTCGATATATGATTAATCACCTCTTGCAGTTCATCATCACTTTGGTTGGCTTTAGAATCAGCCAAAATGGGAATAAAAGCCTGCGAAAAAGCACCCTCTGCAAAAAGACGACGAAAGAAGTTTGGAATACGAAAAGCAACTAAAAAGGCATCAGAAAAGCCATTTGCACCAAAGTATTTGGCAATAATAAAATCTCTTATAAGCCCTAAAATGCGTGATAACAAAGTCATCGCAGAAACAACACTGCTAGACTTTATAAAAGATTTTGCCATGAAGTTATTTTATTCGTCAGCTGGGCCACGCATTATGCCCACTCTTGAGTTGAGGATGCATTCAACAAATTGCATGACTTCTCGGCTATCCGATTCTGATTCTTTAAGTTCAGTTAGTGCGGTATCAAGCAGTCTCCCTTGGGATTCGCGATACACGATTTTAAAGGCTCGTTTAATGGAGGCAATTGAGCTTGCGCTAAAGCCTCGTCTCTTCATGCCAACGGCGTTAATGCCACGAATTTTCGGGTAAACGCCTGCTGCAATCATATAATCTGGAATGTCCTTATTGACTTGAGAGCCCATACCAACATATGTGTGTCGTCCAATCATGCAAAATTGCTTAACCAAAACAAAGCCACCAAGGATAGCCCAATCGGCAATATGAACATGACCAGCAAGAGAAGCATTGTTCGACATGATGATATGATTTCCCAGTTGACAATCATGAGCAATATGAACGTAGGACATGAGCATATTATTGGAGCCAACTCTGGTTAGAGAGTTTTCTTTTTCTGTGCCTCGATTGATTGTACAAAATTCTCGTATGAGATTGTCATCACCAATGATTAAATTGCTTTCTTGACCATCTTGGTAAGTAATATCCTGTGGGTCACCACCGATTGAAGCAAAAGAATATATGTGGTTGTTCTTTCCTATTTTTGTAGGGCCGGCAATAACAGCGTGAGATTCAATAATTGTGCCTGCGTCGATTTCAACATTGGCACCAATCACTGCATAGGCGCAAATGGTTGCATCTGGGTGAATTTTAGCGCTTTCATCTACAATGGCTGACGGATCAATCGCCATAATACTATTCTGCTGCTTTTTGTGTGCACATGAGAATTGCAGAAGTTACCAGTTCACCATCAACAGTGGCTTTGCAGTTGAACTTCCACATGCCGCGCTTAACCATCATCACCTCAACATTGAGGAGAATTTGATCTCCTGGTTCAACAGTGCGTTTAAAGCGAACCTTGTCAATACCAACTAGCATGTAAATTTGTCCATCAACGGGCTTTCCGACCTCAGATTTAAAGGCCAGAATTCCTGTGGCTTGGGCTAGCGCTTCAACGATTAAAACACCTGGCATAATAGGCTGTGCTGGAAAATGCCCCATAAATTGAGGTTCGTTGAAAGTTACATTTTTGACAGCCGTTAAGTGTTTGCCAACTTCAAAATCAAGCACTTTGTCAATCATCAAAAAAGGGTATCGGTGAGGTAGGAAATTTTTTACCTCGTTTATATTCATTTTCATAATAACTATTTAATATCTTTCAGTTTAATCTG
>CAZZER010000030.1:0-15794 GCA_964653365.1 uncultured Candidatus Thioglobus sp.
GCAAAGCTGAAGAAGCGAAAACTCTTAATGAGAAAATTGCAGTATTGCACGATCACTTGTTTCTAGAGTCCAACCCAATTCCGGTAAAGTGGGCACTGCACAAGATGGGGAGATGTGATAAAGGTATCCGTCTACCGTTAACGGTATTATCGCAAGAGTGCCAAGGGGTGCTTGAGAAAGACTTACAGAAACTTAATTTACTATGAAATACGTAAATCCTGCAGTCATTTTATTATCCGTCCTTGTCTTGACAGGCTGCTCTTCATTTTTCGGTTCTGACGATGATGAGGGGCTTGGCACAGAATTTATTAACAATCTAGTAGAGAAAGGGGAGGTTTCTGATCTAGTTATTCCTCCAGATTTAATCAGCCCTAAATCGAGTGAAAAAATTAACAACACTGGCAGCAATGAGAAAGTGCCGGTTTTGGTCGCTAAAACCAATAAAGGTTACGCCACGCTTGTTTTCCCAAAGAGTGCGACCGAAACTTGGGATTATTTAGGCTGGGCTTTGGATGAATTAGGAGTGGATATTGTCGATAGTGACCGATTTGAACGGAGCTACTATGTCAATTTTGTTAGAGAAAGTGTGGATGGTTTCTTATGGAAATTAGTAGGTAAAGGCGATGATACAATTTCTATACAGCTTGTTGTCAGAGAGTTAGATGAGGGTCGCTCTCAAGTCTTTTTTAATGATCTTGGTGAAGAGAATGAGCAAAAAACCATCGATTTCAGCATTGTTTTCTTTGAAGAGGTTGCCAATCAATTCTAGCGGTTTATTTATTGAGAGTTAAGCGCTACACTTATTGATGTTGACTAATCAAAAAATTCAGGATATAGCCAACCAAAATATATTACTGGTTGATTTATCTGATGATGAATTGTCCGAGTTTTGCATTATTGCCAACCAGCACTATCGTGATGGCAAGCCGATCGTTAGTGACCAAGATTATGACTTTGTTTTCTTAGCTGAATTATTAAAGAGAACGCCGGATCATTTCTTGTTTGCACTTCCTGAGCCTGAAATCGAAGGGTTTTCGGAAGAAAAAGTCAAACTTCCAGAAAAAATGCTTTCCACCGACAAAGCTTACACATGGGCTGAAGTTGATAAATGGTTGGGTAGAATAAATAGAGCAGCCCAAGAAATTAATTTGGAATATAAGGATATTCAAATTAAAGGCACCGCAAAGCTTGATGGTTTTGCAGGGTTTGATGATGGCGAACGACTTTATACAAGAGGCGATGGCACCAAAGGAAGCGATATTTCTCGTGTCTTTGAGCGAGGGTTATCTGTCTACAACAACGCCGAGAGAGGTCTGGGACCGGGTGAGATTGTTGTAAAGAAAAGCTATTTCGAATCTCATTTAAGTCAGCATTTTGAGTACCCAAGAAACTTTCAAGCGAGTTTAATCAAAGAAAAGGCACTAGATGAATATGCTGCACAGGCAATTGCTGATAAAGCAGCTGTTTTTGTGCCGTTTACTCAACTGCCAAGCTGGTCAGGCGACACCGCCTCATTTGCTGAGAATTTTGAGACAATTGTTAGTGAGCTTGAAGGTGGGGTAGATTTTGATATTGATGGTGTTGTGTTTGAAGTTGTCAACGATCGATTAAAATCCCATTTGGGTTCAAATCGGAAATTTCACCGCTGGCAAATCGCTTTTAAAGAAAATAAAGATAAGGCTCAAGTGCGAGTTTTATCTGTAACCGCGCAGGTTGGTAGAACCGGAAAAATTACACCTGTTGCAGAACTAGAGCCAACGCAACTGAGTGGTGCGACGATTTACCGTGCAACGGGGCATCATTATGGTCTGGTGAAAGAGCAAGAACTGGGTGCTGGTAGTGTAGTTGAGTTAACGCGAAGTGGCTTAGTTATTCCTAAAATCAATAGAGTCCTAAAGTCCGCCGAGGTTTCGATTCCCGCGTTGTGTCCAAGTTGTGAGAGTGGGCTTGTTTGGGATTCTGATTTCCTAATGTGCACGAACCACGCCTTATGTCCTGACCAAGTTATTGGACGGATGGCATATTTTTTTAAAGTATTGGCTAATAATGATGGATTTGGTATTGCCACAATTCAAAAGCTATACGAAAACAACATTCGAACTGTTAGTGAAATCTATCGATTAACGCATAACGACTTAACATCAATGGGTTTTGGCGACAAAACATCACAAAACCTGATGGATCAACTTAAAAGATCGAAAGAAGAGAGTATTGAAGATTGGCGCTTTTTGGCGGCTTTTGGTGTGTTAAGACTTAGTTTGGGTAATTGTGAAAACTTGTTAAAACATCAGCCCTTAGATAAAGTGTTTGACCTATCCATTGATGAAGTTGCTGCAATGGATGGTTTTGCAGAGTTGAGTGCTAAACTCATAGTTGATGGCTTGCATGATATTTCACCAGAGTACCATTTACTGATTACGCTTGGGTTCACGTTGGAAACGACCAAACTTTTAAGTGATTCTAGGGGTTTTGAGCATCCATTTTCTGGGAAAAAAATGGTTTTTACCGGCAAGATGACTCGGCCTCGAGCAGAATTGCAAAAACAGGCAAAGTCTATGGGCATTAAAGTAACGTCGAGTGTTAATAGTCAAACTGATTTTTTGATTATTGGCGAGAAAGTGGGCGCAACAAAGCTGAGTGCTGCCAAGAAAAATGGGGTTGTTATTATTAAAGAGGTGGATTATTTATCTCAAATTAAAAATAACTTGTAACAAATTAATAAAGTCTGTACAATACGTAGCGATGGCGACCGAAGATGGTTGCTGTTTTCAACGATGGCGTTTATTTGAGTCTTAATTTTTAAGCTTAAATAAGCGTTTTTTTTCGTCTATCTCAAAGTAGAGAGTCCCTGGTATAGAAGCCTTTTATCCCGTAATACACTCAGGATATTAGGCTTTTTTTGTTTTTATCGTTAGGAGAAAAATATGAAAATGGTAACAGTAATTATTCAGCCAAAAAGGTTGGATAGTGTTAGAGAAGGCCTTTCTGAAATAGGCGTTACAGGCGTCACCGCAACTGAAGTTAAAGGCTTTGGCCGCCAAAAAGGACAAACAGAGCTTTATCGTGGTGCTGAATTTGTGGTGGAGTTTTTGCCCAAAATAAAACTAGAAATTGCCATCACAGATGAGCAGGTTGAGCAAGTCATCGAAACAATCATTGCCAAGTGCAAAATAAATGGTGGCAACATCGGCGATGGTAAGATTTTTGTCACAAGCCTAGAGCAAGTTATCCGTATTCGTACGGGTGAAACTGGCCCTAATGCAGTATAGGAGGGTGTGATGGAAAATCAATTATTTGAACTACAATACGCCCTAGATACTTTTTATTTTTTAGTGATGGGCGCGTTGGTTATGTGGATGGCTGCTGGCTTTTCTATGTTAGAAGCTGGCCTTGTTAGAAGCAAAAACACGGCTGAAATTCTAACAAAAAATATCGGCTTATATGCAATCGCTTGTACGATGTATATGCTCTACGGCTATGACTTGATGTATAGCGGTGGCGCACTTCTAAATGATATCGGTGGCCAGGGCGAGACTTACTCAAATGCTGCAGATTTCTACTTTCAAGTAGTCTTTGTTGCAACAGCTATGTCAATTGTCTCTGGTGCAGTTGCGGAGCGGATGAAGTTATTTACCTTCTTTGCTTTTGCTGCAATTTTTACATTGGTTATTTATCCAATTGAGGGTTCTTGGACTTGGGGCGGTCAAGATGTGTTTGGCCTCTTTAATTTGGGTGAAATTGGTTTTTATGATTTTGCTGGTTCGGGTATTGTTCATATGGCAGGCGCCTCAGCGGCACTTGCGGGGGTCCTTGTTCTTGGGCCTCGTAAAGGAAAATATGATAAAAACGGCAAATCTCGCCCAATGATGGGAGCAAACTTACCTCTAGCAACACTTGGCACATTTATTTTGTGGATGGGCTGGTTTGGGTTTAATGGTGGCTCAGTATTGGCAGTAGCAAGCAAAGAAAGTGCTGATGCGGTAGCGCTGGTATTTGTTAACACCAATGCAGCAGCAGCAGGCGGAGTTATTGCTGCGCTATTATTAGCGAAATCATGGTTCGGAAAGGTAGATCTAACAATGGCCTTAAATGGCGCCTTAGCTGGGCTTGTGGCTATTACTGCAGGGCCTGATACACCAAGTGTTTTTATGGCAACTCTTATCGGCGCTGTTGGTGGTTTAATTGTTGTGTTTTCGATTGTATTTCTAGATCGACAACTCAAAATTGATGATCCGGTTGGCGCAATTTCAGTGCATGGCGTGGTTGGCTTATGGGGCTTGTTGGCAGTACCATTAACCAATTCTGATGTTGGCTTTGTTGGGCAACTTGCTGGTGCTGGCACAATCTTTATTTGGGTATTTGGTGTTTCTATGGCCTTATGGTTATCACTAAAAACTCTGATGGGTGTTAGGGTGTCCGAAGAAGAGGAAGATGCCGGTGTTGATATCTCTGAATGCGGTATGGAGGCATACCCAGAATTTGTTACTAAATAAACCGGTTAACTATTAAAGATGGGGGTGTAATGCCCCCGATCTTTATAATTTGTCATTCACTAATCTAGGTTTTGATCGAATGAATGAGGTATATTACAAGGCTAGAGTATTAATGATGATCCCAGTGAGAGAATGAACCCAGAAGCCTTAAAAATTATTTTAGTTGATGAAAATATGGGTCGCTCGGCGATTCTGCGTCGTGCCTTACAAGACAAGGGGCATGAAGTTATCTCCCGACTTGATTGTAGTTCTGATCTTGCGACGAGCAGGGAAACTACCCATGCAGATGTGGTGATTGTAAATGCTGATATTCCTGATGAAGCGGTATTTGCAAATTTACGAGATGTCAACAATACCAAACCCAAACCAATCGTCATGTTTACCGAAAGTTCTGGCGACCAGATGGCAGGTACGGCTATTAAATCAGGCGTTAATGCCTATATTGTTGACGGCCTTGAAGAAAACCGTGTTCAACCCATTATTGATGTTGCTATTGCTCGTTTTCGTGAGTTTCAGGCGCTTAAGGACGAGTTGGATGCTACTCGCTCGCAATTGGCTGAACGTAAGGCGGTTGAAAAAGCCAAGGGTCTTCTTATGAAACACAAGAAAATTAATGAAGACGAGGCTTATCAGTCTCTTAGAAAAATGGCAATGGACAAAAACAAGCGCATCGCTGATGTGGCCGATAGCGTAATCAGCGCCTTCGAACTTCTCGAGTAAATTTCCTCCTAAGAACTCACTTATTATTCTAGCTAAATAGAGCCAGATGTGTATTACTGTGAATCCAGTACAAATTTATACAACATGGAATATTTCAACTATGGTAAAAAAGTTTTTTGATTGATTCTACTGGAGAGAAAATGAAAAAAAGGGTGGCGGTAATAGGCGCAGGACCAAGTGGCCTTGCACAGTTAAGGGCATTTAAATCCGCTCAAAATAAGGGTATAGATGTACCAGAGGTAGTTTGTTTTGAGAAGCAATCTAACTGGGGTGGATTGTGGAACTACAGTTGGCGCACGGGTTTAGATGGTAGTGGTGAGATTGCTCACAGCAGCATGTATCGCTATCTATGGTCCAACGGACCAAAGGAGTGCCTAGAGTTTGCCGACTATTATTTTGAGGAGCATTTCGATCACCCGATTGCCTCCTATCCGCCAAGAGAGGTCTTGTTTGACTACATTCAGGGTAGAGTAGAAAAAGCCGGCGTAAGAGACCAGATACGTTTCAATACTGCTGTTAGAGATGTGGCATTCTCTGAAGAAACCAAAAAGTTTACTGTGCGTGTGCACGACCTAGTTGAGGATAAAGCCTACGCCGATGAGTTTGACTATGTAGTTGTTGCCTCTGGGCACTTCTCAACACCAAATGTTCCAGAGTACGAAGGCTTTAGTCACTTTAATGGCCGCATTCTTCATGCACATGATTTTAGAGACGCCTTGGAGTTCAAAGGCAAAGATATTTTGGTTGTTGGAAGTAGCTATTCTGCTGAAGATATTGGCTCTCAATGTTATAAATATGGCGCCAAAACAATCACTAGTAGTTATCGAAGTGCCCCAATGGGCTTTAAATGGCCGGATAATTGGGAGGAAAAACCGGGTATCGTTAAGGTGGATGGCAATACTGTGCATTTTGTTGATGGTAGCACCAAAGACGTAGATGCTATTATTTTGTGCACAGGGTATCTTCACCACTTTCCGTTCTTGCCAGATTCATTACGCCTAAAAACTAATAACATTCTCTACCCTCTTGATTTGTACAAAGGCGTTATTTGGGAGAAAAACCCGCAACTCATGTATTTGGGTATGCAAGACCAATGGTACACCTTTAACATGTTCGATGCCCAAGCTTGGTATGCAAGAGATGTGATTCTCGGCAAAATTGAATTACCTTCATTGGAAGAAATGAGCCGGCATACAGAAGAGTGGCACGCCCTTGAGGTTGCTGAAGATGATGTTGGCTATGCGATTAAATTCCAGGGTGACTACATCCAGATGTTGATTGATGAAACGGATTACCCAAATTTTGATATTGAGGGCATGAGGCAGACTTTCCTTAGCTGGAAAAAAGATAAGAAAAAAGATATTATGGCTTTTAGAGATAAATCTTATGCCTCTTTGATGACTGGCACTCAATCACCCGACCATCATACGCCGTGGCTAGATGCGCTTGATGATTCACTTGAGGCTTATTTACAAACTAAGTAGTCCAGCCTGAAAAAGTAACGCTTCGCTATAGCGCATCGCAAGGTGCGTTATAGCAATAATCCTCTAGATTTATTCACCTTTTCCTCGCTCATTCATCTCTTTCTCGAGCTCATCCATTTTTGCATTGTGTTCTTTGTCTTGCCAGTCGACCGTTGTTGATTTGACACCATCTTCTTCAGCAAGATTTTCGCGTTCACGAACTTTAAAAAATGGTGCAAAAAATAAGCCAGCTTCAAACAACAACCAAATAGGAATAGCAATTAATACCTGAGAGATGACATCAGGTGGTGTGAGAATCATGCCAAGTGCAAATGAACCAATAATGATGTAAGAGCGGTTTTTCTTTAGCTTTTCTGGAGTTGTTGCGCCAAACATAATCAATAGAATTGTGGCTACTGGCACCTCAAATGCAACACCAAATGCAAATGATACTTTGATAACAAAATCAAGATAGTACTGAATATCGGGTGTAAAGTTAACGACGGAGGGCCCTACGCTGGATAAGAAGCCAAAAATGACTGGAAAGACAATATAAAAAGAAAATAATATGCCAGCGTAGAATAATATGGTTGAAGAAATAATCAAAGGCAACACAAGCTTTTTTTCATGCTTGTATAGTGCTGGTGCTACAAAGGCCCAGATCTTATAGAGTAAAAAGGGCATGGCCAGATAGACCGCTAGAATTAGCGCCATTTTTAGCGGTGTTAGAAAAGGTGAGATGACGCCAATAGCAATGAGGTTTGCGCTTGGTATTGTTGCAATAATGGGTGCTGCTATGAAACTATAAATGTCATCAGCAAACGGGAAAAGCACAACAAAAAATAGCGCAATTGCAATAACTGAGTGAAGTAATGTGTTTCTCAATTCAACCAAATGTTGAATGATTGACATTTTTTCTTGAGGCGCTGACTCTGACATTGCTTTTTGAATTTATTTTGCAGGCTCTTTTTTATTAGCACTCACGGCTTTTTTAGAGTCAGATTTTTTATTCAATATATCGGTAATTTCATTACCTTCTCTCTTGATTGCTTCAAGATCTTCTTTGGTCTCTTTGAACGCTTGGGAGATATTTGAGTCTTTAACTGTTTCAGTTATCTGGCTCTTGATTTCTTTGAATTCGCTCTGATGCATTTCCTCATCGATCTCTCTTTTGATTTTATTGATGAATCTAGAGGCTTTTCCAGCGTAAACGCCTGCTTTTTTAGCAAGTGCTGGCATTTTGTCGGGGCCTACGATAATTAGAGTGATAACGCCAATAATAGCAAGCTCCCAAAAGCCAAAATCAAACATAATTTTTCCTTGAAATATTTATGATTGGTTGGGCTTGCCAAAAAACGCTTTTATAGGTTTTTTGTTGCATAAGAATGGAAGACTGATGGAAGGCTGAAAGACTTAAACTAAAACAATAAACCCTCAAGAAGCCTACTTGTTTTCTTCTTTTTCAGCGTTAACCTCGATGACGTCTTCTGCCTTTTCAATGGTTTGTTCGGCTGACTCATCTTTCATTGACTTTTTAAAGCCTTTGATTGCACCGCCTAAGTCACCACCAAGATTTTTCAGGCGTTTGCCTCCAAAAACAAGTACGACGATAACTAAAATAATAATGAGTTCAAGTGGTCCTGGCATTCCCATATTTTCCTCCGTTATTTCGGCTCTCGATTGAGCTTTTCTGTTATTCCAGATACACCGAATCTGCGAGCAAGTTCTTGTTCAATATCTGAAACACTAATATCCTTATGGCGCAATAATACCAGTGTGTGAAACCAAAGGTCTGCCATTTCATAAATGATTTTTTCATTATCCAAGTCTTTAGCTGCCATGATAACTTCAGCTGACTCCTCAGCAATTTTTTTTAATATTTGATCGCTACCTTGACTGTACAGAGAGGACACATAGGAGTCATCAGCTGAGGTTGATTTTCGCTCTTCTAATATTTGCTCCAAGGCTTTTAATACGTTATCCATAAATCTTTTTTGGGTCTTTAATGACATCGGCAACTTCCACCCAGCCATCATTTTCTAGTTTGTTAAAAAAACAATTGGCACGTCCAGTGTGACAAGCAATACCGCCTATTTGTTTGACTTTGAGCAAAATTACATCTTGGTCGCAGTCAGTATAAATATCGATAATTTCCTGTACGTGGCCCGACTCCTCACCCTTGAACCACAATTTTTGCCGTGATCTAGAATAATAAACTGCTCTTTGCTGTTCAATGCTAAGCCTGAGTGCTTCTTTGTTCATCCATGCCATCATTAGGATTTCGCCACTCTCAGCATCTTGAGCGATTGCAGGAACAATGCCAGATTCATTGAATTGAATTGTCTCTATTGCACTCATGTTTTATGCATTATTTTATAATGAATCAATTTTACCGACCCATCCTATTCTAATGAAGCTTTTTGTTTTATGTCTAATGTGCACTCTTGGTGGGCTGATTTATGCTCAAGAGGCTGGAAAGCCATCACTAATCATTGTGGATGGCGACAGTGTTAATATTGATGTTCTGTATTTTCTTGATGTGGCCCAAAAGCATCAAGAGCCAATGAGTGATACAACACACCTTAGAATGAGAATTGCTGGCATTGATACCCCAGAATGGGATCAGCCTTGTGAGAAGTATCTTGGCTTGGAGATAAGTTGTGGAGACTTGGCAACTAAATATTTGCACACATTACTTAACAATACTGTAGGCGAACTGTCTGTTAAACCCTTGGGTATTGATCACTACGATAGGGTGCTAATACGGTTATTCGTTGGCAAAACTAATATTGGCAGGCAAATGGTCTTAGAGGGTATGGCATATTCTTACGGCGATACTTATAAGCGTGAGGAATCTCTAGCAAAAAGTGAAAATCGCGGGTTCTGGGCTTTTGCCAAACCGCCGATTAACCCTAAAAAGTGGCGAAAATCAAAAAATTAACAAACTAATAAGGCGTTGTTTATCTAAGGGTAACAATCTCTTCGGCGCTTGTTGGGTGGATAGCCACCGTATCATCAAGTTGTGATTTGGTCGCACCCATTTTGATGGCTACGGCAAACCCTTGCAGTATTTCATCAGCGCCTTCGCCAATAATATGACAACCAATGACTTTTTCGTCTTCGCCTATGCAAATAAGCTTTAACGCGGTTTGTGATTGGTGCTCAACAAGCGCGTCTGCCATTGGCGTAAAGCTTGATTGGTAAACTCTAATATCCTTATATTTTTCTCTTGCTTCTTTCTCTGTGAGGCCAATAGTGCCCACTGGTGGGTGCGAGAAAACAACGCTTGGGATGTTATCGTAGTTAAGGTGCCTATCAGTCATATTGTTAAATAATCGGTCAGATAATCGCCTGCCCGCAGCAATGGCTACTGGCGTCAATTCCGCACGCCCTGTAACATCACCTAGGGCGTATATCCCCTCAACATTGGTTTGTTGATATTTGTCGGTTTGAATATAGCCTTTACTACTTGTTGTTACTCCAATATCTTCTAGCCCAATATCATTTGTCATTGGTGTACGACCAAGTGCCCATATAATCTTATCAAAACCATTAAGCAGTTTATCGTTGCAATTAATATTGCCTTTGTTATCGAGTTTGGACATAATTGTGTTGTTGACAATAGTAATGCCTTGTTTCTTGTATTCTGTTGTTAACGTGTCAACAAGCATAGAGTCAAAGCCATTAAGCAAGTTTTCTGAGCGAATAATAAGGGTGACATCACTGCCCAAAGCATTAAGAACGCCCGCAAATTCAACAGCAATAAAGCCACCACCAGCAATCGCTACTTTTTTCGGCAGTTCAGCAAGTTCAAAAAAACCATCAGAAGTAATACCGAATTCACTACCCTCAATGTTGGGTACATAAGGCGTAGTGCCAGGGGAAAGGACGATATGATCGGCAGTTATGGTTTTGCCATTTATTGCAGCCGTGTTTTTATCAAGCAAACTGGCAAAGCCATTAATATAATCAATGCCGAGTGATTCTAGATAGCCGTCGTACCAAGTGGTAATTCCTTTTATGTATTTGTCTCTCCCTTGTTTTAGCTTTTCCCAAGAGAAGTCTACATTGCCAATGTCAAACCCAAAGCCCGAGGCATTATGAATTGTAGAGGCTGTATTAGCGGCATACCACATCACTTTTTTCGGTACGCAGCCAACATTGACACAAGTGCCACCCACAGTTTTCATTTCAACGACAGCACATTTCTTGCCGTATTCGCTTGCACGTTCAACCGCTGAAAGACCACCGCTACCAGCACCAATTGCGATCATGTCATAGTGGCTTTGCATCCTTAGAGTCCAGCCTTTAAGCTAGCTTCGATAAATGGATCGAGATTACCATCAAGAACATCTTGGGTGTTGCTACTTTCAACGCCTGTCCTTAGGTCTTTGATACGTGATTGATCTAGCACATAAGAGCGAATTTGGTGACCCCAGCCAATGTCCGACTTAAGGTCCTCAAGGTCTTGTTTTTCACTATTGCGGATTTGCATCTCAAGCTCATAAAGTTTGGACTTGAGTTGCTTCATTGCCTGATCTTTATTCGCGTGCTGAGATCTGCCGTCTTGACATTGGACAACGGTATTGGTTGGCAAGTGAGTGATGCGCACAGCGGATTCTGTTTTATTTACATGTTGGCCGCCAGCACCAGAAGCTCGGTAGGTGTCGATGCGTAAATCAGCTGGGTTGATATCAATTTCTATATTGTCATCTACCTCAGGTGATACAAACACAGAAGAAAAAGAGGTGTGCCTCTTGCCGTTGGCATTATAGGGAGATTTGCGAACCAAGCGGTGGATGCCAATTTCGCTTCTTAGCCAGCCGAAAGCGTAATCACCCTCAAAATGAATAGTGGCTGATTTAATGCCGGCAACTTCGCCAGCAGAGACTTCCATCAGTTTGACTTTGTATTGGTGTTTTTCGCCCCAGCGTAAATACATCCGTAGAATCATTTCAGCCCAGTCTTGCGCCTCGGTGCCCCCAGAGCCAGATTGAATATCAAGGTAGGCAGAATTTTGGTCCATTTCACCGCTAAACATTCTCTGGAATTCAAGCGCTGCAACTTCCACTTCTACTTCATCTAAATCAGCAACAACGCTGTCAACTGTATCACCATCATCTTCGGCTTCAGCCATTTCCAATAATTCAGTAGCATCGTCTAGGATTGTTGAGGCTTTTGCAAAAGTGTTACAAATATTTTCCAATTGTGTTTTTTCTTTGCCAAGTGCTTGTGCTTCTTCAGGGTTTGACCAAATATCTGGGTTTTCAAGTTCGAGCAACACTTCTTCTAGTCGGGCTTGCTTCTCTTCCAATTGCAAGTGGTCGGACAAAGTGTTGACGCGCTCAGTGAGTTCCGCGATTTTTTGATAGATGGGCGAGAGTTCCATGATGATATTTTAAAGCGATAGGCAATAAAAAAGCCCCAAAAATGGGGCTTTTATTATCACATCTTAAGTCTTTACTTTCTAAGGCCTAGACGTGAAATTAAATTGGCGTACTCAGTGATGTTGTTGTTTTTAATGTAAGACAACAATTTTTTGCGTTGAGATACTAGGCGTAAAAGACCTCTTCTTGAGTGGTGGTCTTTATTGTGAGTCTTAAAATGCTCAGTCAAATGTCTAATACGAGCAGTCAATAAGGCAACTTGTACGTCGACAGAGCCTGTGTCGTTCTCGTCTTTTTGGTATTCTTTAATAATCGCTTGTGTATCAATAGACATAGTTAAATCTTAGGTTAGTATCAAAATCAAGTCGCGAATTATACGCTAATTTCTTTCATTGTACTATTTCTTCAATGAAAATATCAGATATCGGTGTAAAAGTTATCCTCGCCTTGTGGGCGGGTCTTAAAACGCCTGTGAATCCAAAGGTATTGCTCAGGATTTTTTCTGATTTGCGCTTCTAATATTTGATTGGTTTGGGTTGCGTCTTGGGTTAAGTCTCCACTGGGGTAATTCTCAAGCGGTGCAGAGAAGGCCATCTGATAGCCTTTATCTGTTCTGATAAAAGAGTAGGGAATGACAGCAGTGCTTTCCTCTTTGGCAAGGCGAGACGTAGCTGTAATTGTAGAAGTTTGAATGCCAAACAGTGGCGCAAAAACTGTGCCTTTTCTACCCAAATCTTGATCTGGGGCGTACCAAATAGGCAGTTTGTTTTTAATTGCCTTAAGCATTTTCTTGGTGTCGGAATTTTTTATCATTTGGCCACCACCATCGGTCAATTTTTTAACCATCATTGCGTCAAAAAGGCGGTTGTTTTGCGGGCGATAAACACTTGCGATAGGGTGCTTAAGAGACAAAGCGCGACTGCCAAGCATTAGTGGCAAAAAGTGCGAACACAAAAGAATTACGCTACGATCGTTACTCATTGCATCAATGAGATAGTGTTCGTTTTCGATGGTTAGTATTTTCTCGATTTTTTTAGCTCTGCCGTAATATGCGTTAGCCGTTTCAAAAAAACTGACACCAATTGACTCAAAGTGTTTTTTTGCCAAGGCAGTTACTTGTGCTTCGTTTTTTTCAGGAAAGCATAGTTGAATGTTAATGGTGGCTACTTTTTTATATTTTGAAAATAAGGGGTAGAATAATTTACCCATATTCCTACCTAGAAAAACTTGCCCTTTAAACGGGATAAGGGCGCCAATTCTCATTAGTAGGATTAATATCCAAGTAGGCAGATATTTTGGCTTAATAAATTCCATTAAAATGAGGGGATTTTCACGTGATTATTACGACCTAGCTTATGCCATTTATTGACAGAGATTTTATCAATGATTTGTCTGATAGAGTAGATATTGTCGGTCTTATTAATAAACGCGTACCTTTGAAAAAGGCAGGCAAAGACTACAAAGCTTGCTGCCCCTTTCATGAAGAAAAGACTCCATCGTTTACCGTGGTGCCGGATAAGCAGATATACCACTGCTTTGGCTGTGGGGAGAGTGGCGGCGCCATTGACTTTATCAAAAAATTTGATCATTTGGATTTTGTTGCTGCCGTTGAAACTGTGGCTTCAGAGTCTGGAATTTCTGTTGTTTATGATCAAAAAGCCAAACCCGTTGATACCCGCTTTAAGCGCTACAATGAAGTGATGGGTGATGTGAATAACTTCTACCAAACTCAATTAAAAAGCGCCCCTGCCAAGGCCCGTGCTGTCAATTATGCAAAAAAGCGTGGCATTAGTGGCGCAATCGCTAAAAGATTTGAGCTCGGTTACGCGCCACCAGGTTGGAGTAATCTTTTCGAGCAATACAAAGATAATACTGAGAAGCTTGCCGACCTTGAAACGCTTGGCATGCTGGTTGCAAAAAAAGAAAAAGAGGGGGATTATTACGACCGCTTTCGAGATCGTTTAATGTTTCCAATTCATAATGCAAAGGGCAACGTTATTGGTTTTGGTGGGCGAGTCCTTTCTGATAAAGACAACCCTAAATATTTAAACTCTCCTGAAACCCCTTTATTCTCAAAATCTAGAGAGTTGTATGGTTTGCATCACTGTCGCAAGTATTCGCGAAAGATCGACTATATTTTGGTGGTAGAAGGTTATATGGATGTTATCGCTCTTCATCAGCATGGCATTACCACAGCTGTTGCCACGCTTGGTACAGCAACCACGCCAACCCACCTACAAACTCTATCTAGAGCCACCGACACCATTGTTTTTTGCTTCGATGGCGACAAGGCGGGTAGGGCGGCAGCTTGGAAAGCTTTGCAGATTTCCCTGCCGGCGATGGCACCGGGATTGATGATAAAATTTTTACTTCTGCCTGAAGGTGAAGATCCGGATACTCTAATTCAGAGCGAATCAGTCAAAGCATTCTCGCATCGCATTGATAACTCTCAAACTCTTTCCAATTTTCTCTTTGATCATATTAAAGCAGAAGTGCCATTCGATACTATTGAAGGCAAGACCCTATTTTTAGAAAAAGCTTCGACACTGATCAATCTGGTTACTTATTCGGTTTATCGTCAACAATTAGTTGAAGGTCTTGCTGGAGAGGTGGGGCAAGATGTTTCCCATGTCGAAAAAGTAATCAATCAAAGCAAATATAGCGAGCCTCCAATGCAGGATTTTCATGACATGCCACCGAGTTTTGACGAAGTACCAATGCCAGAGATGCCTTATGACGAGCCAGTGTCAAGAAAAAAACCCGATAGTGGTCCAAAAGGCTTAATGTCAAAGATGATTAGCTGCGTGTTGAACTACCCATCGTTAGTCGATGAGACGGTAGAACTAAGAGTGCGCAATCTGCCCAAATCAAATGTATTGCTTGAGTTAATCCATTCTGCGCAAATTGATGAAGAGATTTCGCAACAAGCATTGATAAAGCCATTTGAGTCAAAGTCCAAAATATATGCCCGCTTACAACAGCTCTGTGTGATGGAGCCACATTTAAGCGAAAACGAAGCAAAGGATGAGCTGCTTAGTGCTCTTACTTTGTCTGAAAAGCAGCACCAGAGGAGTCTAACTTCATCCTCTATTTCAAAGGCCAGCACCCACGCCGATGAGAAGAAAATTATGGAAGAAATACAGCGCAGGAAAACGCCAAAGGCTAATTAACGGCTATTGGGTGAATAGTTGCATCGGCATCGAGTATTTTTTTCATTGCATCTTTAAAAGTCATTGCTGCAGAATTAGAGCCCTCACAGCGGTTTCGTAAATTTGGATCCCAAGAGACAAAGCATTGTTTCGGGTAGTCCAACCTCACAGCCAAAATATATTGAGGATTTTCAACGGGTGAAAACCCAACAAAGTAAGTTCGCTTAGCGCCTTTTTTGTGGTATTTTCCATCGACAACCATTTCCGCCGTACCCGTTTTTCCGCCAACTTCATAACCACTGATAACTGCTCGATAGCCAGAGCCATCATTCGACGCAACAGAATCCAATATTTCTTTAATCCTATGGGTTGCTTCTGCGCTGAAAATTTGTACTCTCTCTTCTGTTGCCATATCGTCTCGTATCAATTTCAAGTTGGGTAGATTGCCCTCGTTAGCAAAAACCAAATAAGCTCTTGCTAGTTGTGCAAGGTTGGTGTTCATTGGTCCGTGACCAAAAGCTATTGCCCGTTTATCGATAATTCCCCAAGTGCTATGGTGTCTGAGAACGCCGGGCGTTTCAA
>CAZZER010000031.1:0-11845 GCA_964653365.1 uncultured Candidatus Thioglobus sp.
CCGCCAAACTTGCAGCCAATATCATTTGAAAAGGTATTGGTAAAAACGCGCTAAAAAGACCCACCGCAAAAGCTTTTGAGATAGATTTTCTGTTCCAATTCCAAAGACATGGGTCATGTAAATGCTTGCTAAGCCAACCAATCTTTACTTTGGATCTATGCGGCGTGTATTTTTTTAAGAATTTTTTCATTTTCGACCTGCGCAATTAACGATATTATCAGCCGTTAACCCGTACAAATCATAAAGCTCTTGTTGGCTACCGTGCTCTCCAAATATATCTGGTAATCCAATAATGCTTAGCTCGATATCCAATTTTTCAGCATGTATCAATTCAGCTACAGCGCTGCCAGCGCCACCTGAGACAACATTATCTTCTATGGTAATAAGCTTCTGATGAGAGCTTGCAAGCTCGCGTATAAGCGCCTCATCAAGAGGTTTAACAAATCGCATATCTACAACGGTGGCATCGAGAATTTCACCGGCTTTAAGCGCTTCATCCAACATCGGTCCAAATGCCAAAATAGCTATGTCAAAACCCTCTCTTACAACATTTGCTTTGCCAACTTCCTGTTGTGCACTGCTGCTATAGTTTTCTATATTGGACTTGCCTCGAGGAAAGCGAATACAAACCGGCCCATTAAGTGAAAGCGCGGTATTTAGTTGCTCATACATTTCCTTAGATGAGCTGGGCGCCATTAGAACAACATTGGGAATGCAGCGCAAGAAACTCAAATCAAATACCCCTGCGTGTGAGGCACCATCTGCACCAACCAAGCCAGCACGATCTATGGCAAAAATTACGTTTAAATTTTGCAAGGCGACATCATGTATGAATTGATCATAACCACGTTGCAAGAATGTGGAGTAAATTGCTACTACAGGTTTTAAGCCTTGCGTGGCCATGCCACCCGCCAGGGTGACTGAGTGTTGTTCAGCAATAGCAACATCAAAATAGCGTTGTGGGTAGCTCATTGAAAATTCAACCATGCCTGAACCTTCGCACATTGCTGGTGTTATGCCAATTAAGCTTTCATCCTTTTCTGCGGTGTCACACAGCCAACGTCCAAACACCTGAGAATAGCTCGGAAAAGAATTACTTGAACTTGAAGGCGGAGAAATACCGTGAAATTTAATTGGGTCTTTTTCAGCGCTATCAAGTCCTCGGCCCTTTGTGGTAATGACGTGAAGTAATCTGGGCTTTGTTTGGAATTGCAAATTTTGCAGAGTTTTAATTAGCGTTGGAATATCGTGACCATCAATGGGCCCAAAATAATCAATCCCAAGTTCTTCAAAAAGCGTGCCCGGCAAGATCATGCCTTTTAAGTGCTCTTCAGAGCGCTTGGCAAACTCATGAATTCGAGGCAAGCCTTTTAATAATTTCAGCGACTTACTTTTCATCGTTGAATAGACTTTGCCTGAAATAAGTCGAGTTAAGTATTTGTTTAAAGCACCAACATTGTTTGAAATTGACATGTCATTGTCATTTAATACAATCAATAAGTTCGCGTCTGAATCGCCTGCGTGATTCATCGCTTCAAAAGCCATGCCACCAGTCAGGGCGCCGTCGCCGATAACTGCAATAGCTGCATCATCTTTTTGGTTGATTTTGTTGGCAATAGCCATGCCGAGTGCGGCACTGATTGAAGTCGACGAATGGCCAGCACCAAATGCATCGTGTTCGTTTTCACTCCTTTTGGTGAAACCAGACAGCCCGTCTTTTTGTCGTAAAGTCGACATTCTGTCTTTTCGGCCGGTGAGGATTTTATGTGCATAGGCCTGGTGTCCAACATCCCATATTAGGCTGTCATTAGGCGTATTAAAGACATAATGAAGTGCCAAGGTTAGCTCGATTGTGCCAAGATTTGATCCTAGATGTCCACCCGTTTTTTTGATGCTCTCAATAAGAAATTCTCGGATTTCATCAGCTAATTCTTGCAATTGATCAAAATCAAGTTCTTTAATATCGCTAGGATTTTGAATGTCTGAGAGCATAATGAATGGCTTGTGTAGATTGCTTTGTCAGCAGAAAAAGCTATTATACCCTTGTGAATTATTCTGGCAAAGTTCTCAATGAAAAGTTGATATAGGTATCTCGCCCAAGTAAAATTACGCTGAAATAATCCCGACTGAATTATGATAACAATTTGTGCTCTTTATAAGTTTGCCCGACTCGATGATTTTGAGGCAATGCAACAACCGCTTAAAGATTTTATGTCGTCTGTTGACGCTAGGGGCACAATCTTGCTTGCAAGAGAAGGGTTGAACGGTACGATTTGTGGCAGTCAAGATGCGATAGATAAAATACTCGATTATCTGGCAGCCGACGAAAGACTTGGCGCGATTGACCATAAACTATCTTATAGCAAAGAAGTGCCATTTAAACGCTTGAAGGTTAAATTAAAAAAAGAAATTGTTACCATGGGTGTTGCGGATATTGACCCCAATTACTCAGTGGGAACTTATGTTAATCCCAATGATTGGAATGAATTAATCAGCGACCCAGATGTTGTGTTAATCGACACCAGAAATAACTATGAATACGAAATTGGTAGTTTCAAAGGTGCAATTAACCCCAATACTGAGACTTTTCGTGAATTTCCCGATTACACTAAAAACAATTTAGAACAATATCGAGACAAGAAAGTGGCGATGTTTTGCACCGGCGGGATACGCTGTGAAAAATCAACTGCCTATCTCAAATCTCAAGGCTTTGAAGAGGTATTCCATTTGCGCGGCGGAATTTTAAAATATCTCGAAGAGGTAAAAGAGGATGATAGCCTGTGGCAAGGTGAGTGTTTTGTTTTTGATGACAGGGTTGCAGTAAAACACAATCTTGAACCGGGTCAGTACGATCAATGCCATGCTTGTAGATACCCAATTACTGACGACGACAAAGGCCATAGGCATTATGAAAAAGGTGTTTCCTGTCCGCGCTGTTATGGCACCAAAGACACCGATCAGGTGAATCGCTACCGCGAAAGGGAAAAGCAAATTCAGTTGGCTAAATCGCGTGGTGAGGCCCATATTGGCGATGATGCCACGCAAGTGTTAATGAGAAAATCTAAACAAAAAGCCAAGTCTTAATGTTTCATCGTAGCGATATAGCCAATCTCAAAAAAGACTTAAGCATCTCTGCTAATCTTTTGGGTAATGAGCTCACTTTTAACACACGTTGGGGTGTCTTTAGCCCAAGAGCGATTGATGAGGGCACTTTGCTATTGATGAAGTATATTGGCACAGAAGCTAATGATGTATGCCTTGATTTAGGTTGTGGTTACGGACCAATTGGTCTAGCCCTTGCCAAGCATTGCATCAATGGTGAGGTGCATATGGTTGATAAAGATTTTATTGCTGTAGAGCTATCAAATAATAACGCCAAACTCAATAATTTGCCGAATGCCAAAGCTTACCTTTCGGATGCATTTTCACAAGTGCCGAATGAGATTAAGTTTGATCAAATTATTTCTAATGTGCCTGCAAAAGTTGGCAGAGAGCAGCTTTCTATTATGCTCTACGATGCTTTTGATTTGCTCAAACCTGGCGGCAAGATAACCTTTGTTACCATTAATGGCTTGAGAGATTTTATCAAAACAAACTTTAAGTCTGTTTTTGGTAATTACAAGAAGCTAAAGCAGGGGCAAAAATACACAATTTCTCAAGCTATTAAACAGTAATAGTGGCTATTTTGTTAATAGTACACTAAAATAGTCGGCAATTATAATTTGGAGACATTCATGGACGTATTAGAAAAAATTCAGAAACAAGTGGACAGTGTTCCCATTGTTATTTATATGAAAGGCACACCACAATTTCCACAGTGTGGTTTTTCGGCGCGTGCTGCGCAAACGCTTGCATCAACCGAGGTTGAATTTGCTTTTGTCAATATCTTTGAAGATCAAGAGGTATTCCAACACTTGCCTGAGTTTGCCGACTGGCCAACTTTTCCACAAATTTACTTTAACTCAGAGCTTGTGGGTGGTGGTGATATTATTATTGAAATGGCTGAGATGGGTACACTTAAAGCAGCTATGGAAGAGGCCGTCGAGAAGTTTAACGCTTAATCTTTTTCTAATAATACATACGGTCATTTTTTAAGTGACCTTGTAAAAACGGCTACAAGCGCTTTAGTTTGTAGCCGTTTTCTTTTAGCCATTTATTTGCTGGCTTATAGTCTGGCAGAATGGATTCAACTAATCCCCAAAACTCACTCGAATGATTCTTGTGAACTGTGTGGGCGAGTTCGTGGACAATAACATAGTCAATCACGCTCATCGGCGCCATTATTAATAAATAGTTAAAATTCAAGTTGTTATTGCTCGAGCAAGAGCCCCACAGCGTTTTTTGTTTTTTTAAGCGTAGGGTGTTAAACCTCAAGTTGTGCCGTTTGGCAAAGTAGTCAATTCTCGGCACGGCAATTTCTCTAAATTTTTGTTTGTACCACCTTTCAAAAGAAAAAGTGTTAGCGCTTTCATTGCCAGCTTCAAAGACTTCTCCATTGAAAGACAATCGCTTGTTAGTTGACCGAATAACGAGCGGGTAGTTGTTTCCAAGAAAGAGAAATTTCTCGTCATTCTCAAAACGATGCTTTTCCTTATTTTGTGCACCAACCAGTTGTTGTTTTTTCTCAATCCAGTGTGATTTTTCAACAATGAATGCTTGAATATCTTTATCAGCCATACGCTCCGGTGCTCTTATAACAAGTTCAGCCTTATCGTTAATACTAAGGCTGAGTGTTTTACGTTTTGAGCGGATAAGTTGGTAATTCATAGGGTAGGTCTGTTGTTAAGTAAATTATAAATTAGGTAAACTAATATGTCTTAGGGAAAAGACGGAAACCATCTTCCTGATTACAACAAATTAGCATCCAGCCAATAGGTAGTTATGTCATTAGAAGCTGTTAAACAATATTTTGCAGAACACAAAATGGAGCAACGCATTGTTGTTCTTAATACGTCAACCGCAACAGTGGGTGAGGCGGCTAAGGCTCATAATGTTGAGCCTGACCAAATAGGCAAAAGCCTTTCATTTAAAATCGATGAGAAGCCAATTTTAATCGTTGTTGCTGGCGAAGCCAAGATTGACAACAAAAAGTACAAAGCTCAATTTTCAACAAAAGCAAAAATGCTCAATTATGAAGAGGTGCTTGAACACACAGGGCATGCAGTCGGCGGTGTTTGCCCTTTTGGGTTAAAAAATGAAATTGATGTTTTTTTGGATATTTCCCTAAAAAAACATGCTGAAATCATCCCCGCTGCTGGTAGCCACAATTCTGCTATTCGCTTGACGATTGCGGAGCTGGAAAAGCATTCAAAATTCACCGATTGGGTGGATGTTTGCAAGTAACAGTGAGGGCTAATGTCTTAGAATGTTGAAAATGAGATGAAAATCCTAAATATTTTCGTCATTTTGAAAATTTCTCAAATTTTCAAAAAAAAACTGAAATTAGCTCTGTTTTAATCGGAAAAATTATCAAAAAACAGCCTTTATAGGCATTTAAAGGGTTGTTTTAAGTGTTTTTATTGCTTGCAGCAACCTCAAAATGAAAATTTCCCAAATTATTGTTAGTTGTATTGCTTAGCTGTAGAGTCAATCAACCCATTTTCTAGCGTTTTCAAACATCCTCATCCATGGAGATCTTTCCTGCCACTCCTTAGGATGGTAAGAATTTTGAATCGCTCTAAAGACTCGCTCAGGGTGTGGCATCATAATCGTCACTCGGCCAGAATCATTTGTGAGGCCTGCAACACCGTGCTCCGAGCCATTGGGGTTGTGTGGGTAGGTTTGCGTTACTTCGGCCCCATGGTTGACGTATTTAAACCCGATGTGGCTTTCATTGAAGTTGTTTGAGAATTGCGCCCGACCTTCGCCGTGGGCAATTGCAATCGGCATAATTGAGCCAGCCATACCATCTAAGAAAATGGAGTTGGATTTTTGCACTTCTATGCTTGAGAAGCGGGCCTCAAATTGCTCAGAAATGTTGCGCTCAAAGCTTGGCCAGTTTTCAGTTCCCGGGATGATTTCTGCTAAGTTGGAAACCATCTGACAACCATTACAAACCCCAAGGGCAAAGCTATCTTTGCGATTAAAGAAATCAGTGAACTGGTCTTTAGCTCTTGGGTTATAAAGAATTGAATTTGCCCAACCGCGTCCAGCACCTAGTACATCACCGTAAGAGAAGCCACCACAAGCTACTAGGCCTCGGTAGTTTTCCAAAGTGATTTTTCCACTTAGGATGTCACTCATATGGACATCGTGTGCTTCGAATCCAGCTTTGGAAAATGCAGCCGCCATTTCGATATGGCCATTAATACCCTGTTCGCGCAAAACAGCGATTTTAGGTTTGGTGCCGACATTGAGATAAGGCGCACTGACACAGTCATTGGTATCAAAATTTGGCGCAATGACCAAACCACCGGAAGGCTTGAGGATTTCATCAAACTCCGATTGGGCGCATTTAGGATTGTCTCTCAGCTTGGAAATTTCATACGACGTTGATGACCATTGCTGTTGCAGTGTGGCACGACTCTCTTGGTAAATCTCGCCACTTTCATCAGAAATGCGAATTAAGTCTTCACTATTGATTGTTGCAATGGTGCTAGTACAATCACCGAGACCAACGTGCTCTAGAGCGCTTAATACAATTAGTTTATTGTTTTTCGACACCTGTATAACACAACCTAATTCCTCATTAAATAGGGAAGAAATAGTATTACTAGAGTTAATATCTAAACCACAATGTGAGGCAAAAGCCATTTCAAGTAGGGCAATGATAGCGCCACCATCAGAACGATCGTGATAAGCGTCGATTAAGCCAGCTTGGTTTAATTCATTAATCGTTGCGAAGAAGTTGCTAAATAATTTTGCATTATCTAGATCGGGCGTTGTTCTCCCTACTTGGTTGTAAACTTGTGCCAAGCAAGAGCCACCCATGCGATTTTGGCCGAACCCTAGATCTATTAACAGTAACTCTGAGTCTGATTCGGTTTGCAATAGAGGCGTGATTTGTTTGCGTGCGTCAGGTATTTTAGAAAATGCACTAATAATGAGTGACAGCGGTGCGGTAACGGATTTGTCTTCGCCGTTATCTTGCCACGAGCTCTTCATTGACATAGAGTCTTTACCAACAGGAATTGTTAAGCCAAGTGCGGGACATAGTTCCATCCCGACAGCTTTAACCGCTTCATACATCTTTGCATCTTCACCGTCAAAGCCACTAGCGCACATCCAGTTAGCAGAGAGGCTGATATGGTGAATATCTTCAACGTATACACCCATTAGATTGGTTAGTGCCTCACCGATACTCATTCTTGCAGCCGCCGCGGCATTGCTAAGAGCCATCGGTGTTTTTTCACCGATTGACATTGCCTCGCCTTGATAACCAACATAATCTGATAAAGACACAGCGCAATCAGCAACCGGTACTTGCCATGGACCAATCATTTGCTCTCTAGCAACCAATCCAGTAACGGATCTATCACCAATAGTTATTAAGAAATTTTTGCTGGCAACGGTTGGTAGCGCCAACAAGCGATCAATCGCTTCACTGATGTTGATATTCGAGGCGTCAAATTCGGGCTCAATATTGTCAATTGAATTGACGTTTTTTAATGTTTTTGGTGTCGCGCCAAGCAGTACTGACATAGGTAGATCGATTGGCGCATTGTCAAAATGTGTGTCGTTTAATTTGAGATGACGCTCGTTTGTTGCTTCACCAAGAATCGCAAAAGGAGCCCGTTCGCGCTCACAAATCGATTTAAATAATTCAACACTTTCACTATTGATTGCAAGAACATAACGTTCTTGTGATTCGTTACACCATATTTCCATTGGTGACATTTGCTTATCATCATTTGGAATATTTCGCAGTTCTAGTGTTGCACCTTTTTCGCTGTCGTTAACCAATTCAGGAACGCCGTTAGAAAGCCCGCCAGCACCAATGTCATGGATGGAGACAATCGGGTTTTCTTTACCCATATTAGCACAAGTATCGATTACTTCTTGGGCGCGTCGTTGCATCTCTGCATTAGCACGTTGTACAGAAGCAAAATCTAAGTCTTCACTTTGCTCACCACTGCCAACACTTGAGGCAGCACCGCCACCGAGACCAATTAGCATAGCAGGGCCACCAAGAACAATCAGTTTGTCTCCAGCAGATATTTGCCCTTTTTCAACGTGATTTTCTTGAATATTTCCCAGTCCACCCGCCAACATAATGGGCTTGTGATAGCCTCTGACTTGGTTGTTGGCAGTTTTTTGCTCGTAAGTTCTGAAGTAGCCACAAGTGTTTGGACGACCAAATTCGTTGTTAAAAGCCGCGGCCCCTAAGGGGCCATCAATCATAATGTCAAGCGCGGAGACAATTTGTTTGGGCTTGCCGTAATCCACTTCCCATGGCTGTGTGCCACTTGGAAGTTTTAGGTTGGATACTGAAAATCCACATAAGCCAACTTTTGGTTTAGAGCCTCTGCCTGTTGCGCCTTCATCTCTGATCTCTCCACCAGAACCAGTTGCAGCACCAGGATCAGGGGCAATAGCAGTAGGGTGGTTGTGCGTTTCCACCTTCATCAGAACTGCTTTCTGCTCCGTATTTGTCGTGTAAACACCATCTATATTGGCAAAAAATCTCTCTGATTCATAACCTTCCATAACAGCAGAATTATCGCTGTAAACAGATAATAAACCCTCCGGGTGAGCCTTGTAAGTATTGCGAATCATGCCAAACAGAGAAATAGCTTGAGCCTCATCGTCAATTACCCAATCGGCATTAAATATTTTGTGGCGACAGTGTTCTGAGTTTGCTTGGGCAAACATCATGAGTTCTATGTCTTTAGGGTTTCTGTTAAGCTTGTTAAAATTTTCTATCAAATAATCAATTTCAACATCGCTGAGTGCGAGGCCGAGCGCTGAATTAGCATTTTCTAGTGCCCCTCTACCGCCACCAAGAATATCAACGCTTTGTGAAGGTTTAGGGGTTAATTCGTCAAACAGAAGGTGTGCATCGGCGCTGTCTTTTAGAAAAGATTCAGTCATTTTGTCCATAATAACGGCGAGCACTTGACTGGTATCTTTCTCAGTCAAGGCTTTGTCAAAATGGTAGGTTATGCCACGTTCTACTCGGCTGAGGTCGTTTAGGCCGCACAGGTGAGCGATATCACTTGCTTTAGAAGACCAAGGTGAAATAGTGCCTTGTCTTGGAGTAATAGTTAGATGACCAGAAGAATGTGAGTAATCCACCCTTGGAGCGTAGTTGAGGAGCTTGTGTAAATGTTCGCTGTCCTTAGTATTAAGCGCAGATTTTGAGTCAATAAAATGTGTAAATTCTGCACCCAAAAGAGTGAGGTTGGGTAATGGCGCCGAGAGTTTTTCTTGTAATGCCGATACTTTGAACTTGCTTAGTGCTTGGATGCCCGAATGCAGTGAAATCATAGCTGTGCCATTACCTCTTCTGAAATTTCAGCGTTGTGATAAACCTCTTGGGTGTCGTCCAAATCTTCCAACCTATCAATGAGTTTCATAAATTTTTCAGCATCTTCTAGATTTAGGTCGATTCGATTGGCCGGCTCCATGGTGATGTGGGCGTGGCTAGCTTCTAGATCAGCCTCACTCAGTGCATCTTTGACAGTGAAGAAGTCCTCAGGTGTAGTAACAACATCAATTGAACCATCATCATTTGTAACCACATCGTCAGCACCAGCCTCAATTGCGACTTCCATAATGGCATCTTCATCTCCTTCAGCAAAGCTAATAAAGCCCTGTTTGGTAAACATATAGGCAACTGAGCCATCTGTGCCCAGATTACCACCGTGTTTTGAAAATGCATGGCGCACATCGGCTACAGTTCGATTACGATTATCCGTTAGACAGTCAACCATAATGGCAGTACCACCAAGACCATATCCTTCGTAACGCACTTCTTCGTAATTATCTCCATCAAGATCGCCCGAGCCCCGTTTGACAGCGTTATCAATCGTGTCGCGCTTCATATTCGCAGCTAAGGCTTTATCAATAACAGCGCGCAGAGATGGATTGTTTTCAATGACACCACCACCCATTTTGGCAGCCACTACAATTTCTTTGATTAATTTGGTAAAGATTTTGCCGCGTTTGGCATCTTGCGCACCTTTACGGTGTTGGATATTGTGCCATTTACTGTGTCCTGCCATTGCTGCGAGTCTCCGTGTGTTTTCTATTGAGTGAATTCAAGTAATCGATGGATTGAAGATTTAGCCTTATCGATAACTTCATCATTAATATTAATTTCGTTATTGCCTGTTTCTAATGCGTTCAAGCATTTTTCTAGGCTATTCATTGCCATCCAATCGCAATGTGCGCACGACTCACAATCGGCGCCTTCACCCATAGTTGGCGCTTCGATGAGTTTTTTATGGGGGGCAACTTCGCGCATTTTGTGAAAAATACCATTGTCTGTGGCAACAATGAAAGTCTCAGCATCCATGGTGGCTACAGCATCGATAAGTTGCGTAGTTGAGCCAACAACATCGGCCAGAGCAATCACCTCTTTTGGTGATTCTGGGTGAACCAAAACTGCAGCTTCTGGTTGCAGTTTCATCAGTCTTTCAAGTCCTTCTGCCTTAAACGCTTCATGGACTACGCATGCACCATCCCACATTAGCATTTGTGCACCTGTTTGGCTTTGAACATAATGACCTAAGTGCTTGTCTGGTGCCCAAAGAATCTTCTGTCCTTGATCGTGCAAATGCTTGACAATTTTAAGTGCACTGCCAGAGGTAACAACCCAATCAGCTCTTGCTTTAACTTCTGCTGAAGTGTTAGCATAGACAACCACTGTGTGGTCTGGGTGAGCATCACAAAAAGCTGAGAATTCATCAATTGGACAAGAGAGATCGAGTGAGCAAGTGGCTTCTTCGTCCAATACCAACACCCGTTTTTCTGGAGAGAGTATTTTAGCTGTTTCGCCCATAAATTTAACGCCGGCAACAACAATTGTGTCTGCCTCGCAATTTTGGCCAAATCTGGCCATCTCCAGAGAGTCTGAAACAACACCACCCGTTTCTTCGGCCAGCGTTTGCAAGTCACCACTGACATAGTAATGCGCAACCAAAAGGGCGTTATTGTCCTTAAGGGCCTTTTTAATTGAGTCCCTAACTTCCATTTACGATTTTTCCGGCAAATTAACTTTGATGTTAAGCTCTCTTAGTTGTTTTCTAGGGACACTGGCTGGTGCGTTTGTGAGTAGACATGCAGCAGTTTGTGTTTTCGGGAAGGCGATAACTTCTCTAATAGAATCAGCACCAGCAAGAATCATCACCAGTCGATCCAACCCAAAAGCCATGCCGCCGTGTGGCGGACAACCATACTCTAGGGCATCGAGCAAGAAGCCGAATTTTTCACGTGCCTCTTCATCATCAATACCAAGCAGTTTAAGGACTGTTTTTTGCATATCACTCTGATGGATACGGATAGAACCACCACCGACTTCAGAGCCGTTGATAACTAAATCATAAGCGCGGGATAGTGCATCTTTTGGATTTTTCACAAGAGTTTCTGCGTCAACACTAGGTGCGGTGAATGGGTGATGTATGGCGTTTAATGAGCCATCGTCTTCAACGTCAAACATCGGAAAGTCAAGCACCCAAATTGGTGCCCAGTCTTTATCATATAGGTTTAAATCTTTTGCTAATTTTTCCCTGAAATTACCTAGAGACTCGTTAACAATTTTTTCTTTGTCGGCACCAAAGAAAATAATATCACCGGTTTGTGCACCAGTAAGCTCGATAACTTTTTGCGTTACCTCATCGCCCAAAAATTTGATAATTGGTGAGGATGGACCGTCTTCGTTAAGCTTAATATAAGCAAGACCTTT
>CAZZER010000031.1:11945-15521 GCA_964653365.1 uncultured Candidatus Thioglobus sp.
TTCGGGGAGATTAACATCAATTGTTTCTTTAAACAAGCCGCGAACCATTTGCTCCATTAAGCCGGTGATTTCACCCTCGTCCATAAATGATGTCTCGATATCAAGTTGGGTAAATTCTGGTTGACGATCGGCACGTAAATCTTCATCTCTAAAGCATTTAACGATTTGATAGTAACGCTCAAAGCCCGACATCATTAACAACTGCTTAAATAGCTGCGGTGATTGGGGTAGTGCAAAGAAGCTGCCTTCGTGTGTTCTTGATGGCACCAAATAATCTCTAGCACCTTCTGGTGTTGCTTTGGTTAAGAAGGGTGTTTCAATATCTAGAAAATCATTGCTATCCATAAAGTCACGCATGTAATGAGTAACTTTTGATCTTAGACGTAGACGTTTTTGCATATCATCACGACGTAAATCAAGATAACGGTATTTCAGTCTTACTTCTTCTGATGTGTCTGTTGCATCGAGTTGAAATGGCACTGGCTTTGAGATATTCAGTATTTCAATATCGTTGGCAACAACTTCAATTTCTCCTGTTGGAATTTTGCTGTTGATCATCGCCTCATCTCTGGCAATAACCGTGCCTTTGATTTTAAGTACAAATTCATTTCGCACGCTTTCAGCAATGGCAAAAGTAGCCTCTGTATCAGGATTAATGACAATTTGCGCAATGCCGCGCTTGTCTCTTACATCAAGAAAAATGACGCCGCCATGGTCGCGTCTTCTGTTGACCCAGCCACACAGTGTGACTGTTTCACCCAAGGAGGACTTGTTTAGCTCCCCGCAAAAATGTGTTCTCATTACTTGTCCTTAATATCGATTAAATCAGGCGCAACCACGCCAGTAGAAATAACTAGTTTGAATGCCTCGTCGACACTCATCTCGAGTTCGATGACATCTTTTTTGGGCATCATGATAAAGAAGCCAGAAGTTGGATTTGGTGTTGTTGGCACATAAAGATTGATAATTTCCTCGCCAATGAGCTTTTCAGCTTCACCGTGGTAATTACCAGTTTGAAAAGCTATTGTCCACATACCTTCTCTGGGGTATTGCACTAATAGTGCTTTGCGGAAGCTTTCACCCGAAGTGCTGAGAACTGTTGTTGAGAGTTTTTTCAGTGCGTTGTAAATGCCTCGAAAACCCGGGATTTTGTTGAGAATTTTTTCCCATAGTTCGACAATTTTTCTACCGACTAGGTTGGTTACTAGAACGCCGGTAATCAAGATAATCGCAATCACCAAAACGAAACCAGAGCCAGGGATATCTTTGTCTAGATTAAAAAGTGTTTCTGGCAAAAATTGCGGTGGAACAATGTTATTTATTAACTCTAAAAAGAATTTGATAACCATGACACTGAGTGCCAGTGGTATCCAAAAAAGAAGTCCGGAAATAAAATAATTTCTGAAGCGTTTCACAAGTCAGACAGGTGTGAATAAAAAAGTGCTATTTTAGCACAAGCTAGACTTTGATTAACAAACACAAAGCACAGGTTTGGTGGGGTTGTTAAATATTCTCCTCTTCTCTAAGAGTGAGGATTTCATAGCCACTTTCAGTCACTAAAATAGTATGCTCCCACTGGGCTGATAGGGAGCGATCTTTGGTGGTAACTGTCCAGCCATCGAGTTTTGAGGTAACTACTTGATAATCACCTAGATTAATCATAGGCTCAATAGTGAAAGTCATTCCTGCCTCAAGGATCGGTGATTGTTGCGTTTTGCCATTATCGTAATGCAATACTTGGGGCTCTTCGTGGAAGCCACGCCCGATACCGTGGCCACAGTAATCTCTAACAACCGAACAGTGATTTGCCTGCGCGTGCGCTCCTATCACTTGGCCAATTTCGCCAAGGCGGACACCCGGTTTAACAAGGTCAATGCCAAGATACATGCACTCTTGTGCCACCTTGCATATCTTTGTTGCTTTAACGCTGGGCTTCCCAAGGAGAAACATTTTCGAAGTGTCGCCGTGAAAACCGTCTTTAATAACGGTAATATCAATATTAATAATATCGCCTTTTTTAAGTTTTTTCTCACCTGGAATACCATGGCAAACAACATTGTTGATTGAAGTACAAATCGACTTGGGAAAGCCATGGTAATTGAGTGGTGCTGGCACACAATCCAATTCATCGACAATAAACTGATGACAAAGTTGGTCCAAATGCTCAGTGGTTACGCCTACTTTCACATGGGGTTCTATCATCTTTAATACACTGGCAGCTAAACGCCCAGCGGTACGCATTTTGTCAATATCTGAAGAGGATTTAATTGTGATTGACATAGGAAAGCCGGTTTAATTAGACAATCCAGCGCGGATCTCAAGCGCTCTTATTCGGGCTTCTAAAGGCGGGTGTGAGGCCCACAAATGGGACCAGCCTTTTTTAGGTTTTTCACCAATTCCAAAAGCAGCCAATTGCTCAGGCAGTGCCTCAGGTTCTCTTTGTGCTAGGCGTTTAAGGGCGCCAATCATATTTTGGTGGCCAGCAAGATCTGCGCCACCTGTATCTGCAATAAATTCACGCTTTCTGGAAAAATACATCACTACGATACTTGCCAAAATTGAGAGTATGACTTGGGCAAAAATAACAGTAACAAAATAGCCAATGCCGTGCCCACGTTGATTTTTTAAAATAACACGATCTACGATGTGGCCAATCACGCGAGAGAAGAAAAACACAAAAGTATTGACCACGCCTTGAATGAGCGTTAGGGTTACCATATCTCCATTAGCTACATGACTCATTTCGTGACCAACAACTGCCTCTATCTCGCCTTGGTTCATTTGATTTAGCAAGCCTTGTGACACCGCTACAAGAGCATTATTTCTGCTAGCACCTGTGGCAAAGGCATTCATTTGTTCTGATGGGAAAATTGCAACTTCTGGCATTTTTATGCCAACAATCTCAGCTTGCTTTTCAACTGTTGCCATTAGCCATTTCTCAACATTATTAGAAGGGTTCGTAATGACTTTTGCGCCAGTCATTTTTTTGGCCATCCATTTTGAAATAGCTAGTGAGATAAAAGCACCACCAAAACCAAAAACACCGGAAAAAATAACCAAAGCGTTAATGTTTAGGTCGCTACCATTTTCAGCTAGCAAACTCTCAACGCCAAGTATTCTTAAGGTGATGCTTAAAACCAACATGATGGCAATATTGGTTAAAAGAAAAAGGGCAATTCTTTTCATTTTTCTTCTCTGTAGAAGTTGGTTAAATTAAGTTAATATTTTATACAAAAAGGATAAAACTAATGAAAGTCTTATAAAGGTATTGAGCATGTCCCAATATTAAAGATTATTGGCAAAAAAGATGTTTGGTTAGTCACCCAGCCACATCATACGAGACTCAGTCATTGAGCAAGATTGCCCACCTGTTGCAACAAGTACCAGTTGATAGGCATTAGATTCTGGGTAGATATGTGTATAAGTTCCTTCGGCGTATTTGGCCACTTTTAAAGTAGCATCGGCTGAAACACGCGCCTGGGCAACTTCATCACAACTTTGGTTATTAATAAATGTTGATAAAACCAATGAAACATCACAAGAAGTTGCATTTGGAGATAGCGTGGCAGAAAAAAT
>CAZZER010000032.1:0-13586 GCA_964653365.1 uncultured Candidatus Thioglobus sp.
CCAGACTCTGATGATGGTGGGGAGGCTCACTAATGCATTATATATTGGCGCTATTTGCAAACTTTGGAGCCCCAAAATTGTTCTTCAATGTCACCCATTGTAAAAAACAAGCCAAAAAAATCACCAATAGAGAATTTTTCAACATCACCAACCGCCAATATGTATTTGCCCTGATTGTTTTGGTTAAAAACTTTGATGTAGTATGTGCCAGCTTTGAAAATTCGGTTCGATGCAAAATTTTCTCCGATTTCTGGGCCAGACCAATACCACTGACCTCCATATTTTTCATACCAAGGCCACCATTCAAAATCCTCTCCATCTGCAACAAGAATGGTGTGAAATTCAGCATCAAGCACTTCAAAAGAGAAAACGTGTTGCTGAGGGCATCCATCAATTTTTGGGGCTAGTACGGCAGCATAAAAATCAAAATCACTATCAGAGTCAATCTTGTAATAATGATTGCTTCCATTTAAATTGGAAAAAATTGCTTTAGATGTTTCAGGCTCTTCAACAATGAAAGGATTTTTTGCGGAAAATTCTAAGCCATCACTTAAGATGGGCTTGTGGGCAAGGGCACTTGTACAGAAAACTATTAACGCAGTTAATAGGGATAATTTATGCATGCTTCATTTTTACAAAAAATGAAGTTTTTTGCAAATCCTGAATAGAAGTGAGCCTAATTTGCCATCAAGTTGGGCAGCCATAACACTAGTCCAGGCAGCATAATTAATGTCATCAGACGTATGATATCAACCACCCAAAATGGCGTAACACCGCGGAATATAGTACTCAATTTAACGTCATCCAACATGCTTCTTAATACAAACACATTAAGACCTACGGGAGGTGTGATAAGGCTAATTTCGGTGATCACCACAACAATAATACCAAACCAAATGAGGGCCATTTCTGGGTCCATCAATGAGCTCGAGTACTCACCCAAGTCTAAGCCTAAAACTAAGGGATAAAATACAGGCACCGTAAGCATAATCATGGACAAGCTCTCTAGCACCGTGCCTAATATCACGTACACCAACATAATAAGGATGATTACAACAATAGCGGATAAGTCGAAGGACACTACCCAGCTTGACAATAGCTCGGGTAGACCGGCAATATTAATATAATTAGAGAAAATTTCTGCACCAATGAGGATGACAAAAATCATCGCTGTGGTGCGAGAGCTTTCGATTAAGGTGTCTAATAAAGAACTCCAGCTTAAGCGGCGACGTACTAACGCAATAAAGAAGGCACCCGAGGCACCAATACCAGCTGCTTCTGTTGGGGTAAAAATACCACCATAAATACCACCAATAACTAAGGTGAACAAAGCTAAAACGCCCGACACGCCCCATAAGGCTTGTAAACGTTGAGGCCAGCTAAAGCGTTTTCCACAAGGACCTTTTTCTGGCCTTAAAGTGACCGTGGCTAGCACTGCCACAAGATATAAAATCACTCCTAACAAGCCAGGCAAAATACCCGCTATAAACAATATGCCTATATCACTTTCGGTCATGATGCCAAAAATAATTAGAATCACACTAGGGGGAATCAAGATCCCCAATGTGCCTCCGGCAGCAATTGAGCCTGCAGCTAAGCCTTCGTCATAGCCGTATTTTTTCATGGGCGGCATGGCCACCTTGGACATGGTTGCCGCGGTTGCAATGCTTGACCCACAAACAGCACTAAAGCCACCACAAGCCACCACCGTAGCCATAGCTAAGCCGCCACGACGATGGCCCAAAAATGCATTGGCTGCGGTATACAACTCGTCTGACAAGCCTGCACGGTTAATGAAATTACCCATAAGAATAAACAGTGGCACCACGGACAATCCATAATTGAGGCCTGTATCGTAGGTGATAATACTGACCATGGCTAACGAACCAGAAAAACTGGTCATCAAGCCAAAACCAACAAAGCCCACCAAACCCATAGCAAAGGCAATAGGCATGCGCACCATAATAACCAAGGTGAGCATAGCGGCAAAAGCAATTAAAGATTCATACATAGTGATTATGCTTTATTAGACGAGGCCAAGCCTGCGCGAGCATACTGCCAAGCTAATAATAAGGAAATAGCGCTAGTCAAGCCGATGGTTATGCTAATGTAAAAAAATACCGGTGCAGTAGGTAAAAATAGCATTGCTGTTTGATCGCCATAACTTATCGATTCTAGGGCTTTGTTCCACACTTTGAAACTAATACCCGCCAGCATAACGCAACTTGCAAGGGCAATTGCAACATCCCTTAGCCAAGCAATGATGCTCGGTACAAAGGAGTCAATTAGGTCCACCGTAATGTGATCATCTTTGGCAGATACTAATGGCAAAGCCGAAAATATGATCGCCGCTAACAACAGTTCGGTGATTTCAAAACTACCATTAATTGGCGCATTGAATCCGTATCTACTCACTACGTCAACTAAAGTTAACAACATTAAGAAAAACAAAAGGGCAGCCGCTATGCTGCCCAATATGCGCTGCAGTATAAACTGCATAAAGGGGCCGGATACAAGTACCCGGCCCCTTGTTTGACTAAGCGACACTACTCAGCAGCTACTTTAGCAATTTCTGCGCGAAGGTCTGCCATGACAGCAGCACCATCAACACCTAAGCTATTAGCCGTAGCAACCCAATCGGATTCCAAGTGGCCTGTTGCAGCTTTGATTTCGGCAATGAAATTAGCATCGGCAGTTATAGTGGCAATACCTGCATCATCCATGGCGGCTTGACCTAGAGCATCATGTTTATCCCAACCTCGACCTGCAATGCGCGCAAAGTTTTCACCAGAAGCACGCATTAACGCAGCTTGGTTAGAGGCACTTAAGCTGTCGAACTTAGCTGGGTTCATGGTTAAGAAGAAACTGGTATTGTACAAACCACCCGGCACCTTAGTGGCATGGTTTAACAACTTAGTTAACTTAAACGACTTAATAGACTCAGTAGGCAAGAAAGTGCCGTCGGCAACGCCGCTAGACAACATTTCATAGTTCTTAGTAGCCGATGCTAACATAGCTGTAACACCTAGTGCCTTAGCAGCATTACCAGCAACACCACCACCAACGCGGAACTTTAAGCCCTGCATATCGGCGATATTGTTAATGGCTCGTACGTTGTTATGAATTACACCTGGTCCATGGGACATCAAACCTAATAGCACAGTACCTTCATGCTCGTTAACAGACTCTAAATGCTTCTTGAATATGCGCCAGTAAGCAACAGATACGTCTTCTGCGCTGTCACCCAAGAACGGCAATTCTGTGGCTGCAGTAAGTTTAAAGCGGCCAGGCTGATAACCATGTACACCGTATGTTATATCCGCTACACCGTCTTTAGCAAGATCGTAATGAGCTGGAGGTGCTCCAAGGGCTTTAGGCAAAATTCGAACGTTAAGCTCTCCATTACTTTCGACTTCTACGGCCTTTATCCATGGTTTAATAATATCGGCCACCACTGGGTGACCAGGCGGCAACCAAGATGACAATAATACAGTTTCAGCCGCGACAGAAATACCGGACAATAGTGCACCAGATATTACTAAAACGCCACTTGCAAGTAGTTTTTTGACAAACATATGTTCTCCTTTAATTATATTTATTAACACTATAGAATAAATTTAATACTAACAACGTATTTACATAAGCAAATGTATTGCGAAATATATTCTCTAGTAAATCTATTGTACATAAAAAATGTTTAACATGTTAATAATTTTATTTACCTAAATAGTAATTTAGTTTAAGAATGACTAATTGCCTTACAGTATATTAGTGGATAAACAAATCCCAATTTTTTTTATTTCATATAAAGCGTTTGCGATTAATAGGCGCCGTCACCGCTTTTATCCGAGCTTTCGATTTCACCCTTGAACAGATTCAAACAGTTCTTGGCTGCGTTGACCAATAACAAGGTGTCGACCGATAGTGCGATAAATTGGGCGCCATTAGTCTCATAATCCTTTGCCACTTCTTGGGATGTAGCAAGAGATCCAGCGGCCTTGCCTGCGGCTTTAATCTTCGAAAAGGCGCCGTTAACGGCTTGTTTTACCTCAGAGTGAGCTGGATTTCCAAGATGTCCAAGGCTGGCTGCTAGATCTGCAGGTCCAATAAAAATCGCATCGATGCCATCAACCTCCAGAATCTCATCAAGGTTTTGTAATCCTTGAACCGATTCGATTTGAACAATCAAACAAAACTCGTTATTAATTTCAGCAAAATAGTTGTCAACCAAGTTCCAGCGAGCAGCTCGCGCAAGGGCTGTTCCAACTCCACGAATACCTTCGGGTGGATAGCGCACTGCGCGCACCAGTTCACGGGCTTGGTCGGCATTTTCAACCATTGGTATGAGTAAATTTTGAACGCCGATATCTAAGTACTGCTTGATCAAGGTTGGATTGCCATCGGGCAGGCGAACGACAGCCTGAGCTGGTGTCGACTCAATTGCTTGCAATTGTGACAAAACTGTCTGCAAGTCGTTAGGCGCGTGCTCACCATCGATTAACATCCAGTCATAGCCTGTGCTAGCACAGAGTTCTGCCGATAATGGACTGCAAAGACCAAGCCAACAACCATACTGCTGCTCGCCTTTAGCAAGTGAGTGCTTAAATATATTTGTTGGTATCTTCACTAACTACTCCTTAATAAATTGACAATGAATACTGCCAAGTTTGCCAAAATCTGCATGAATATGGTCAGCTTCTCCTACTGGAATAGGTGCGGTAAATGAGCCCGCTAAAAGAATTTGCCCAGGCTCAAGTGCAACACCATGTTTTGCAAAGCGTTTTGCAATCCAACAAACACCATTGGCAGGGTGATTCAAAACAGCTGCGGCTAAACCGGTTTCTTCGATTTCGGAATTCTTTTTAAGTAAGGCGCCACACCATCGCAAATCAACCTCATTAGGCTTAACTTTTTTGCCACCCGTAATAATGCCTGCATTCGCAGCGTTATCAGCAATTGTATCAAAAATAGTTCGAATATAACCGCTTTTCGGATGGACTCGATAGCTTCTTGCAGATATTAATTCCAAGGCTGGGGTGACGTAGTCGGTTGCAGCCAAAACATCCTCAATGGTCAGGTCTTCACCGTACAGGCGGTCTTTTAAGACAAATGCTAATTCGACTTCAATTCTGGGGTCGGTAAAACGATTGACTGGAATATTACTACCATCTTCAAAGTGCATAGATTGCAACAAAACGCCGTAGTCTGGCATATCAATTTTCATCGCACGCTGCATAACTTTTGATGTCAAACCAATTTTGTAGCCGATTAGCGGGTCACCCACAGCTTTTTTCAGCGCAACCCAGCTCGATTGGATTGCATAGGCATCATCCATCGTCATATTCGGATAAGTCTGGGTAAAGGCCTCAATCTGAATTACTTGTTGCTCTGCTTCATAGAGCGCCTTAGCAGCCGAGCCAATCTGGGCGTCATTCAGCGTTTTCATAGATAATCTTGGATGTTGTTCTTGTTATACTTAAGGATGGGCTCAAGCTCACGCATCTCGAAAGACATAGCGACACCGCCCCTCTCAAAACTCTGTGCAAAATGTTCCTCGAAAACAGTGAAAAAACCTTTGGCAGCTGACTCCCTCTCTTGCAAGCTACGCCCAGTACCCACAAGCACTGATAAATGCAAAAAGACATGCTGTGGATTGCCATCAGCCAGACGGTAATCTTCAGCCCTGTATGCGCGACTACGAATGCCTTTTAGTGGAAACAGACCACAATTAACAGCACTTTTGTGTAGTTTTGCAAATAGATTTTGCAAATTCAAGTCTTCTGAATCTATATTGCTTGAGTACTCTAAAACAAAGTGCGCCATTCCTTAATCCTCCAAATCAACGATACCAATAGTGCAACCAACGGCAAAAATAGGAATCGGGCGATAGTAGTGCACTTTTGCAGTAAGACCAGCAGTCGCTGCGGAGATTGCGATAAAGGTGCGGATCTCAAAGCCACCTTGACCTCCATCACGCCATGTTTCCTCGTCACTATAACTAAGCAGCGCTTCTTTGTCACAAGCGCTCCATTGTCGTAGAAACTTTCGATCCCAATCTTCGTTAATTTTTCCCGAATCAGGTGTTGCTGGCCAGTGTGAAATACCACCAGTTCCGATGATAGCGATACGCTCTGGCACTTCATCACAAGCTTTTCTAAGCGCCTCTCCAAAAGCCCAAGCACGGTGTAATGGTGTCAGCGGTGGGCCTTGACAGTTAATATTGACCGGAATAATATCCAAGTCATAGCGAGGTGTGAGAAAGTGCAACGGTACGCTAATGCCGTGATCAAATTTCCACTCTTCTGAGTAGGCGACATCGACATCCTGCAAGACGCGCTGAATAATACGTTTTGACAATTCAGGATTACCTGGTACGTTGGTTCTTGGGATTCCTAGCCACTCGGGATCTTCGATTGGACCTTCGTATTCATCGCCCATACCAATACAATACGCCGGCATATTGTTCATAAAAAAGTTAGCAAAATGTTCAGCTGCCACCACGATTAGGGCATCTGGTTTACTCACTTCAAGTTTTTCTCGCATTTTGTTGAAAGCATTATGAAAGCTTTCTTTATCATCTTGGTCTGCCATGTGTGCACGTCCAGTAATACCTGGTGCGTGGCTACAAACCCCAGCAAACACTAAACTCATATCGCCCCCTTTCCGTCGGTAGTAACGTAAAGGCCGCTTCGCACATTGCCGTGCTCTTCGAGCCCGTCTCGCATCGCTTGAATGTATTCGGGCCATGCAAAGCCACATATAGCTGCATAGTGCATCAAGATTTGACCATTAACACCAAGTACATACAGCAGGCCTATATCGGGTTTTTTAAGCGCGCCAATCTCTTCGTCGCTAAGTTTGAAGTCCTTTAGAACCGAGTCTTGGTCTGCAAGAAAAGTCGCTTGTAATTTTGGATCTTTATTAAGCATGTAGAGCAATTTTTGCGTCTGATACAAGCTCATCTACTAAGCTCCCAACTTTGGTACACGGTGGGTGCCATGAGCAAAGCAAACATTTTTTGTTTCCATATAAAATTCAAAACTGTAGTCACCCCCATCACGACCAATGCCACTGTTCTTCACACCGCCAAAAGGCGAAGGCAGGTTTCGGTTGTTCTCAGAGTTAATCCATAGCATACCGGTTTCGATTTTGTGTGCTAAACGCATTGCTCGACCTTGATCAGAGGTCCATGCGTAAGCTGCTAAACCGTAGTCGGTATCATTAGCAATTTGGATTGCCTCTTCTTCTGTTTCGAATTTTATCTCTGTAAGCACTGGCCCAAAGATTTCTTCGCGGGCGACTTTCATTCGGTTGTTAGCTTCGGTAAATAGTGTGGGTTGTACATAATTACCAGCGCCCAGCTCTTTGCAGCGTTGCCCACCAACTGCAATGGTCGCTCCATCAGATCTTGCAGTCGCCATATAGCTTAAAACTTTATCGAAATGCTCAGTATGTACAAGCGGACCAACTTCGGTATTCGGGTCAAGTGGATGGCCGACTTTTAGGTTTGCGACCCGCTTTATTAGAGCCTCAAGAAAACGTTCACGGATGCCACTTTGCAACAAAAGACGACTGCTAGAAGTGCAACGTTGACCATTAAGACTATAAATCATAAAGACAACCGCATCGAGCGCGCGTTCAAAATCAGCATCATCGAAAACAATAACTGGGTTCTTGCCACCCAACTCAAGATGCATACGTTTTAATGTCGCCGCACCCTGCTCCATGATGCGTGAACCAGTAGAAGTTTCGCCAACGAAAGCTACGGCTTTAATTGCCGGGTGCTCAGTCAGGCGTTTTCCAACAACTTCGCCAAAACCATTAACCATATTCCAAACCCCTGCGGGCAAGCCGGCCTCAGCGCTCACTTCGGCCAAAATTGCTGCTGATAATGGACTAAATTCTGCTGGCTTGTGAACAATTGTGCAGCCTGCAGCAAGTGCTGGTGCAATTTTCCAAGTGGATAACATAAACGGTGTATTCCATGGAGTAATAACCCCAACTGGACCAATAGGGCAGCGTACAGTAAGATTAGTGTGTTCAGTTTGGTAGAGTGCTTGGCCATCTTTTGCCTCAACAGCCTTGTCAGCAAAAAAACGAAAATTTGCAGCACCACGAACTGCGGCCTGCCTCATAAAGCGGATTGCTTGGCCACAATCACTGCTTTCAACCAAGGCAATTTCATCGGCGCGCTCAACCAATTTGTCTGCAAAACGATTAAGAATTTTTTTGCGCTCAGCGCCAGCTATATCTCGCCACTCGACGAATGCGTCTTGCGCAGCTTCGCAAGCACGATTTACTTCAAGTTCACCACCTTCTGCAATCTCGCCGAGAGTTTGTTGGTCTGAGGGTGAGATATTTGTAAATGTTTTGCCAGTTGCTCCCAAAGTCCACTCGCCATTAATATAGTGCCCAGTGGTATTGTCTTTGAAGCGTTGCAAATAAGTCCTAGCTTGCTGTAGGTTTTGTTGTAAGTCTGACATTTTGTTTGCCTTGTAATTAGTGTTATAATTTAACATGTTAAATAATATCTTGTCAAGCAATAAATTTACTATAATGGTAGTTATGGCAATTTATCATTGTTAATCATAAGGGGTTTTAATGCGGTTAGTCAGTTTTAATTATAATCAACAGTATTCTTGGGGTGCCTTGCTTGACAATGATGTTGTCGTTGACCTAGCTTCAGTTAGCACAAGTCTAAAGCAAGCAATCTCGGATGACAAAATATCTAGCTTAAACCTTGATGATTACGATTCTCGGTTGAAATTACAAGAAGTTGAGCTACTTCCACCCATTATGAGCCCTGAAAAAATTATTTGCATAGGTGTTAACTATGCCAATCGTAATGAAGAGTACAAAGATGGTAGTGAACCACCAAAATATCCAAGTGTCTTTATGCGGACACCAGATTCACTGACGGCTCATGGCGCACCACTGATTCGACCGCCTGAATCCCACAAGCTTGATTATGAAGGCGAAATTGTTGTTGTCATCGGTAAGGGGGGTCGAAGAATTCCACAGGAAGAGGCTTACCAACATATTGCGGGCTTGAGTATTATGAATGAAGGCACGCTGCGTGACTGGGTTAGACATGCCAAATTTAATGTAACCCAAGGTAAAAACTTTGTACATTCAGGAGCAATAGGTCCTTGGTTGGTGAGCGCCGATCAATTTGGTCCTGAGCAATATGAAAACATGCGCGTTAAGACGCGTGTCAATGGTGAGTTGCGTCAGAACGACACAACCGCCAATATGATGTTCCCAATTGCCTATCAGATTCACTACTTGTCAACTTTCTTTGAGCTCAAACCAGGTGATGTGATTGCAACTGGTACGCCGAATGGTGCTGGTGCTCGCTTTGATCCACCTAGATTTCTAGAGCCGGGTGATGTTGTTGAAGTGGAGGTTGAGGGGGTTGGTGTATTATTTAACGAGGTCAAAGATGAAGTCCTCAAATAACATCCGCGCTTTTGATCATTCGCTGCCAATGGCACTGCTGAGGGCTCGTGAATCGGTCATGAAAACCTTCATTCCCCACTTAAGAAAGCACGATTTATCTCCTCAACAGTGGCGAGTGTTGCGCGCACTCAACGAGTCCGATGGATTGGAGATGACAGAAATCTCTAAAAGTTGTTTTTTACTAATGCCAAGTCTTACACGGATCGTGCAAAATTTGTCTAAACGTGGCCTTGTGTTGCGTTGCGTTTCGCCTAAAGATCAGCGCCGATCTATCATCACCTTGTCGGATCAGGGTGACAAGCTATTTAAACTTATCGCACCAGAGAGCGAGGCACTTTATTCGCATATTACTGATGCGTTTGGATATGGGAAGATGGAATTGTTATACGAGTTGCTTGATGAGTTGGTGCAAAAACTTAATGATTCCAAGGAATAATCATGACATATTTATTCGATTGTATAAGAAATTTGAGTTGTTTATCAAGCCCAATTATCACTAAATATCCCAATGATTTTTGTATTTTATGTGTTAGATTAATGTATTAAAAGCATCTTTGAGTTAGTATTGATATTAAATATTTTTGCGAATAATTCGCTGTTTAGGAAGGTTGAAAAGGACTGATTCACAGTCATTTATAGGAGGAAAACTATGGGTATACGCACCGGCAAAGAGTATTTGGATGGCTTACGTGATGATCGTGAGATTTGGATCAATGGTGAACGCATTGAAGACGTCACAAAGCATCCCGCAGTATGTCGTGGTGCGCACACTTTAGGCGAGTTTTTGGATCGCCAACATAACCCCAAATATCAAGACAAAATAACTTACTTGGATGAAGACGGGGACCGTTGTCCCACATCGTTTTTAATACCTAAGTCAGAGAAGGACGTTAAACAACGTGGTGCTTCATTTTACGAGTGGGCAAGCTGGTCTGCTGGCATGTTTGGTCGTACACCGGACTACAAGAACGCATCAGTTATGTCATTCGCTGCAGCCAATGCTTTTCTGGGTAAAGGTGAGACCAATTTTTCAGAAAATATGGTCAACTTCTATAATGAAATTAGAAAGGGTGACAAGGTCCTTACCCACACTTTAGTCAACCCACAAAAGAATTTTGATCTGGCAAAGCAAGGCAAGTTCACCGATGAAGTTGCCCTTCATGTGGTTAAAGAAACTGATGCAGGTATAGTTGTCAAAGGAGCAAGACTGCTTGCCACGCTTGGCCCAACTGCCGATGAGATTGAGGTTTTTCCTTCAACACTTCTTAAGGCTAGTCCAGATAACATACCTTTTGCCTTTGCTTTTGCTATTCCTATCGCCACAAAAGGTCTAAAAATGATTTGTCGAGATCCTTACGATCATGGTAAATCTAAATTTGATGCGCCCTTGTCCTCTAGGTTTGAGGAAATGGACGCTGTTGTTGTTTTTGACAATGTTCTTGTACCTTGGGAAAGAGTTTTTATGTACAAAGACCCCCTGCAGTGTAACGTTTCTTTCGCTGAAACAAATGCCGTGGTGCACATGATGCATCAAGTCGTGTGTGGTAAGCTCGCCAAAGCTGAATTTTTTGTTGGCTTGTTATGTGCTATGGCAAAATCCACAAATCGCGACAAAGATATGGGAACCAAGGGCATGATTGCTGAAGCCATGTGGATTGCAGAAGCACAGCGCGCTATGTTGTTTGCAGGCGAAAACCAGGCACATGAAGATAAGTGGGGAAATTTTGTACCCTTACGGAGGCCTTTGGACACTGCGCGTAATACGATGCCACGCATATATCCGCGCCTGCTTGAATTGGTACAATTATTGGGCTCCAGTTCTTTAATGGCCACACCTTGTGAGCATGATTTTAGTAATGCAATTGCTGGCGATGTAGAGCAATACTTTCAAGTTGCCAACTTAGATTCTAAAGACCGAGTTGCGCTTTTTCGCTTAGCGCATGATTCAGCTGTTTCTGGTTTTGCTGGTCGTCAGTGTCTTTACGAGCGTTTCTTTTTTGGACCTCCAGCGGTAATGGCGGCAGGTTATTTTGATATTTATCCAAAAGACGAAATGATTGCTAAAGTTGAGGCAATGCTGGACTAGGAGTGCAGGATGTCAGGTTTTGATACAAATCAATTTAGAAATGCGCTAGCCACTTTCGCCACCGGGGTAACGGTCATTACCACTTGTGATACTGATGGCGAGCCTATTGGTATGACTGCAAGCAGCTTCAATTCAGTATCTTTAGATCCACCTTTGGTGCTTTGGTCGGTGGCTTATGATGCACATGGAGCAAAGGCATTTATCGAAGGCAATTATTTTTGCATTAATGTACTCAGTGCCGATCAGGTTCAGTTATCGAACAAATTTGCCCAGCAGGGCAACGACAAATTCTCAGGCATTGAAAGTGAGTTTGGTCTAGGAGGTTGCCATATGCTTAAGGGGGCAGTTTGCCACTTTCAATGTAGTGCTTGGGCGGTTTATGAAGGTGGAGATCATGCGATTATTGTCGCTGAAGTGCAATCTTTTGCCACTAGACCCAAGCGTGGGCTAGTATTCTCTGGCGGCAGTTATGCCACTGCGGAAGCGCTAACACCACCACCACAGGTTAGTGATGGTTTGGATAGCATGGGAAGTGCGGTCGATGATTTATTGCTATACCACTTATCGGCAGCTCGCAAGCAACTTGCAGGCGCTCTTTACCTAGCCGTAGAAGAAGCAGGCCTTAGCGTTACAGGTTGGCGCATATTGGCTAACTTGTATGATCAAGATCAGGTCGATATATCACGTCTGCATTTTCGCATCTTAAGCGGCCAACGTGAGGCAAGAGAGGCGGTTGAAAGTTTAGAGTCGCTTGGTTGGCTGGACTACGATGGGCGCACTGTAAGCGCAACCGATGCTGGAAGAAAAAAAGTTGCCAGACTGCTGCAAATTGCTAAAAATAGCGAACAACAAGCTTTGTCTGATTTTCCAACCAATACAAGAAAACAACTGATTGAACAGCTGAAAGCACTAGCCTAAATCGAATATTCATTATATTGTTTGTAAATAGGTCAAACGAAATTTAATAAGGGGCACCGTTCCTTTATTGCTCAAAAGCAAATTGAGATTTATTTAGCTTCCCAGATAGCTTCCTTGATAGCTGGAATCAGTATCGATGGATTGGCCCAATCTTCGCAATGTTGATATCGATGAGCAAGGCGAATTATTCCTGTTTGATCAATGACAAATTCTCCTGGCAACTGCCATGGGTTATCTACCAACTCTCCGTCTGTACCACGACGGGCCTCCAGTAATTCGGCGCCGGTCTCATAATCAATTTGTAAATACTCATCAGGCGCATCGAAGATGACTTGAGACGGCTTGCCCTCTAACAGGTCGTAAGCTTCATAAACGCTACAAGTGGGGTCACACAATACGGGACAAGGTATGTTGTTCTTTTTGGCATAGATTTTAGTGCGTTCGGGCTCACCTTGCCCAATTACGACGACGGATGCACCCAGCTTGATATATTCCGGAAATTCATCATGTAGAAGCTTTGCACGGTCAACCCCACAACTACAACCGTAATGTCGCCAGAACATAATTATGGCTGGGCCATTGCTCCAATAATCGCTTAGATGAACAACATTACCTGATGTGTCTTGCAATTCAAGATCAGGCGCTAAGTCGCCAACCTGTAGTGGCATTTCAGTCCATCGTAGGCGTGTTGGGCCGCTCTTCCAGAGGTCTAGCCACTTTTTTGATGCGGCTTCAATTTGGTTATCGACTAATGATGACATGCTTCCCTCCATACAATGAAATTAATATGAGTATAACAGAAGAGGCTTGTTAAGAGCCCTAACAGGCTAATTTGTTAAAACTTTACAGGTGCGGGGCGTCTTTGTTTTTGTAGATATTTTCACTTAAATATCAAACGCAAAAGATGCTTTTATTGGACTTAATTGTGCCTTTCCTAAAATCATATCTGCTGCACGAGCAGCGATCATTTGGGTTGGGGCATTTAAATTGCCGGATATTATTTGTGGCATAACTGAGGCATCAACCACACGCAGATATTCTACTCCTCGGACTCTCATCTGGCCGTCTACAACGGCCATCTCACCATGCCCCATTGCACACGAACAGCTTGGATGAAAATCTG
>CAZZER010000033.1:0-12781 GCA_964653365.1 uncultured Candidatus Thioglobus sp.
TTGAATGTGGTGGCCACACCTAGAATTGAACTAGGGACACAGGGATTTTCAGTCCCTTGCTCTACCAACTGAGCTATGTGGCCAAAGCGCGTCATTATACACAAGGCAGAGCAAATTGCGCTTGAATTTAATGGCTAAACCTATCGTTTGGCTTACCAGTGGCGTATAACAAAACTAGCCGCAAGCACAACCAACTCGGCTTCTGATAATGATCTCTTTTGCGTCTGAACGACTGATGTTAAATTGTCGAGCAAGCGAGTCTATGCTTTTGTGCTGATGTTGAAACAACATCACCATCAGGTAGGTTTCTTCGTCGGTGACAAACGTATTTGTACCTGTTTTTCTAAACTTTTTTTTACCTCTTGTTGCCATCAGCTTGAAAAGGTTTGGTTTGTTTTACAAATTATCCAAATAGCGCTCGGCGTCTAAGGCTGCCATACATCCTGAACCTGCCGATGTAACCGCTTGGCGATAAATGTGGTCTGCCACATCACCCGCAGCAAATACCCCTTCAACACTGGTTTGGGTGGCATTGCCCTCAATGCCGCTTTTCACTTGAATGTAGCCGCCCTTTATATCTATCTGCCCTTCAAAAATACCGGTGTTTGGCTTGTGACCAATGGCGATAAAAACGCCGTGCACAGCGATTTCTTTGCTTGTGCCGTCGTTGCCTTTTAATTTAAGACCAGTCACACCCATCTCGTCGCCCAAGACTTCTTCAAGATTGTGATTCCACTCAATGGAAATGTTGCCGTTTTCAGCTTTTTCCATCAACTGGTCAGCAAGAATTTTCTCCGAGCGAAACTGGTCGCGACGGTGGACGATGGTAACGTGTTCTGCAATATTAGACAAATAAAGCGCCTCTTCGACGGCCGTGTTTCCACCACCAACAACGGCAACTTTTTGGCCGCGATAGAAAAAACCATCACAAGTCGCACAAGCGGAAACGCCCTTGCCTTTAAAGGCTTCTTCGGATTCAAGGCCAAGGTACATCGCTGTTGCGCCTGTGGCAATAATCACAGCATCGGCACTGTAAGTCTGTTCGCCGCCTTGCAACACAAAAGGGCGCGTGGAAAAATCCACCTCAGTAATATAGTCGTTAATGATTTCGGTATTAAAACGCTCGGCGTGCTCCTTCATTCGTGACATAAGATCTGGACCTTGCACGCCAGAGTTATCGCCTGGCCAGTTATCAACGTCGGTTGTTGTCATCAATTGGCCGCCTTGTTCTAGGCCACTGACCATCACCGGATTTAAGTTTGCACGCGCTGCATAAACAGCTGCAGAATAGCCCGCAGGGCCTGATCCAACAATCAAAACTCGACAATGTTTAATATCACTCATTTGAAATACTTTATACTGTTTTACGAACCCAATATTATAGACTCAAAGCCAACTTGAAAAAAGTTAACAAAAGGGGCGAAAAGCCTAAAAGAAAAAATACTCTCTCTCGCGTAAGCTACGAAGTTATTTTTATTCTATTGGCAATGCTGGGCGTGGTTTATTTCATTGCCTTAATTACCCACTTGCCCAGCGAAGATCCGTGGACGGGCGATGTAGTTTTATCAACACCGGCTCATAATGCAGCCGGCGTTGTCGGCGCCTACTTGAGTGACATCTCTTTTGCCATTTTGGGCTATGCGTCTTATGTGCTGCCCGTCTCGATTGTGTGGCTGGGTTATAACTTTCATCGGGATGCTTCCTTAGAAGACAAGAGTCAAGCGGTTTTTGTTGTACGCTTTGTTGCCTATCTACTTATGCTGGTGTTTACCACGGCGCTTTTTAATCAATATATGCCGAGCCCGGGTATTGGTGGTGGCTGGATTGGCGAGATGATGCATGAAATGTTTCTCGGCGAACTTTTTGGCGAAGCCTCAACCATTATCTACGTCAGTATTGTTATGGTGGGCTTTAGCATTGCCACAAAAGCCTCTTGGGTCAGTATCGCAGGAATTGTTTCGGAAAAAACAAAACACGGGCGGGCGCAGTTAAAAGAAAAACGACAGCTTGCGGCAGGGCAACGAGCAGCCAAACAAGCTATGAAACCAGCGCGCCCTGATAAACCAGCAAAAACAAAAACCCCAAACGCACCCAAAGCAACGGTGGTCCCTGCCACAAAAGCAAAACCTACCAAATCTAGTGAAAGTAGTAATCTTTATAAAGCAAGTGGTGGTGGCTTGCCCGGCATTGCCCTGCTGAACGAGGCTGAGGCTTCAGAACTAGGGTATAGCGATAGCGACCGCGACTCTATGTCAGAGCAAGTTGAGCTAACACTCAAAGATTTTGGTTTTGATGTAGCAATAACCGCAGTCACACCGGGGCCGGTCGTTACTCAATTTGAAATATCTCTAGCGCCGGGTGTTAAGGTTAGCCAAATTATGAACCTCAACAAAGACTTGGCAAGAGCCTTGTTAGTTGAAAGCGTGCGTATCGTCGATGTTATTCCTGGCAAGCCTGTTATTGGCCTGGAAATCCCGAACAACGAACGCGAGATGATCAGCCTCAAAGAGATTCTATCAGCGGATGAATTTACCAAGGCAAAATCGATACTTTCGATGGGGCTTGGCAAGGACATTAACGGCAATCCTGTTGTTGCTGATTTAGCAAAAATGCCGCATTTATTAGTCGCTGGCGCAACAGGTATGGGTAAATCTGTTGGCCTCAATGCAATCATTCTTAGCATTTTGTACAAAGCTAGGCCCGATCAAGTTCGCCTGATTATGATTGACCCAAAAATTGTCGAGCTGGCGTGTTACGCGGATATCCCTCATCTCTTGGCGCCAGTCGTTACCGATATGAACGAGGCAGCCAGCGCATTGTGGTGGTGCGTTAATGAGATGGAGCGTCGCTATACCCTATTGGCAAAATTTGGCGTTAGAAATATCGACTCCTTTAATGACAAACTCATTAAAGCCAAAAAAGCTGGCAAGCCATTATTAGACCCGTCGTTTAATCCAAATACCGCCGCTGAAGGTGAGCAGGCGCCAGAGCTTGACGAGTTACCTCTGATTGTTATCGTTATTGATGAATATGCCGATATGCTGGGCGCCTTAGCGCAGGAAGACCGCAACAAATCGAAACGCGTCGAAGGCCTCATAGTGCGTATTGCACAAAAAGCGCGCGCCGCAGGCATCCACCTAATCATTGCAACTCAAAGACCAAGTGTTGACGTGATAACGGGCCTGATTAAATCCAACGTCCCGACGCGAATCTCTTTCAAGGTTTCGTCAAAAACAGACTCGCGCACCATCCTCGACCAATCGGGCGCTGAACAACTACTCGGCATGGGCGATATGCTCTATATGGCGCCTAGTATTTCGCACCTAACCAGAGTACACGGTGCATATGTTGATGATACGGAAATTTCGCAAGTCGTCAACCATCTCAAAGCAAATTCAGAAACCAACTACCTTCCCGGTGTTCTTAACCCACAAGAGAGCTCTGATGGCGCATCTGCTGACAGCCCAGCTCTGTCTGGCGAGATGGATCCGCTTTATGACGAAGCGGTACAGATTGTCACCTCAACCAGAAGGGCGTCTATTTCCAGCTTACAGCGCAGGATGCGCATCGGCTACAACCGCGCTGCACGAATTATCGAGGACATGGAAGCCAGTGGCGTTGTAAGCAGCATGAACAGTGCCGGCAACCGCCAAGTGCTTGCGCCCGAGCCAATAGAGCCAGAATAAAGCCGAACTTGTTCGCGCGCCCTTCTAGAGAAAATTTTCTTACACCTCGTCGCGTTTTTTCGATATGATTCGCGAATTGAGAAATCGCAATACTTAAGCGGGGGTGCTGTGAGCAAAGAAACAACGGCAACAATACAACAACAAGTTAACCAGTTTCAAAACGATGGCTACGTTGTTATGGAAGATGCGCTTACTGCTGAGCAGTTAAACAGTATTCGCAGCGACCTTGTCGCCTGGGTTGAGCAAAGCAAAGATTACTCACAACCTTTCGGGCAAATAATGGACGGTCGGCCACGCTTTGATATCGAGCCCAACACGCACAGTCCAGAAACGCCTGCCCTTAGAAGAATTACCTCGCCCGCTGAAATCTCAGAAGCTTGCCTAGCCACTGTTAAAGACAACCATGCTCTAGATTTGGTGACTCAGTTTTTTGGCGATAATATCAAACATTTGGCCAATAAAATCAACCTTAAGCTGCCCAGCTCGGGAACCGAAGTCAGGTTTCACCAAGATTTTACTTTTGAGCCACATTCAAACCAAGATATTGTCACTGTACTGTTTTTCCTAGACGACGTTACTCTTGAAAATGGCCCCCTTGAGGTTGTGCCTGGCACCCACAAAGGGCCGCTTTATTCACTTTGGCATAATGGGGTTTTTACTGGAGCCGTCTCTGCCGAAATTGAAGCCGAGCACAAGAAAAACGCACTCAGTTGTTATGGCAAAGCGGGCTCTGCTTGTTTGATGCATTCTAAGCTTTTGCATGGCTCCGCTGCAAATCTTTCCCAGCATCCCCGCTCGCTTTTTATTGTCACCTATGTTGCCGAAGATGCCATTGCCCTATCGCCCAACCCGCTGCCAAGCGAGCTCGACGAAATGATGGTGCGCGGTGAGCGCAGCGGCACCGTTCGGTGCACAAACTACACGATGGATCTACCCGAGTACCCCAAAGAAGTGTCGTTTTTTGGGCAACAAGACAAACTCAAAAACAATTAGGCTTTAAGTGGCCTTATAGGTAGCTAACGTTGCTCAACCTGGTGCATACGAATCACTGGTTCAGCGGCTAGAAAAGGGCCTAATTTACACCAGAGGATGTATCAAATGAATATCGTAGTATTTGGCGCCACAGGCAAAACAGGTCTCGAAATTGTAAAACAAGCCCTTGAGGGTGGGCACGAGGTCACTGCATTCGTGCGTGACCCTGCCCGACTCGCCATTGAAAATATAAATTTGAACGTAATTACAGGTGATGTTTTTGACCCTGCCAGTGTCGCCCAGGCTATCAAGGGCCAGGATGCGGCTGTTTGTGCTTTGGGAGCCGGTAGTGACCTAAAGAAAACCACAGTCCGCACGATTGGCACGATCAATATTATTTCTGGTATGCAGCAAAATAACGTCAAACGACTTATGGTCATCACAGCAATGGGGGTCGGGGAAAGCTGGGATACCTTATCCATGTTTAATAAATTCTTCTTTGCAACGCTGTTGAAAAGCTCCCGTGTAGACCACGAAGCCCAGGAAACTGTTGTTAAAGCAAGCGGTTTGGACTGGACCATCATAAGGCCCAGTGGACTGATTGATGCCTCTCGAACCGGTGTTTATGATTTTGGGGAGGATATCCCAGCCAAAACTTCCAAGATCGCCCGCGCTGACGTCGCGGACTTGATCCTAAAGGAGTTGGAGCAATCAAGGCATATTGGAAAAGCGCTTACGATCAGCAACTAAACCAAATCTCTAGGAAGAAGGTGTAGATTGCACGCGATAGATTAAATCCTGAAAGCCCCGAGAGGTCAAAAAAAAGACGCCATAAGACGTCTTGATTTATTGAGTATGGTGCCGACACACGGACTTGAACCGCGGACCTACTGATTACAAATCAGTTGCACTACCAACTGTGCTATGTCGGCTTGAGAGCGAAATTATACAGCAAAGGTCTTTTTCTCAGCAACAGTTTTTTTGTGAAAAAACAATTACTTTTTTCTATATTTAAAGCCCAACCGTATGCCAATAATTGAGAGCACAAACGCCATTGCAAACCACTGTATTGCGTAGCCAATATGTTTACCAATACTACCAACGTAGGGCTGCCATTCTCTTACAAAACCACCTTCACCTTCAGAGCTCAACAAACCCACAACTGGAACAAGGTCAAGCGTCGATAGGGTGCTCATTTTGTCAATATCGAGCGATTGTATTAATATCGGAAATTCAATGCCGATGTCGCTCTCAGAAAGCTCTATGCGCTTCACTGGCAGAGATATTTGAACTTTTATTTGGGTTGGGTTATTTGATACTTCAATATCCGCAAGCTTATTGCGTTGTCCGTACCAAGGTATAAAACCCCGGTTAATTACAATTGCCCTATTAGAGTTGCCAACAACAAAGGGTGTAAGCACATAGTAACCGGAAGCTTGTTGAACAATTTGATTGTCGTAAATAAATTGCTTTTCGGGCAAATAATGCCCGCTTAGTCGAACGTGATAATATTCTTTATTCTCAAGATCATCTAGCGATGTAGCAAGCGCTACAACACCGGTGTTGGCCGCCTCTATAGCGTCTTCAATTGCGCGTTTTTGATCGGCGCGGTCAAGCTGCCAAAAACCAAGAGATGTGAGAAACGCAGCAAGAACAACAATCAAAACTGCGGGCAAAAGAAAACGAGCCCCGAACATGACTATTCAGGGCAAAAGGTTTTGTCGAGCACTACTGTGTAGGCAGTGCCGTATAGTTGGGCTCAACCCAACCCAAAGCGCCGGCTAGCAACAATAAAACGAACAAAAATACCGACAAACCCACTCGAATAGCTAACGACTTAAAGAGTTGATCGGAGCCTTTGCTGCCACCCCTTAAGAGGCCAATAAATGCCGAGCCTAGGCAGATGATGATAGCAAAGATAATCAGTGGTGCGATGTAGTTCATGGCTTACTCCTTATTCCTTGTTTATTTGATTATAAATAAAAAAGACCCCAAACAAGGGGTCTTTTTCTTTGTTATCGTAAGGTTATTATTACAGCCAGTATACAAAAACAAAAAGACCCAACCAAACAACGTCAACAAAGTGCCAGTACCAGGCAACACCTTCGAAGGCAAAGTGGTGCTCTGCGCTGAAATGGCCTTTTTGGATTCTGTAAAGAATGACCGCCAACATAAGGGCGCCCACCGTTACGTGGAAACCGTGAAAACCAGTCAACAAGTAAAACGTTGAACCGTAAATGCCAGAAGTTAGCTTAAGGCCGTCGTGGTAAGCGTGGCCATATTCTGCAATCTGGAAGCCCAAGAAGGCAACACCTAGGGCAATCGTCGCAATCATCCAAAAAATTAGCGAATTGCGGTGGCCCTTGCGAAGCGCGTGGTGTGCATAAGTCAAAGTAACGCCAGAAGTTAATAGCAAAGCCGTGTTAAGTGCAGGCAAGCCCCAAGTATTAACCAATTTGAAATCAGTTGAAAAAGCAACGCCGCTTTGGCCGACATCGCCCGGCGTGTTGATCAGTGGCCAAGTGGCTTTAAAGCCCTCCCAAAGCTCTGGCGTAAACATATTATTGTCTGCACCGCCCAACCAAGGCACACTTATAACTCTTGCATAGAACAAAGCGCCAAAGAAGGCTGCGAAAAACATCACTTCAGAGAAAATAAACCAGCTCATACCCCAGCGGAAAGATCTGTCAACCTGCTTGTTGTACAAGCCGCCAACACTTTCTTTTACCACCTGGCCAAGCCAGCCAAACATCATAAAAATAATGATTGCCATGCCCAAGCCCATGACAGAGCCACCCCATTCTACGCCATGCATTTGATTAGCAAAACCAACAAATAGTGTAGAAACACCAATAGAACCAATAATTGGCCAATAAGTGCCATGAGGTACGTAATATTCTTGCTCGCTCATTTTTCTTTCCTCTCTTTTAATTTTCTAACTTAAAAAAATTGTAGGACAAACTTACATCTTGTATGTTCTCGTCCATCTCTGGTTCAACCACAAAGCGAAGTGACATTTCAACTTCTTCGTGTGGCTTAAACACTTGTCTAATAAAACAAAAACACTCTAATTTCTTAAAGTGGAGCGCTGCGTCCGTAGGCGCAACACTCGGTATGGCTTGACCAACTATCTCTTTATCGGTGTTGTTTTTGGCAATATAACTTGTCGTATAAAACTTACCAGGCACAACCTCCATCGACGCCACCTTAGGTCCGAACTGTACCGGGAATCCCGGCATGGTTGATGCAAAAAAACTTACCTCAACCACTCTCTCGTCATCAACCTCATACTGCTCCTCTGTATCTACCCTGCCTGTTGTGCCGTTAAACCCTGTGATATCGCACAAGACCTCATAAATAGGCGGCATCACAAACACGGCAAAAAGAAGCATCAATATGGGCGCTGAGACCAGCGTAAACCAAAACCGTTTTGTTATTTTTTTTCTTTGCATATCAACCATTAAGCAAAATGGTCGTTACGTATACTCCTATTGCTACGGCGCCGACCAACAATGCTGTTATGACGGCACCTGTATTTTTTTTCTTCGCCATTAACTGTGCTGTGACTCTTCCAAGATTACCGCACGTGATGGTGGCGTATTAAAGCTATGGTATTCAGCAGGTGAACCCAATGTCCACTCTAGGCCTTTTGCACTGTACCAAGGACGCGGGTCAGCTGGCTCACCATTGCGAATACAATCAACAACGATATAAGTCAACAAAATAAACGACAAGCCAAATCCGAATGCACCAATTGATGAGATCCAGTTAAAGTCTGCAAACTGTAGTGAGTAGTCAGGAATACGACGAGGCATACCTGCCAGACCCAAGAAGTGTTGCGGGAAGAACAAGACGTTAACCGTAATCATCGCCCACCAAAAATGAATTTTTGCCAATTTTTCGTTGTACATTTTGCCCGTCCACTTAGGCAACCAGTAGAATGTCGCCGCAATGATTGACCATAGGGCACCAGTTACTAATACGTAATGGAAGTGAGCTACAACAAAGTATGTGTCATGGTACTGGATGTCTGCAGGCGCGATACCTAGCATCAAGCCCGAGAAGCCACCAATGGTAAACAAGAACACAAATGAAAGCGCCCAAAGCATTGGTGTTTCGAATGTCATTGAGCCTTTCCACATAGTCGCAACCCAGTTAAACACCTTAACACCCGTAGGTACAGCAATTAACATAGTTGCGTACATAAAGTACAACTCACCCGCTACCGGCATACCCGTTAAGAACATGTGATGCGCCCATACAATGTATGACAAGAAAGCAATTGATGCTGTCGCGTATACCATTGACGAGTAACCAAATAACGGCTTACGCGCAAAAGTCGGGATGATGTGAGAAATCACACCAAAGGCTGGCAGAATCATAATATAAACTTCAGGGTGACCAAAGAACCAGAAAATGTGCTGGAACATAACTGGGTCACCGCCACCAGCCGCATCAAAGAAAGCTGTGCCGAAGTTACGGTCTGTTAGCATCATAGTTACCGCACCCGCTAATACTGGCATCGCGCCAATTAGCAAGAATGAAGTGATTAACCACGTCCATACGAAAAGTGGCATGTCCATCAATCTCATTTCAGGTGCGCGCATATTAAGCACAGTAGCGATAATGTTAATCGCGCCCATAATAGATGAGAAGCCTAAAAGGTGAACGGCAAAAATAAAGAAATCCGTTGAATCTGGCGCAAACGTTGTTGACAATGGCGCGTAGAACGTCCAACCGAATGCAGGTGCGCCACCATCCATAAAGAAGGTGCTCAAAAGAATCGTGCCAGCGAACGGGAGAATCCAAAAGCTCCAGTTATTCATGCGTGGAAGCGCCATATCTGGAGCACCCACCATCATAGGAATTAGCCAGTTACCCAAGCCTACGAAGGCTGGCATAATCGCACCAAATACCATGATTAGGCCATGCATAGTCGTTAACTGGTTAAAGAAGTGTGGATCCATCAATTGCAAACCGGGCTGCAAAAGCTCGGCACGGATGCCCATAGCAAATGCGCCGCCCAACAAAAGCATCGCAAAAGCGAACCACATGTAAAGCGAACCAATGTCTTTATGGTTTGTTGTTTTAATCCATCTCAACAAACCTTTTTCAGGTCCGTGATGATCGTGTGCTGCAGTACTCATAATCTGAATCTCCTTAAATTAACGTGCAGATGTAACATCTGATGGTTGAACAACCGAGCCATCATTGCCGAAGGCTCTTCTTTCGTAAGTAATAACGGCTGCTAGATCAGCGTCGCCAAGCATCTTAAATGCCGGCATGCCGTTTTTACCGTTAATAACAATATCTAAATGCTCGCTTGCATCGTCGCCAAGAGCGAGAGCTGAGCCCTTAATCGCAGGACCATAGCCGCCAGTACCGTCAGTCTGGTGACAGCCAGCACAGTTAGTGTTGTAAACCTCTTCACCTTGTGCCATTAGGTCTTCTTCAGACCACTCTTTTGACGCTGCAGCTGCGGCAGCTGTGGCCATAGCCTGCTGCTCTGCAACCCATACTGCATAATCCGCTTTGGATACGATGTCGACCACAATTGGCATAAAGCCATGATCTTTTCCGCAAAGCTCAGCACACTGGCCTCTATAAGTTCCGATTTCAGTAGCTCTTGCCCATGAGTCATTAATGAAGCCTGGGTTAGCATCCTGCTTAACCGCCAAAGCTGGCACCCACCAGTTGTGGATAACGTCACTTGAAGTGATAAGGAAGCGAACAGTTGTGTCAACCGGCAATACTAAGTGGTTGTCTACTGATAATAGGTAGTCGTCATTTGCCGAATCTAGAGCTTCGCGCTTAGCTGCAGAACCTTTTTCGCGATCATCAATTGCGTCTTTTGATGACTGAGAAAGGTTTGAAATAAAGCTAATACCTTCTTTAGGATAGTCGTATTGCCACTTCCATTGATGTCCAGTCACCTTAACCGTCATATCAGCCTTCTCAAGCACCTCGATATCTATCAAGACTTTCGACGCCGGAATGGCCATCGCAACCAGGATTAAGATTGGAATTCCTGTCCATATAAATTCAACCAGTGTGCTTTCATGAAAATGTGCAGACTTATGGCCTTTGGATTTTCTGTGAACAATAATAGAGTAGAACATCGCGCCAAAGACAACAATACCAATCACCACACACACCCAAAACACCATCATGTGTAAGTCGTAAATATCTTTACTGACTTCGGTAATGCCCTGTGTCATATTTAGTTCATATTCCGCTAAAGCGGCTTTAGAACTCACTAGTGCAATCAATGCACTCGTCAGCGTCAATAATCTCTTCATAGATCCTCCAAAAATAATCTTGCTTGCTGTTTCAATCAAAAAATGTGTTAAATGATACCTGTTTATTGCCATTTAACCAAGGTTTAATTCACTTTTTATCTAAATTCCAAGTGAAGTTTTTTCATCTCTAATTGATCCGCTAAGTCAAATCACCAGATGCTTATGTGGATAAGGCTTGGACTATTTTCACAAATAATGTTTGCTCTTAAGTTCTACTACTTTAAAATGATAGCTATTTTTTTAGCTGCAGCTTAAGCGTGTATATAAAAACATTATCAATAGCCCTGCTCCTTGCCATCATTGTTGTTGTGCTTGGTGCCTATACGCGTCTTGCCGATGCTGGCCTTGGCTGTCCAGACTGGCCGGGTTGCTATGGTGGGCTATTGGTGCCAGATGTCCCTGATGGCACAACTATTGAGGGTTATGAACGACCTGTTGAAGCTGCAAAAGGCTGGAAAGAAATGATACATCGCTATGCAGCATCTACACTTGGTTTATTAATTGTTGTTTTGTTCTTTTTGGCCGCTTTTCGCAAGGCAACAAGACCCCAATCAGCCGGTTTGCCATCTTTTTTAGTAGGGCTGGTTATCTTTCAGGGCGCTCTTGGGATGTGGACAGTGACCGAAATGGTACACCCCGGAATCGTTTCAATGCATCTAATTGGCGGTTTTTCAACAACCTGTTTGCTGTTTTGGCTTTTGCTCAATCAGCAGCCGCCGAGCCGACACCACCAACACTTCTTAAAAAGACATAAACTCACACTGCTAGTTGCCCTTGCTTTACTGTGCCTACAGATATTCCTAGGTGGCTGGACAAGTACCAATTATGCCGCGCTTTCTTGTGGCGAATATTTTCCAAGGTGTCTTGGACAGTGGTGGCCCGCTGGAATGAACTTTGCTGATGCTTTCTTTTGGGGGCCGCTTGGCGTTGATTATGAGTTTGGCGTGCTTGAACACGACAGCAGAAGCGCCATCCAAATGCTTCATAGGATAGGTGCGCTGGTAACAACCGTTGCGATTGCCATACTTATTGTTTGCTTTAAAAACTACCCAAGACTTAAAACCAGCCTAATAACGGTGATGGCGATGCTTGCGCTACAAGTAACGCTGGGCATACTAAACGTTGTGCTATCGCTGCCAATACTAATAGCTGTTTTGCACAATGCTATTGCGCTTGGCCTATTAATGAGTTTGATAGCTCTTATGCACAAAGTTTTTCGAAAACCTTAAGTTTAACCCTTACTACCAAAAACATCCCATGAATAAAGTTAAAAAAATTTCTTTTGGCCTCGCTTTGTTTGTTGCACTTGCAATCGCTTACAGCCTGTTTGTCGGCACCAAAAGCTTAGACGAGCTAAAACACTCGGTGGCACCCACCGCCTCTCTCTACCCAGAGGCAAAGCCTGTGGCTCACGTGATGAAAATGGTTGATGACAACAACAACAGCGTACAGCTATCAGACTTGACTGATGGAAAATGGTCGTTGTTGTATTTTGGTTATGCCTCTTGTCCTGACACTTGCCCAATGGATTTGGCAAAAATCAACCAAACCCTGCATAAAATGAAAAATTCAAACAAACTGCAAGTGGTTTTTGTTTCTGTCGACCCGAGTCGCGATATTGGCACTATGACAAGCTTTGTCAAGGGATTTAATTCAAGCTTTATTGGCCTAAGCGCAACTGAAGACAATCTTGTTGATATGAGCAAAACTTTGGGTGTATATCACCAGGTTGTTAAGGCTCAACAACTAGCACAGGAGCACTCAAGCATGGATTCACACGACGGACATGATGCGGATTCACACGACGGACATGATGCGGATTCA
>CAZZER010000034.1:0-11774 GCA_964653365.1 uncultured Candidatus Thioglobus sp.
TCCTTTCTATCTCGAAGGGCTTTTGACTGTCTTATAAAAACCTCTGGACCTAAAGATAGAGCCATTTCCATACAAGTATTCAAAGCACTTTCTTGGTTTTTTGTATCTGCAAGATAATTTGGCTTCATTTCTTCTTTCATCACTTGTGCTAGCTTGCCAGCAGCAACAGCTTTTATTTGCGGTTCGCGCTTAAGTTTAACTTCTTCAAGTTCAGATTTGGAATTTGAGTCGATTATGATGAGTTTTTCAACTCTCTCGGGCTCTTGAGCGCAAATCTCCATGGCTACAATGCCACCCATTGAGTGACCCATAAGGCAAAATTTTGGTGGCGAGTTATCCAATACAGAGGTTGCTAGTTCTTCAACAGATGAATATTTTGAAATATCAGCAATATGTATTTCAGTGTCATTGGAAAGTGCTTCTATTTGAGGTGAAAAAATACGCTCATCGCACATCATTCCTGGAATCATGACAATTGGCGTCACAGTCTTTTGCTTGCAATGTCAGCGCCCTCTGAAAGTGTTTTCAATTTAGCGAAGGCAATATCAGGATCAACAGCTCCAAAGCCAGCGAATGTTCCAAAACCGCAATCAGAGCCAGCTATCACTCTGTCTTTGCCAACAATATTGACAAACTTGCCAATACGCTCTGCAACCAATTCTGGGTGTTCAATAAAGTTTGTTGTCGTGTCAACAACACCAGGCACCAGAATTTTATTGTCTGGAATATCGTTTTTTCTATCACGAAAAACTGTCCATTCGTGTGCATGACGCGGATTAGAAGTTTCAAAAAGAGTGTATCTGGCTTTGGCTTTCATTAAAGTGCCAAAAACAGTACTCATATCAATATCACAACAGTGTGGACCTTCATAATTTCCCCAGCAGATATGAATTCTTACTTTTTCTTCTGGAATATTTCTAAGGGCATGGTTTAAGGCCTCCATATGTGATTCTGCAATCTTGACAAATTCCGAATCAGACAAATCACTAAAAAGCATATGCCTAGACAGGGCAAGATCTGGGCAGTCTAACTGTAAGTCCAAACCGGACGAAACTATCGTTTCGTACTCATCACGCATGGCATCAGCGAGTGCGCCTAAATAGGCGTCTCTTGAAGGGTAGTGGTCGTTTTGTAGGAATAAAGAAATGACACCGGGCGATGCTGCGTTCATAAAACCACGTTCTACACCGCTCTTGTTCATTGCAGCTTTCAAATTGGCAATATCTTTTTGAAGCTCCCCTTGGCCTTTTGATTTAACTTCGCTTGTGCACATTGGTCGAGCGTACTGTGGTGTCCCCCCGTCGTCAGCTAGCCTTTTAAGAAATCCCGGGAAAAGCTTCAAATCTGCGGGCGGATTTCTAGGGCTGTCCCCTGAAAACCCTGTGTATCTATCCTTTACATAGGTTGCATACGATATTTTTGAAGTTTCTCCATCACTGACTATATCTATGCCTGCATTGTGCTGTTTTTCGACCGTACTGAGAACGTTGTCTTGCATACACTCATCAAACTTCTTTTCATCATAAGGCTTATTGTTTTCACGGGAAAATATATAGTCTACAACTTCTTGACTTCTTGGTAATGATCCGACGTGAGTTGTTAAAATTTTACTCATTCTTTGCTCCTTAAATCGTTCGTCAACATTAGTTCTCTCTCCATGTTGGTCCTGCTGGGTCATTGGTGTTTGTAATACGGAAAAGGCTTGAATCTGATGAATCAGTGGCAACTAATGAGTGTTCAAAACCTGGATTTAGTAAACACGTATCTCCTGAATTAATCACGGTCTCGCCGCCATCCCAGCTCAAGCGCCAAGCACCCTTCATGGGCATTAATACTTCATAGCAGTTGGTGCTGTATGAGTCATTCTTTAGAGAATTTGAATTTAGAAACTCTACTTCAAATCCTGGTTTATCTCTTAATAATCCATTTTCCCCAATAACCAAGCAAGGCTTGCCGCTTGACAAGGCTTTGAGATCCCAATAGCGCGCAACATAATCACGAACAATATGTTCTACTGGCAATTCAGGGTAATTTAATAATTCACTGTTGTTTAGGAGGGGCTGGGGTCTTTCCCCTGGTGGAAGTTTTTCCCCATTTTTACTGTCGTATAAAAGACCGGAGTCGCTGAGCACAAGCCCATGTTGTTTGGCCTCTTCAATTACCTGTGGCGCCCAGGTTACACCCCCGCCAGAGTCGTCACCGCCCAGAATCGACATAATCATTCCATAATCGTTGCCGATATTTTCAAACCCTCTGAAAACATGGGTTGGTATGTTAATAATGTCACCCTCGTTTAAGGTGACTTCTCCAGCATCTCCGTGTCTACCCCAAAAAAAACGCCAACTCCCTTTGAGGACAAAGAAAACCTCAGCGGTTGTATGGGTATGTAAGGAGTTTTTGCATTTGGGTGGTTGGCCAGCTGCACCAATATTGAAACCAGGTGTTTGCTTAATATGTACATGCTGATCAGGGCTTTCCGATACGCCTGCACCAATAATTGTAAAGTTTTCTTTCTGGTCTGAGCCAGGTGTGTGTGCATCAATAAAGGCAGTTTTGCAAGGTATTAAGTCAGCGTATCTGACTATATTTTTTTCCATTTCTTCTTTAGTCATCTTTAGCCTGTCTTCATGATTATTTGTTTCCATACTGCTGTTTCATCAAACAGGGTGTACTCTCTTCTGATGCCCCAAGGTCCAAACTCTACATGAGAGACACCCATGACATATAACACTGCGCCAGTCGGTTCGCCGAAAGTGCCTCGGCCCTCATGTTTACCTTTTAAAGACCATCGAACTGCTGCTCGGGGAGATATTTTGTCGTCTTCGCGACCGATTTGATGTTCAACGACAAACTTTGCGCTTGGGAGGGATGAGCGCAAACCAGTCCAAAAATTACTCACATCTGAATAAGAGTGGCCAGAAAAACCTCCTGGGTATTCTAGGTGGCAACCTCGATCATATTCATTTGAAATAACCGATTGATCTGAGTTCATAATTTGTCTTAATATGTCGACATATTTCTCACCCCACTCGTTTTCATTTCCTTTGCCCGTGTAAGGGCCAGGCAAATCCATAGAGTCTGAAAAAGGCTGGTTGCAATTATCGAAACCACCTTCAGAGTCAATTTGCTTTCGAACATACTCTTGTGGTTGCATTCCAAACTGTCGAGCGATAGCACCCTGGTCTCTAATTAGCCATTCATCATTAATTTGGTTGTTGATCGCATGACAATCTGCAATTGTACGAAACACAACTTTTTTTCCAGTGGCCTTGCCAAATGAACCATCCCCCAAATGAGTGGCCGTAGATAAGATTCGATGGGAAGAAAGCATGCCTTGTTCAGGGGAGCCTGACCAGATTACATCCTCACCCAATAATTGCCTATCAGGAAACTCTGATAAAGTCGCTTTGGTGGCTTCAATAACGGCTTTATTGCCAATAGTTAATCCAGAGGGCGCTCTTAGAATTATGTCATCAGAGTACAAATAGAGAAGTTTGTCAAACCCTCTCTCTTCCCAAATCTCATAAGTAATTCCATTAATATAATCTGGAAAATCAACGTATTTTGGATCAAAACCTTTCATGCAGATTATTCCTTAGCAGAATTATTTGAAATTTTTGCCGAACCCCTCAATACAAGAGGGCCGTCTATTTCAATTCGACGAGGCTCTGTTGTTTTATTGTCAATACAATCCATGAGTATTGAAACCGTTTCATCCACCATGCGATTGGCAGGCGAGCGAACGGTGGTCAAATCGTAGGCAGGCCAGGAAGCTATTGGCACATCATCAAATCCTATAACAGAAACGTCATCCGGTACTTTTAGATTGAGCTCATATCGCAATACGTCCAATACTGTAAAGGCCATAGCATCACTCGCCACAAAAACGGCGTCTGGCTTTTCATTGCCACCAAACATTTTGCGGGTGGCTTGGCGCGCTTCATCGGCCTTATAATTGGCGACTTCTCTTGCAAAAAGATCCATACCATGATTTTGCAATTCGTCAACAAAGCCTTTTTCTCTGTCCCTTTGGGTAGAGGCGCCCTCCCAGCCGGCAATATAACCGATGCGCTTGTGCCCACTGGCTATCAAGAAGCTTGCCACCTTTTGTCCGCCCAATATATTGTCTGCGGTAACCGATGATAATCTTTGATCGTCTTGGGTTCTGTTAAACAAAACCGCAGGGACGCCGGCTTCACTGCATCGCGCAGCTAAATCTGAAGACATCGAAACTGACGCAACAATAATGCCGTCCACTTGATAATCTAGGATTTCATGAACAACATCGTCAATATTTCCTGAGGTTTTGGAGGCCATAAATACCAATACGTGAAAACCTTTTTGCTGCAGTGAATTGGAAAACAGCTCCACAGCCTCTGCATAAAAATAGTTATCCAGATAGGCAACGACTAGGCCAATAATTTGTGAACGTCCAGTTATAAGAGATCTTGCCAAAACATTGGGTCGGTAACCCAGCTCCTTAGCGGCTTTTTGCACTCGATCGCTGGTAGATTTAGATGCTGAGGCTCCGGGCGTGAAAACACGAGAAACTGCAGACTGGCTGACACCTGCCAGCCTTGCCACTTCCAATGATGTCACTTTTTTAGTTGCCATTATTCTGCAGTCCATCCTCCATCGACCATCAGTGCGGAACCGGTAATCATTTTGGATGCGCTAGATGCCAAAAAAACAGCGGCTCCCATAATGTCTTCTATTTCTCCCACACGTCCAAGTTTGATTTTGTCCTCAATCCAACTTCTGCGTTCGGGATTATCAAAAGTAGATTGAGTAAAAGGTGTTCTGATAAATGTAGGACAAATAGTATTGACTCGAATTTGATGCGGCCCCCACTCAATAGCCATTGCTTTTGTAAAGCCCTCAACAGCATGTTTGGATGCAGAATAAACAGCTCTGTCAATACCACCAACATGCCCCATTTGGGATGAAACATTGATTAAAGATCCAGGCTTGTTGTTTTTGATTAAACCATTTGCCACAGCCTGAGTTAAGAAGTAAGCGCCACGAAGGTTGATATTCATAACATCATCAAAGTCCTCAACAGAAGTATCCACAGCGGCAGAATGGCGCCCTAAACCGGCACTATTTACCAAAACATCAAAGGGTCCATTGGCTTCAACAGCTTCTCTAATAGAATCAACGTCTGAGACATCTGCAGTCATTACTTCTGCACTCAGTCCTTTGGCATTAATAGCATCCGCTACCTCATTTAGGGTTTTAATGCTTCTTGCAGATAGAACAACATGTGCGCCTGATTCAGCAAGCGCTACCGCGCACCCGAGACCAATACCAGAGGAAGCCCCAGTTACTAGCGCCTTAAGGCCATCTAGTCTAAAGGAGGGTGTGCTTGGTAGTTCAATCATTTAGCTGCCTGTCCATAAGGAATATCAATGCCACCATAACGACGCACTCTAATATTGGCTTGTTCTGCATGTCCTACGAATGATTCTAGCATACATAAGCGAGAGCAATATTCTCCAATTTTGGTAGCAGCTTCATCAGTGGTTATTTCTTGATAACTGTGGGTTTTAAGGTATTTTCCAACCCACAGCCCGCCTGTGTAACGGCCAGCTTTTTTGGTGGGAAGTGTGTGATTTGTTCCTATTACCTTATCGCCGTTTGATACGTTAGTTCTTGGTCCTAAAAATAATGCGCCATAAGAGTGCATATTGTCTAAAAACCAGTGGTCCCTATTTGTCATAACCTGAACATGCTCTGAAGCGATATCGTTGGCTACATCCAACATCTCTTCGTAATTGTCACAGAGGATGACTTCACCGTATTCTTTCCAGCTCACCGAAGCGGTATCGGCTGTGGGAAGGATTTTTAAGATTCTGTCTACCTCTGAGAGCGTATCTTCAGCAAGTTTTTGACTATTGGTTACCAATACTGCTGGGGAATCGTATCCATGCTCGGCTTGGCCCAATAAGTCTGTGGCACATAATTCAGCATCAACAGTTTCATCGGCTATTACCATTGTTTCTGTTGGTCCCGCAAATAAATCAATGCCAACCCGCCCAAACAGTTGTCTTTTGGCTTCAGCCACGAAGGCGTTCCCTGGACCTACAAGCATGTCTACGGGTTTAATGGTTTCAGTGCCCAGGGCCATAGCACCCACGGCTTGAATGCCACCGATTACATATATTTCGTGAGCGCCGCCTAGGTGCATTGCCGCAATTACAGCTGCATTGGGTTCACCCTGATAAGGCGGTGTACAAGCAACAATCCTTGGAACCTTTGCAACACTGGCTGTTACCACAGACATGTGTGCTGAAGCCACCATAGGGAATTTACCACCCGGCACATAACAACCAACAGATTGTACGGGTATGTTTTTATGTCCGAGGATAACGCCAGGCATTGTTTCTACCTCTATGTCTTTCATAGAGTCGCGTTGTGCTTGAGCAAACACCCTCACTTGCTCTTGAGCAAACTTAATATCTCTCATGTCTTCTGCGGAAACTTTACTCACCAAGTTGTCGATTTCAGCAGCAGTTAACTTGTAAGATGTGGGTGAATAATTGTCAAACTTCACAGAGAACTCTCGAACAGCTTCATCGCCTTTTTCTTCAATCGAACGCAAAGTGTTCTCTACAATCTTACTTACATTTGCATCGTCTTTTGCCCTGTCAGCATCGGTTTTTCCTTGTTTTAAATATCTTATAGCCATAATGTCTCCATATTAATTGGGTTTGGGTGGCTCTACTTCGCCACGATCGTATGTTTCCCAGCCTAGACCATTGAAAACATCAACGCCAAGCTGTGCCAAAATCTTTGGAAAATCAACAGTTACCCAGTTATCTGTGATTAGACCGTCTTTCACTTCCCAGAAATCAGTGTAATGGATTTGCACTCGTTTATTGGTGGGCGCTATACCCATGAATTCACCACTATGAACGGCATCAATGTGCCCAAAACAAGAAGCCCATTCACCATCAACTAAAAACTTATCGGTTTTATAGATTCTGTCCGTAAAGGACGCCCTTAGGGGGAGTTGCCAATTGGCGCGAAACTCTTTGAGATTGTTCTTTGTGCCGCAACCTTGATTGCCCATCCAACGAAAATCTTTGTGAAAATACTTTTCCATATCGTTGGATCCTGCACCCAGAGCCTCCTCCATAGACTTAATCACAAGAAGGGTGTTTTTTGACAATTCATCGTAATTCATTATCTTTTCAACCGTCATTGATCTAGCATTTGACCTGTTTCTGAGTCAAACAGTAAACATAGGTTTGGGGCAATATTTGCCATGATATTTGTGCCGATTTCGGCATAATAATTCTTGTCTGATTTAATGGAAATCAGTTCACCCCCAGCTTTAACTGAAACCATTGTCATATCGCCCAAAAGCTCCATTGAAAACGCTGGTGCAGTTATTGCGCCATTGGTTTCTACGATTACCGCATCTTCAGCTCGAAACCCAAGTGTTACTTCACCAGAGTACTCCTTGCTGAGTCCTTCAATTCTCACATTTTCACCTGTGAAAACACCGCCACTGAGTTCGCCTTTCATCAAGTTCATCGCTGGAGAGCCAATAAAACTAGCAACAAAGCTATTAGCCGGTTTATTGTATATCTCTTGTGGGGTGCCAATTTGTTGCACAACACCTGCATTCATAACAACAACTCGATCTGCAAGGGTCATCGCCTCAACTTGGTCATGAGTCACATAAATAGTTGTGACGCGTAATTTATGTTGCAAGTTTTTTATTTGTGCGCGTGTGGAAACACGCAACTTGGCATCAAGATTTGAAAGCGGTTCATCCATTAAAAAAACAGTTGGTTCACGCACAATTGCTCTTGCTAAGGCAACCCTTTGCCTTTGACCACCAGAAAGCTCAGCCGGTTTTCTGTGTAGAAAATCATTGAGTTCAACCATTTCAGATGCCTGCATCACTTTTTCATGATGAAGCGCTTTATCAATTTTTCTTACTTTTAGTGGGAAGCGAATGTTTTCATAGACTGTCATATTCGGATAAAGCGCATACGACTGAAAAACCATCGCTATATCACGATCTTTTGGCTCTAGGTTGTTAACCACCTTGCCGTCAATATGTATTTCGCCATCGGTAACTGTTTCAAGGCCTGCAATCATTCTCATTGTCGTGGTTTTTCCACAACCGGATGGTCCTAGTAAAACCAAAAATTCCTCATCTGCAATGGTGATATTAAAGTTATCAACGCCAACAAAATCACCCCATTTTTTTGTGATATTTTTTAATTTAATTTCTGCCATAATTGTTTAAAAGATGTTAGGGTGGTTTGTGATAATAATTGAAAAAATGCATACGTTTGCAAAATATTATATCACGTGGTTTTTTATTTTAAAGAGAATATTGCAAACCTATGCAGTTTTTACTTAGGTTGATTCGATAGGAATAACCCAAAAAAAGGCTTAAAGAGCTGACATAATATCGATTTTTGAGTAAGCGTCGTTCGATTGCCAATACATTGACTACAAAACAAATATTATTTGCGCTTATTGTGCCTATTACCTGGGGGCTTGGGTTTACTTTGGCTAAAATTGGTATGGAGCAGTTTCCTGCGCTGATGATTATGTCGATGCGGTTTGGCATTGCAGGGCTTATTCTGGTGTGGTTTACGAAGCCACCTTGGGGTCGAATGCGCGAAATATTTGTGGTAGCACTCATTGGCTCTACACTGCAATACGGGTTGACTTTTAACGGCTTGCAAGGCATTGATGCCTCAACGGCTGCCATACTTGTGCAACTTGAAGGTCCATTATTGGCCCTTTTAGGCGCGGTTTTGCTAAAAGAAAAACTCGGCATAATACGTGTTATGGGTATGGCTCTAGCCTTGGTTGGTGTTGTTATTATTGTAGGTGAACCGAGGCTCAGTGATCAGCTTGGCAGTGCATTATTGGTGATTTCTGGATGCAGTGTATGGGCTGTTTCCCAGATATTAATCAGTAGACTAAAAGGTCTTTCAGCTATCACTATTTTGGCGTGGGTCGCGGTGATGGCCACACCTCAAATGATGATTGGATCACTAATTATTGAGGACGGTCATTGGCAAGCAATCGTAACAGCTGATTTGATTGATTGGTCTATCGTCCTTTATTTGGCGCTTATTATGACAGTTGTGGGTTATAGTGTTTGGTATCACTTGCTTGGAACTACGGATGTCAGCAAAATTTCGCCATTTTTAATGCTTTTACCTGTTACTTCTATTGCTGCGGGCGTTGTTCTACTTGATGAACGGCTTACTGCGTCGATGTTAATTGGAGGATTGTTAATTATGATCGGTGTAGCCAGCACCTTTGTCAATTGGCGTTGGAAAAAAGAACAGCTCAATATTTAATTACAAGAATACTAGCTATTTAATTCTAACGCTGCTAGCTTGCCTTTTTCGGGTTTTCCGCTTGATGTTCGTGGCATTTCAGGTATGAACACTATACACTTCGGAACCATAAATCGTGCCATTCGATCCTTGCAGTGCTGAATTAAGTCCTTGCTTGTGACTTTTGCATTATTTTTTTTCACAACAAATAATTTAACATCTTCCTCACCCATTTCTCCGGGGACGCCGATGGCGGCACAATCTTCCACGCCAGGGTGGGTTAAGGCGCCTTCTTCAACTTCATAAGCTGAGACCATTTCCCCTTTAACTCGGATTCGTTCACTTATTCGATGCATAAAATAAAATCGACCTTGTTCATCCATTCGCCCAATATCGCCGGTGTGAAACCAAAGGTTGCGCCAACTTTCTAGAGTGCGTTCGGGCATGTCAAAATAACCACTGCACATAACACCAGGTTCTAGAGGGCGAATAACCATTTCACCAGCTTGGCCGATAGGGAGTGGATCATCATTTTCGTCATGGATTTCAACCTCAAAGTGTGGTAGGACAATTCCACCAGGGTGATCCCATTGAGGAATCACAACCCAGCCAGCATCGGTTGACCCGTACCCTCCACCCGGAATCAAATGAAGGTTGAAACGGGCATCAAAATCTTTTTTGGGGACCGGAGCAGGTGTACCCCAACAACGTGTAACCTTGTGTTCCCTTTCTTCTGGGCAACTTGGGTGCGCCCAAAGCAGTTGCTGTACCGAACCAAGCATCATAAACCAAGTTACACCGTATCTTTTTACCTCTGGCCAAAAATTGGAAACGCTAAATCGCTTTCGCATAACGACACGTCCACCTGTCATCATTGTTGGTAGTATGTCGTAATAAGCAGGTCCGATATGAGATAGTGGATAAAAGCTGTAGACACAATCATCTTCGGAAACTCTATATGGTTCGATCATGTTTTCAGCAGTTCTTACGGCGTAACGATGTGATAAGAGACAACCTTTGGATACACCGGTAGTGCCAGATGTAAAAAGAATTGTTGCTATATCAGTGTCTTTGGCAGGTGACACGATATGCTCCTCACAGTTAGACAGTATTTCTTTAAAGGAAATAATCTCCAGTTCTGGGAATAAGGTGCGTGCTTCGTGTGCCCCATCAAGCATAATCAAAGTTCGAACATTTGGTATCGAGTCACGAATCTTGTCTAGCGCCTCAAGTTGCAAGCTAGAGGTGAACAATAACTTTGTCCCTGTTTGGTCAATCATTCGAGCTAGCGGCGCGTCCTGCATGGCTGGATTAATTGATACCTCTACCGCATTCACTTTTTTTAGGGCGTAGGATATAGCAAGATACTGTGAACTATTTTCTAGAAAAATATCAACGTATGATAAAGCCCCACTAAATTGGTCCAGTAATCCATGAGCGATGCGATTTGTCAGAGCTTCAAACTCTTGGTAGGTTAGTGTTTCGCCTGTTTCAGCAGTAATTAGGAACGGCCGGTTGGCAAATTTTCCTGCACATTCATGCAGCAAGTCACCCAGTGTGATTCTCAGAGCCATAGTCCCCTTTTTATTGAAGATTCAATTGATTGCGGTTTCGGCGAAATTCTACAGAGGTTTTTCTAAAGCGAGCTACTTATTTGATATTCTAATGTATCAAGGCACATCTTATGCTAGTATGTGATTAGTCTAATTAATCGTAGATGACATTAGAGAAATTGGGGTGAGCTGCATGGGAATATCGTCTGAAAAGTATTTTAATATTCTCTTGTTAGAAATGGCAAACCTTTTTGAGGCTGACGGCTGTGAAGCGGGGGGCGAAACAGCGGACGCCTTTCGCCAAGCCGCTGGTGAAGTTATGGCCATCCCAGCGACCCCGTACAAGTATGATTATCTAGTCGCTGATGCTCTAAAAAATGCTACACACCCTTGTGCAATAGCAGCAAGAGGGTGCCAGCAGTTTTTGCAATGGGAGGCTGCTGGCAGCATACTGGATAAGCATGTCCCGACCAATGTGTCCGATGCTTTTACTTCAAACTATTTAATGGGACCTGGATGTTTGATTGAGAATTCGAGCTTACGAGCAGGCTTGTTTATACAGAAGACAAATTCTTATTACCCACTCCATAATCATGATGCTGTTGAGACTTATATTATGATCGAAGGAGTTGGTTATTGGACACAAGGAGGTGTGACTACTCGTCATAGTGTTGGAGACGTAATTCACCATCCATCAGGCATGCTCCACGCTTTTAGGGCTCTCGAACAGCCCTTGGTAGCACTTTGGCGGTGGTCTGGCGATATTGATCCTAATACGTACCGTTTACATCCAGATGAGGACTTCAAATAGATAACTGATGAAAAAAAAGAGGCCTTACCCTGCTGATACTCTTGGATTAAATACTGACGAGATGCGAAACTTGGGCTATCAAGTTGTGGATAT
>CAZZER010000035.1:0-11455 GCA_964653365.1 uncultured Candidatus Thioglobus sp.
GCAAGATTCGTTGGTATAAAACCCGTTAAGGCCACACCAAGCCCAAGCAAGATGAGTGATACATAAGCCATTTTTTGCTCTTGGATAAAAAGCAAAACAAAGACAACGGTAAATGCTAAGAAGCCAGGAATCTCTCTAAGGCTTTGCAAAATGCCCATTTCAGCGCCATTAAAATCAACCCGCTCGATAGCAAAATTGTTAAGTAAGCCAAACCAAATGGCAAAACTCATGGAGCAGCCAAGGGTAATCAGCAGGATTAATAATTCGCCGGATTGTCGGTGCATTTTCATGCTGGACAATATACAGTGAAACTACATTCTTTATCAGTGCCTTAAAGTCTTAATTTTGCTGAGCTATCTTGGCTCTGCAAGGTAAAATAACGCTTTTGTTTTTTGATTTAATGGTTATGCCAAACATTACACTGCCAGACGGTACGGTAAAAACTTTTGATGCGCCTCTGAGCGTTATCGAGGTGGCTGCGTCTATTGGCTCTGGTTTGAAAAAAGCAACGCTGGCAGGTGAGTTAAATGGAGAGCTGGTTGATGCTTCTTATGTAATTAATGATGACGCGAGTTTGGCTATTATTACCGGCAAAGACGAGCAAGCACTTGAGGTTATTCGCCACTCGACCGCGCACCTATTGGCGCAAGCCACTCAACAGCTCTATCCCGATGCACAAGTGACTATTGGGCCTGTCATTGACAAAGGCTTCTATTACGATTTTGCTTATAAAGATGGCTTTTCAGAGCAAGATTTAGACAAAATTGAGAAAAAAATGAACGCCATTGTCAAGCAAAATTTGCCGATTGAGCGTATCGAAATGCCTAGAAATGAGGCGATTGATTTGTTCAAATCCAAGGGTGAAAACTACAAAGCCGAGATTATTGCTGACATCCCAGAAGGTGAGGTTTTGTCTCTGTACAAGCAGGGTGATTTTATTGATCTGTGTCGTGGCCCACACGTACCTTCAACAAGCAAACTTAAGGCTTTTAAGCTGATGAGCTTGGCTGGGGCATATTGGCGAGGTGATTCTAACAACGAAATGTTGCAACGAGTTTATGGCACTGCTTGGGAAAACAAAGCCGACCTTGAAGATTATCTTCACAAACTGGAAGAAGCACAAAAAAGAGATCACCGAAAAATTGGCAAAACACAAGGCTTGTTCCACACTCAGGAAGAAGCGCCAGGCATGGTATTTTGGCATGCAAAGGGTTGGACTTTGTACCAACTGGTTGAGCAACACATGCGCCAAGTCTTTAAAGACAATGATTATCTAGAGGTGCGTACACCGCAAGTGATTGACCGCACTCTTTGGGAAAAATCAGGCCATTGGGATAAATTTGGCGATGCGATGTTTACCACGGCTAGTGAGAATCGTGAATATGCGGTAAAACCGATGAACTGCCCAGCGCATATTCAAATTTACAACCAAGGCTTAAAGTCATACCGTGACTTACCAATGCGTTTGGCAGAGTTTGGCTCTTGCCACCGCAATGAACCATCGGGCACATTACACGGCATTATGCGAGTGCGTAATTTTGTGCAGGATGATGGCCATATTTTTTGTACGGCTGAACAAGTGCAAAGCGAGGTGTCTGAGTTTATTGACTTGACATTCAGCGTATACGAGCATTTTGGTTTTGAAAATATTGACATTAAGCTCTCAACTCGCCCAGAAAAACGTGTGGGCTCAGATGCAGTTTGGGATAAGGCGGAAGCTGCACTCGCAGAGGCCTTAGATGCCAAAGGCATAGCGTGGGAATTACAAGAAGGCGAAGGCGCTTTCTACGGCCCCAAAATCGAATTTGTATTGAAAGATTGCCTAGACCGTGAATGGCAGTGCGGTACTTTGCAGGTTGATTTCTCCATGCCAGAGCGTCTAGATGCCCAATATATTGCTGAAGATGGCTCAAAGCAAACACCGGTGATGTTGCACCGAGCAATCGTTGGCTCATTGGAGCGATTTGTTGGTATTTTGATCGAACATTATGAAGGCGCTTTTCCTGCTTGGCTTGCGCCGATTCAGGGCGTTATTTTGAATATTTCAGAAAAACAGAGTCATTTTGTTAGCGAAGTAGAACAAAAGCTAAAAAAACAAGGACTTAGAGTCATATCGGACTTGCGAAATGAGAAGATAGGCTTTAAAATACGCGAGCACTCAATGCAGCGCTATCCGTATATCTTGGTTGTAGGTGATCGAGAAATGGAAAATGGTGAAATTGCAGTGCGCAAACGCGGCGGCGAAGACTTGGGTTCAATGTCTGTCGAAGCGTTTATTGACCTTATTAACCAGGAGTAATTATTAAAAGACCACATAAGATAACCACGCGGATTAACCAGCACATTAAAGTACCAGAGGTACGTGTTATTGGAAGCGAGGGCGAGCAGGTTGGCATCATTAGTTCAAGTCAAGCGAAAGAAATGGCGATCGAGGCCGGATTAGATTTAGTAGAGGTATCACCAAACGCTGAACCACCTGTTTGTAAAATTATGGACTTTGGTAAGTTTCAGTACGAACAAAAGAAACAACAGAGTGACGCCAAGAAAAAGCAAAAGAAAACAACTGTAAAAACAATTAAGTATCGCCCAGGAACAGAAGAGGGTGACTACCAAATTAAATTTAGAAATTTGGTGAAGTTTTTAGAGAACGGTGATAAGGTTAAAGTAAGTATTTGGTTCCGTGGGCGTGAAATGCAACACAGAGAACTAGGCATGGAAATGCTCGATAGAATTGAGAAAGATTGTGAAGAATTTGCCAATGTTGAACAGAAGGCAAAAATGGAGGGTCGTCAGCTAGGCATGATGCTGGCACCCAAATCAAAGAAGAAGTAACGAAGTGGCAAATTTTACTGCGTTATTCAGTCTTGCCGTACCACAGTGTACTGCCAGCGACTGAATGCCCTGTCTAATTTGCACCTCACTACTTCTTTAGTTTTATAAGTTATTCATTGAATAACAAATATGTCCGAAGGACAAGGAGTAAATTATGCCGAAGTTAAAAACCAATAGAGGGGCTGCAAAGCGCTTCAAAAAAACTGCCAGTGGTGGTTACAAATGTAAACACTCGCACTTACGTCATATTTTGACTAAGAAGAGTACTTCTAGAAAGCGTGCACTTCGTGCTGCTGACACCATTGAGAAGGTCGATGTACCAATGGTGAAGAAAATGTTACCTTACAGCTAACCCCGGAGTATAACCATGGCAAGAGTTTCAAGAGGTGTGCAGGCGCACGCTAAACACAAAAAAGTATTAAAGAAAGCGAAAGGCTATTATGGCGCTCGCTCTAAAGTTTATCGCGTTGCTAAGCAAGCGGTTATTAAGGCGGGTCAATATGCCTACCGTGACCGTCGTCAAAGACGTCGCCAGTTTCGTCGTTTATGGATTGTGCGTATCAACGCAGAAGCCCGTAATAACGGCATCAGCTACTCGCAACTAATTAACGGTTTGAATAAAGCAGGCGTTGAAATTGATCGTAAAGTGTTGTCTGACATTGCGATTTTCGACAAAGCTGCTTTTGCAAAAATTGCTGATCAAGCCAAAGCGGCTTTAGCGAAGTAGTTATGCGAATTAAAGCCTGTTGCTCAAAGTGGCAGGCTTTAAAGAGTTTTAATTATGATTAGCACCATTCTCACCAGCGCTGAAAAGGCTATTGCAGATGCAAATAACCTAAAAGACTTAGACGATGCTCGTGTGCATTATTTGGGCAAGAAGGGCGAGTTAACAGCATTGTTAAAAGGCTTAGGTAAGCTTTCAAAAGAAGAGCGACCTAAAATGGGTGAGGCAATCAACCAGGCCAAGGTTGAAGTGCAAGCGCTAATCGAGACACGCAAAGAAGCACTCGAGCTCATCGAGCTAGAAAAACGCCTTCTCAGCGAAAAAATTGATGTAACACTGCCCGGCAGAAGTGTTGAAAAAGGTGGCTTACATCCTATAACTCAGACACTTAACCATATTCAAAAAATCTTTGCAAAGAGTGGCTTTGAGATTGCTACAGGCCCTGAAATTGAAGATGATTTCCACAATTTTAGCGCCCTAAATATTCCTGAGCATCATCCAGCGCGTGCCATGCACGACACCTTTTATTTTGATGCTAGCACGGTTTTAAGGACCCATACTTCTCCGGTTCAAATCCGCACAATGGAAAAACAAAAACCACCAGTGCGGGTAATCGCACCTGGGCGCGTTTACCGTTGTGATTCAGATGTTACCCACACGCCGATGTTTCATCAGGTTGAGGGTTTGGTCGTTGACGATGAAGCAAGCTTTGCCCAACTTAAAGGTTTGTTGATTGACTTCTTAAGAGCTTATTTTGAAAAAGAAGACCTTAAAGTAAGATTTAGACCTTCGTATTTCCCCTTCACTGAACCTTCGGCAGAGGCTGATATTGAGTGTGTGATTTGTGAGGGAGAGGGTTGTCGAGTTTGTAAGAAAACAGGCTGGCTTGAAGTGCTGGGCTGTGGCGTTGTACACCCAAATGTATTAACAGCGGTGGATATTGATCCTGAAGAGTTCTCGGGTCTTGCGTTTGGTATGGGTGTAGAGCGTTTGGCTATGCTTAGATACGGCGTTAACGATCTAAGACTATTCTTTGAAAACGATATTCGTTTTTTAAATCAATTTTAGGGTTGGTGATTAGATGAATATTTCAACAAGATGGCTAAGAGAGTGGGTTAACCCCGATGTCAGTGACGAAGCGTTGGCTGAAAAGCTCACTATGGCTGGCCTTGAAGTGGACGGTATTGCGAGGGTTGCGCCAGCATTCGATGGCGTTGTGGTTGGTCAGGTAATAAGCTGTGAAAAGCATCCAGATGCGGATAAATTAAGCCTTTGCCAAGTTAGTGTTGGTGGTGATGAGAATCTGCAAATTATTTGTGGTGCACCCAATGTAAGGCAAGATTTGAAAGTTGTTGTTGCTACCGTTGGTTCAAAATTGCCAAACGGTTTAAAAATTAAAAAAGCCAAGTTACGCGGTGTTGAGTCTAGAGGTATGCTTTGCTCAGAAAATGAGTTGGGTATCTCCGATTCGCATAACGGCATTATGGAATTGGCCAGCGATGCAGAACTGGGTGAATGCATTAGAGAACATCTTGACTTAGATGATCAAATTATTGAATTAGATATCACGCCAAACAGGGGTGATTGCTTTAGTGTTATGGGTGTAGCTAGGGAAGTTTGTGCCAGCTACGATCTAACAATGCCCACACTTTCTTACCAAGCTGAAGTTAAAGACAGTACCGATTTTTCTGCCAATGTTTCGAATGCCAAAGCATGTCCTAAGTATTTAACCCGTGTGATTAAAGGTATTGACAATAGTGTTGAAACACCAAAGTGGATGGCGCGAAGATTGCAGCGTGCATCACAGCAATTGCATTCACCCGTTGTAGATATTACCAACTATGTTTTGTTGGAATTGGGCCAACCCATGCATGCTTTTGACTTGCAAACGATTAACGGCGATATTGATGTCAGAATGGCAAAAAAAGGTGAAAAGCTTGAATTGCTTAATGAGCAAACTGTGTCGCTAAGAGAAGACACTTTAGTTATTGCTGATGACGAGGGTGCCATTGCTATGGCCGGTGTAATGGGCGGCATGTCAACAGCAACTCAAATTGAATCAAGAGAAATTATATTTGAAAGTGCATTCTTTGAACCTGTTTCAATTGCTGGCGTTGCTAGATCTTATGGATTGCACACAGAGTCTTCACTAAGGTTTGAAAGAGGGGTTGATTTTAATCTTGCCAATCTTGCGCTTGAGCGAGCAACAGAACTTGTACTACAAATTTGTGGTGGCGAAGCTTCAGCCATAAACGAATGCGTTGATGATACGCAGTTGCCAAAGGTTGAGCCTATTGCCATTAGTACTTCTAAAATTTCAAAAGTACTTGGCTTTGAATTGGCCCCAGAGTGGGTTGAATCAAAATTTGTGTCTCTAGATTTTGATATTATTCAAAAAACAGACACGTCGTGGACGATTGTACCGCCAAGCTTCCGTTTTGATATCCGCATTGCTGCTGACCTTATTGAAGAGCTTGCTAGACTCTACGGCTATGATCGTGTACCCGTTAAAAGCTTAACTTTGGATGCGAATATTACTTCTGCCTCTCAAGCGACTGTTGATGCTTATGATCTTGCCCAAGTGTTAGTTAACAGAGGCTACCAAGAAGTGATTACTTATAGTTTTATCTCTGATGAGTATCAAGATCTACTGGATCCAGAAGCGAAAAAAATTACTCTTACCAATCCAATATCAGAAGATATGTCTGTCATGCGCTCGAGCCTCTGGCCGGGTTTATTGCAAACGATTGAGTCTAATCAGCGTCGTGGCCACCACAACGCCAGATTTTTTGAATCAGGACTTTGTTTTGGCGGTATTTCTGCCGATGACCAGGTGCAGAAAATTGCTGGCGCAATTGCTGGTGATCGCTTCTCTGCCGAGTGGGCGAGTGAATCAAAAGCGGTTGATTTTTTTGATGCTAAGGCAGATGTTGAATCATTGCTTTCTTTAAGCGCTCAAGATGTAACATTCGAGGCAGCTGAGCATCCCGCCCTGCAAGTTGGGCAAACCGCAAAAATTGTTAAAAATGGTTGTGTGATTGGTTGGCTTGGCGCACTCTCGCCAACGGTTCAGAAAAAACTATCGTTGCCAAAAGTCTTTTTATTTGAGCTGGTAGAGTCCGACTTGCAAACGGGCGACATTACTAGCTATCAAGGCTTTTCTTCTTTTCAAGCGTCACAGCGTGACATTGCCTTGGTATTGCCTAAAGCTATTCAGGCAATGGATCTCATTGAATCTATCAAAAGTCTTAAGCAAGCCTTGCTAATTGACGTACATATTTTTGATGTCTACGAGGGCGAGCACATTGCAGCGGATAAAAAAAGCATCGCCCTTAATCTGATTTACCAATCGGATGAAGGTACTTTGACCGATGAGCAACTCAATCAAAACGTGGACCAAATACTCAGCCATTTGCAAACCGAGTTTTCTGCTCATTTAAGATAAACGAAACATTATGTCACTTACAAAACAAGATATCGCCGACTCTCTGGTAAAAGATTCCAGCCTTACCCAAACCCAGGCACTGGTGCTTATTAATGAGTTTTTCTCCCAAATTACCGAAGCATTAAGCCAAGGAGAGACTGTTAAGTTATCTAGTTTTGGTAATTTTGTTGTACGACAAAAAACTGCACGACCGGGAAGAAACCCCAAGACAGGTGAAGAAGTAACAATTTCTGCGAGAAAAGTGGTTACCTTTAAAGCCGGACCAAAACTTAAGAAAGCCACGCAAGCTGGCTAGTTAATCCCCAGCAAAAAAACACAAGCTGTGTTTTTTCAATTATTCCGAGATAGCCGACATACCCAATGAGCACAAGTGATGCTGCCATGGATTTGCTAATATTAATAAAATCTATTGTGGCGGCTGTTATTCACTAATGGCTGACATAAATCCTCTAAGTGTTAGCATGGCTGCGTGAATGTCTTCCCATAGCTGTGTTTCATCATGCTTGCCTTTGGTGCTATGACTAATCAATTTTGGCTGATAGTCATTATCAAGAGAGAATGCAGTAAAGGTGTATTTGGCTTCTTCATCACCCTGGGAGTCTGAGCTCTGACCTAAATAAACATCATAGATGGCATCATCATCTTGTGTGTCGCTGTTGACAAATAATATTGTATTAGAAAAATGCAAAAGCAATCTTTTTGCTGGACATTCACTTGCCTTTCTCATCGGTACTTCGCCGCTATTCATAGCATCAACAAATTGTTGACGGTGCTCCTCTGGTAATTGAATATATTTGGTGTCATCGTACTGACTGATATCGTTGAAAGAACCACTTTCGGTAATATATTCGTTTAATTCTTTAAGCATGAGATGATGATTGTTAAGAGGAGCGCGTTTACGATTTATCGGCGGTATTTTATTTGGTAGATTTCAAACATGGTAATGGCCATTGCTGCAATGATTGGGCCAATAAACAAACCTAGGATACCGAATTGAATTATACCTGCCAGTGTAGATAAAACAGTAATAAGTGTATGATCCAGTGCTGAGTGATGATTCATTTTGCTGGAAAGTTTTTGGATGATGATTGGTCTCAGAACATTGTCAATTAAAGTACCGGCCAGTACAGCGCCAAAGAAAAGAATTACAAAAGCACTGCCAGATTCGCCAATGGCAAACAGATAGAGCGCCAGGGGTAGCCAAACCAGCAAACCACCAAGCACGGGTATAAAGCTAGCCAATGTCATGGCAACGCCAAAAAACAAAGGTTGCATGTCAACCAGACTAACGCCGATTGCAAATACTAAGCCTTGAATGACAGAGACAACAAGTACACTGCCCACCAGGGTTACAGAAAGACCAGAGAATTGTTTCAATAAAATGTTATCAAGTTGGTCGTTCATTGGTGACAAGGTTTTAATTTTAGTAACCAACGAGGCGCCATCAATATAGAAATAATAAAGAGAGAAAATCGTCAAAATAACAAAAAATACAAATTGACTAGAAAGGGCGACAATACTTTTTAATATGGCAACAGCAAAGTTTTTGGATGTGGCAATAATACTTTCGAGGTTGTTTTTAAGTGCACTATCAATAAGCTCTCTCATGGTTTCTGGTAGCGACAAACCAATGATGGTTTCATCGATTAATCTTTCTACTTCACTGAGTTGATAATTTTCTTGAAGTGTGCGAATCATACTGCTTATCTCGATACCGCCAACAAGCATCAAATAGCTCAAGGGAAGAATAAGTAAAACAGTGACACCCAGTGTCATTATTAAGGAGGCTCTGCACTTGTTGCTTTTTTCGGCAAGACTCGTAAAAATACTGTAACTGGTGATGCTGATTAGCAAAGATAAAAATAGTGCTGGCAAAAAAGGCGTGAACAGCCAAATAAGGGCTATGGTTGATATGCCTAACAGGGTAAGAATAAAGCCGTCTTCGCTTTTATTTGTTGTGATTTCGCTCATTTATCCTCCAGCTTGATTACAGAGTAAGGTACTTCTTCATAAGGGTGGGAATCTTTCAGTGCTTTAATGGTTTGCTCAATGTGTGTGTCGCTGCATACCATTTCAATTTTAAGTTCTGACAAAATCTCAAGTTGGTCTTGCGAGCCGATAGCCGGCTTTGCAAGCTCATTTGGCATAAATTGCCCTGTACCCTCAGTTTGCCAAGCACAATGCGAGTAGTGACCCACCTTGCCAGCGCCTGCCGCAAACATTGCTAGTTTTACCTTTTCACCATCATTGTTAGGCACATAAAAACTAATTCGATACATCGAAAGTTCCTTTGAGGTAATGCAGTCTTTCTTGCTTGTCCATTCTCTCTATGGCATATCTTAAAGTAGTTCTTGGGAGTTGTGCGTAGTTCTGTTTTAAAAAGTCTTTGATAAGTTGTGCATCATGCTTGTATGTCTCTCTTAACATCCAGCCCGTCGCTTTGTGGATTAAATCTTGTTTATCCCCAAGCAGTGACTTTGCTATTTGCAGGGTGGCTTCAAATTGATTGTTTTTGATAAAAGCAAAAGTAGAAACAATGCTAATTCGACGAATCCAAAGGTTTTTAGAATAAGCATAATTCTGCAAAATATCTGTGCCATCAACTTTGTCAAGAAGGTAGTTGCCGACGATATTGGGGGCACTGGTATCCACCAGATCCCAATTATTAATGGCAGTAAAATTGGCCGAATAAAATTCATAAATTTTGCTCTGATTGCCTTTTGGATACTGATAAACCAAAATAATCAAGCCGCAGTGGCGCACTTCATGAATCGGGGATTTCAGTAGCTTTTTTATTTCATTAAAAGAAATGGATTTGAAATATCGCTTGGCGATTTTACGAAGATTTGGCATTGTAACGCCAATAAATTTATCGCCATAGCCATATTGACCTTTGTCAGTTTTAAAGAACCATTCATTGGTTTTACGGCGTTCGTCTGTTGCGCAAGATTTCAGCGCATTAATCACTTCGTTGGCAATCATCAGATATACTATAGCAGATTTTTTAGAGATATCATATATGCAAACTGCTTATTTTGCCGGTGGATGTTTTTGGTGCATCGAGGCTATTTTTCAGCGCATTAATGGCGTTGATAGCCTCACCAGTGGCTATTGTAATGGCAACACAACAAACCCTACTTACGAAGAAATATGCAGTGGACAAACTGGCCACGCAGAAGTCTTAAAGATTCACTTTGATGAGGCGTTGATTAGTTATACCGAGCTCTTAGAGGTGTTTGTTGAAGTACACGATCCAACAAGCCTAAATCAACAAGGCGGTGATGTTGGGGTTCAATATCGCTCGGCTGTTTTTTATACTGATGATGACCAACAACAAGCAGCGCATGCCATCGTAGGTGCAATTCCAGGCGCTGTGACTGAAATCAGCCCATTGGATGTTTTTTATCCCGCGGAAGACTACCATCAAAATTACTATAATGACAACCTTAGTCAGCCTTATTGTCGCTTGGTGATTTTGCCCAAAATACAAAAATACTTTACATAGAATTATTTGCAAATGACAGACGAAGAGCTATTACGATATTCTCGCCAAATCATGCTGCCTCAAGTTGACATTGATGGCCAACAACAGCTCATTGATTCAACCACCCTTATTATAGGATTGGGCGGGCTTGGTTCACCAAGTGCTCTTTATTTGGCCGCAGCGGGTGTTGGGCACTTGATCATTGCGGATTTTGATCAGGTAGAGTTGTCCAATCTTCAAAGGCAAATTATTCATAGCACAAATGACCTTGGTAAAGACAAGATAGAGTCCGCCAAAGAAACGCTAATAGCGCTCAATCCAAATATCAAAATAACTACGGTGAGCAAACTTGATGAGGATAATTTACCATCATTAATTGCTGAGGCTGATGTTGTTTTAGATGGTACCGATAATTTCAAATCTCGATTTGCTATTAATAAAGCCTGTGTTGAGGGTAGTACGCCATTGGTCTCGGCTGCCGTCATTCGCCTCGAGGGTCAATTATCTGTTTTTAAAGGTTTTGAGGCCGATCAGCCTTGCTACCAATGCCTGTATCCAGAGGCCGGCGAAGGTAGAGATAATTGTGTAGAGAACGGTGTTTTGGCACCCGTTGCAGGTATGCTTGGCACAATGCAAGCCTTGCAAGCAGTGAAGGTGCTGCTTAATCTTGGGGAGCAATTAAGTGGAGAGCTGATGCTTGTCGACGCACTAGATTTGAATTTTAGAAAAGTGAAAATCACGAAAGACAGCCAATGTCCAGTGTGCAACTAATACAGCATTGATATGCTGGAGCAGTAGCAAAGATTTAAACATTTTATCTCTCTCACACGAATTATAAATAAATAAAAAAATCTATTATGACTTGGCAATCGCTAAGTAAAATTTCGCCTATTCGGGGCGTAGCGCAGTCTGGTAGCGTACCACACTGGGGGTGTGGTGGTCACAGGTTCAAATCCTGTCGTCCCGACCA
>CAZZER010000036.1:0-10251 GCA_964653365.1 uncultured Candidatus Thioglobus sp.
GTCTTGCGACACTGGAACCTAAATCCAGCGTGTCTACCAATTCCACCACTCCCGCGAAGAATGCAAATTATACCCAAAAAAATTTAAGTTTTTTCCAATAAAAGGAAATAACTATGCACTCATCCAATTGAGTTTTTCGTGCAATTTAACAACCTCACCCACAATTAATAAGCTGGGCGCCCCAACCTTTTCAGTTTTGATTAATTGAGGCATTTCAACCAGTGTCGAAATGTAAATATTCTGTTCTGGCGTTGTGCCTTTCTCAATTAATGCAATCGGCATACTTTCTCTCATTCCATGTTTAATGAGCTGTTCAGATAAGTTCTGTGCACCACTGAGAGCCATATAAAAAACAATGGTTTGCTGGTCGGCAACAAACTCATCCCAGGGTAAATCACATTTGCCACCTTTTAAATGAGCAGTAACGAATCGGCAAGATTGTGAATAATCTCTGTGTGTCAATGGAATGCCAGAATAAGTCGAACAACCGGAAGCGGCAGTTATGCCCGGCACTACTTGAAAAGGAATGCCATTTTCTGATAAAGTCTCAATCTCCTCTCCACCACGACCAAAGATAAACGGGTCACCGCCCTTTAAACGACAAATTCGTTTTCCAGAGTTTGCCAATTGCACCAATTGTTCATTGATATCACTTTGCCTAGAGGATTCGCCACCTGCTTTCTTGCCAACATATACTAACTCAGCATCACGCCTAACAAGCGCCATAACCGCCTCTGAAACTAGGCGGTCATAGAGCACGACATCAGCTTGTTGCATTAATCTAAGCGCTTTAAAAGTTAGCAAATCAGGGTCACCAGGTCCAGCACCAACCAGGTACACCTCACCCACCTGTTGTGCCGTGGCGTTTTCCAATTGCTGCTCTATATCTTTTTTGGCAGATTGCACTCTGCCAGTCATTATTTTTTCAGCAACAACGCCAGATAGGACAGACTCCCAAAAAGCACGCCTATCTTTAATATTGCTAAATTTGTTTTTGACTTTTTGCCTATATTCCCCCGCAATTTGAGCAAGTTTTCCATAAGCACTTGGAATGGTTGTTTCTAGCTTAGCTCTAATAATTCTTGCTAATACTGGCGCTCTTCCCCCCGATGAAATGGCAATCAATAATGGTGATCTATCAACAATTGAGGGCATGATAAAGCTTGAAATATCAGGCGAATCTACCACATTAACCGGTATATTCTTAGCGGAAGCCAATCGAGAAACGATTGCATTGAGATCTTTATCATCGGTTGCTGAAACCACCAACGCCTGGTTATTCACATCCATTGACTCAAATGCTCGATGAGTTAAGCTCAAAGAAGCGCTTTCTTCAGAGCGCTCAAGCAACGCTTGGCAAAATTCTGGTGCAATACATTCCACTATTGCACCAGAATTTATCAATAAATTAACCTTGCGAAGGGCAATATCACCACCACCAACGACCAAGCATTGTTTTTTAGAGGCTTTGAAAAAAATTGGAAGATAGTCCATACGGCCAGCCTTATAAAAACTTTATTATAGTACCCTCAATTAGACAAGATTTTAAAAAACCTTATAAACCAAGTATTTTCTTTACCAAGGGAATGCTTATTCCCTGCTTAGTTTGCAATGAGGCCTCGTCTAGTCGATCGATAGCCTTGAGTAACTCCTTGATGTCTCTAGAATAGTGCTTAAACAAAAAAGCGAAAACTTTTTCATCAACGCTCATATTGCGCTCACCCATTTGTTGATTGAGAACTGCCTTGGTTTGCTTGTCGTCTAGTGACTCAAGTTGGAATACCGTGGCTAAGTTTAGCCGGGTTTTTATATCTTTCATCAGGGGAAGTTTATATGGTTGCAATAAACCACTAACAATTATCTTAACACCTGCTTGTTTCGCTTGGTTATAGATATCAAACAACATATGTTGTTGTGCATTCTCAACTGCATGAATATTGTCAATGCTCAAATAATTCAATTCAGGGATTATCTCAAGCAAATAATCGGGAATCTCTTTTTCACCGTCAATAAAAACTGCTGTATGGTTTTTTTCCATAGCGCTGAAAACCACAGCCTGCAGTAGATGTGTTTTGCCACTACCAGAACCACCGTGCACATATATCTCAGCAGCTTTCTCATTGTTAAAAAGACTCTCAATTTGACTTTTTAATTGTTCATTGGCGACAAAATTCGAAATAGACATTTGAACATTTAAAGCAATTGGCAATCCTAACTGATTCATTTCTTTGCTTCTTGCAGAACAAATTGACGCACCCATAGCCACATATAATCAGCACCGCTTAGTGCAGTTGAGGTGGCGACAACAATAAATGCCATCTCAAACCAATCGATCAAAGCAATTTGAATCTGTCCCAAGACCAAAAATAAGACAAGTGCAATCTGTAAAACAGTATTCAACTTACTGATCCATGTTGGATGCAAACGATCATTTTCATCAGAATCCTGTCCCAAGAAATAACCCACCGTTGCCGCCACAATGATCAGATCTCTAAGAAAGATTAGTAGTAGCAACCAAAATGGCAGTATTCCAACCCAAAACAACGTTATAAAAGTGCAAGTTAGCAAAATTTTATCTGCCATAGGGTCAAGGATTGAACCAAGCCTTGATTGCAATGAAAACTGCTTGGCAAACCATCCATCAAGAGCATCGGTTAATCCGGCAGAAAAAAACAGCACCATGACCAAAAAATATTGCTCTTTTAATAACGCTATAACAACCGGAACTGTTAAAATAATGCGCAATACTGAGAGCGCATTAGGAAGCATTGAAAAACCCATAAATATGTTAATTTCTAATCGTTTATCACGTGTCAACAATTATACGGAAAAACCAAGATGTCATCATTGACTTACAAAGACGCTGGTGTCGATATCACCAAAGGTAATGCTCTCATTGAACAAATCAAACCGATCGCAAAATCCACCATGCGTCCCGGGGTTCTTGCTGGACTTGGTGGTTTTGGCGCGATGTTTGAAATCCCGCTCGAAAAGTACAAAAATCCTGTATTAATTTCTGGCACTGATGGTGTTGGCACAAAACTAAAAGTAGCAGAAATGCTCAATAGGCATAACACCATTGGCATAGATCTAGTAGCTATGTGTGTGAATGACTTGATTGTGCAAGGTGCCGAACCCTTGTTCTTTCTTGATTATTATGCAACGGGCTCTCTCAATACTGATATTGCTACCTCGGTCATTTCCGGTATTGGCGAAGGTTGTATTCAGTCTGGCTGTGCCCTAATTGGCGGTGAAACAGCCGAAATGCCGGGCATGTACCAAGGCGAAGAATATGATTTGGCTGGATTTTGTGTAGGTATTGCTGAAAAAAGCGCTATTATCGATGGCTCTAAAGTTTCACAGGGTGACCACATCATTGCTCTAGCATCCTCTGGCCCGCACTCCAATGGTTACTCTCTAATACGCAAAGTTTTAGAAAAATCGCAGCCCAGCGAAGCACAACTTAATGCATTAATCGAACCAACTAAGATCTATGTTAAATCTATACTTTCACTGATTGAAAAGCACACGGTTAATGCTATCTCCCATATAACAGGTGGTGGCTTACTGGAAAACATACCCAGAGTTTTACCCGAGCACCTTGGCGCAAAACTTGATAAAAACTCTTGGCAAATGCCAGAAATATTTCAGTGGCTTCAAAGTCAGGGCAACATCGAATCGAGCGAAATGTATCGAGTACTAAATTGCGGTGTTGGCATGGTTGTGGTTCTTCCACAAAAAGAAAGTGAAACCGCTATCAAAACGCTTAATGAGTTAGGGGAGAGCGCCTGGCTAATCGGCACAGTGGTCGAGTCATCAGGCGAACAAGTGATTATTTAATGTGATGAATGGCGTTGTCCTTATTTCCGGTAGTGGCTCTAATTTACAATCAATAATTGATACCGCTGACGAGATTAGCCTTTCTGTAAAATGCGTTATTAGCAGCAAATCTGATGCTTACGGCCTGCAACGCGCTAGCGAAGCCAACATTCCAAACTGTAGCCTTGACCACGAACTTTATAATTCAAGAGAGGATTATGATTTTGCACTGATCAAGTTAATTGACGTATATCAACCAGAAGTTATTATTCTAGCTGGATTTATGAGGGTTTTGAGTTCTCAATTTATTGAAAAATATCAAGGGAAAATTCTCAATATTCATCCTTCACTTCTACCAAAATACCCTGGGCTTAATACACACCAGAGGGCAATTGATGCGGGGGAAACAACCCATGGTGCAAGTGTACATTTTGTAACCAAAACATTGGATGGTGGGCCTGTTGTTTGTCAACAAGAGGTTACAATCCAAGCAGAGGAGGATGCAAAAACTCTTGGATCTAGAGTTTTAAAGCAAGAGCATATTCTGTATCCTAAAGCAATTCATTGGTTTACTCAAGGTCGACTCAAACAAGTGAACGATACAACGGCCACATTAGACGATCAAATTATATGAAAAAAAACCTAATTCTCGCACTAAGCTTATTTATTGCATTTCAATCTCAAGCGCTTAGCCCTTACAAAGCGAGTTATGATTTGTATGCCTCTTCTGGCATTGGCAGTCTAAAAATAGGTAATGTAGAATTTGGATTAGAGGTGGATCAAACCGAATTTAAGTATACCAGTGAAGCGTCTACAGCATCCCTTTGGAAAACTTTATTCGATTACAAACGTTCAGAAAAAAGTGTGGGTTTGTTATCAAATGATGATCTGGTTGGTAGTTACTACCGCCAATTTGAGCTTAAAGATGGCGAGGTCGAAAATGACTTTGAGATTAATATCTTTTCAGCACAGAATTACGCAACATTTAATAACGAAAAAACCTGGAAAGTTAGGCCCGGCTCAATCGTTGATGAACTGAGCGTTTACCTTGCCCTTTCTTACCATATTAATAAATATCCAAACGTAGAGTCTCTGGTTTACCAAGTAGCTAACGAAGAAGGCATCAAAACTCAAAAGTTTATTATCGACGGCACCGAGACTGTTAAAGTTAATGGTAAAGAACTAGAAACAATAAAAGTATTGTGTCCAGAAATGAGCTTAACTCTTAACCTGTCAGAGGAATATAACTATCTTCCAGTACGTATCAGTAAAATAAATGGCAGCCATTTTAAGCTGATGCTTTCTGACTACGAGCAAGCCCTCTAAAGGTGTTGTTTTAAATATTGACCCGTAAAAGACTTCTTGGAGTTAACAATATCTTCAGGGGTGCCACAGGCAACAATCTCACCCCCTTTATCCCCTCCTTCTGGCCCTAGGTCCACCACCCAATCTGCTGCCTTTATTACATCTAAATTGTGCTCAATAATCACAATAGTATTATTTCTATCCCTAAGACGCATAATCACATTGAGCAATTGATTGATATCATGAAAATGTAGGCCCGTAGTTGGCTCATCCAAAATGTAGAGTGTTTGTCCAGTATCTGTCTTCGACAATTCTTTGGACAATTTCACTCGTTGTGCTTCACCGCCAGATAAGGTAATTGCATTTTGACCCAAGGTAATGTAAGTTAAACCAACATCGACTAGGGTTTGAAGTTTTTGAGTAATTTTTGGTATGGCATGGAAAAAATCCAGCGCATCCTCGACAGTCATCTCTAATACCTGCGCAATACTTTTGCCCTTATAAGTGATTTCTAATGTTTCTCGATTGTATCGATGGCCAGAGCAAACATCACATGACACATAAATGTCGGGCAAAAAATGCATTTCAACCTTAATCAACCCGTCTCCTTTGCAAGCCTCACAGCGTCCACCCTGGACATTAAAACTAAAACGACCTGACTTATAACCCCTTGAACGCGATTCCAAAGTTTGACAAAACAAATCTCTAATTAGCGTAAATACACCGGTATAAGTTGCGGGGTTAGATCTAGGCGTCCTACCAATAGGACTTTGATCAATATTAACCACTTTATCAAAAAGCGCCATACCCTCAATTTTGTCATACGGTGAGATTTCTACTTGGGCTCTGTTGAGGATTTGCGAGGCAAGAAGGTACAGTGTGTTATTTATTAAAGTGGATTTTCCCGAGCCTGAAACGCCAGTAACGCAAGTTAATACACCAACTGGAATTTCCAAATTCACACCTTTTAAATTGTTGCCTTTTGCACCAAAAATGCGCAACCAATGATCTGTTGTTTTTCGCTTTTTTGGCGATTGAATTGTTCGACGACCACTTAGATAGCCGCCCGTCAATGAATTCTCGTTTGCAATAACTTCCTTAGGTGAACCACAAGCAATGATTTCACCGCCATGAACGCCCGCTCCTGGACCGATGTCAATCACGTAATCAGCTTGCTTAATTGCATCCTCATCGTGTTCAACAACAATCACAGTATTTCCCAAATCTCTCAAATAAATCAGAGTGTTAAGTAACTTTTGATTATCTCGCTGATGAAGTCCAATCGATGGCTCATCCAACACATACAAAACGCCCATCAATCCAGCGCCAATTTGTGAAGCCAATCGAATTCTTTGAGCTTCACCGCCTGACAAAGTATTAGCCTTACGCTCTAAAGACAAGTAATCCAGGCCTACATTTATTAAAAAGTGCAGGCGCTGAACAATTTCTTTTAGAATTTTACTTGCAATCTCGCCACGCTTCCCTTCTAGCTCAAGTGACTCAAAAAATTCGAATGCATTGCCGATTGACAATTTGGTAATACTCGGTAAGTTTCTATCTCTAATAAAAACATTTCTGGCAGCCTCATTCAGTCGCTCACCATGACAAGTTGAGCATGGCTTGCTAACAACATATCTAGACAATTCCTCTCTGACGGAGCGAATATCACTTTCTTCATATCGACGAATCATTCTAGGAATAACACCCTCAAATGGCTTTTTTCTACTAGACCAGCCCTTTCTGCCTTTTATTTTAGAAAAATCAATTTCTTCGCCGTTACTCCCATGCAATACAATTTTCTGATGTTCTGACGATAATTGGTTAAAAGGGGTATCTATTTCAAAACCATAGTGCCACCCAACAACGCACAGCATTTGATAAAAATATGCATTGTGTTTGCTCCAACCATAAATCGCCCCATCCTCAAGACTGAGTTCTGGGTTGGCCACGACTTTATCTTCGTCAAAAACTTCTTTAACACCAAGACCAGCACAAGTTTCGCAAGCACCAACTGGGTTATTAAAGGAAAAAAGCCTAGGCTCTAGTTCATTTAACGAATAGCCACAATGCGTACATGCAAACTGAGCAGAAAAAGTCATTTCTTGCCATTCAGCATGACTCTCCATTGGGCCAACTTTAACAATACCAGAGCTCAGATTGATTGACGTTTCTAGGGATTCAGATAGCCTTGATGAAATATCATCTCTAACCTTTAATCGATCAACTACAATTTCTATGTTGTGGAATTTTTTGCCATCTAAGTCTTCAAGCTCTTCAAGATAAAAAATCTCTCCATCTACTCGAGCTCGAAGAAATCCCTGATGAGATAATTCTTCTAATAGTTTTTTATGGCTACCTTTGCGGTTTTGCACAATGGGTGCAAGAATAAGAATTTTTTCGCCTTCGGGCAGTTCAAGGATGCTATCAACCATTTGCGATATGGTTTGCGATTGAAGAGGTGTCTGATGCTCTGGGCACCTTGGTTTACCTACTCTAGCATACAACAATCTCAGGTAATCGTATATTTCAGTAATAGTGCCTACAGTAGATCTAGGGTTGTGCGAAGTTGCTTTTTGCTCTATTGAGATAGCCGGGGACAATCCCTCTATATGGTCAACATCTGGCTTCTCCATTAAAGAGAGAAACTGCCTTGCATAGGCTGACAAAGATTCAACATAGCGCCTCTGACCCTCAGCATAAATAGTATCAAACGCCAATGATGACTTGCCTGAACCAGACAAACCGGTAATAACCACCAGCTTGTTTCTGGGAAGAGAGACATCAACGTTCTTTAAATTGTGAACCTTGGCGCCACGGATGTTAATCATATCCATAATAACAAGCTAATTTAATCAGGGACAAAGGGTTCATTATACTTAGGCCTTGTGTAAAATCACTATTTTGTAACGAATTCATTGATTTAATGGCTGCCTATAGTCGAATTTTACTGAAGCTTAGCGGTGAAGCATTAGCGAGCGACACTTATAACATCGATCCCACAACCCTAGATTCAGTTGTATCAATTGTTCGTTCAGCTCTTGAGCTTAAGGTTGAGGTTGCTTTAGTAGTGGGTGGTGGAAACATCTTCCGTGGCGCAGGGCTTGCGCAGGCTGGCATGAACCGCGTTACTGGAGACCACATAGGAATGTTGGCAACGGTGATGAATGCCTTGGCAATCGCCGATGCTTTTGAAAGACATAAAATACCTGCGACAGTGATGTCAGGATTTCCGATCGGCGGCGGTGTTTGCGACCCAGTTGACTACAAAAAAGCCAAAAAGGCTTTGTCTGCTGGTCAAATTGTTATTTTTTCAGCAGGCACAGGTAGTCCTTGCTTTACTACCGACACAGGCGCTGCACTAAGGGCTATTGAAATTGAAGCTGATGTGGTTTTTAAAGCCACCAAGGTTGATGGCATATACAGCTCTGATCCAGTTAAAAATGCTAGTGCTGTAAAATTCGACAAACTAAGTTTTAATGAAGCCATCGAAAAAAACCTTGCGGTTATGGATACTGCGGCATTTGCACTTTGCCGGGAGCACAATATCAATATTTGCGTTTTCAGTATGCTGGATGACCCTGACACGCTTTCTAGAATTTTAAATGGGCAATCGGTAGGAACCACCGTGAGTCAAAATGGAGATTAATAATGATTAATGAAATTCATAATGATGCAGATGACCGCATGAAAAAGTCTTTTGCCTCTTTAGAGGATAATTTTAGTAAAATTCGCGCTGGTCGCGCCCACCCTTCGCTATTAGAGCAAATTCAAGTAGAGTACTATGGTTCTATGGTTCCAATTTCCCAAGTATCTAATATCAGTGCAGAGGACTCAAGAACACTTAAGATTTCACCTTGGGAAAAAGACATGGTCGCGCCAATCGAAAAAGCTATTTTGACTTCAGACCTTGGCCTTAACCCAACTACTCAAGGTTTAGTAATGCGAATCCCTCTGCCACCTTTAACGGAAGAACGCCGAAAGGAGTTAGTGCGTGTTGTTCGGGAAGAGGCTGAACACGCGAGAATTGCGATTCGAAATATACGCAGAGATGCTATTTCTGACTACCGTGATCTTCTTAAAGAAAAAGAAATTTCAGAAGATGAGTCGCATAGGGCAGAAGACAATATTCAAAAAATTACTGATTTGCATATTGGTGAAATCGAAAAAGCATTAACCGACAAAGAGAATTCATTGCTGGAAATATAGAATTATTGAATGAATTAAAAAAGCCCGCGAAAGCGGGCTTTTTTAGTTTTTACCTTGATGGTTAACTTGGCTCTTTACATACAAAGAACGAATCCCATCTGTTTGGTGAAAAGTCCGTACCAGCTGATACTTGCGGACCTACATTGTACAAATTACCCGCAGCAATAGCTGCCTTAAATTTAGCAATATTAGCATCAGACAGATTCAGTCTAGCTTTGCAAGAATGATAAGCTTCAAAAGCAGCTTTCTCTGCCGCTAGTTTAGCTGCTAACTCTGCAGCGCGTTGTTTATCTAGCTCAAGTGAAGCAGCAAGTTCAGCCTCAAAATCAGCCAACTCCTTTTCTAAGGCCGCTTCTGCTGCAAGTTGTGCTTCAAATTCAGCAATCTCATCTAGAATAGCCTGCTCTGCTGCAACCTTGGCCGCGGCTTTAGCGCGCTTCTCCTTCAGTTTGGCTTGGTAAGCAGCAAGCTCATCAGCTAACTGTTGTTTAGCAAGTTCTGCCTCAAATGCTGCAATCTTGTCTAGAACTGCTTGGTCAGCAAGCTCTGCTTCAAACGCAGCAATTTCATCTAGAGCAGCTTGTTCAGCAGCTTTTCTTGCATTAAATTCTGCAAGGTTTTTAGCGGCTAAGGCTCGCTCTGCATCAATCTTGGCCTGATAGGCAGCTAAGTTATCCGCTAATCGTTGTTTCTCAAGCTCCGCTTCAAACGCTGCAATTTCATCTAGAGCAGCTTGTTCAGCAGCTTTTCTTGCATTAAATTCTGCAAGGTTTTTAGCGGCTAAGGCTCGCTCTGCATCAATCTTGGCCTGATAGGCAGCTAAGTTATCCGCTAATCGTTGTTTCTCAAGCTCCGCTTCAAACGCTGCAATTTCATCTAGAACAGCTTGTTCATCCGCAAGTTGTTGTGCAGCCATTGCGC
>CAZZER010000037.1:0-8356 GCA_964653365.1 uncultured Candidatus Thioglobus sp.
TACAAACAGACAAGGCGAATGCGGATTTGGTTTCTGAGGTTTTGATGGGCTTGGACTCGGTATCGATTACCTACTTGGATACGCATGACGATGCTATTTATGAGCCGCCTGTTGGTGAAACGCCTTTGTGGCAGAATGTCACAATCAATGCTTTGTTTGGTAGTAGTGCCGATCAAGGGTATATTGAAAATACTCTTTTAGAGCTATGTGACACTAAGGTTTTGAGTTTTGAAGTGCTGACCAACCGTGTCTGGGAAGATGAATGTAAAAAGGATTTTCACACTATGCAATTTGGTGAACGTATCTGGATTTGTCCATCGTGGGAAGAATCGATCAAATTACCTGACAACGCTGTTGTTATTGATATGGACCCGGGCCTTGCTTTTGGCACTGGCACTCATCAAACAACTGACCTTTGCCTGCAATATTTGGATGAGAATCCACCAGAAGGTCTGAGTGCTATTGACTATGGTTCGGGCACGGGTATTTTGGCTATTGCGGCTGCAAAATTAGGCGCATTAAAGGTTGTCGCTATTGATAATGACCCGCAAGCAGTGCTGGCAACAAAAGACAATGTTAGCAATAACCACTGCGATGAGGTAATAAGCATCCTACATACGGACGATAACACACCACTTGAAGCGTGTGATTTATTGATTGCCAATATACTTGCTAATCCATTAGTAGAGCTGGCATCAATGTTTGCAGGGCTTGTTAAATCTGGCGGTAGAATTGTACTTTCAGGTATATTGGAAGAGCAGTTGGAGATGATATTAGAAGCCTATAAGGCAGATTTCTCGCAATTAGAAGTCCAGCAAAAAGATGAATGGTGTCGAGTCTCTGGCATCAGGAAAAGTAACCACTAAGATTTAATTATGGCAAACACAACTACAAAACCTATTAAAGCGGTCTCTCTGATTTCAGGAGGCTTGGATTCACTACTTAGTACTAAGTTGATGATCGATCAGGGTATTCATGTCGAGGGGATCAACTTTTTCACTGGTTTTTGTGTCGAAGGCCATACGCATGCGATTCGCAAGCAGAAAAAAGACAAACCAAAACGCAACAACGCACTTTGGGTTGCCGAGCAACTCGGCATTAAATTACATATTATTGATGTGATTGAAGAATATCGCGATGTGCTTTTAAACCCTAAACACGGTTACGGTAAAAACATGAACCCTTGCTTGGATTGCAAAGGCTTTATGGTGAAAAAAGCCAAACAGTGGATGCTTGAGAATGATTTTGATTTTATCATTACTGGTGAAGTGATGGGTCAAAGACCGATGTCACAGCGCAAAGAAACCATGCCAATCGTGCAAGCTGAATCTGGTGCCGATGATTTATTGTTGCGCCCCTTATGTGCACAACACTTACCCCCAACCAAGCCAGAGCTGGAGGGCTGGGTAGATAGAGAGCAACTCTTAGGTTTTTCTGGGCGTAATCGCAAACCACAAATGGCTTTGGCCAAAGAATATGGCTTTGATGATTATGCAACACCCGCAGGCGGTTGCTGCTTTCTTACCGACAAACAATATTCCGACAAACTGGTTGATATGTGGGAAGCTAGGGGCTCTCGCGAATATCAACTGGATGACTTAATGATGCTTAAAGTTGGAAGGCATATTCGCCCAAACAATCGATTTAAATTGATTGTTGCGCGTGAAGAGGGTGAGGTTAAATTTATGGAAGGCTATCGCAATCAATACGCCAATCTTTACCCAACCAGTTGTAATGGTCCCTTGGCACTTATTGACGGCAGCCCCAATCAACAAGATTTAAATATTGCTGCAAGAATTCTGGCAAGGTATTCTCAAGGTCGAGATGAAGAGCGTGTAGACATTGAGGTGCGTCTAGATTCTGGCGTTCAGCAACAATTTAGCATCAAGCCATTTTCTAGTAATGAAATATTACAAGACTGGATGGTTTAATGTTGGGTTTTGAGGAAAGCCCGGCTTTCCTTAAGCGGTGTTGCTTGGCCAGATATTAGCCACCACCTACGGCATTAATGATCTCAACTTTGTCGCTATTGCTTAATTGAAACTCTTGATGTTTTGATTTAGGGATGATGGCTTCGTTAACCTCGAGCGCTATTCTTTGATTTTGACAACCCAAATGTTCAATTAAGTCTTGAATATTGGCTTTTTCAGGCAGCTCTAGTTGCTCTCCGTTAACGAGTAAATTCACGATAATTATATTTGAAGATTAGTGTCATAATTATAGCATTAGATTGCAAAATTGATCTTAAATAAAAAACCATCGATGGTAAAATTTGCGAAGTTTTGTGTGTGATTTTCTTAGGAGATTTATTTTGCCTCAACCCGCCTTATTAGCACTAGAAGATGGTCAACTTTTTTTGGGCCAATCAATTGGTTCTAATGGTGATACAGTTGGGGAGGTGGTTTTCAATACCGCCATGACCGGCTACCAAGAAATTCTCACCGATCCTTCCTATTCGCAGCAGATTGTTGCACTCACATATCCCCATATCGGTAATACCGGTGTCAATAAGGCCGACGAAGAGTCGGGCGCTATTTATGCATCTGGTCTTATTATTCGCGACTTACCACTTGCGCTTAGTAATTGGCGTAGCGAAATGAGTCTTGATGAATATTTAGCAAGCAATAATATTGTTGCTATTTCGGATATTGATACCCGTGCATTAACCCGTCATTTACGAGTTAATGGCGCACTTAAGGGCTGTATTGTTGCTGGCGATAATATTGATGAAAATGACGCTATTTCTAAGGCACAAGGCTTTGCAGGATTGAAAAATATGGATTTGGCCAAAGTGGTTTCTACCAGCAAATCTTATCCTTTTAATCAAGGTAGTTACGATTTGGAAAAATCGGAATTTAACACTGGAGACGCCAAGTTCAAAGTCGCTGTCTACGACTATGGTGTTAAGAAAAACATCCTTCGTATGCTTGTTGATCGTGGTTGTGAACTCACCGTTTTTAATGCACAAACACCTGTTGAGGATATTTTATCCATCGAGCCTGATGGGGTATTTTTATCCAACGGACCGGGCGACCCTGAGCCTTGTGACTATGCAATTGAAAGTATTAAAACATTACTAGAAAAAGACCTGCCTATTTTTGGTATCTGCCTAGGTCACCAGTTGTTGTCGCTTGCTAGTGGCGCGAAAACAGAAAAAATGAAATTTGGCCACCACGGTGCCAATCATCCGGTGCAAGATATAGAATCTCAGCAAGTAATGATTACCTCGCAAAATCATGGTTTTGCGGTGTCTGAAGTTGATATGCCAGAGCATTTAGAAGTGACTCATCGATCGCTATTTGACCAAACCATTCAAGGCGTTAGAGTCAAGGGAAAATCAGCATTTAGTTTTCAAGGGCACCCCGAAGCATCACCTGGACCTCACGATGTAAGCGGATTGTTTGATCGGTTTATTGACAATATGTTAGAGCACAAATAAGAGTACCTATGCCTAAAAGACAAGACATAAAAAGTATTTTAATCATCGGCGCTGGCCCTATTGTTATTGGTCAGGCTTGTGAGTTTGATTATTCTGGCGCTCAAGCTTGTAAAGCTCTTCGTGAAGAAGGTTACCGAGTTATTTTGGTAAATTCCAATCCAGCAACAATCATGACCGATCCTAAGATGGCAGATGCGACATACATCGAGCCGATTGAGTGGAAAACGGTTGAAAAAATCATTGAAAAAGAAAAACCCGATGCCTTATTGCCAACGATGGGTGGCCAAACAGCGCTTAACTGTGCTCTAGACCTTGATTACCATGGTGTCTTGGCCAAGCATGGTGTTGAAATGATTGGCGCTAATAAAGAGGCGATTGATAAAGCAGAGGATCGTGAATTATTCCGCCAAGCGATGATGAAAATTGGGCTTGATATGCCTAAGTCTGCGGTTGCACATAATTTAGAGGATGCTTTTAAAATTCAAGAAACGGTCGGTTATCCCACGATCATTCGTCCATCATTTACGATGGGTGGTTCTGGCGGTGGTATTGCTTACAACAAAGAACAATTTGTTGAGATTTGTCAACGCGGCCTAGACCTTTCACCAACTAATGAGCTTCTTGTCGAGGAGTCTATTCTCGGCTGGAAAGAGTTTGAAATGGAGGTTGTGCGCGACCATAAAGACAACTGCATCATAATCTGCTCTATAGAAAATTTTGATCCAATGGGTGTTCACACGGGTGATTCTATCACTATTGCTCCAGCACAAACGCTGACGGATAAAGAATACCAAGTGATGCGTAACGCCTCTCTTGCCGTGCTTAGAGAAATCGGCGTTGATACTGGCGGCTCAAACGTGCAATTTGCCCTTAATCCAGATGATGGTCGTCTTACTGTTATTGAAATGAACCCGAGGGTATCTCGTTCTTCGGCTCTAGCATCAAAAGCAACGGGCTTCCCAATTGCCAAAGTGGCGGCAAAACTTGCCGTTGGTTATACGCTTGATGAGCTTGATAATGATATTACTGGCGGAAAAACCCCGGCATCTTTTGAACCAAGTATCGACTATGTTGTTACCAAAATTCCAAGATTTGCTTTTGAAAAATTCCCGAAAGCGGACGATCGTTTGACCACCCAAATGAAATCGGTTGGTGAAGTGATGGCTATGGGCTCAACATTTCAAGAATCTTTGCAAAAAGCCTTACGTGGCCTGGAGACTGACAAATCTGGCCTAGATCCAATTGTTAACCTTAGCGCCGAAGATGCGCGCAGCAAAATTCGTAGCGAGCTTATTTCAGCTGGTGCAGATAGAATTTTCTATTTGGCTGACGCTTTTAGAATTGGTATGAGCTTTGATGAAATATTTGACCTTTCAAAAATTGACCCTTGGTTTTTGGCACAAGTTGAAGATTTAATTAAGTCTGAAATGGCTATTGCTGGCACGCCTATTGCTGAAATTGAGTCAGATACAATGTATCAAATGAAGCGTAAGGGTTTTTCTGATAAACGTTTGTCTAGCTTGATGTATTGCAGCGAAGAAGCGGTGCGTCAAAGAAGGGAAATATTAAATATTAAGCCTGTGTTTAAGCGGGTTGATAGTTGTGCTGCAGAGTTTGATACGCAAACGGCTTATCTTTACTCAACTTACCAACAAGAGTGTGAAGCCAACCCAACTGAGAATAGTAAGATTATGATTTTAGGTGGCGGCCCTAACCGCATTGGCCAGGGTATTGAGTTCGATTATTGTTGTGTTCATGCCTCAATGGCGCTGAGAGAAAGTGGCTATGAAACTATTATGGTTAACTGCAATCCAGAAACGGTTTCGACTGATTATGATATCTCTGACCGACTCTACTTCGAACCCTTAACGCTCGAAGATGTTCTAGCAGTTATTGATATTGAAAAACCAGATGGCATTATTGTTCATTACGGCGGGCAGACGCCTCTTAAATTGGCAGAAGCGCTTGATAAAAGCGGTGCTACAATAATCGGCACCAGCCCAGATGCGATTGATTTGGCAGAAGACAGAGAACGCTTCCAGAAAATGATTCAGAAGCTTGGCTTAAAGCAGCCTCACAACGGCACAGCTAAGTCGCAAGAACAAGCGATGGCTATTGCAGATGCCATTGGTTTTCCGCTTGTGGTTAGGCCCTCCTATGTACTTGGTGGGCGCGCTATGCAAATTGTTTTTGATAAAGAAAGCCTTGATCGCTATATGCACACTGCTGTGCAGGTGTCTAACGATTCACCGGTGTTGCTTGATTCATTTTTGGATCATGCGATTGAAGTCGATATAGATGTTATCAGCGATGGCACAGATGTCGTGGTTGGCGGCATTATGGAGCATATCGAGCAAGCAGGCATTCACTCGGGTGATTCGGCCTGTTCACTACCACCATATTCACTACCAAAAGATGTTTTGGATGAAATGCGCAAGCAAGTTATTGCAATGGCAAGAGAGCTTAATGTTATTGGTTTGATGAATACCCAGCTTGCTTATCAAGATGGTGAAATCTATGTGATTGAAGTTAATCCTAGGGCTTCACGTACGGTGCCTTTTGTCTCCAAGGCAACAGGTGCGCCATTGGCCAACATTGCCGCCAGAGCTATGGCAGGCGTTTCCCTTAAGGAGCAAGGCTTTACCGAAGAAGTTGTGCCCACGCACTACTCGGTAAAAGAGTCTGTTTTCCCATTTAATAAGTTCCTCGGCGTTGACCCAATACTAGGGCCAGAAATGCGCTCTACGGGTGAGGTAATGGGTGTGGGCTTAACTTTCCCTGCGGCGTTTGATAAAGCATTTTTAGCAGCCGGTGAAATTCTGCCTACAGGCGGCAAAGTATTTGTTAGCCTGCGTAATTTGGATCAAGGTCATCTAGTGAATTTGGGTGAAAAATTAATACAAAACGGCTTTGAAATCGTCTCAACCAGAAAAAACAAACAAGTGTTGAACGATGCTGGGGTTGAATGCACAATGGTTAACAAAGTCTCTGAGGGTTCTCCGCATATTGTCGATATGATTAAGAACGACGAAATCGGCTTAATTATCAACTCGACTGACGATACCCAAAGTATCGAAGATGCTGAAATTATTCGTTGTCAAGCGTTGGTGCATAAAGTGCCATGTACGACAACAGTCGCTGCAGCCTACGCTATGATTGATGGCCTTAAGTCAAACGATATGCTTGAAGTTCGTTCACTGCAATCTCTGCATTAATATAGGCAAAGACGAATGGATACAATCCCAATGACTGTGACAGGTGCTAAGGCGCTAGAGAGTGAGCTTGCAAGACTTAAAGATGTTGAGCGTCCACGTATTGTTAATGATATCGCAACTGCGAGAGAACACGGCGACCTTAAAGAAAACGCCGAGTATCATGCTGCCAAAGAAGAGCAAGCTTTTGCCGAAGGGCGTATTCAAGAAATTGAGTCAAAACTGTCTCGTATGCAGCTCATTGATGTCACCCAGCTCACTCAAGACGGGCGCTGCGTGTTTGGCACGACGATAAGCCTACTTGATTTGTCTGACGATAGTGAAATTAGCTATCAAATCGTTGGCGAAGATGAGGCAGACATTGAGATGGGTAAAATATCCTGTCATTCGCCGATTGCAAGAGCTCTATTAGGTAATGAAGAGGGTGATGAGGTGACCGTCAAGGCACCTAAAGGCGACATTGTCTACGAAATCTTAGAGGTGCAGTATATCTAGATCAACTTGATGGCTCATATAGTGGCTATATCTGGTCTAGCATTATTTTCTTTTTTGGCCCGCTAAAGATTTATCATTTACGGTTTCTGCTAAGAGTCTGTACAAGTGCCTCTTAGTTTTTATTTTTGGTGGAGGGGAATATGCCGGGCTTATTATCAGATGTAGATCCTGATGGATTATTAGAATATTCAGTTGTTTTTACTGATCGCTCATTAAACCACATGTCGCAATCATTCCAAGGGGTGATGAACGACATTTCTAAATCACTCAAATCGGTGTACAACGCTGAGGCAGTTGCCCTTGTACCTGGTGGTGGCACTTATGCAATGGAAGCTGTTGCAAGACAATTTGCCACAGATAAAAAATGCCTAGTTGTTCGTAATGGTTGGTTTAGCTTCCGTTGGACGCAAATTTTTGAGATGGCGGGCATTCCTTCTGAGGAAATTGTTCACAAAGCTAGACGAGCTGAAGACAATCCACAAGCGCCATTTGCACCAGCGCCGATTGAAGAAGTGGTGGCTTCGATTAAAGCAGAAAAGCCTGACTTTGTCTTTGCAGCTCACGTAGAAACTGCTTCAGGCATTATATTGCCGGATGACTACGTTAAGGCGCTTGCCGACGCTGTACACTCGGTGGGTGGCATGATGGTATTGGATTGTATTGCCTCTGGTACGATTTGGGTAGATATGAAAGCATTAGGTGTCGATATCTTAATCAGCGCACCACAAAAAGGCTGGAGTGCTTCTCCGGCGTTTGGTATGGTAATGCTAGCTGAGAGTGCCAATACTTTAATTTCATCAACAAAAAGCACCAGTTTTGCCGCTGATTTATTAAAGTGGCTGCAAATTATGCAAGCTTACGAGAATGGTGGTCATGCTTATCACGCCACGATGCCAACTGATGCAATTAAAAAGTTTAGAGATACAATTGTTGAGACTGAAGCATTTGGCCTGGATAAGGCCAAAGCAAAACAACAAGAGCTCGGCGAGAAGGTGAGAGCACTTCTTGAGAGCAATGGCATTAATAGTGTTGCTGCCAAGGGCTTTCAAGCGCCAGGTGTTGTGGTAAGTTATACCAACGATGGGGCAGTTCAAAACGGTTCTAAATTCAGCGCCCTAGGCATGCAAATTGCCGCTGGCGTTCCTCTACAATGTGATGAGGGCGATGATTACCAAACTTTCCGCCTTGGTTTGTTTGGTCTTGATAAGCT
>CAZZER010000038.1:0-4592 GCA_964653365.1 uncultured Candidatus Thioglobus sp.
GTGTTTTGCCCTTTTAACTGGTAAGTTTGTGCTTCTTTTTGAATAAGATTGATGATACTCAATGGCTCGATTGTGTGATTGGCGCCTAGAGTTATTTCAGCTTTGTCGTCAAAGATGAGTATTTTGTCGATACCAATTTTTTCGCAAATAAATCTAAGTGCAGTTGAGGCAAATAAATTTTTTGTTTGCTCTGGCAGTAAACCAAATCTATCGATCATCTCAATTTGCAAGTCTTTCAGCTCGTCCTCATGCTTTGCACTTGCTATTCGCTTGTATAGTACGAGGCGTTCATGCACGTCATCGAGGTAGGTCTGCGGAATAATACAAGCAATGCCAATATCAATCTCGATTTGCTCATTGATTGTCTCTTCAATATTAAGTTTTTTGCCATGTTTGATGGCACGAATAGTGCGTTGCAAGAGATCGTGATAAAGGTTGAAGCCAATTTCTGAAATTTTTCCACTTTGATTTTCACCAAGTAAATCACCAGCTCCACGAATTTCAAGGTCGTGATTCGCCAGCATAAAGCCAGCACCCAACTCTTCAAGCGAAGCAATTGCATCAAGACGTTTTTTTGCGTCTTTGGTGAGTGACTGATGTGACTTGATAATCAAATAAGCGTAGGCCTTATGATGTGAGCGACCAACACGACCACGAAGCTGATGAAGCTGCGCCAGACCAAAGTTTTGTGCATTGTTGATAATAATGGTGTTGGCTGATGGGATGTCGATACCGGTTTCAATAATAGTAGTGCAAACTAATATTTGAAAACGCTGATGATAAAAATCAGCCATAATTTGCTCGAGTTCTTTGCTCGGCATTTGGCCATGGGCGACTCGTACCTTGATATTTGGCATCAGGTTTTTGAGTGTTTCTGCCATATTATCGATTGAGTCAATATCGTTGTGCAATACAAAAATTTGCCCACCCCTATGTAACTCTCGAGAGCAGGCTTCACTAATAGTGTCATCGTTCCACTCATCAACAAAAGTCTGAATAGCGCTACGTTTGGCTGGCGGGGTGGCAATAATTGACAGTTCTCGTAAAGAGCCGAGCGCCATATTTAGGGTGCGCGGGATAGGTGTTGCGGTCATTGTTAGAATGTCGCTTTGACCACGAAGTTTTTTTAAAGCTTCTTTTTGTTTGACACCAAAACGGTGTTCTTCGTCGATAATAATAAGGCCTAAATCTTGATATTTAATTGAGCCCTGAATCAGTTTGTGTGTGCCTATAACAATATCAACTTTTCCTTGTTTAAGTCCTTCTTTTATCAGCGTTTGTTCTTTTGGTGTTTGGAAGCGTGAGAGCGCTTTAATAGTCACTGGATATTTGGCAAAGCGGTCGATAAAGGTTTGCTGGTGTTGGTTTGATAATAGTGTTGTTGGTACTAAAACCACCACTTGCTTGCCTGCTTCGACAGCAAGAAAGGCGGCACGCATAGCAATTTCTGTTTTGCCAAAGCCAACATCGCCGCATACCAGTCGGTCCATTGGTCGTGAGGAGCGCATATCGGCGAGTACCTGCTCCATAGTTTTGATTTGATCTGGGGTCTCTTCAAAAGCAAAACTTGCAACAAAAGAGCTGTAAGCGTCATCAGGTTCGGGATAAGAAAAGCCTGTTAATGATTGCCGTGTAGCATATATTTCGAGTAATTCTGCTGCAACATCGTAAAGCGCTTCAGCAGCCTTCTTTTTTGCTTTAGTCCATTGTTGCGTACCAAGTTTGTGTAACGGCGCATGATCCAAGTTGGCGCCAGAGTAGCGCGAAACCAAGTTAAGTGCAGTAATCGGCACCATAAGTTTAGAGCCGTTAGCATATTCCAGCATTAGAAAATCTTGTGGATTCTCGTCAAAAGTGCGTGATTCCAGTCCAAGGTAGCGTCCAACACCGTAGTGTTCATGAACAATGGCATCGCCAATTTGTATTTCGACCAAACTTTTTATTGCTTCATCAAAATCTTTGTGTTTTGCACGGCGCCGTCTTTGCTGTTTGACCACATCCTTGCCGAATAAATGGTCTTCGGTGATGATTGCAAAGTCAGTTGTTAACAAGCCTTCGCTAAGTCTCGCATTAGTTAGACAGAGTCTAGATTCAGCGTCCAGGAACTCACCCCAATCAGCGCAGTTCTTTGTCGACATTTGGTTGCTAGAGAGTAAGTCACTTAGCACGGACTGTCTGCCCTGTGACTCACAAACAATTAACACTTTGCCACTAAAGTTTTGTACGAAGGTTATAAGTTTGTTTAGAGGATTTGTCCCTTGAGATTCGATTCGTAATGGCGGCAATAAGCTCACCGAGAAATTCAGTGCAGACTCTTTGTTGGACTTGATCGACTGAGTTTGCACTTGTTGATTATTATTAAGTCTAGCAAATAATTCCTCCTGAGCAAGAAAAACCTTGTCAAGAGGAAGTGGTGGTCTATCAAGGGAGCGCTTGGCGTGCTCAAATCGCTCTTTTAATGATTTAGTAAGTTCTGAGGCGCAATCTGACAAGCCGTTTTGGTAAACCACAATCGGTGTTTCACTAAGGTAGTCAAATAGTGTTGCAGTTTTGTTAAAAAAAAGCGGCAGGTAAAACTCAATGCCGCCTGGGAAGCGACCCTCACTTACCTCTGTGGCGATAAAGTCATCATTATGGCCAAACTCTTTTAGGTAGTTTTGCTCAAATGTGGTAATGCTCTTAACATCAGCTGCAAACTCTCTGGCTGGCAGGAGTTCAATCATCTCAATTACTTCAATTGACATTTGAGTTGAAGTGTCAAAAGTTCGGATTGAGTCTATTTCATTATCAAATAAATCTATCCGATAAGGCTTTTTTGAGCCCATTGGAAATAGATCAATGAGCGCACCCTTAATGCAAAACTCTCCTTGTTCCATTACCCGGTTTGCGCGCCGATAACCAATTTTGATGAGTTTTTCGATGAATAGCTCAATACTTAATTGGTCGCCACGAGACAGGCTCAGGGAGTATCTTTCAATATAGTCTGTTGGGCAAAGGCGCTGAGCAAGGGATTCAAGAGTAGTAATGACAATGCCACGCTTAAGCCTTGCCAAATTCGAGAGTGTTTTTAGTCGTGCAGAGACAATATCTGGATGTGGGGAAAAATGGTCGTAGGCCAGCACTTCCCAGTTGGAAAAAGGCAGAATTGGCAAGTCAGCATTGTAGAAGTTAAGCGCTTTGTGAATTTGCTCATAATGCGCAATATCTTTTGCAATATAAAGAATGGGTCTAGGTTGAGTTTGGGAAAACTCAATCAGCGCTAAAGCTTCACTACTACCGTAAAGTGAACCCCAATAAAATGTTGACCCTGAAGCAAAAGCCTTGCAATCCTCAGGATAGAGTATCCTCATAAGATGCGAACATTTTCCTTGGCCAGCATTTTGATAAGCTGGATTGTAGGCAAGCCAATCAACGAATTGGGATCGTCACCCTGCATACGTTCAAAAAGAGCAACGCCAAGACCTTCAGACTTGAAGCTACCTGCGCATTTAAGGGTATCTTCCTTGTCAAGATAATTGTCTATTTCTTCTTTAGTAAGTGTTCTGAAGATTACTTTGAAGATTTCAACATGGTTTTGTAGGTTGCCCGTATCGGTATTAAGAAGTGCCAAGCTGGTGAGAAAGGTCACCGTATTGCCAGAGCTAATTTGCAATTGCTTAATGGCATTTTCACGGGTGTGCGGCTTAGTTAGAATAGCATCGTCTTTGCCATTGCCTGTGGAGAGAGTAGCTACTTGATCGGAGGCGATGATTAAACCTCGGTGTGTTTTGCCAACTTCCCTTGCTTTTGCCTCGGATAATCTATAAACCAAATCATGGGGCGACTCGTCAAGACGGCGAGACTCATCGATGTCGGGTGAAACACAAGAAAACTCGACATCAAGTCGCTCTAAAACTGCTTTTCTGAAGGGTGAAGAGGAGGCAAGAATGAGCGACACGGTGAGTTGAATAATTGTAAAATAATCCAATATTTTACTTCATTACCACAACCCTCTATGCGCTTATCCATTATCGTTGCGATGGATGATAATCGTCTAATTGGCAAGGATAACAGCCTGCCTTGGCACCTTCCTGCTGATTTGGCATTTTTTAAAAAAGTCACCACAGGCCACTCGATTGTCATGGGCAGAAAAACCTTTGACTCAATAGGCAGGCCACTACCCAATCGTCGCAATATTGTCATTACCAGAAGTAAAGAGGTGGCTATTGAAGGTTGTGAGGTTTTTAATAGTGTCGACGATGCACTATTCTCAGCTAAGGATGAGGACGAAGTGCTAGTGATTGGTGGAGCCAATCTCTGTCTGCAAGTATTGGACCAAGTTGATAGGCTTTATATCACTCATATTGAAGGGTTGTTTTCAGGAGATACGTATTTCCCCGAATACAATGAGAGTGAATGGCAAGAAATTAGCTGTGAATCACACACACCAGACGAGAAAAACCCTTATCATTACCATTTTAAAATTTTGGACAGGAAAAGATGAAAAAAATAATCGCTCTATTATTACTATCTATTTATCTTTCGGGTTGTGTACTTACAAAGGTGGTGACTGTACCAATGCGTGTTACGGGCTCGGTGATTTCAGTAATCCC
>CAZZER010000038.1:4692-7917 GCA_964653365.1 uncultured Candidatus Thioglobus sp.
CAAAGGTGGTGACTGTACCAATGCGTGTTACGGGCTCGGTGATTTCAGTAATCCCCGTTGTGGGTGATCCTGTCGATACCTTCTTGGACAACGCTGCAGACATTATCGACACCATTCCTATTTAGGTTGGGCCATAAACCTAGCTAGCTTGTTTTAGTCTGCCTTGCGCCTCTAAAACTGCTTTTAGAGCCTTGGGCATAACCTTAACAAAGTTTGCCAATTCGCCATTCCAATTGTCTAGTATGTGTTGTGCAATGGTAGAGCCAGTGTAGTTCGAATGCTTGTTTAGCAATTCAAACAGCTCCTTTTGTGAAGAGTCATCCATTGGGTCAAAGTCAATCATTGATTTATTTGAGCGCTCTAGGAGAGTTGAATTGGGATCATAAACATAGGCGATACCACCACTCATGCCTGCACCAAAATTACGCCCCACTTCCCCCAAAATAACAGCACGGCCACCGGTCATATATTCACAACCATGGTCACCCACGCCTTCCACAACCGCTACAAGGCCCGAGTTGCGGACACAGAAGCGCTCTGCCACACGACCCGATAAGTACATTTCACCCCCGGTAGAACCGTAGCCACAAACGTTGCCAGCAATAATTTCATCATGGGCGATAAAACTGGATTCTTTGGGCGGATAAACAATCACACGACCACCTGAAAGACCTTTGCCGACATAGTCGTTGGCATCTCCCTCAACTTCAAGGGTAATGCCCTGTGCAAGGAAAGCGCCAAAGGACTGTCCAGCCGAGCCCTTGAATTTAACGTGTATTGAGTCATCGGCTAGCGTATTGCCACCCAAATACTTAACCACATGTGAGGACAGCATTGCGCCAACTGTTCTATCGGTATTGGTAATATGAGATTCAATGTGTGTCTTGGTAGATGCTTCCAAGGCATTCTGAGCCTGGGCAATCAGCTCGTTATCAAGCTGTTGGTCAAGCTGGTGATCTTGAAAAATACTTTGATAGGTACCGGTATCTTCACTTGGCTTTTCCGCCGGCATTAGTAATGCGCTAAGGTCAATCGAGTCTTTTTTCCAATGGTCTATGGCTTTATCTGTCTCCAGCATGTCAACGCGACCAATCATCTCATTAAGTGTTTTAAAACCAAGCTCGGCCATAATTAAGCGCAAGTCTTCGGCCACCATAAACAAGTAGTTCACCACATGCTCGGGTTTTCCTTTAAATTGTTTACGCAGCTTTTCATCTTGCGTTGCAATACCCACTGGGCAGGTATTGAGGTGGCATTTACGCATCATAATACAACCAAGCGTTACCAGAGGTGCTGTTGAGAAGCCAAATTCCTCTGCACCCAAAAGGGCGGCAATGGCAACATCACGTCCTGTTTTCAATTGACCATCCGTTTGAATAACAACGCGAGAACGTAATTTATTCATCACCAGTGTCTGATGGGTTTCTGCAACGCCCAATTCCCATGGTAACCCTGCGTGCTTGATAGAAGTTAGTGGTGAGGCGCCAGTACCACCATCGTGACCGGCAATAACAATATGATCAGATTTAGCTTTGGTTACTCCAGCAGCTACAGTACCAACGCCAACTTCTGACACAAGCTTAACACTAATGCGGGCACTTGGGTTAGAGCGTTTAAGGTCAAAAATTAGTTGTGCCAAGTCCTCAATAGAATAAATATCATGGTGCGGTGGCGGGCTAATCAAGCCAACACCAGCGGTAGAGCAACGAATTTTCGCAATACCTTCATCAACCTTACCTCCTGGCAATTCACCGCCTTCGCCAGGCTTAGCGCCCTGCGAAACTTTTATTTGTAATTCGTCAGCATTATTTAGATAGTCGATGGTTACACCAAAACGTCCTGAAGCTACTTGTTTGATAGCAGAGCGACGTGAGTCGCCATTATCATCGGGCGTCCAGCGCGCAGCATCCTCACCGCCTTCGCCAGTATTTGATTTGCCACCCATGCGATTCATAGCAATGGCAAGTGACTCATGCGATTCTGCAGAAATTGAACCAAAACTCATTGCGCCAGTAACAAAGCGCTTAACAATCTCTTTGGCCTCTTCCACTTCATCTAAAGGAACAGATTTGCTTGGTTTGAAGGCCATTAGGCCACGTAGAGTGCAGTTGCGGGTCCCCTCATTATTTGATTTTTCTGCAAACTCCCAATAAGCGCTTTGGTCGTTAGTGCGAGCGGCCTTTTGTAGGCTCGCAATAGTTTGTGGTTCCCACATATGCTTTTCACCACCGCTACGCCAATGATATTGACCTGAACTTTCAAGAGTGTTACTCTGGTAGGCAGCCGTGTGTAGTTTTTCAACTTCTTCTTGTAGTACTTGGAAGCCAACACCACTGATACGACTAGCTGTTTCAAAGAAGCATTTCTCCATTACCTCTTCTGCAAGACCGACAGCTTCAAAGATTTGTGCGCCTTTGTATGAGGCAAGTGTTGAGATACCCATCTTTGCCATCACTTTGAGCATACCTTTGGCGACACCTTTGCGGTAAGCCTTGATCACTGATTCATCATTTTCAAAGTCAATCAAGTTATCACGGCGTGCTTGCCATAAAGCTTCAAAAGCTAGATATGGGTTAATGGCATCGGCACCGTAGCCAGTAAGCAGACAGAAATGGTGTACCTCTCTAGCTTCCCCAGTTTCTACAATAATACCAACTTGGGTTCTTTGGTAATTGGCAACAAGGTGTCTATGCAATGCAGAAGAAGCCAATAGAGAGCTAATAACGCCACGCTCTTTGCTGATATTTCTATCAGACAGGACGATAAGGCTGAAGCCGTCTTTTATGGCATCTGAGCCTTGTTGGCAAATGTCATCAAGCATTTCGTTTAAGTTGTGATTACCGTTAATATCATAAGTGATATCAATTGTTTTTGCCTTCCAGCCACGGTGGTTACAGTGCTTGAGTGCTGCAGCTTCTTCGTTCGTAAGAATAGGGTGCTCAATAACAAGGCGATGAGCGTTTTCTGCTCTATTTTGCAATAGATTACCTTCAGGGCCAATTGAGCAACGCAGTGACATTACAACCTCTTCACGAATGGAATCGATTGCTGGATTAGTCACTTGAGCAAATAGTTGCTTAAAGTAATCGTAAATAATACGAGACTGGTCTGAAAGACAAGCGAGCGCCGAGTCGTTGCCCATTGAGCCTACTGGGTCTCTTAATTCACTAACCAGTGGCAAGAGCATAAACTGTAGTGTTTCTGTGCTATAACCAAAGGCCTTTA
>CAZZER010000039.1:0-7639 GCA_964653365.1 uncultured Candidatus Thioglobus sp.
CGCTCGCCAAGCGCGGTGGATACGGTATACAAAAGATTGACCATTGCAATCACTTCACCCGATTTGCGCATTAGCAAAATATCACCAACATTATAGCCGCTAATAACAGCGCTTAAACCACGGGCTTGTGCTGCTCTATCGGGTTCAAATTCTGCTTCTTGCGCAAAAAGATAGTCTAATAAAGTGCAAAGATCGGGAATATCATCAATTGTTGCGAGCTCTATTTTCATAGTACCTGACCCAAGGTTGTGAGAACCTCAGTTTACCGCTAAACAATCACCCGCAATTTTCTTTCTAATACTTCTACCTTGAGACTTTTTGTTGGAGGAAAAGGTATCTCACCATCTGCCTCCACGGCAAAAGACTCTGTAGAGTTAATCAAAACACGTTTTGCAAGAAAGTTTTTTACAATTGGCTCGTTGACATGCGCGCCTTTCATAATTTTTGGTATCAAGCCAAGGATTTGTGCGCGTCCAATACCATCTGCCACCATAACATTGAGCAAGCCATCGTCCACTTGTGCATCTGGGCAAACCCAAAAGCCACTGCCAAAACATCTACCATTGGTAACGACAGTCATCGTTGTAGGCTGTTCGAAAGAAGGATTACCATCCACTTGAATACTCACTGTAGGAATGCGGTAATCAATCAGCGTTTTCATTATCGCAGCAAGGTAAGCACCCATACCGGTTAGAAAAGAAGGGATAGTTGTAAAGTTAAGTGCCGCTTGCGCGCCAAAACCAATATCCATGCCATTCATAAAATACTGTGGATCGCCATCTGCCGAGCTACTAGTTAATCGACCAACATCAAACAGTTTGCTCTCGCCTTTAGCAACTTTATCAACTGCCACACGCCAATCAAAAACTTGGCCACCAATGGCTGTTTCTGGCGGAATGACCTTGGCAAAGTCATCGCCATTGCCGAGTGGAATTACACCCATTGCGATTGTTTCACCTTCCTTTGATGCTCTCAATAAGCCGTTCACCACTTCGTGAACCGTGCCATCGCCACCAACAGCAATAACAGCTGCATAATTATCTTGAGCTTTTTCGGCAAAAGATACTGCCTCGAGTGGCTTGGCTGTCGCTGCAACATCAAAATCAACGCCTGAGTATTTCAAAGCATTCTCAACCTCAGGCCAATGTTTTTTTACCCGACCTCGCCCCGCGATAGGATTGTAGATGACAAGGTATCGACTCATAGATTGATTGAATTAAATGATAGTCTCAACTTCTACCTTTTCCAGATCAATCACGAGCTTTCTAATTGCCTCTGGAATTGAAGTTTTTTTGTTATTAACATAGTCAAACATGACGACTTTAGCATCACCAACCGTCACTAATCTTTGGTTCTTATGGCTAACCACAGCATATTTCATGGTGAAATATTGATCAGCCATTGCATCCACCCTAACGCCAACGGAAATCGTATCAGGATAATCAAGGGGGTAAATATATTTGCATTGAGTCGAGGCAAGAATTGATGAAACCCGTTTTTCCCCGAGCATACTCTCAGAATCTATTTTTTCAAAATAAGCGATTCGGGCTATTTGAAAATATTTGAAATACTCGATATTATTCACGTGCTGAAGGGCATCCATATCGCCCCACTCAACTTTAATATCCACCACAATGGAAAAATCGTCTAGTAAATCAGTCATCATTTATCTCCTATTAATCAACGAGCCAAGTATAAAAGATTTGTTGTATTAGAAGGCTCAACCTGATCATTAATGACGATATTTGTTACGATATAAACCAAATGCCATTAGTTAGTTGACAGTCGAGCGAATCCAGAGCCATATGAATTACCAAGCCGATGCCAATGATTCGAAGTTTTGGAAGAAAGCACAAAGCTAAATAAATCACAATAGCGATAAAACTGTGTAGCGGATGAAAGCCAATACCACATCGCGTAGCGTCATAAATCGGCTCGGCCAATAGATGGTCAATGTCAACCAATATAGTTGCCAACATAAACAGAAACGCGCTCTGCCACTGCCCACGAAAAAATAAAACAGCAACTAGCAATGGAACAACTACATGTAAAGCTAAATGAAAAATAGGTAAACCCTGAAAATGCTCAACTAGCAATATGATCCCAGATACATATGACAACACGCCTTATAACAAAGTTGCAAAAAAAATACCCCAATAAACGGGGTATTTTCAGTGCAAACTCCACAGAGTTGAAAACTCCTATGGATTAATACTAACCTTTTAACAAAGCCTGCATTGTTGTACCCATATCTGAAGGCGTCGGCGCAACCATAATGCCCGCAGCTTCCAAAATAGCTACTTTTTCAGCAGCACTTTCGCCACTTGAGTTAACAATCGCACCTGCGTGGCCCATACGACGGCCCGGAGGGGCTGTCAAGCCAGCAATATACGCAGCCATTGGCTTTGTCATGTGATTCTTGAAGTACTCAGCAGCCTCAGCCTCTTGAGGACCACCAATTTCACCAATAATCATCACTGCATGGGTTTCATCATCCTGCTCAAAATGCTTGAGGATTTCTGTAAACGAGCTACCATTGATTGGGTCACCACCAATACCAACACTGGTACTAACACCAATACCCAACTCTTTCATTTGAGAGGCCGCTTCATAACCCAAGGTACCCGAACGTCCAATCAAACCAACATTGCCTTGCATATAAATATGGCCCGGCATAATTCCCAACATTGCCTTACCTGGGCTGATTGTACCAGCGCAGTTAGGGCCTGTTAAAACCATACGATTCTCAGGCTTAGCACTATTAATATAACGCTTAACTCTAATCATATCTTGAGTTGGAATACCGTCTGTAATATTCACACAATACTTAATGCCAGCTTCAGCCGCTTCCATGATGCCATCTGCAGCATAAGCAGGGGGAACAAATGTGATACTCGCCTCAGCACCTGTTTCTGCAACAGCTTCAGCCACGGTATTAAAAACGGGTTTACCCAAGTGGGTTGTGCCACCCTTACCAGGTGTTACACCACCAACAACATTGGTGCCATACTCAATCATCTCTTCAGCATGGAACGTGCCAATACGACCAGTAATACCTTGAACGATAACCGGTGTCTTTTCATTAATAAAAATACTCATAATTGATCCTTATTTTCCTGTTGCTTCTTTCCAGGCATTCACAACCTTAGTGGCTGCGTCTGCCAAAGTGTCAGCTGTAATAACAGCCTTGCCGCTTTCTTGTAATATTCTCTGACCCTCTTCAACATTCGTACCCGACAAACGCACCACAAAAGGCACATCAATGTCACGCTTGTTAAGAAGATCAACAATACCTTGTGCAACCCAATCGCAACGGTTGATACCAGCAAAAATGTTAACCAATAGGGCTTCAACATTTTTATCAGCAAGCACCAGTTCGATTGCAGTAGCTACACGCTCAGGTGAGGCGCCACCACCAATATCTAAGAAGTTGGCTGGCTCACCGCCAGAATGCTGAATCATATCCATTGTTGCCATAGCCAATCCAGCGCCATTAATCATACAACCAATGTTGCCGTCGAGGCCAATGTAACTTAGGTCGTGTTCTGCTGCATTAGTTTCGCGCGGATCTTCTTGAGTCTTATCGCGACACTCAGCGACATCTGGTTGGCGATAAAGCGCGTTTTCGTCAAAACCCATCTTGCAGTCCAATGCCAAAATCTTGTTATCACCTGTCAATATTAAAGGGTTGATTTCTAGTTGATTAGCATCCGTGTCACGCAAAGCACGATAGCACTGCATTACCGCTTTAGTCGCCGGGGCGATTGCCTCATTTGGCAACTCAAGAGAAAATGCCAGCTGACGCGCCTGGAAAGGTTGCATGCCAACCGCTGGATCTACCGTGATAGTTGTAATCTTTTCTGGGGTTTCTTCAGCGACAGTCTCAATATCCATACCGCCTTCAGTAGAAGCAATAAGAGTTACTCTTTGAGTGGCTCTATCAAGAACAATACTAAAGTAAAGTTCTTTAGCAATATCACTGGCCTCTTCCACATACATGCTAGACACCATCTTGCCTTCAGGACCGGTTTGATGAGTCACTAAGTTGTTACCAAGAAGATGATCGCAAAGATCTGCAATTTCCTGATGGCTCGTGCAAAGCTTAACACCGCCTGCTTTACCACGTGCACCAGAGTGAAGCTGAGCCTTAACTACCCACTTATCGCCGCCCAATTCATTGGCTTGATAGATGGCCTCAGTTGCTGAGTGCGCAACACCACCTTTTGGTACTGGAACGCCATATTTTGCCAATATTTTTTTGGCTTGATATTCATGAATGTTCATAATTAACCTTGTATTTTTGCTTGAATTGCCTTATCCGTATTCACGATGTTATCTGCCATTTTTGCAGAAGCAGCGTCAATCATACGGCCGTTTAATTGTGCAGCACCGCGACCTTCTCTTGCAGCTTCATCCAATGCAATAAGAATATCTTTTGCGTGTTGCACTTCTTCTGGTGGTGGCGTGTAAACATCATTCGCCAGCTCGATTTGTGATGGGTGAATCGCCCACTTGCCTTCAAAGCCAAGTGCTGCGCCACGACGCGCTGCAGCTGTATAAGCCTCTGGATCACTAAAGTCACCGAAAGGACCGTCGATTGCACGCAAACCGTAAGCACGGCAAGCAACCAACATTTGGGAAAGATCGCCGTGCCATTGGTCACCAGGATAGTCCGGATTTAAACCACCGATAACGGTTGTGCGCGCACGACAACTTGCCGCGTAGTCTGCAACACCAAAGTGCATTGCTTCAAGGCGCTCGTAACGACCTTTTTTAGCGATTTCCATAACATTGGCCATACCCAATGTTGTCTCAATAAGAATCTCGATACCGATACGGTTTTTCATTTTTAATGAAGTTTCGATCTGGTTTAGCATCGCAGATAGCATGTAAACATCCGAGAACGTGCCCGCTTTTGGCAAAAGGATTGTGTCTAAATTTTCACCAGCTTGCTCGACAACCTCAACAACATCGCGATACATGTAATGGGTATCAATACTATTAATCCGAACAGAAACACTTTTGCCATTGCCCTGCCAATCTAGATCGTTAAGTGCCTCAATGACGTTTTTACGAGCTGGAACTTTATCATCCGGTGCAACAGCATCTTCCAAATCTAAAAATACATAGTCTGCAGCACTACTCAGTGCCTTTTCGATCATTTTTGGGTTAGAACCTGGTACAGCAAGCTCGCTTCGTTGCAATCTTTGTTTAACGGTTTCGTGGACAATGTGACTCATAAAAATTCCTTTTCCTTTAATTAATTAACATAACTGATGCCAAAGTCGCTATCTATCAAATAGCAAGCAAACTACAGATAATGGATAAAACTGACAATTGTTGTCATTGATTATGATTATACAAAGCTAAATGCCTTTGCAAATTTAGTAATTATCACGGGCAATTTAGGTCAAGTATATTAAGAAAACTCATATATATGAGTGTCTATCAGGCTAATTGTCAGTAATTACAATATATTGTAGATATTAAAGGCCCTAGAAATATACCAAGCAATTTGAGGCGCATTTAAGTGATTATAAAGCTCACTCGAAAAAATCAAAGGGATTTAGAAACAAGCCTACCAATATTTTTCGTAAATGAAAAAGCCGAAATTGTGACAAAAAAATATCGACCCATCAGTCGCCTTTGTTCATTCCGTATAAATTGTTTTGCTTTATTATTTCAATGGTTTCTGGCAACAAGTTTTCTTCCCAGCCTTCTTCCTCAGCAACAATCATTTTCATTGTTTCTCGAGCAGAAATGCCCACAACATCGTTAGCAAAACAATCAATTGCAATCAGTTGATCATTCTCAATTAACTGGGTGACAATATGCTTTAAGCTTTCAGGCTTGTGTGCATTATCTAGAGTAGTGAAGTGCCCATTCTCAAACGCAGGATAGACCATCACCTTGGTGTCATTATGGAAAAGCTTACCTAGACCCTCCAGAGTACCACCATCTAGATTTTGATACAAATCATTGTCAAAAACATACGATAAATCAATCGACTTAATCAGGATTGCGATTGCTTTATGGGTATGTCGACGAAGCCATGAGCTGAGACTAAAATAACGCACATAATCTGACAATACAACATGCATCCCCAATGAGTTAGCCAAGGTTATCCGAGCCAAAAAGTCTTGGTTGTCCACCTCTTTTTCTGAAACCAATTGTGACATAGAAATCTCAGCAAGACGAACAGTTGGTTTTTCACTGGCCTCTGCAGCCTCATCTAATAAACGAACACCGCATTCAGTCATATCCAAATGAGCCTTAGTAGGCGGTTTAAAAGAGCCACGAGTGACCACTGTCGGTCTCTTATAAAGCACATCTCTAGGCACTGCAGGATTTCCCTGATCATCAAACATAACCGCTCGAGCTAGCCAATTTTGCACTAGTAACACGCTTGCTAAACGATTATCAACATCCTTAAATTGATCGCCTGAAAAATGAATCAGATCAATTTCAATCCGATCATCACCTAAATTATCTTTGAGAGATTTAATAAAGGTATTAATATCATCTCGATAATTAAAGGCCGCATAAATTAAATTAACACCCAGAATACCCAACGCTTCAGATTGCTGCTTATTGGTTTTGTTAAGCATGCGCACATGACAGATAACTTGATTGGGCGGGTTTTGTTCGGGCTCTCCTTGAAACTGGATGCCAATCCATCCATGACATTCATTTTCTTGCTTATAGGCCTTGGCTTCAACACTCGCCGCATATGCAAAAAATGTACTGTCAGCAGGCCTGTTTCCCTGTAAACGAGAAACAGAGAGTTGAAACTCATAATCTAGAATTTTTTCAACTCGTTCACGACTAACGTAGCGCCCAGTTTTGCCATAAATAGCATCACTAACCACCATGTCATAAGCTGAGCTGGTTTTTGCAATAGTACCTGCAGCCGCACCAACCCTAAAGAAATTACGTGCAACTTCTTGCCCGGCACCAATTTCAACAATATTTCCATATTGTCTTTCGTTTAGATTAATTGCTAGGGCTTTAGCAGCAAGAGTAAGTGGTGCGGAATCAATCATAAAAATATGGTTATTTAAAGAAGTTATTATATAAGGTTCTGAAAAAAAGACACGCCCATCATATGAAAACCTGACAATTAATTATTACATGTGGTGAGATCCCTGCATAGTCATTATATTGCTGGAAAATAACAATAATAGACTTCAGATGGAAACTTTGTATGCAAAGGTGGTAATCAAAATCTGCCGACCCACACTAATCTTTTAAGTGGTTAGTCATTTTCAAAAGAAAATGACAACAGCTGAGTTCAGATAAAAAAATACCCCGTCTTGAAAAGATCGGGGTATTTCGAATAAAAGCCTAGCAATGTCCTACTCTCACATGGGGAGACCCCACACTACCATCGGCGCTAAGTGGTTTCACTTCTGAGTTCGGTATGGGATCAGGTGGGTCACACTTGCTATTGTCACTAAGCATACTGGTTGTTTAATTTGAGATAAATCTCAAATTAAACGAATTAAAAGTTTTTATGATTTAACGAATTTGAAATGAAGTAAAGTTCATACACTTACTCAGTGTATTGCAAGACACAACAACATCTCCAAATAATTTGGGTGTTATATGGTCAAGCCTCACGATCAATTAGTACTAGTTA
>CAZZER010000040.1:0-7231 GCA_964653365.1 uncultured Candidatus Thioglobus sp.
CGATTGTGCCCACATTCACATGTGGTTTGGTTCTTTCGAATTTTTCTTTTGACATTTCTAATCCCCTTTAATCATATTTATTAACTTTAATGGAGCTCACCACCGGACTTGAACCGGCGACCTCTTCCTTACCAAGGAAGTGCTCTACCAACTGAGCTAGGTGAGCACAACCCCAACCACATGGAGCGGGTGACGGGAATCGAACCCGTCTCATTAGCTTGGAAGGCTAAGGTAATACCAATATACGACACCCGCAATTCCTATTCTCAATGTTTTCTGGTGGAGGGGGAAGGATTCGAACCTTCGAAGGCAGAGCCGACAGATTTACAGTCTGTTCCCTTTGGCCGCTCGGGAACCCCTCCAAAAAAACAATCGGACATTATCCCATAACTATTAATGCTTCGCAAGCATAAAATAGAGCATTTTAAGGGTTATCGAAGGATTAACTTAGGCGCGATACACCGCTGTCAACAGCAGCATTAAAAATCGCCTTTGGCACGGTATCAATCAGCCTTGGATCAAAGGGTTTTGGAATGATGTAATCTTTACCAAACTCCAAGCTTTCGAGGTTGTAAGCATCAAGAACAGTTTGCGGAACTTCAAGCTTTGCCAAGTCACTAAGTGCATGAACTGCAGCAATTTTCATTTCTGCATTAATTTCCTTAGAGTTGGCGTCTAAAGCACCGCGGAAAATAAATGGAAAGCCCAGTACATTGTTGACCTGATTTGGGTAGTCACTGCGCCCTGTTCCCATAATTAAATCATCTCTACAGGCGTGTGCATCAGCAGGTGAAATCTCCGGGTCTGGATTGGAAAGTGCAAAAACAATAGGCTTGTCAGCCATTGACTTCAGCATATCTTGGGTTACAAGGTTGGCTGCAGCAACACCAATAAATACATCGGCATCAACCATAGCATCGGCAAGAGTTTTCTTGTCCGTATCAACAGCAAATTCTGCTTTAGCTTCACTGACGTTTTCAAGGTGAGTTGAAACTACACCATCCCGATCAACCAATAGGAAGTTTTCTTTCTTTGCGCCCATTTCGCCCAGCAAGTGAAGGGTTGCAATACCTGCAGAACCTGCACCTAGGCACACTATTTTTGCATCCTCGAGCGTTTTTCCTTGAATCTCAAGTGCATTTATCAAGCCGGCTGCGATGATAATTGCCGTTCCGTGTTGATCGTCATGAAAAACCGGAATATCGAGTGCCTCAACCAAACGTTTTTCAATTTCAAAACATCTTGGGGCAGAAATATCTTCTAGATTGATACCACCAAACGTTGGGGCAATATTAATAACGGTATTAACAATTTCATCAACATCTTGAGTGGCTAATTCAATGTTAAAAACATCCACATCAGCAAACCGCTTGAACAAAACAGCCTTACCTTCCATCACAGGCTTTGCAGCTAGTGGTCCAACATTACCCAAACCAAGAACTGCCGAGCCATCAGAAATCACCGCTACCAAATTACCCTTGGCAGTATACTCATTGACGGTGGCTGGATTTTCAGCAATTTCTCTAACCGGCGCAGCAACACCTGGAGTGTACGCCAAGCTTAATTCCTGACGGGTATTCATTGGTTTGTGTGAAGAAACAATGATTTTTCCAGGTCTACCACGACGGTGATACTCTAACGCTTCTTCGTGAAATTCTCTTGACATTAACCTAAACTATATTAAATAAAACTTTAAAAAACAAACCATTATACCTTGTTGGATCTAACTCATATATATGAGTTGAGTTACAAACAAGTAATTATCACATAAATAATTAGTAAATTGAATTGAATTCAATCAAATTAAGAAAATACTCAATAAGTTGCCTAATACAGACATTTAAAATGGCTATCATTATCTCAACTTAATTATAAAAAGATCAAATGACTAACAAAATAAGCGTCATCGGTGCTGGTCGAGTAGGTGAGAGCACCGCCCTTTCGTTGGCTATAAAAAATTTGGCAAGAGAGATTGTTTTGGTTGATTTAAACGAAAAATACGCCCAAGGTACAGCGCTAGATATCCAAGAGTCATTGCCATTTTATCGTTCCGATTGCAAAATTTCAGGCAGCGATAATCTTGCAGCCACGAAAGATTCTGATATTGTTGTCATCACCGCAGGCTTTCCAAGAAAACCTGGCATGGATAGAGCTGATGTGTTGAAAGCCAACCTTGAGGTGATTGACGGTATTATGGATGGAATTATGGAGCACGCCAGCAATGCTTACGTCATTATGGTGACAAACCCAGTCGATGCCCTAACCTATTACGCCTGCAAAAAAACCAATTGGGATAGAAGTCGAATCATTGGTCAAGCGGGCGTGCTTGATTCGATGCGCATGTCGACATTTATTTCTATGGAAACGGGGCTTTCTATTGATGATGTTCAGGCTTTGGTGTTAGGCGGGCATGGAGACACGATGGTACCACTTCCTCGATTCACGACAGTTGGTGGTATATCGATTGAACATTTACTCGATAAAAACACAATTGAAGATATTAATCAAAGAACTCGAGATGGTGGTGCGGAAATCATCAACCTTAAGCAAAATTCTAGTGCTTATGATGCCCCTGGTGCTGCCGTAGTGGCCATGGTTGAAAGCATGGTTCACAACAAAAAACGACTACTTCCGTGCATTAGTCTTCTAGACGGTGAGTACGGACAAGATGACGTGGCCATTGGGGTACCTGTCGTATTGGGTGAGAATGGCATTGAACGCGTTATTGAGCTTGATTTTAACGACCAAGAGAAAGCCTTGTTTGATCATTCAGTCAGTGTAACTCGTGGCTTAAACGAAGAAGTAAGTAAGCTAACCAACAAAACTTGTTAGCAGGTCTCTAAGCACCTTTCGACTCAATCAAATTGTTTTTTCAGTCAAGAAAAAGCCCGCCATTGGCGGGCTTTTTAAATAACAGTCCAAGTAACTCTTTTTAGAGTAGGCGATTCATTATTGCAATATTTTCAGTCGAAATCTCTTGCGGACAAACAGACTCACAATGGCGATGATTTGAGCAACTACCAAAGCCTTCTAGCTCCATTTGTCGAATCATGTTTTTCGCACGAGTATCGCTCTGAACTTTGCCTTGTGGCAAGTAGTCAAGATGTGCAATCTTAGCTGAAACAAATAGGCTTGCAGAAGCGTTTGGACAAACTGCAACACAAGCACCACAGCCAATACATGTTGCTGCATCAAATGCAGCATCAGCATCAACCTTTCTGACCAATTGAGAATTAGCATCAGGTGCAGAGCCAGTATTTGTCGACACATAACCACCAGCCTGAATAATACGATCAAAGGCATCACGGTTAGTTAGCGCATCTTTAATTACTGGGAAGCTTTCAGCGCGGAAAGGCTCAATCCAAAGCTCGTTCTGATTAGCGTATTCACGCATGTATAGCTGACAGGTTGTAGTGGCCTTTTTCTCACCATGAGGATGCCCATTGATAACTAATGAGCAAGCACCACAGATCCCTTCTCTACAGTCATAATCGAACACAACACAGTCTTCGCCCTTGTCAATAAGTTGTTCATTGAGTTGGTCCAACATTTCCAAAAACGAGGTGTCGCTATCAATATCATCAATCTGATAGGTTTGAAAATCACCTTTACTCTGGGCATCTTTTTGACGCCAAATATGGAGTGTAAAATTCATGTGTAATCCCTCACACTTGGTTTGACAAATTCAAAATCTAATGGCTCCTTGTTGAGTATTTCGCCCGCTTCTGAGTACTCCCAGGCCGCAACATAGGCAAAATTCTCATCGTCTCTCTTGGCCTCACCATCGTCAGCCAAATGCTCCATTCGCGCATGACAACCACAAGATTCTTCACGCTCAAGCGCATCACGACACATTAACTGACCAAGCTCGATAAAGTCTGCAACTCTGCCAGCTCTCTCAAGTGTTTGGTTCATGTCATTATCAACGCCTGTCACTTTAATATGTTGCCAAAAATCGACCTGTAATGCCGCGATTTCATCAATGGCTGATTTAAGCGCCTCTCTTTCTCTGGCCATGCCACAGGCGCCCCACAAGATTCGTCCCACTTTTTTATGGTAATAATCAGGGGAGTGTTTCGGCTCAGGAGCATTCATCAATTTATTGATACGCTCTTTAACCTCATCCATAGTTTGCACAACGGCAGGATGATCAAGCCCTACTGGCTCAAACTGATTTTTTGCTAAATAGCTGGCTACTGTTCTCGGGGCAATAAAATAACCATCGGCCAAGCCCTGCATTAAGGCTGAAGCGCCCAGACGATTCGCACCATGCTCTGAGAAGTTGGCTTCACCGGCCGCAAACAGACCATCAATCGTTGTCATTAAGTTGTAATCAACCCACAGACCGCCCATCGTGTAATGAGGGGCTGGGTAAATTTTCATCGGTAATTCGTAAGGATTTTCGCCAGAAATTCGCTCGTACATATCGAACAAATTACCGTATTTCGCACTTACCTTATCCTTGCCAATACGCTCAATAATAGATGAGAAATCTAGATAAACACCTAATCTTTGGCCGTTAATTTCACTTGCAATACCGCGACCTTCGTCACATATGCTCTTAACCGCTCTTGAGGCAACATCTCTAGGCACCAAGTTAGCAAATGCTGGATACATGCGCTCAAGGAAATAATCTCTATCTTCTTCAGGAATCTCTCTAGGATCTTTTGAGCAATCTTCAATTTTCTTTGGCGCCCAAATACGGCCATCATTTCGAAGAGATTCACTCATCAATGTCAGTTTTGACTGATTCTCACCCGTTGGTGGAATGCATGTTGGGTGAATCTGGGTAAAGCTTGGGTTGGCATAAAACGCGCCTTTCTTATGTGCACGCCATGTAGCTGAAGTGTTGCAACCCTTGGCATTAGTTGATAAGTAAAAAGCATTACTGTAGCCACCCGTACACATTACCACGCAATCGGCAGTATGCGCTGAAATCTCACCTGTGACTAAGTCACGCACCACAATACCGCGAGCCTTGCCGTCAACAAGAATCACCTCTTGCATTTCACATCTTGAGTGATGCACCACCTTTCCAGAAGCCACCTCTTTACTCATTGCGCTGTACGCTCCAAGTAATAATTGCTGGCCAGTTTGTCCGCGAGCATAGAATGTACGAGAAACTTGGGCACCGCCAAATGAACGGTTGGCTAAATAGCCACTGTACTCTCTGGCAAAAGGTACGCCTGAAGACACCGCTTGGTCAATAATATTGCCACTAAGTTGCGCCAAACGATAAACATTCGACTCACGCGCTCTAAAGTCGCCACCTTTCATTGTGTCGTAAAACAATCTGTGCGTGCTGTCACCATCGTTTTGGTAATTCTTACTGGCGTTAATACCGCCTTGTGCTGCAATAGAGTGCGCTCGACGAGGGCTGTCGTTAAAGCAAAAAGACTTTACGTTATAGCCCGACTCGCCCAAAGTAGCGCACAAAGATGCGCCGGCCAGTCCTGTACCAATAACAATAATATTGTACTTAGCGCGATTTTGTGGCGCAATTAAGGAAAGCTCAAAAAGGTGCTTGTCCCAACGCTTGTCTATATCACCCGTAGGGGCCTTTGAATTTAATTTACTCATAATAGGATGCTCAGTGGAATAGAGGCAAAGCCCAACATAATAATAGCAACAATTGCCCAAGCTAAATTGTAGTGCTGCTTACTAGAAACACCCAATGTTTGTAATACGTTTGAAAGGCCATGCTGCAAGTGCGCTGCAATCGCTACCATACCCAAACCATATATCACCAGCATCAATGGGTTAGAAAAAATATCTACCATTTGCTGATATATATTGGCTTCGTCATTAGAAAGCATTTGCACACTGTGAATAACAATAAACAAAAACACCAATGTTGCGCCCGACCATGCGATCACTCTTGGCACAGCTTTAGGATAGGCTTTTTTATAGCGTGAGCCTGCGGCTTTGTTGTTATCTAGTTGGCGTGTAACCGCGACATAAATATGAAAAACTATTGTCGATCCAAGCAAAGCCAAAATAACAGGGTAAATCCACGAGCTATTCACGCATTCGTAAAAAGCATTAAAAGCTGCTTCGCCAGCATGGAAAGTTAATACACTAAATAAATGATAAATTAGATAGGCAAACCAAATTAGGCCGGCAATGGCCATCATCTTCTTGAGGAGGATGGTGCGGTTATTAGATGAGCTCATAGAGTCCTTAGCAAAGTGATTGTTATTCGTTATTTAATGATAGTCCTTTATCGAAAATCTCACAATTTCAATAATAATGCCATCAATTTGATTAAGTTAAGGAAGATATTTTATGCCAAATGTTCAGATTTTGAACATTTTTTCATTTTTTAATCACCATATAAAACCATAAATAAATGGCTATGCACTTGGTATAGAGCTAATAATCTCTCATTATTGCTTTTGCTATAATTGAAGAAGGTATTTAATTACCCACCGAGAAATTGTCTGCCCACTCCTGGGTTGTCTAGCAAACGATTACCCGAATCGGCGAGCGGCAATTCTAAAAAAAACTTTTAATGGAAATTGTTATTGTATTTCTTCAAGCAACATTTCAGCTTTTTCACTTCCCTGTGAAAGTGCTTTTTTCAACCAGTATTTGGCCTCACTTAAATCTTGTGCAACACCATTCGCCTCTATATAACGGACAGCAAGGTTTTCTTGTGCCACCATCCAACCATAATTAGCAGCTTTTGTTAGCCACTCTAACGATTTAGCGTCTTCTCCCAATTGGTCATAAAGCCAACTTAATGCGTATGATACTTGGGGCCTATGAATTATGTTTTCATCTAGAGTCAAGGCGCGCTCATACCAAAAAATTGCCTTATCAATTTCTCTATCCTTAACATACACATCGCCATTGTTTATTGCCCACATTGCATTACAAAAGTAGCCTTTCCAATATCCATACTCATCGGAGGCGTAGCCTTTTGCTATCAATTCTTTACCTAAATCTTTGCCATCCACAATCACTTGCGCAACAACACCTCGGCTAGTTTTTTTATAATTCTTTAATTTAATGCTTGTCGCATCAGCAAGCATTTGAGCAACAATGTCTTTGACTTTTACACCGAGTTCCATTTGTTCTGGGCAAGACTTGATGGCATCAGGTGCATCGATATCCTTCAAGAAGAGTTGAATACTGTTGCCTGCCAATGCATGAGGCTCAGGGATGTCAACGATGAGCTTATCACCTTGGATAACTTCGATGACTTTTGATACTGTAGGGTCTGAACTGG
>CAZZER010000041.1:0-6042 GCA_964653365.1 uncultured Candidatus Thioglobus sp.
TTATTGGTACAAGAAAGCTGCTGAGCAGGGAGACGTTGAAGCGCAACACAATTTATTTATCTTGCTTGATGACACAAAGTCAGATTAATAAAATGAGAGAAAAGAAAGTTATGTTTAGCAATATTGATTAACTAATTATTTATTGCTTTACAATTATAAAATTTAGAATTTTATATATAGGTCAGTTTCCCTGCGTTCACTTCTTTTAAAAGGGGTGGGGTGGGGGTCTTTAATCCAGAACTTCTATTGTGTTTTTGAAGTACAAATTCTGTACACTTGAAGTACAATTTCGTACAATTTCAGTGATTATTGAGGGTTAAATTTAAGTCACCGTGATATAATTATCAGCGTACTTCGTAAGTATTTTTAGACAACTTTTGAATGGTGATTCTTGGTGATAAAAACAAAGGAATGTATTGGTAGAGTAGTAGTGTTTTATAAGTTCATCAACCAAAAACACTTTCCTTGCATTTATTGATTAACTGCGTCCGTAGCTCAGCTGGATAGAGTGTTGGCCTCCGAAGCCAAATGTCGGGTGTTCAAATCACCTCGGACGCGCCATTTTTTGTATTGGATTTTTTATAATAAATAAATCCTTTATTGCTTAGCCTTGTTTAGCAATTTTCCTTAAAGCATCATGAGGCAGAGAAGGTACATAATCACCATCTCGACCTGTCATTCCTTCATTTGCAACTATGCTGTTAATGATTGCCTCTTAAACACCTTGAACAACACCCTTAAACATTTGCCTAGTTATCATAGCAAATCACCTATAATTGCCACTGCATAGAGCACAAGAAGCATGTGAACTAAGATTTAGGTATTAGGAGCAAATGAACTATATTGTAATTGACCCCGTTCTGTTTGACTTGGGCATTATCAAAATTCATTGGTACGGCGTGATGTACTTATTGGCATTTACATCTGTCTATTTGCTGGCCAATCTAAGACTAAAAAATAATACTACATGGACGCGAAAACAAATTGAAGATTTGATTTTTTACGGCGCTCTAGGTGCCGTCCTAGGTGGACGACTAGGTTATTTGATTTTTTATAATCTACCATCTTTCGCCACCAACCCACTATCTTTTTTTGATTTTCAGGGTGGTGGAATGTCATTTCATGGGGGCTTCGTTGGCGTACTTATAGCTGCGATAATTTTTAATCGAAAAACAAAAAAAACTTTTTTTGAAACTATGGATTTTGTGGCGCCATTGGTGCCGCTTGGTTTAGCTTTTGGGCGAATGGGCAACTACATTAATGGCGAGTTATGGGGTAAGGTAACAACCAGTGTGTTTGGTGTATACGGTCCTGATCAAAGCGGTGAGTGGGCCAACAGATATCCGACCCAGCTATATGAAGGCTTTTTGGAAGGCATTGTATTATTTACTGTCCTTTGGCTTTACTCGAAAAAGCCACGCCCGATAATGGCTACTTCAGCTATTTTTCTGACCTTGTACGGACTCTTTAGATTTATAATTGAGTTTGTCAGAGCGCCTGATATCCATCTTGGTTATTTAGCATTTGGTTGGCTGACAATGGGCCAATTACTAAGCTTACCTATGATTGTTATTGGTATCTATCTTTTTTATAAAGCAAACAATGTAGATAAACTTGTATGAAACAATATTTGGACTTTTTGAAACTGGTTAAAGAGCAGGGCGCTATCAAAACCGATCGAACTGATACTGGCACCGTCAGCATTTTTGGACACCAGATGCGCTTTAATCTGCTAGAAGGTTTTCCCCTAGTTACAACCAAACGAATCCATCTGCCATCCGTGGTACATGAACTGCTTTGGTTCTTAAGTGGGGATACCAATATTCGTTATTTAACAGCAAATAAGGTAAGTATTTGGAATGAGTGGGCGGATGAGAACGGTGAGCTTGGCCCCGTATATGGAGCACAATGGCGTCGATGGAAAAACTCAGAAGGCGTGGAAGTTGATCAAATCAGTAAGGTAATTAAGCAAATAAAACATTCACCGGACTCGCGAAGAATCATCGTATCTAGCTGGAATGTTGGCGAGCTCAGTAATATGGCCCTACCACCTTGTCATGCTTTTTTTCAGTTCTATGTTGCTAATGATAAGTTATCCTGCCAACTCTATCAGCGAAGCGCTGATATATTTCTAGGCGTGCCTTTTAATATAGCCTCGTATGCACTTTTAACACATATGGTGGCGCAACAGTGTGACTTGGAAGTTGGTGATTTTATTTGGAGCGGTGGCGATTGCCATATCTACTCTAATCATTTTGATCAGGTTGAAACACAGCTGGCACGCAAGCCAAAAACTTTGCCAGAATTACTAATTAAGCGCAAACCAGAAAGTATTTTTGATTATAGCTATGATGATTTTGAGTTTAAAAACTATCGATACGACGAACCCATCAAGGCCCCGGTGGCTGTCTAAATAATTCCCTCCCTAATGGACAAGCTGCAATCAACCCTTGGATATGTATTTAAAGACGTCAAGCTTCTTAAGCAGGCGCTAACTCATCGTAGTGTTAGCAATAACAACAATGAGCGCTTGGAGTTTTTAGGTGACAGCGTCCTCGGCTCAATCATTTCTCGAGAATTGTTTTATCGTTTTCCCGCAATTGATGAAGGTCAACTCTCAAGACTGCGCTCCCATCTAGTAAGGGGGCAAACTTTGGCAAAATTAGCCAAAACAATCGATTTATCGGATTATCTAATCCTTGGTCAGGGTGAGTTAAAAAGTGGCGGATTCAGGCGTGAATCAATTCAGGCAGACGCTTTTGAGGCAATTATCGGTGCAATCCTGGTTGACTCTGACTATGAAACAACCAATCGTATTGTTCTTCAGCTTTATAAAACTCTATTGGATGCTGCCAATCCAAAAGACCCTTTAAAGGATTTTAAAACCCAACTGCAAGAGTTTTTACAAAAAAGAAGTATGCTTTTACCAAACTACGAACTCACGAAAACCACTGGACAGGATCATAATGCGGTTTTCTATGTTCGCTGCACCCTTAATGAACAAAATCTTTGTGTAGAGCAAAGTGCAAAAAGCATTAAACGAGCTGAGCAAGCATGTGCTGAATTATTATTGGACAAATTAAAACAATGAGTTTTCAAGCCGGATTTATCGCAGTAGTTGGCAGGCCAAATGTTGGAAAATCAACCCTAGTCAACGAGTTAATTGGACAAAAACTCTCCATTACTTCGCACCGACCACAAACCACTAGGCATCGAATCCACGCCATTGATACTAGAGATAACTATCAAATGGTGTTTGTAGATACACCTGGCATACACATCGGCAATAAAAAAGCTATTAATGCTTACATGAATCGTGCAGCAAGCTCTACTTTCTTAGACGTTGATTTAATCCTATGGCTGGTAGAAGCCGGAAAATGGACGAAAGAAGATGAGCGAGTATTAGAGCATATCAACAATGTTGATGTACCAGTAATACTGTGCGTTAACAAGATTGATAAGTTGATGAAAAATGATCAAGTCTTACCTTATCTTCAAAAAATAAGCAACAATTACCAAGCCAGTGAGGTTTTTCCGATGTCGGCATTTAAACTTGCACATTCTGATGCACTGCGCAAGCTAATCCTAAAATACCTGCCCCAAAGGGAGGCAGTTTTTGACCCAGACTATATCACTGATCGTTCTGAGAAATTTGTGGTGGCTGAATTTATTCGTGAGAAATTAATGCGCAACCTCTCGAATGAATTACCCTATGACCTTACGGTTGAAATTGAAAAATTTGAACTTGATGGAAAAATGTATCGAATCGCCGCTCGAATCTTTGTAGACAAGCCCTCACAGAAAAGTATTGTTATTGGACAAAAAGGTGAGCTCCTAAAAAAAATTGGCGAGGAATCTAGAATCAGCATAGAAGGCTTTTTAGAAAAAAAAGTATTTCTTGAATTATGGGTAAAAGTGAGACAAGGTTGGTCAGATGATAAAAGAGCTTTAGCTTCCTTAGGGTATGACTAATATTGAATTAACACCGGCATTCTTAATACATCGTCGATCTTTTCAAGGTAATTCCCTACTCCTTGATTTTTTGACTCGCGAGTTTGGTAATATTCGACTTGTTGCTCGAGGCATTCGAAGTAACAAAACTCCAATCCAAATGTTTCAGTTTCTTAACATTTCATACAAAGGAAGAGGGGAGCTCAAAACTCTGACATGTATTGAAAATAATGACAAACCAAGAAGGCTTCTTGGTAATGACCTTGTTTTAGCAATGTATGTTAACGAGCTTCTTTCTAGATTACTACCTGAGGCCGAATCACATCCAAGCATTTTTGATAACTATAAGCAATTTATCGAACAAATCAATACACTGTCTAAATCAAGTAAAGAATCGCTGCTTAGATTATTTGAAAACCAGCTCCTCGAAGAACTGGGCTATGGTCTTGATTTTCAAAATGATTATTCAGGGCAATTGATTGACTCAGCCACTCGCTATCATTTTGTCGAGCAGCAGGGCTTTGTTGCTCATGAAGATGGTAAAATCCCCGGCAAAACATTGTTGCAGTTTTCCTCGGAAATGCTTAAAGATTTAAACCCTGAAGAGCTCAAAATTTTTAAAGGTTTGAACCGCCAAAGACTGCGCATACTTTTGGGTGAGAAACCCCTTAAAAGTAGAGAATTATTTGTTGTTAATTAATCATATTTATGAGTATATATTTAGGCGTAAACATTGATCACGTTGCCACTTTACGTGAAGCCAGAGGCACCACCTATCCCAGCCCCGTTGAAGCAGCTCTTATTTGCGAACAAGCTGGGGCAGATAGCATTACTTTGCACCTTAGGGAGGATCGACGCCATATTAATGACGCCGACGTAGAACTTATGCGCCGCTCAATCAAAACCAAGATGAATCTGGAAATGGCAGCAACAGATGAAATGATCTCAATTGCTACAAATATACAACCAGAGGATTGTTGCTTGGTGCCAGAAAAACGCGAAGAGCTGACCACTGAAGGCGGTCTAGATGTCGCCTCACAATTATCAAGAATGACCGATGTTTGCCAAAGGCTTGCTGAGTCTAACATTGCAGTCTCTCTTTTTATAGATGCCGATCATAATCAAATTGACGCGGCCAAAAAGTGTGGTGCGCCAGTGATAGAAATTCACACAGGCCACTATGCAGATGCAAAAGACAAACAAGCCGCAGATTTACATTTTGAAAAAATTAAACAAGCATCAGCCTATGCTCACAGCCTTGGCCTTCAAGTAAACGCTGGACATGGCTTAACCCTTGAAAATACTGGAAAAATTGCAGCACTAAAAGAACTCGTTGAACTAAACATCGGCCACTCTATTGTTTCAAGAGCAGTATTTGTAGGTTTAGCAGAAGCAACTCGAGAAATGAAAGCACTTATGCTTGAGGCTAGAAGATGATCTACGGTGTAGGAACGGATATTGTTAATATTGAGCGAATCGCGCACATTCTGAAAAAAAATCGAGATGGTTTTGTCAAAAGAGTTTTGACTGAGCACGAGCAAGCTTTGTTTGCCAACAAAGCAGATAGCGCAGCCTATTGTGCCAAACGTTTTGCTGCCAAAGAGGCTTTCGCAAAAGCCCTGGGCACGGGCATTGGCAGGGTGGTTAGTTTTCAAGATCTCACCATTAGAAACAACGACAAGGGCAAGCCTCACTTTATCCCAAGTGAAAAATTACGACTTTACTTAGTGAATAACAACATCAAGCAAGCACATTTAAGTATTTCGGATGAAAGTCAGAATGCTGTGGCTTTTGTTGTTATAGAAGCCAATGAAGACACAACTGACTAAGAATTTATTGGAGCGTAAAAAATCCCCTATAAAGGGGATTTAAAATTCTGAAATGACACCCTTTAAAAGGGGATATCATCCTCAAAATCGTCATTTGCTACAGGTGTGATTGTTGGTGCAGCCTTAGTCGGGGCACTTTGAGTTGGTGTTGATGTGGCACCGCCCATGTCATCACGACGGTCAAGCATTTGCAAAGTACCATTAAAGCCACTAACAACTACTTCAGTAGTGTAGCGATCTTGGCCGTTTTGATCTTGCCATT
>CAZZER010000042.1:0-5947 GCA_964653365.1 uncultured Candidatus Thioglobus sp.
TGATCGTGCAATACTGCAATTTTCTCATTAAGAGTTTTCGCTTCTTCAGCTTTGCCAGCAAGAGCCAATAAGTAAACTTTTTGTAACTCTGCAGGAACCACATTCGCAGTAACTGAAATACCTCCATGTCCACCAAGTAGAATAAACTCAACTGCTGTTGCATCGTCACCCGTTAACAACAAGAAATCCTTATCACAACGAGCAACCAATTCTTTAATTACGCACATATCACCAGTTGCATCTTTGATGCCGATTATATTATCAACCTCAGACAGCCTAACTGTCGTGTCAACCGACATATTTACAGCTGTTCTGCCAGGCACATTGTATAAAATCTGTGCAATGTCAACACTTTCAGCTATGAGCTTATAGTGTTGGTAAAGGCCTTCTTGGGTGGGTTTGTTGTAATATGGCGTCACTAGCAAACAAGCATCTGCGCCGATTCTTTTCGCCTCTCGTGTCAACTCAACTGCCTCTGATGTTGAGTTTCCTCCTGTTCCAGCAATAATCGGAATTCTTTTTGCAGCATAATTGATGGTGTGCTCCATCACATGAATATGTTCAGGTACGCCTACAGTAGCAGATTCGCCCGTGGTACCGACCGAAACTATTGCCGTTGTCCCTGCATTGATGTGAAAGTCTATTAAGCTCTCAAGGGCCGCATAATCAACAGAGCCATCTCCATGCATGGGTGTAATAATAGCAACGGTTGAGCCGTAATAAGTGCGTGGACTAAACATAGAATGAATAAGCAATTAAATTGATAGAATTATATACGATTCAAGGCCTGAAAACCATTGAAGCAAAGCACAATAACTAGACTAATCACCCATTAAGTCGGGACGTTTTAATTTAGTTTTTTCCAGCGATTTTGCTCTGCGCCAAGCGTCAATTTTGGCATCATGTCCGCTGAGCAGTACGTCGGGCACACTTTGTCCATCAATTACCTCAGGGCGCGTGTAATGCGGATGATCCAGCATGTTGTTAATAAACGAATCTGCCAAAGAAGATTCATTGCCCAAAACACCAGGTAATCGCCGACTGATAGTGTCTATCAAAACCATCGCTGCCAATTCACCACCACTGACAACATAATCACCGATAGAAATCTCCATATCTATATCGTGCTCAATTACCCTCTCGTCCACTCCTTCATATCGACCGCACAAAAGAGTGACAGACTCCAATTTAGCCAATTCTTCAACCAAATTTTGATCAAGTTTTCGACCTTGGGGTGAAAGATAAACAACCTTTGTATTAGGAGAGTTTTCTTTGATTGCAGCAAGGCAATCTCGAATGGGTTTGACTTGCATCACCATGCCTGCACCACCCCCATAAGGCTTATCGTCTATATTTCTATAACGATTGTCACTATAGTCTCTGAGTTGCCATGTCTTTATCGAGAGAATTGATTTTTTTACCGCTCTAGCAATCACTCCTTCATCTCTGATTGCAGAAAACATATCTGGAAAAAGTGTAATAATGTTGAATTGCATTAGGAGGTTATTGGCCAATTAACAAAGGCTTAAACAAGAATATTTGTTAAAACCTGGCGATAAATATGAGTCAAGTTTTCTAAATCTTCTACCGAAACACATTCGTCGATCTGATGTATTGTCGCATTTAGTGGCCCCAATTCAACTACTTGAGTGCCCATTTGTGAAATAAAGCGCCCATCAGATGTGCCACCAGAGGTTGACAATTTTGCATCCACGCCATTAATGGCTTTGATTGCATTTACACAAGCACTTACCAAAACGCCACTTTCTGTTAGAAAGGGTGGACCCGAGTGGTGCCATTTAACCTCGTAATCTAGGCTATGCGTGTCTAAGATCTCAAGCACTCTAGCTTTGATTTTCTCTTGTGTCGTTTCTGTCGAATAACGAAAGTTAAAGAGAATGTCGATTTCACCCGGAATAACGTTGGTTACACCAGTGCCTGAATTAATATTCGAAACTTGGAATGAAGTCGCAGGAAAGTGTGTATTTCCTTTATCCCAAGCTTCATCGCAAAGCGCATTAAGCGCTGGTGTGGCTAGATGAATAGGGTTTTTTGCTAATTGAGGGTAAGCGATATGGCCTTGCTTGCCACGGATGGTCAAACAAGCATTTAGCGACCCCCTTCTGCCGTTTTTAATAACGTCACCCAAGGTATCTGTCGACGATGGCTCTCCAACCAAACAATAATCAACTTTTTGATGATTTTGTTGCAGATACTCAACCACTTTAACCGTTCCATCGGCTGCAGGCCCTTCTTCGTCTGAAGTTATCAAGAAGCCAATCGTGCCCGGGTGATTTGGATTATCTTGCACAAACTGTTCTACCGCTATAACCATCGACGCCAAAGAGCCCTTCATATCCGCAGCTCCACGCCCATAAAGAAGGCCATTTTTAATTGTCGGCTCAAAAGGGTTAGTTTGCCACTTTCCAACATCGCCAGCCGGGACTACATCTGTATGCCCCGCAAAAGCAATAACCGGGCTAGAGGAGCCATGCGTGGCCCAAAAATTCTCTACATCTCCAAAAGGCAAAGAATGAATTCTAAATCCAAGCTTTTCAAGACGTTCAATCATCATTAATTGACAGCCTTTATCTTCAGGGGTGATAGAGTCTTTACTAATTAAAGCCTTTGCCAATTCTATAGTTTCGCTCATTATTACTATTCTACCTGTAAATACACTTTGCGAGTCTCGTCAAGTGAAATAGCATTGCTAACAACCTCAATATCATTCGCTTGTTTTGCAGCCATGCCAGAGCTTGAAATACGGATAACAACAAGCAACTTCTCTGATGCTGATAACTTTTTTGATAGTGAGTCAGCATCACTCAAAGTTACAATACCATCAAAATCCTTTAGATGCATTTTTTTAATAGCAATTGGCATTGGCGAGCCTGTGGCTGATTTAGCATAAACCATTAAATAATCATCCTCTGAACGCAATGACATAACCTTGGGAGAAATAGTAGCATGAATAGTCAGGCTGAGATCATTCGTCGATTCAAAATTACGCACTGTTTTCAGAGCGCCTTCAATAACTACCCTATCAGGGTGTCCGTCTGACAACATATTTAATGCTTTTTGCCAAGATTTCTCCGCCAAAAGCAAGTCTCCATTATTAGCTGCAACGATACCTACTAAATAAAGTGCATTAACCGAATTTGGGTCAATTGCTAAGGCTTGATCAATGTAGGACTGTGGTGCACCGCTAAAATCACCTTCTTGGGTAGAAGCAATAATACTGGCATATTGCAAAAGCATATCAATGTCGTTAGGGATCAAAACATAAGCCCTCTCAAAAGACATAATAGCACTATCAGTATTGCCCAAATTAAACTGTGCTAAACCAAGCATCTTCCATGCTCTACCATCATTCTCATTATCTATTAAATAAGTTTCCAATGATTGCACGCTTTGTTCTAGGGTTAAACCTGATGATAATTCGCTCAAAGTGTTTGAGTCATTTTTTGGCACCAAGAAGGCATAAGTCGATACTGATGCAAAAACAATAATAACACCAAGTGTAATCACCCACCTAAGTGGGTTAATTATCACGGGGACACTAGAATCTTGTATCAACTCACTGGCAAGTGTGTGAGTGATTTCATCCTCCGCCTGCTGATACATGGACTCACTCATCAAGCCTTTTTTTACATCGTCAGCCAATTCTTGTTTTTTTTGTTTACCAATGGCTATATTAGAAGCATCGTCACTTATGTTTGTCTTAAGAGGTTGAAGGAGAAAGTACGCCAAAAAGCCAATCGACACAACTATCATTACTAAGAATGGCCATTCAAAACTCATGACTTAACCCTGAGTCTATAGCGCTTATCAAAAGCGCCGAGAAGTGCACCCAGTGCAATCATGATACCGCCCAGCCAAATCCAGCGAACCAATGGCTTGTAATAAATACGCATACTCCAATTGCCACCACCCAGCGATTCACCAAGTGCAACATACAAATCTCTAGTAAGAGAGGGGTCAATAGCAGCTTCGGTCATTGGCATGCCAGTCTGATATAAACGTTTTTCTGGCAACAAAGTAATCATCCTTTCGCCATCCAATACGCTAACCTGGCCTTTATATCCATGATAATTTTCAGCGCTAAACTTCTCAACTCCAGTCAAGGTAAATCCATAGCCAGCAACATTTTGCTCCTCGCCAATAGTCATTTTCAAATCTCTCTCAACACCTAATTGCGTAGTAACTGTTGCACCCAGAACAAAAACCCCAATACCCAAATGAGCCATTAGCATGCCTAAAAAGGCGAGCGTTACTTTTGCCTTTGTTCTTAATCTTTTTATGAACAACAACAATGAATGCACCAATACCCAAGCAAATAAAGCAAATGCAACAAGAATATAAACATTATCGGTGATAAGAATAGCGGCCATGACTACAGCCAAAACTATAAGTAGCCAGTCAAGTCGAAGAATTGAAAGTAAACGAGAAGCACGGTCTTTTTTCCAACGCAAAAAAGGCACCACAGCTAAAGCAATAACACCAGGAATCATAATAGGTACAAAGACAGCATCAAAATACGGTGAACCGACCGATATTTTTCCCAAGTTCAGAGCATCTAAAAGCAGTGGATACAGAGTACCCAACAGCACACAAAACATTGCTGAAACTAACACTATATTATTGATAAGCAATCCGGTCTCTCTCGATAAAAGTGAGAATTTGTTGCTTTGTTGAATCAGGGCGCTACGCCAAGAATAAAGTGCCAAAGAACCACCGATAACAACAACCAAAAATATAAGAATAAACAAACCTCTGGTTGGGTCAGTTGCAAAAGCATGAACTGAGGTGAGTACACCCGAGCGCACTAAAAAAGTGCCCAGAAGACTTAAAGAAAAGCCACCAATCGCCAGCAATACTGTCCAATGCCTGAATGCCCCTCTTTTTTCACTAACGCTAAGAGAGTGAACCAAAGCCGTTGCCACTAACCACGGCATAAAAGAAGCATTTTCAACAGGATCCCAAAACCACCAACCACCCCAACCGAGCTCATAATATGCCCACCAACTACCAAGGGTGATACCCATAGTTAAAAACGCCCAGGCAATAAGCGCCCACGGCCGCGTCCAGCGCAACCAAGTGCTATCTAACTTACCACGAATAAGTGCTGACACTACAAAAGCGAAAGGCACGGCCAAGCCGACATAGCCCATATAAAGCATAGGTGGGTGAATAGCTAAGCCGACATCTTGCAATAAAGGATTTAACTCTCGACCTTCATTTGGAGTAATGGGCAGGAGCTCAAAAGGATTTGAAGTAAAGAGCAAAAACAACAAAAACCCAACGCTGACAAATCCCATAACAACCAAGATTTGATTGACAACCTCGCTGGGAACGCGTTTTGAAAAAACACTAACTGCCACACTCCAAAAGGAAAGTGTTAACGCCCAAAGCAATAGTGAACCCTCATGCGCCCCCCAAACTGCTGAAAATTTAAATAAAGTTGGCAGTTGAGTATTTGAATTTTCAGCAACGTACTTAACTGAAAAGTCGTCAGTTAGAAACGCATTCATCAACAATACAAATGCAACAAATACCCAAAAACACTGGCCCCAAATAAGGGGCTTTGAGAGTTGTGCAAGGGCTATTTTATGCTGATGAATGCCAATAGTAGGTACGACAACCGACAACAGTGCAAAAACCAGTGCCAATACCAAGGCAAAATGTCCAATTTCTACAAGCACGTCTTAATTAGTCGAATAAATTTAGTATTTTAACCATTCAAATCACAGCTAACTACAACATTGTTAAGTTGTTCTCTAAATCTGCCTCTTAGGCAATTCTTAAGTTGTAGAAAGAATAAGGGCGTATCGATTTTGCTTTATGAACGAAAGATTGACGAGCACAACAAAGCAAAGAGAAAAGACAAAGTAATTATGGTGCGGAAGGAGAGACTCGAACTCTCACGTCTTGCGACACTGGAACCTAA
>CAZZER010000043.1:0-3341 GCA_964653365.1 uncultured Candidatus Thioglobus sp.
GGGTTTGGGAAAAAAATAGCCACTCCTTTATCAATCTCAATGCCTTCGGCGTTATAAAAAGAACCGTAATAAGCATACCTAGGCTCTAATGCCACTTTAAGCACTGTTTTGGCAATGGTAGAGGCTAGCGGGCCAGAAATTCGAACCACACCAATTCCGCCTTGGCCTACTGCAGTGGCAAGAGCACAGATGGATTCAATCTTGGGCATCGCTTGCAAAATAATCGCTAAGAAATTCGTCGAAACTAATACTATCTTGGGATTCAATTTCAGCTTGCTGTTGGAGCGAAGACTCAGCCAATTCACGCAAAACCGTAAATTGTTTTTTATCCACTTCTTTGAGGCGATATAAATCTTTGTACTGGTGGCTTATTTCATCAACATAATGATAATAACCTTGCTTGTTCTCACGCATCTCCGCCAACATAATGGCAGAAGGTGTCAAAGCAGAGTTGCAGATACGTTCAGAAATAACTCTAACTGATTTTTCATGATCTGGGCTTAATAGCCTTGAGCATGCTCGAACCTTTTCCGATATATCCCAACCCCAGTCTTGCAACGACACGTCTTTTCCGTGTCTTTTAAGCAACAAATCAGGCTCACGACCCTTATGTGCTACCAACTGGTTGTTTGTATCAATATCAAATAACTCAGCGGTGGCGATGGCTGGTGATTCTTGTAGTAAACAAAACAGAAGAAAAGCTTCTAGGAATTGTATTTGCGTTTTATCAATCCCTAGCGGACTTAACGGATTAACATCCAATGATCGAAGCTCAATATAGGCAATACCGTTATTATTAAGCGCATCGAGTGGCTTGTCAATACCATCCAATTTTGGTTTAGGCCGAACAGAGGCGTAATACTCATTCTCAATTTGCAAGATATTGGTATTGAGTTGTTGATATTCCCCGTCTTTTTTCAAACCAATGGCTTCGTATTCTGCACTACTAGTCTCCATAGCAGCACGCAGACTATGGACATAATGGGACAAGCTATTGTAATTTGCTTTAACGCCCGCCTTATCCTCTTGAGAGTTCTGATAACCAATATCACCCATGCGCAATGAGGTTGCGTGGGGCAGGCAATAGGTATTCTCATCAAACTCAAGTAAATGATGCTTGTGGTAATCCTTCAAAAAAGACTTACAAACCGCAGGCGAGGCGCCAAATAAATAAGGAATAAGCCAACCATACCTTAGCTCATTACGTGTCAATGCCATGTAGTGTTCGTCAATAAAACTTTGGTTGGAAGCATCATCAGACATAATAGATTGGTAGGCCTGCCAAAAATCGAGCGAGAAAGAATAGTTAAAATGTATTCCAGCGATTGTTTGCATCACACTGCCATAACGGTTTGAAAGCCCTTTTCTGTAGGCGGTTTTCATAACACCCCGATTTGAAGTGCCATATTGAGCAATTGGAATGCGAGTTTCACCCTTGGTCACACAAGGCATACTCGCTGGCCAATAACGTTGGTCTTGTGGCAAATAGTGGTGAGCAAAATGCTGGGTTGTATCTAGCGCGTCTAACACTTTATCTGCACCGCTATGGGGGGCTGTTACCAATTCAATCAATGCTTCACTAAAATCGGTTGTAATCCTTGGGTTGGTCAGTGCAGAGCCATAAGCCTTAGGGTGTGGTTCTTGAGAAAGACAACCATCTTCGCCAACCCGCAAACTCTCTCTTTCAATTCCAATAAGGTTTTGAGTTAAAGTTTGCTTGAATGGTTCTAGCAATTTGATTTTATCTTGCAGATTCAAAAGTACAAAAGAAATAGTAAAATGTTTATTTTACCTTTGCAAATCACCAACAATGGCAAGACAAATATCTCTATTTAAACCAGTTTTGCTCTGATTTATGCAATCCAACAATAAAACCATTCAAGCTGTGGTTGGTATCTTAAAAAATACCAAGGGCGAGGTTTTGATAGCCGAGCGACGACAAGATCAATTTATGCCTGGCTATTGGGAATTGCCCGGCGGAAAAATTGAAACTGGCGAAAGCAATGAAACAAGCCTTGCTCGCGAACTTAAAGAAGAGCTAGGGGTTGAAATATTCAACCCTACCTTAATGCACACTATGTGCCACCAATATCCTGAGAAAACCGTGTATTTATGGATTTATTCCATTGATTCTTTTGCTGGTGAAGTAAGGGGCGCGGAAGGGCAAAACGTTGCTTGGCATCCAAGCGCTAAACTACATGAGTTCAACTTGCTACCTACCATGAAAGCCATTATTCACAAATTAACTTTGCCAGATTGTTATTGGATTACACCAAACGCGCCCCAAGAAAAGCTTATTGAAGCATTGTACAGCCATCTAAAAACAGATACTAAACTCATCCAGCTTAGATCAAAAACACCATTAGAACCTGATTTTATAACGCAGTTTTATCAAATCTGCCAAGCCTCCAACGCCCAACTGATTCTAAATACGCCAAACAAAACTTACCAAGAGCCTTGTGATGGCTGGCACTTAACCACCAAGGAGCTATTATCACTATCCGAGCGACCTTGTGGCTCTGACAAATTACTCGGCGCTTCTACTCATAATGCCATTGAAGCCAAGCACGCTGAGAAGATAAATGCCGACTATATATCAATCGCTCCGGTTGAAGCCACCAAAAGCCATGCCGATAGTGCGCCACTTGGATGGGCAAAAGCAACAGAATTGACAAACTATAGTAATTTACCAGCCTATTTATTGGGCGGCATGAGCAGAAAAGAACTTTCTCGCGCCCACGGAATTCTAGCCCAAGGCGTTTCTGGAATCAGTGCTATTTAATTAGTGATTTGTCTCAACCGCTCTAAAAAGTGACTTATTGCAATACCAACCAAAAATTCATTCTGACATGATTGGCAAACTACTTGGCTTGATGACTCAGTGCAAACAATGCCGTTTTGAGTGGAGATTCCCGCTATTAGCCTCGTGTAAATACCCACGTTGAATTATCAGAAAATTCGTTTGAGAATTGGTACCCCTCGTCAGCAAAATCTTTAAGACCTTCTGGGTCGTTTAGGCGGTTACGAATCATATAATTCACCATTAATCCTCTGGCTCGTTTGGCAAAAATGCCAATAACTTTATAGATGTCACCTTTTTTCTCTTTAAAAGCAATATTGAGAATTTTTGCTTTCAGAGTTTTTTTATCAATCGATTTAAAGTACTCATTGGAAGCTAGATTAACAATCAAGTCACTCTCATCTTCATTTAACACTTCGCTAACACCGGCGCCCCAAAATTCATACAAATTTTTTCCTTTATGATTGTCAAGTTTTGTACCCATTTCTAAGCGATAAGGTTGAATTAAATCAAGTGGCCTAACAACACCGTAAAGCCCAGA
>CAZZER010000043.1:3441-5629 GCA_964653365.1 uncultured Candidatus Thioglobus sp.
CGTTACTCAAACTAGGTGCATCAATGCCATTATAGACATCGCCCTTGAAAGCCAATATTGCTTGCTTGGCGTTATCCAGTGAAAAAGTGTGTTGAAAGTTTTGAAAGCGATCAAAGTTTAGTTTCGCGAGCTTTTCACTTAAGGACATTAATTTCGCAATTTGAACTTCACTTTTGCCTTTTAAAATATTTACAAGCTCTTTAGAGTGCTCGATTTGACGTAGTTGTGAAAATGTTTGACAAGCGCAAGAAGAGAAATCCTGCGTTTTAGAAGGTGAAATTACTAAAATCATGGTGTGAAAAATACTAAACATTCTACCCGAAGATAACTGCTACAATACGCCTTTTAGGCGCATTTGAGCTTTTGAGCAAATGACGATACACTTGAATTTAGTGCGAAATTATGAAGAAAAAACAACTACATTTGCCCAAGGCAAGGGGGCTTTACCACCCAAATAACGAAAAAGACAACTGCGGTGTTGGCTTTATTGCTCACGTTAAAAAACAATCCTCGCACCAAATTACCGCAGACGCATTGGAGATGTTATCTCGTATGGACCACCGAGGTGGTTGTGGTTGCGAATCAAACACTGGCGATGGCGCTGGAATCTTAACCAACATACCTCACCGTTTTTTTGCCAAAACAATCAAATCACTTTTTGACACCGACGTAGAACAAGGGCGTTACGGCGTTGGCAATGTTTTCCTGCCTCAAGATGATACCGAAAGAGCGCATTGTATGGCTTTATTTGAAGAGGCTATTGATAATCATGGTCAGCAATTCATTGGCTGGCGAGATGTACCAGTGGATGCAGTCAAAGCCGATGTCGGTGATACCGCTAGAGATTCACAACCTGTCATTAAACAGTTAATCGTAGCTGCAGCAGAAGAAATAGATAGCGCTGCTTTTGAGCGCACCTTATTTATTATTAGAAAATCGACTTCTGCAACAATCCGTACAGACGAATCTTTGTCGCAAGCGTTGTTGTTTTATGTTTGCAGTCTTTCAACCAGTGTCATTATTTATAAAGGCATGTTGATGGGTTCACAAATCCTTGATTTTTATAGTGATTTAGCCGACCCAGACTACGCGACTTATCTCGCGATGGTGCACTCTCGCTTCTCTACCAATACCTTCCCATCGTGGGATCGAGCACAACCCTGCCGATTTATGTCTCACAACGGTGAAATCAATACGCGCCAAGGTAACTACAACTGGATGAGGGCTCGAGAAGGTGTATTAGAAAGTGAAACCTTGGGTGATGATTTACACAAAACATTACCCGTTATTGAAACCGAGGTATCTGACTCAGGTAGTTTTGACAACGTATTAGAGTTTCTTCTAATGAACGGCAGATCATTGCAAGAAGCCGCCCTTATGATGGTACCAGAAGCTTGGCAAAATGACCAAGACATGAGCGCTGAGAAAAAAGCTTTCTATGAATATTTCTCAAACGTCATGGAGCCTTGGGATGGCCCTGCATCAATTGCCTTTACTGATGGTCGCTACATTGGCGCCATGTTGGATAGAAACGGTCTGCGCCCTTCCCGCTATTACTTTACCCACGATGACCGTGTCATTATGGCCAGTGAAGTCGGTGTGGTCGATGTAGCCGCCGACAACGTCAAAGAGAAAGGCAGATTGCGCCCAGGAAAAATGTTTCTCGTAGACTTTGACAAAGGCGAAATGATCGATGATGAAGCTATTAAAACCAGCTTCGCTGCAAAAAATCCATACCAAGATTGGTTAAACGATCAACAAATTCATTTATCAGATCTTGGCTGTGAAAAAGAACCTCATGGTTTCTATCCTGAATCGCTAGTGCACCGTTTAAAGGCCTTTGGTTATAGCACAGAAACACTACAGTTTATGCTCTTGCCACTGGTAAGTGAATTAAGAGACCCTGTAGGCTCAATGGGCAACGACTCGGCGCTCGCCTGTCTTTCAGACCAATCTCGTATTATTTACGATTACTTTAAACAGTTATTTGCCCAAGTGACCAATCCAGCAATCGATTCCATTCGTGAAGAGGTGGTGATGTCACTGCGCTGCTCAATTGGCCCTGAAGGCAATCTATTGCATAATAGGGCGGAAAATGCCCATCGCCTAGTTATTGAACACCCTATTCTAACCAACGAAGAAGCTGCAGCACTCAAGCACTGTAACCACCGTGGCTGGAAGGCAAAAA
>CAZZER010000044.1:0-5512 GCA_964653365.1 uncultured Candidatus Thioglobus sp.
TTTGTCAGTTTGAGCTGATTATTCTGTTAAATATTCGAGTACTTAATGCAGTTTCTGAGCATTTGACAGTTTCTCAAAATGCTTTACAGAAAATTCCCTGAAAGCTTGCATGAGCCGAGTAGGACGACGTTGTTTAAGCCTGACCAGGCTTATATATCCCGGTTCAACATCTTCAGCAATAGGACGAAGACAAAGTGGATTTCCGTTGTAATCAACATCTGCGTTTGGGTGAGTAACTAAGATGGAGTAACCCATGTTATTGGCAACAAGTCCACGAACAGTTTCAAAGGAGGGCGACCAGTATTTGACCATGGGCTCCATTCCTTTAGAGCGGAATAAGCCTGTAAAGTAATCTCTACTCGGGGCAACATCCAACAATACCATCGGGTGATTAACCAGTTCGCTAAGTTTTATTTTGGTTTTGGAGGTAAGTGGATGCTCTGGAGATAATAAGATGTACGGGGCTGGAGATAGCAGTGGTCTTTGTTTTAAATCTTGACCAAGGGCGTGACCGTACATGATAGCAACATCAAAACGACCACTGCTAAGACCTTCGGTAAGTTGCTCTTGTCCAGCCTCATGTAATCGTAAGTCTACTTCAGGGTGCATGCGCATGAATTGAGTAATCAGTGGCGGCATATACATTGGCGCAAGCGTAAAAAAACACCCGATTTCTAAACGGCCACGTAACTCTTGGCCTGAGTCAATAATATTTAATTCTAATTCTTGAGCATGTTTAAGTAGTTCGCGAGCTTGTACAAGTAATTCTTGGCCAGCACTTGTTAGTGTTACACCACGAGCGTGATGGCGCAATAGCAACTGAACTCTGAGATTTTCCTCTAGGAGCTTGAGGGCATGGGTAATGGCTGGTTGAGATATGTAAAGTGATCTTGCTGCGGCGGCAATATTTTTCTGATCAGCAACAGCAACAAAGTAGTGCAACTGTTTTAATGTAATCCTAGTCATGCTATTACTTCAAGCTTGGTATTGATAAATAGATTTTATAATATTAACAATATTTTATTTATTTAATTACCATATATTTAATATTTTATTAATTAAAGGATTAAAAGTATACTAAGCAAATCAATAAGAAAAACTAGGGAGCGAATAATGTTACGAACGGGTAAACAATACAGAGAATCAATTCAAGATGGTCGAGAGGTTTGGATCGATGGACAAAGAGTTGATGATGTTGCAAACCACCCTTCTTTTAAGCCAATTGTGGATATCCGTGCTCGTATATACGATATGCAGAATGAAGAACAGCACCAAAACATACTAGCTTACACTGATGAAGAAAGTGGTGAGCGTAATTGTATTGGCTTTAAGCTACCTAAGACACAGGCTGATTGGAAAGCAAAGCGTGAAGCGATTAAAACCATTATGTACGATGTTGGCGCAGTAGTTACGCGAGTTGGTGACGAGACTGCGGGTGAAATGTGGTCTTTATATGATGGTGCCGACATTCTCAATGAAGTCGACCCTCGATTTAACACCAATATAGATCATCATATTCAACGAGTATTGCATTCTGATACTTTTCACGTTTCAGCAAATACCGATCCAAAGGGTGATCGCTCTAAACGCCCACAAGATCAAGATCCTGATATGCTCTTGCACGCTGTCAAAGAAACGGATGCTGGAATCATTGTTCGCGGAGCAAAATATGAGACTGCAGCAGCATATGCAAACCAAGCATTTGTAAAACCTACAATTGCCAACTGGGGCGATTCTAAGTTGTCAGATTATGCACTTGGTTTTATCTGTCCAATGAATGCACCGGGTCTAAAACATATCTGCCGTTCTGGATTTGCTGGGCGGGGCAGCAAAGAAGACTACCCTCTGAGTAATAGAGCAGATGAAATAGACACGTTACTGGTTTTTGATAATGTTTTAATCCCCTGGGAGGATGTGCTTTTCTACCAGCACACAAAGGCTGCAACGTTTATTCGTGGCACGCTACACAGATACAGTGCGCTTGCTTTCGTTGAAAGGATATTACACATAGCTGATTTGATGATTGGTACAGCATTGCATAACGTTCGCCAAACAGGTCTTGATGGGCAGCAAGCAGTACGTGAAAAAATTGCTCAGTTAATCTGTTACCGTGAGGGTATAGACGCCCATTTGACTGCAGCAATTGCAACAGCTGAACAAAGCCCTGGTGGTTTATTGATGCCAAACCAATCTTTGCTTTATACGGGCCGAGTTCATGCGTGTAGCGAATTGCATAAAATGATGCATTTGGCACGGGAACTTTGTGGAGGTCAAATTTGTGTGACACCAAATTACGCTGATTTTGAGTATGCTGATACCAAGCCTTGGCTAGATAAGTTTTATAATGTTAATGAGCGTTGGTCCGCAGACGATCGTCGTCGATTGTTGGCTTTTGGCAGAGACCTGCTAAACTCTAATTATGCTGGACATAAGGTGACATTTCAATTGTTTGCACAGTCTCCACCTTTTGCGCATTTGAATGCGGTTTATAATAATTTCGACTTTAGTGGGCCGTTGGATTTTGTTAAACGGTCTGCGGGACTGTCGGATAAAATTTTAGGCTAGAGACTTGTAGGGGATTATCATGCGAGATCAATTCATATCTGCATTTAGCAGGATGGCTACCTCAGTAGCAGTAATTACTACTGACGGGCCTGGCGGTCAAGCAGGCGCCACGATAAGTTCGTTCTGTTCTGTTTCTGCAGACCCGCCCACATTGCTTGCTTGTGTAATTAAATCAAGCCCCTTGGCTGCAGCCATTCAAGAAAATGGCACATTTTGTCTTAATTTGCTCTCTCGAGAGCAAACCCGAGCCTCGAACGTTTTTGCCGGGCGAATTAAATCACCCAGTGATAATAAATTTGATTTAGTTGATTGGTGCCCAAGTGAATTGGGTCAACCACAGATTGATGGAAGTTTAACAAGTTTTGATTGTCAGCTGCAAGGCAAGATGGATGGTAGTAGTCATGAAGTTTTTGTTGCAAAAGTAAAGTCAGTGGTTAATACCCAAAACGAAACCGAGTCACTTGTTTACTGCAAACAAGATTATGCGAGTGCCTCAAACCTTGAAAATAGCCATTTAGGCCTTAATAAATTTATTATGGAGACATTATGACACACCAAAGAATTCGAAAGTTTAACACCGCAGAAATGTATCCTGGCAAAGGGATGGATAATGATCTTTGTATGGCCGTTAGGGCGGGAAACCGTGTTTTCTTGCGTGGCCAAACAGGATTTGATTTAGATGGCAATATGATTGGCATTGGCGATCCAACAGCACAAACTGAAATGGCTATGCAATGCGTCAAAACACTACTAGAAGAGGCCGGATCTAAACTTGAGCATATCTGCAAAACCACAATTTATATTACTGATCGAGCATATCGTGAAGAGGTTTATGGCGTGATTGGGCGCTGGCTGAAAGGTGTTCATCCTTGTTCAACCGGTCTGATTGTACAAGGCCTTGCTCGACCAGAAATGGTCATGGAAATTGACGTCGAAGCAATCATTCCTGAACAGGAGTAAGGTATGACATTTTCAGTTTCAGGTTTTTGCGAAAAAACGGGAATGGTTGGTGTGGCGATTACCACATCAAGTATTTGTGTTGCCAGTCGCTGCCCGTGGGTGCGTGCAGGTATTGGGGCAGCAGCCACACAAAATGTAACAGACCCAAGCCTGGGTAATCTGATGCTAGATTATCTTGCTGAAGGCAAAAGCCCCGAGCAGGCGATTGAATCTATTACAAGTGGGCGAGATTTTATCGAGTATCGCCAGTTGGCTTTGATTGACACTCAGGGCAGAAGTGCAAGTTACACTGGCTCAGAAACCTTGGGTACAAATACTGTTGTACAGGGCGATGGTTGTATTGCTGCAGGTAACTTGCTCATCAGCAAAGAAGTGCCGAAAGCAATGACTCGTTCTTTTTCTGAGAATTCGCATTTGCATCTAGCAGAGCGCTTATTGCTCGCATTGCAAGCCGGTGTAGATGCTGGTGGTGAGGAGGGGCCTGTGCATTCTGCTGGCATAAAGGTTGCCCATGAACACCCTTGGCCCTTGGTGGATTTACGTGTGGATTGGGCTGATGGCGGGCCTGTTGAGCAGTTGATGGGTTTGTGGCGAGATTATGAGAGCCAGATGATGGATTATAACATTCGTGCAATTGACCCAAGAAGTGCGCCAAGTTATGGCGTTGCTGGCGACCTTTAATGTCGAAAACGGAGTCAAATCAACAGAGTTTGAATACAGGTGAGACAATAGCAATTGAATTGTTAAGAGATTTGATCGCTTTTGATACAACCAGTTATAAGTCTAACTTGGATTTAGTCTGCTATATTCAAGATTTTTTGACAGACAACGGGGTTGAGTCAATTTTGGTTAGAGATGAGAGCGGCAAGAAGGCTAACCTCTATGCAACAATAGGCCGAAAAGATATTGGTGGTGTGATGCTCTCTGGACATACTGATGTTGTGCCCGTTACTGGCCAAGATTGGGACAGTGATCCATTTTGTCTTACCGAGCTTGATGGCAAACTATTTGGCCGTGGTAGTGCAGATATGAAGGGTTTTATTGCTCTTGTACTGAGTCGTGTACCTAAGATGGTTTCTGTAGAACTTTCTCAGCCAATTCATTTGGCATTCTCGTATGATGAAGAAATTGGCTGTGTCGGTGTTAAGCGCTTGCTTGATTTGTTAGAAAAGCAAAAAATTAAACCAAGCTGTTGTATTGTTGGTGAACCAACTAATATGGAGGTGGTGATTGGTCATAAGGGTAAATGTTCAAGCCGGGTGAAAGTGCATGGACATGCCTGCCATTCAGGGCAAGCGCCTTTGGGTGTCAATGCGGTTGATTATGCAGCTGAGCTGATTGTCTATATTCGCAAGCTGGCACGCGAGAAAGCTCATAATGGGCCTTTTGATCGGGATTATGAAGTGCCTTATACAACGCTGCATACTGGTGTTGTTCAAGGTGGTACGGCACTCAATATTGTTCCAAACTTAGCTCAATTTGATTTTGAGATTCGTCATTTGTCTGATGATAATCCTCAATATTTGTTGGATAAAATTAAATCTTACGCGAAAGATCGCCTTGAAACAGAGATGAAAACAGTTGTTGCAGATACAGGCATTGATTTTGAGACTTTGGCGACCTACCCAGGCCTGTTGACTGACCCAGATTCGGAGTTTGTAATGTATGTCAAGCGATTACTTAATAACGATGCACACAGCAAAGTAATCTTTGGTACCGAGGGTGGCTTGTTCCAACAAAGAATCAACACATCAACACTGGTTTGCGGACCAGGAAGTATTAATCAGGCGCACAAAGCGAACGAATATATTAGTAGAGAGCAACTGCAGATTGGCGGTGAGTTTTTGGATAGATTAATAGTTTCTCTATCAACATAGGACGTATCAGCGCTATTTCCTGCTAGATTGGATCCCCTGTTTCGCTCTTAACACTAAGTAATCATGCGCAATGGTAGCAGCGGCAATGGCTGTAATATCCGCATGGTCAT
>CAZZER010000045.1:0-5447 GCA_964653365.1 uncultured Candidatus Thioglobus sp.
AACGCCTGCCTGTCACGCAGGAGGTCGCGGGTTCGACTCCCGTCCGCTCCGCCATCTACTCTGATGCCGGCTATAGAGTCATTCCATAATTACCAGACTAAATGAGAACATGTTAGGTGCAATCAAAAACAAATCTAAGGGTTGGGTCGCATATTTAATCGTCGGCCTTCTTTCTGTGCCTTTTGCCTTATTTGGAATACAGTCCTATATTGGCTCAAGCAACAATCCGGCTATCGCCACTGTTAATGGTGAAGAAATCAATGCCACAACTTATTTCAATTTGCTTCCAAAGAAGCAACGACAAATACAATCACAATTGGGTGATGCTTATACACCAGAAGTTGACACAGCTGTACGACAGTCCTTAATCAATGAATTGATTGATAATAAATTGCTTGATGATTTTACCAAGTCAATGCAGCTAACAACCTTAACACAAGAGGTAAAAACCGTCATTCAATCAAATGCAGCCTTTCAAGTTGATGGTGTTTTTTCACAAGATAGATACAATCAGCTGTTGAGCCTTAATGGCTTCACCCCAGTTGGTTATGAGTCTGAGCAACTAAAAGCTTTGACACGAGACCAAATCAGACGTAATTTGGCGAGTTCTGGTTTTGCAACATCGGCACAAACTGCCCAGTTAAGCGCACTACTTAATCAAGAGAGAGAAGTCTCGTATATTCCTTTAAGCACTGGTAATTTTGATGATCATGTAGTTGTGGATGAGGCGCAGATTTCCAATTATTTTGACAATAATCAGAATGGTTTTATAAGACCTGCTAGGGTTAAAGTTGATTTTGTTGAGCTTTCCTTGAGCAATATTGAGCAGGTTGAAGATGCTGATGATGCCACTTTAGAAATCCTTTATGATGACGAACAACAACGCTTTACCAGTGAGGAGTCTAGAAAAGCACAACACATTTTGCTTGATTCAGAAGATTCGGCTGTTTCTGTCCTTGAGCAGATTATTGCGGGCGCTGATTTTGCCGAAATGGCGAAACTACACTCAATTGATATTACTTCCAACGAAAAGGGCGGCGATCTCGGTTACTTTGAGCGGGAGCACATGGTGCCGGAATTTGATGCAGTAGTTTTTGAGATGAATACTGGTGAGATTAGTGAAGTGGTGCAATCTGATTACGGCTTTCATATTATTAAGCTGAATGATATTGTTGAGTCAACGCTCAAATCTTTTGCTGAGGTTAAGCCAGAGTTGCAAGCACTTCATAAAGAAAGAATCGCAACAAAAGAGCTTCTCAATTTACAAGAAGAGTTGGTAAGTTTGGCTTATGAAGAGCCACTGGATATTGTTGCTGAAGAATTTGGATTGAGATTGCAAACCTCTGAGTTCTTTTCGGCAACTAGCAATATCTATGACCCTGCTTTTGTTAAAGCGGCATTTAGTGATGTGGTGCGTCAGGGTGAAAATTCAGATGTGCTAGAAATCGGTTCTAAGTTTGTTGTTCTTGGTCTTGTGGACGAACAAGCCGAGCAACCAAAGACACTTGAACAAGTTCGCCCAGAGATTACGCAAATATTAAAAACATTGTCGGCAAAAGAAACTATTAATGCTCTTGCTAATGAGCTTGCTGAAGCGCTATCTACTGGCAACACAGGTTTGGCTGGTTCTATTATTAGCGATAACCAATTAAGCTGGACTGATGCTTCATGGATTAAGCGTGATGCAAACTTACCTTTTAATGTTGCCAGCGAAGCTTACAAAATAAGCAAGCCACACAATGGTGCGTCGTCTTATGCTGTTGGTAATTATGACAATTACACGACTGTATTGATTGAGTTGAAATCACTCAGACAAACGGATGAGGCGGATGCGAGCAATGTCGTTGCTCTATACAACCTAGAAGCCTTAAATGAATGGTTTGCCAGTTTACTCAAGAGTTTAAGAGAGTCTGCAGATATTAAAATATATTCAGACTTTCTCTAATAAATTAAAAAACCCCGATAATCGGGGTTTTTTGTACCTATTACTTAATTATAAATCGGGCCCAGCGTCATAAAAGCTGTATCCTGCATCAATATAAGTCACCTCACCGGTAATCCCTGAAGCAAGATCCGAGCATAAGAAGGCCGCTGCATTACCAACTTCTTCGATGGTTACATTGCGTTTCAGCGCAGAGCTATGGGCGGCATAATCTAGTAATTTTCCAAAATCTTTAATACCACTGGCAGCCAAGGTTTTAATTGGCCCTGCAGAAATAGCGTTAACACGAATACCTTTTTCAGGCCCCATGGCAACAGCCATATATCTAACATTGGCTTCTAAAGAGGCTTTGGCAACCCCCATAATATTGTAATTAGGGATAGCGCGTATGGCGCCTAAATAACTCAAGGTAAGCAAAGCACCACCTTCGTTAAGCATCGGTGAGGCAGCTTTGGCAAGCGCGGTAAAACTGTACGAACTGATATCATGTGCACTGGCAAAATTTTCACGAGTTGTGGCTTCAACATAATTACCATCCAGGGCATCACGCGGAGCGTGAGCAACAGAGTGCACCAAAATATCAAAAGAATCCCAAGATTTTTTTAACTCTGAAAAAGTGTGCTCGATTTCCTCATCGGTAGAAACATCACAAGGAATAACAATCGATGAGTTGCAAACTTCGGCGCATTTATCCACACGTTTTTTTAATTTTTCGTTTTGATAGGTGAGGGCTATTTCGCAGCCCTGTTGGGCCATTGCTTCAGCGATGCCCCATGCGATTGAGCGGTTTGAAGCAACACCAACAATAAGTGCTCTTTTGCCAGTTAAAAAACCCATAAATCCTCCAAGATATTTATAATCGAATACAATGAATTATAATACATCATCCACGATAAAACGCAGACCTTTGCTTGCAAACTCACCTAAATAAAAGTCCGCCAAGTCTAAGAAAATGAAACACAAATTTTATTACTTATGTTGCTTGATCTTGGTAATGCTTGATCAACTGTCTAAGCAAATTGTATCAACGAATTTTTATCTTGGTGAATCACGCGAGATAACATCATTTTTTAGCTGGACTTACCTACAAAATAGTGGCGCAGCCTTCAGTTTCTTGGCCGATGGTGGCGATACTTCGCGTTATATTCTATTAGGTATATCTGTTGTTGCTTCTCTGGGTTTGGTTGTTTGGATTCAGCTTACTTCACCGCTTTTGCGCCAAAGATTGCTAGGGCAATCGATTTTTCTCGCAGGCGCACTGGGTAATTTGATCGATAGAGCACTGTTTTCTCATGTTATTGATTTTATCGATTTGCATTACGCAGGCTTTTATTGGCCAGTGTTTAATCTTGCCGATAGTTTTATTTTTGTTGGTGTTGTTATCCTACTGCTGGAAAGCCGCCAATCGAAGACATAGTCGCTCAGCGTATCGCCAAGAAAAATTATTGCTGGTAGAATAGTGTTTTTTCCACGCTCTTTTGAAATGCCCAAATTCTATTCATTTTTATCCATCCTTTTGATTAGTAGTGTTGCCAGCGCTGACTTAATTAAGGTTTCGAAAGAGGGCGAGACGCTTGCCTCTAGCGAGGCGCAGTGGTCTTGTGTGCTTGATGATAAGACAAACCTTTATTGGGAAGTAAAAAGTGCCGAAGAAGGCCTGCAGTATTCAAACAACACCTACACTTGGTTTGACGGTGAAAGTGGTGAAGAATATGGTGAATATTCGCATCATTGTTCTTGGGGTTTTCGTTGTAATACTTTGACTTACGCCAAATTCATTAACGAAGAATCGCTTTGCTCATTTTCTGATTGGCGCTTGCCAACCAATGAAGAACTCAAAACCTTGATTGATTATTATGGTGATGCTGATGTGATGATTGATTTGGTGTTTTTCCCAAATACGCAACCAGCCTCGTATTGGACATCGACTGCGGTAGAAAACTCTGGATCGATCGTTTACGAGGTGCCTTTTGTATATGGTGGTACGGTCGCTCGCGATAAATATTTTGACACCTATGTTCGACTAGTGAGAAGTGGTGCTGAATAGACCAATCGACCAGGCGCTTTACGATTCTTATTCGGACGATATCCCCGACTTTCTTAAAAGAATCTACGCAGCTAGAGCAATTAAAGAAGGCGATTTATCGCTGTCTTTATCCGGTTTACTACGCCCAAATTTTAATCAATTAGATGAGGCCCTGAGTCTTCTCACTTCTGCTTTAAACGAAGATAAACGCATTTTAATCGTCGGTGATTTCGATGCAGATGGCGCTACTGCGAGTGCCGTTGCCGTTAAAGCATTGCGATCAATGGGGGCAAAACAAGTGGACTTTTTGGTGCCCAATCGTTTTAAGCACGGCTATGGACTTAGCCCCGAAATTGTCACGGAGGCCAAAAACGAAAAAGACCCCAGTCTGATTATTACCGTGGATAACGGTATTTCCAGCTTTGAGGGCACCAAATTAGCTCGCTCTTTGGGTATTGATGTCATCATTACCGATCACCATCTCCCAGCCAATGAATTGCCAGATGCCAATGCAATTATTAACCCAAATTTGGTGGGGTGCGAGTTTCCATCCAAAAACTTGGCGGGGGTTGGTGTCTGTTTTTATTTGTTCTCTGCTCTCAAAACTCACCTTGATCAAAGCAATTATTTTGCCGAGCAAGGTGTTCAATCACCCGATTTGAGAGAGTTGTTAGATTTGGTGGCTTTGGGCACTGTGGCTGATGTGGTAAAGTTGGATAAAAATAACCGTATTTTGATTAAAGAGGGCATTGAACGCATTCGTCAGAAAAAGTGCGCTAAGGGTATCCTTGCCATTTTAGAATTGACTAAGCGCCCCATGGAAACCTTGCAAGCTTCAGACTTGGGGTTTTCTGTTGCACCCCGCATCAATGCGGCTGGGCGCTTGAGTGATATTTCACAAGGTATTCGTTGCCTACTCTCTGATGATATCAACGATGCCAAACGCTACGCAGCAACGCTTGAAGATTTCAACCAAAAAAGACGTCAAGAACAAGAAAAAATGCAGCTTGAGGCCAGCGCCATTGTTGCCACACAAAGCATTGATGATACGGCCTTTGCAATCAGCTTATTTGATAAAAGCTGGCACGAAGGCATTGTGGGTATTGTTGCTGGCAAAATCAAAGAAGACTATCAATGCCCTTGCGCTATTTTTGCCAAATCGGGTGATTTGCTCAAAGGCTCTATTCGCTCTATCCCCGAGGTTCATGTGAAAGACTTACTGGATTTAATGGACAGAGAAAACCCCGATTTAATCGAGAAATTTGGCGGTCACGCGATGGCCGCTGGGCTTACTATCAAACCAGCTAATTTTGAAGCATTTCAGCAAGGTTTTTCTGATGCCGTAAAAGCACATTTAAACGGAGAAAAGCCAAGCGTTGAATTATTTACAGATGGTGTTCTGAGTGCTGATGAAATGACACTCGCCAATGCAAGAATTTTGCAAGAAGCAGCACCCTGGGGGCAAGGCTTCGAGGAGCC
>CAZZER010000046.1:0-5408 GCA_964653365.1 uncultured Candidatus Thioglobus sp.
ACAACGCCTGCACCCGCCTGAACATATAGTGTTTCATCTTTAATCACAGCGGTGCGAATTGCTATCGCCAAGTCCATGCCACCATGCCACGAAAGATTGCCGATCGCGCCAGAATAAATATTACGTTTTAAGGGTTCAATATCATTAATAATTTCCATCGCACGTACTTTAGGTGCTCCGCTTAATGTCCCTGCAGGAAAAGTCGCCCTTAGTACATCTAGGGCACTCAAATCTTCTTTTAGTTCACATTCGACATTGGAGACAATATGCATCACATGAGAATATCGCTCAATAAACATTTTGTCTGTAAGCGTTACCGAGCCAGTCTTAGCAATTCTGCCCAAATCGTTTCTACCCAAATCAATCAACATTAGGTGTTCAGCAATTTCCTTTTGATCAGAAAGCAAGTCTGCTTCCAAAGCCAAATCTTCTTCAGCAGTCTTGCCTCTCGAGCGCGTGCCTGCTATCGGCCTAACGGTTGCAATATTATCCTCATCCACTCGCGTCAAGATTTCAGGTGAAGATCCAACAATACAAACATCATTCAAGTTTAAAAAATACATATACGGAGACGGATTGAGAATCCTCAGCTGTCTATATAAGTCAATCGGATTAGCCTTAAATTCACAACTCAGACGCTGTGAGGGCACAACTTGCATGACATCACCCGCAACGATATACTTCTGAATATCTTCAACAGAGCGCATAAAGTTGTCTTTGCCAAAGCTAGAGACAAAGTCTTCCACGCCAATATTTGCAGGCGCACTTGGCTCGTCTATTAGGGGCTCTTTAATTTTCTCTTCAATCTCATCCAGAATAGAAAGCGCATCTTCAAAACTTTCTTTGGCTGGGTCAACATGAGTGATAATATGCGCCTTGCTGGACAAGTTATCAACGACCAGTAGGTCGTTGGAAAGCATTAAAAGAATATCAGCAACCTGCAGCTCATCGGGTTTATCAATGTCAGAGAGTTTGGGCTCTATATAGCGGATAATTTCGTAACCAAAGTAGCCCACGAGACCGCCGTTAAAGACTGGTAAGTGCTCTATTTTTGGAACTTTAAATTGCGCTTGATACTCTTCAATCCAGCGCAGTGGATCGTCAACTTGGTGAGTTTCTATAACCTTACCCTCTTTTTCAACCGTTACTTGGTAGTCAAATACCTGAATAACTGTTTGCGCCTTTAGGCCAATAAAAGAATAACGACTCCACTTTTCACCGCCCTGAACAGACTCTAAAAAATAGCTATATGGTGTGTTTGCAAGCTTTAAATATAGTGCTAAAGCGGTGTCTGTATCAACAAGTAATTCGCGTGAAACAGGTATGTGGTTATAGCCTTGCTCGACAAGTGCGTTAAAGTGTGATTTTTCCATGCAAGCATTTTAACTTACCCAGAAAAACTATGGCTTGCTTTAGCAGCCCAGATAAGGTTATTGGGTATACGCATCAAGACTGAATCTTTTAAGAAGAAAGCACCCCTAAGTATGATAACCTAGGGGTGTTTAAAGAGGGAGTTAAGACTCTTCAGCCTCTGAAGCTTCAACTTCACTTAATTGAGCAGATAACGCCTCTTCTGCCTCATGAGTAAGCATTGACTCTTCCTCATTGTGGCGTTTTTTCTCTTTGTGATAGGCAAAGCCTGTTCCTGCAGGAATTAAGCGACCTACAATAACGTTTTCCTTAAGACCTCGCAAGCTGTCCATACGGCCAGTAATTGACGCCTCAGTTAACACTCGAGTTGTTTCTTGGAAAGAAGCGGCAGAAATAAAGGATTCTGTCGATAAAGAAGCTTTGGTAATACCCATTAGCAATCTTTGATATTGAATCGCCTCTTTGCCATTGGCTTCAAGTTGTTTATTCCTCTCAATAACCTGAGCATATTCAGCTGTCTCTCCATTAACGTAGTTTGAATCACCACTATCAAGGATTTCAACCTTTCTAAGCATTTGTTTGACGATAACTTCGATGTGCTTATCAGAAATTTTCACACCCTGTAAGCGATAGACCGCTTGCACTTCTTTCACAACATAGTCAGCTAGGGCTTCAACACCTAGTAGTCGAAGAATATCATGAGGGTTGGATGGTCCATCTGAAATAACATCACCCTTTTCAACCGTTTCCCCGTCAAATACATTGATTTGACGCCACTGATGAATCATCATCTCTGTTGCTTCACCAGCCTCATCAGTAATTAACAACCTAACTTTAGATTTTGTTGGATTACCAAAACTAACAATGCCCGAAGTTTCAGCAAGGATAGCATGATCTTTCGCTTTACGCGCTTCAAACAAATCAGCGACACGTGGCAAACCACCAGTAATATCACTTGTTTTTGAACTCGCTTTCGGAATCTTGGCAAGAATCTCACCCGCAGCAATGGATTGACCATCAACCAAGTTAATTTTCACGCCTGCTGGCAAATAGTGAGTTGATAAAATTAAATCACCATCCTTTTCATCCACCAATTTAACCATTGGTTTCATATCTTTGGCTGTCGCAGGTCTTTCACCTTCTTCAATCATTTCAAAGAAATTCAAGCCGGTGATAGGGTCGGTACTTTGTTTAACAGTCACGCCTTCAGCAAAGTCAACGAAGGCCACGTTACCCGAATATTCAGCAATAATTGGGTGGGTGTGCGGATCCCAGTCGGCAATTTTGTCTTTCGCCTTAACTTTGCCGCCATCTTTATAATGCACAACGGCACCATATGGCAGTTTATAACGCTCTTTTTCTTGGCCAAATTCATTGCGAATAGAGGCCTCTGCTGAACGAGAAATTACCACCAAATCACCAGTTGAGTTTTGGATAGACTTCATGTTTTCAAAATGAACAACACCATTAGTATTGGTAAGGATTTTATTCACTGCAGTTGATGAGCTTGCAGCACCACCAATATGGAAGGTACGCATCGTTAACTGAGTTCCTGGCTCACCAATAGACTGGGCGGCAATAACACCAATAGCCTCGCCCACACCAATCTTATGCCCGCGAGCCATATCGTTTCCATAGCAAGAAGAGCAAACACCATAAGTCGTTTCACAAGTAATGGCAGAACGCACATTAATAGATTCAATGCCCAGTTCATTAACCTTGTCTGAATCATTCAAACTAATTAAATGACCTTTTGGCAAGAATATATCTGTTGTGTTTGGATAAGCAACATCTTCTGCAACAATACGGCCAAGAACAGCCTCACCTAGAGTTTGAGATACATTGCCACCATCAATCACTGCTTTCATAACAAGACCGTGGTCGGTGCCACAATCTTCTTCAGTAATAACAAGGTCTTGACCAACATCAACCAAACGACGCGTCAGGTAACCTGAGTTTGCTGTTTTAAGAGCTGTATCAGCTAGACCTTTACGAGCACCGTGCGTTGAAATAAAGTACTGCATATTATTCAAACCTTCGCGGAAGTTCGAAGTAATCGGCGTTTCAATAATAGAGCCATCCGGCTTGGCCATTAGACCACGCATACCAGCCAACTGTCTGATCTGCGCTGGAGAGCCCCTTGCACCAGAATCAGCCATCATGTAAATTGAGTTAAAAGATGGCTTTTTCTCAGTATTACCATCGGCATCAGTAACAGTTTCAAGACCAACTTTATCCATCATCGCTTTTGCCACCTCTTCAGAAGTGCGCGACCAGATATCGATAACTTTATTATAACGCTCACCCGTGGTCACAACACCTGAAGCAAACTGTTGTTGCACAGCCTTAATCTGCGCATTGGCAGCATCAATCATAGTTGCTTTTTCTTCTGGAATAATCATATCATTCGAGCAGAATGAGATACCAGACTTGGTCGAATACTCAAAGCCCATGTACATCATTTGGTCAGCAAAAATAACCGTCTCTTTAAGCTCTTGTGTACGATAACAAACATGAATCAAGTTTGATACAACTTTCTTAGTCAAGGCTTCGTTGATTAGATCAAAATTAAGACCGACCGGCATAATTCTGGAAAAAATTGCTCGACCTACTGTCGTTTCAACTAATCTCTTTGAACTAGGCTCAAATCCATTTTCAGTTTTTTCGTAATCTTGTACGCGCAGCTTAATTTTTGCGTGCAATGATACTGCGCCCTGCTGGTAAGCATTTAATGCCTCGCCAGCGTTGGCAAAAATCATACCTTCTCCCTGCTGGTTTACCATCTCACGCGACATGTAGTAAAGACCCAAAATAACGTCTTGTGACGGAATAATAATCGGGTCACCACTAGCCAAGTGAAGAATGTTGTTAGACGCAAGCATTAATGTTCTTGCTTCCAGTTGGGCTTCTTCAGATAATGGCACGTGTACAGCCATTTGGTCACCGTCAAAGTCGGCGTTAAATGCTGTACAAACTAATGGGTGCAATTGAATGGCTTTACCCTCAATGAGTAATGGCTCGAACGATTGAATACCCAAACGGTGAAGTGTCGGCGCACGGTTAAGCAAGACCGGATGCTGGTGTACAACCTTCTCAAGGATATCCCAAACCTCTGGAATCTCACTTTCTACCATCTTCTTGGCTGCCTTAATCGTAGAAGCCAGACCGTTAACTTGCAAGCGGTTGTAGATAAATGGTTTAAATAATTCCAACGCCATCTTCTTTGGAAGACCACACTGATGGAGTTTAAGGTAAGGTCCACAAACAATCACCGAACGGCCAGAATAGTCTACGCGCTTACCAAGTAGGTTCTGACGGAAACGACCTTGCTTACCCTTAATCATGTCAGCAATCGACTTTAATGGGCGACGGTTGTTACCCATCACAGCGCGGCCTCGGCGACCGTTATCGATCAATGAGTCCACGGCTTCCTGTAGCATGCGCTTTTCATTACGCACAATAATCTCAGGCGCATCAAGCTCTAATAATCTTGCCAAACGGTTGTTACGGTTAATAACACGTCTGTATAAATCATTGAGATCCGAGGTTGCAAAACGACCACCATCTAGTGGCACCAGAGGACGTAAATCTGGCGGTAGAACCGGCATTACATTAAGCACCATCCACTCTGGCTTATTGCCAGATTGAATTAATGAATCAATTAGTTTAAGGCGTTTATTGATTTTTTTCAGTTTTGTTTGCGACTTGGTATTCAGCGCATCTTCACGAAGGTTTGCCGCTTCTTTCTCAAGTTGCATCTCACCAAGAACATCCTGAATCGCCTCAGCACCCATCTTGGCAACAAATTCATCATCGCCGTACTCGTCCAAAGCGTTGTAATACATTTCTTCTGTAAGAAGCTGCTTACTAACCAAAGGCGTATTGCCAGCGTCAGTAACTAAAAAGGCCTCAAAATAAAGAACACGCTCGATATCTTTTAGCGTCATGTCCAATAGTAGACCTAAGCGCGATGGTAAGGATTTAAGGTACCAAATATGCGCCACAGGTGCGGCCAATTCGATATGGCCCATACGTTC
>CAZZER010000047.1:0-5124 GCA_964653365.1 uncultured Candidatus Thioglobus sp.
AACAATCCACGCCATTGCAATGCTCGGTGATCCTATACACGTCAATATTGCAACATAGTGTGCTGGATTGTAAGTTCGTTAATTATTCCAATTCAGCCCTGCTTTTTAGGGAAGAAGTTTTATAAAAATGACGATAATGACGAAAAAACTTGACTGCTATTTTTTAGAAGCGTAGTATCCCACTTACGTGGCCTTTCTAACGAGAGTTAGTTTTTCTCAAGAATAGCACCCAAAGTGACAGCAATGTCCCCTCTTGTAGCATGTCGACCTTGCTGTATTTTTTAATATTTTTTCAAGGAGAATTATATGAGCATGGATAGAAGAAAGTTTCTTAAGACCGCAGCAGCCGCTGGTGGTGTCGCTGCAGTCTCAACATTCCCTGCACCAGCGATTGCATCTGGCAGGATGGAAATCAATATGGTCAGTACCTGGCCTCGAGATTTCCCCGGCCTTGGCACAGGCGCACAACGCTTTGCTGCCAACCTAGAGGCAATGACCGACGGTCGCATGAAGGTAAATTACTTTGCCTCTGGTGAGCGCGTTAAGGCCTTTGACTGTTTTGATGAAGTCGCCTCGGGCAATTCGCAAATGTATATGGGAGCGGATTATTATTGGAAAGGCAAGCACCCTGGTTTGGCATATTATTCTGCCGTGCCTTTTGGCCTAACAGCCACTGAGCAGAACGCTTGGCTTCATTTTGGCGGCGGTCAAGAATTATGGGATGAATTAACAGGTGGATTTGGACTTAAATGCCTACCCTGTGGTAACACGGGCGTGCAAATGGGTGGCTGGTTCCGCAAGGAAATCAATTCCGTTGATGACCTGAAAGGCTTAAAAATGAGAATGCCAGGTTTGGGTGGCGACGTGTTAGCCAAGCTGGGCGCTTCCCCCGTGTCTCTTCCTGGTGGTCAAATATATGAAAACTTAATCTCGGGTGCGATTGATGCCACCGAGTGGGTTGGCCCATACAATGACATGTTCCTTAAGTTCTACGAGGCAGCCAAGTACTACTACTACCCAGGTATGCACGAGCCAGGTACTACGCTGTCTTGCGGCATAAATAAAGATTGGTGGGAGGGTCTTTCAGCATCCGATCAATTGATTGTTAAAGCCGCAGCAGCTAATGAAAATGAACTATTGTTGGCTGAGTACAACGCTTTCAATGGGCGTGATCTGGATAAGCTCATCAACGAACAAGGAGTTAAGCTGCGCAAGTTTAACGATGATATCTACGATGCCTTTGCCGAAGCCTCAGAAGAAGTGTTTGAAGATGTACAAGATCACTCCGACTTGGCAGCTCGAATACACAAGAGCTTTGCAGCGGCGCGTAAATCAGTAGGTGCATGGGCTAAGATTTCTGATCAGGCTTACGTTGAACAGCGTAACCGTGCATTGGGAATGTAATTTAGATACTTAATAAACCAGCACAATAAAAAGCGGTGCTTTGGCGCCGCTTTTTTTAAAGCTTGTTGGTTTTTTCCAAGTTATTTTTTCAAGGGCTTGTGCGGATAAAAAGAAAACCATGACAGTCTTAACAAACAACTTTGCCCAAATTAATGACAAATAATCTCGCAACAAAAGTTACCGTCTATCGCGTGCTCGCAGCCATGATGGTTGCCTATATGTTGCTTTTTTTATTCAATGATTATTTGATATTTTTTCAAGATTGGCCCGGGCCGCTTAATTTTTTAAAACATCAGCAGTGGCTAGGGCTCACACCTTTAAGAAACCCGCTTGAAGGCAATGCCATTGCCCTGGGTTGGTTACAGTTCTTTGCCTTGTTTGCGGTGATTGCATTGTGCCTTGGTTGGGTTATGAAAACCCCGCACCGACAACTGCGCGATGACGCCAAACTGTGGGCGGGTTTTTCCGCCTATATTATTCGCACGGCGTTTTGGGCAATTCTACTCATTGGTTTGGTGGATGTAGTAATCTCTTTTCTTCGGGTTGAAAGTTTTCTGGAGATCCTTGTTGGTGATGAGTTAGCAACCCAACTGGGTAGCACAACATTTCGTGGCACTTATGTGCTTTACCCGATGTTTATTGTGGGGGGTGTTATTGCTCACTACTCGAGAGGGCTCGATTTTATCTGGCTGACCTTACTCATTGTTGTTTCTGAGTTTATTATCGTGATCACCCGTTTTATTTTTTCTTACGAACAAACCTTTATGGGTGATCTAGTGCGTTTTTATTACGCTGCCCTGTTTCTCTTTACCAGTGCTTATGCCTTAGTATCCGAAGGTCACGTGCGGGTTGATGTGCTTTACGCGTCTTTTGATAAGCGAAAAAAATCAATCGTCAACGCCATTGGTTGTGTTTTATTGGGTATGCCTTTGTGTTGGATTATCTTACTTAGCGGTATGTGGACCCGTGGCAGCAGTATTAATGGGCCAATACTATCTTTTGAGGGTTACCAGCAAGGCTACGCTATGTATGTCAAATACATTATGGTGGGTTTTTTAATTATCTTTGCGCTAAGCATGTTGGTGCAGTTTGTCAGCTACGCATTAGACAATCTCGCCAATCTTCGAGGTGAAAAGGGGCAAACCTTTGAAAGCGACAAAAGCGTTGAAGAAGAGATAACCGAAACAATTAGGAAAAGCCAATCGGGTGATGATGCAAAATTAAAAAATTTCAGCTACTAAAATGGAAACTTATTTTTTAATTCTACTAATCGTATTGATGATGGGGGCGCTTATCACAGGTTTCCCTGTGGCATTTTCCCTGCCCGGCTCTTCGATTTTGGCCATTGGCTTGGCAGCCCTTGCTGGCTACATTTTCGCCGGTGATAGTGGCGAGTACTTTACACATGGTGGACCGGTAGAGTGGCTTAATGCCGGGGTGACCAACTTCCGCAGTTTGTATTGGGATGTGGAACGCGATACCTTGATTGCAATACCGCTCTTTATCTTTATGGGCATTATGCTACAACGCTCAAAAATTGCCGAAGATTTGCTGGTGGCGATGGCTCAGTTGTTTGGCCCAGTGCCGGGCGGTCTGGGCATTTCTGTGGTGTTTGTGGGTGCGCTCTTAGCAGCAACGACAGGCATTGTGGGTGCAACGGTAATTGCCATGGGGCTAATCTCGCTACCGGCAATGATGCGCCACAATTACTCCAAGCCGTTGGCCACAGGCACAATTTGTGCTTCGGGCACCCTGGGGCAAATTATCCCGCCATCGATTGTACTTATTCTTTTGGCCGACCAATTATCCAATGCTGCTGATATTGCAAGCACCGCGAGAGCAGCCGAGTATAAAAAAGCCACAGGGGAATTTGTTCTGCCTTCTGCATTAGACGTCACCTCAACCAGTGCGGGTGATATGTTTATGGGCGCTTTTATACCCGGCTTAATTCTTGTGGGCTTATATATGCTCTATATTTTAATCTACGCCCTGATTAAGCCTGAAGTTGCGCCTACGGTTCGCTATGAGGGCAAATACAATATGAGCTTTGTAGTCAATACCTCTTTGGCTTTGGTGCCGCCTTTGTTATTAATTTTTACCGTTTTGGGTTCTATCATTCTCGGTGTGGCCACGGTGAATCAGGCGGGCTCGATTGGTGCAATCGGCGCGATGATTATGGGTGGCTATCGACTTTACGACGGCAAATATAAATACCTACCCGCTATTTTGGCCATTGGTGCATCGATTGTAATCGCCATCATTTTGAATTATTTTGATCTCAATATAAAAAGTATTGATTCCACAAATGACGTTATTGGTGTGACCTTGGGTGTTATCGCTGTACTGGTATTGGGCGTAGGCGTTGCTTGGAGTGGTTGGCGTGTTTATAAAACAGATAATACCCTGCACGGCGTTATGCTTGAGACCGCCAAAACCACCTCGATGGTGTTTATTATTCTTATCGGTGCAGCCATGCTAACCACCGCCTTTAGAGGCTTTGGCGGCGAGGTTATTGTAAAGGAGTTTTTAACTGGCCTTGACGGCGGCTTCTGGGCGCAATTTATCGTTGTCATGGCGGTTATCTTTTTGCTGGGTTTTTTCTTAGACTTTATTGAAATTGCCGTTGTAGTTGTACCCATTGTAGCGCCTATTTTACTGGCAGAACCTTCTGCTAATATTACCGCCGTTTGGCTGGGCGTGATGATTGGTATGAATATGCAAACCTCATTCCTAACGCCGCCCTTTGGATTTTCATTATTCTACCTGCGAAGCGTTTCACCCCCAAGTGTGCGCACCCAGCACATTTATAAGGGTGTGGTTGCCTTTATTATTTTGCAATTGGCGGGCCTAACTATCGCGGGCTATTATCCTGCTTTGGTTAATTTTTTGCCAAAATATATCTTTTTGTCGTCCGAAAACGCACCGCCGCCGGTCAACCCAAAATTGCAAGTTTGTCTAGAAGACTATATTTTTGATGTTTACGACAACGAAGCGCCTATACTGCGTTCAGCAGTGTCAAGCGCCCAAGGGTTAAATGTCAGTTATCTGCCAGAAAGGCAACAACAGCGCTTATCAGAAACCCATGATAAGGTTTTGAGCACTTTTGCTTTGGTTGAAGGTATCCGTCTAGCCGAGAGTAATTTGGCTGCGTTTATCCCTGACTACCGCCCACTACATAAGCAAGTTAGACTGCTGGAAAAGAAAATTCGCTTTATTGAATCCGACATTGAGGACGAAAAACGAGAAATTCGCAATATCGAGCGCTCGGACACTATTAACCATAACGACATTGCCAAGATTGAAGAGGTAATTGCTGTTCTTGAATATGACAAAGCCCAGTTAGTAGCGCAAATTCCATCGCAATGGCCAAGCCAACGAGAGCAGTATCTGAACCTTGCCAACACAGAAACCAAAGCGCGTAGAAATTACCGTTCTAACGTCGATGAGGCTTATGAGCCGTTAACAGAACTACAAGATATCATTCGCGCCCATCAAGCACTTTCAGCTGTGGAGAAAGATTTACACACCCTCCAGTACACCATCGCCAATAACGACATTGATAGCGCTATGGCTGAGATCAAATTGGTGGAAAGACAATTGTCTAGAGTGAAAGGTTCGAGCTCTATAAAAACCAAAGTATCGAAGGCCAGAAGAGCACTTAAGAAAAAACAAGATCGCGACAAGGCACAACAATACTTGCAACAAGGATTGGCACTTTAC
>CAZZER010000048.1:0-4399 GCA_964653365.1 uncultured Candidatus Thioglobus sp.
TCTAATCCACTTGGGTCTGTTCCACCGCCTTGTGCTAAGTCCGGCCTCCCCCCGCCCTTACCGCCGATTTGAGTCGCCACATGATTAAGGATTTTCCCTGCGTGATAGCTGTCAGTTAAATCTTTAGTAACGCCGGCTACTAAGGCAACCTTGCCATCGGCAACAACAGCCAATACAATAACAGCAGAGCCTAATTTGTCTTTTAGTTTGTCAGCCAAATCTCGAAGATCTTTAGCGCCAACACCACTGACTTCTGTTGCCAGTAATTTAACACCATTAATTTCAGTTGCTTGGCTAGTAAGCTCGTCACCTTGAGAGCTGGCTAATTGTTTTTGGAAAGTAGCAATTTGCTTTTCAAGGTTTTTTTGATTCTTTAACAATTGCGCAACTTTATCAACTGCTAGAACACTACTTGATTTAGTGAGCTTTGCAATTTGATTGAGGCTTGATTCCGTTTGCTTGTCCAATTGATAAGCCTCAAAACCTGTAACCGCCTCAATACGGCGAACCCCTGCTGCAATACCACTTTCTGATAGAATTTTGAAACGACCAATATCCCCCAAACGCTCCACATGGGTGCCGCCGCAGAGTTCGACCGAAAAATTATCCTCTCCCATTGAGAGTACGCGCACACTGTCACCATATTTTTCACCAAAAAGCGCCATAGCGCCTTTTTTCTTGGCCGTTTCCATATCGGTCTCTTCAGATTCAACTAGGGTGTTGCTGAGAATTTGTTTGTTGACAATCGCCTCAACTTCATTAAGAGCTTCAAGAGCAATCACTTCATCGTGCGAGAAGTCAAAACGCAATTTGTCACTCTCCACTAGCGAGCCTTTTTGCAAAACACCGTCACCCAATACTTGTCTAAGAGCTTCGTGCATGAGATGTGTGGCAGAATGGTTATTCATAATCTTCTTGCGTCGTTCATAATCAACAACTGCATGCACCTCGTCACCCACACTTAGCGTGCCATTTGCAACAGAACCATAATGCTCAAAGGCGCTTGAAGCTTGTTTTTGTGTATCGCTAACAACAAACTCACCACCTTTTGATGAAAGTGTTCCGCTGTCACCAACTTGACCCCCAGATTCCCCGTAAAAGCTACTTTGGTTAAGGATAACAATTGCCTCATCACCCTCGTCAATCGAATCAACTTGAGCGCCATCTTTAATAATTGACACAACCTCAGCAGAGTTTTCATAAAGTTCATAGCCCAAAAAATCTGTGGCTTTTTCAATGGCAACCGAGGCAGCTTTAGCGTCAAAATCTCCCGCTTGGCGTGCACGACTTTTTTGTTCGCCCATCGCTTTGTCAAAGCCATCCATATCGATAGTGAGCCCGCGCTCTCTAGCAACGTCTGCAGTTAGATCAACTGGAAAGCCGTATGTATCATATAACTTAAAAGCTGTTGCGCCGTCTATCTCATTGCCACTAAGCTTGCTAATAGCATCTTCCAAAATACCCATACCTAAGTCAAGCGTTTGAATAAATCGACCTTCTTCTTTTTCTAGTGCTTTTTCAACACTTGATAACTTTTCAGCCATTTCGGGGCAAGCAACTTTGTACTGATCAGCTAAAATCGAAGCCAATTTGTAAAAGAAGACTTTCTCAATACCTAATTTGTGACCGTGACGAATAGCACGACGAATAATTCTTCTAAGCACATAACCCCTGCCTTCATTAGAAGGCAAAATGCCGTCAACAATCATAAAAGCAGTCGAGCGAATATGATCAGCAATCACGCGTACAGAGGCATTATCCTCAGTAATATTATTTGCTTTAGGTGTTAAGGCAACAATCGCACTTGTCAATTCTTTAAAGCTATCGATATCATAGTTGTTATTCTCGTGCTGTAATACGGCAGCCAAGCGCTCTAAACCCATACCAGTATCAATGCCCGGGGCTTCCAATGGCACCATCGTACCGTCTTGCTGCCGGTCAAACTGCATAAAGACAAGATTCCAAATCTCAATGAATCGGTCGCCATCTTCTTCGGGCGTGCCAGGCGGGCCACCGGGGATATGATCGCCGTGATCATAAAAGATTTCACTACAAGGGCCGCAAGGGCCCGTATCGCCCATTTGCCAAAAATTGTCTTTAGCGCCACAACGTGAAATGCGATCAGCGGGAAAACCAATTTCATTCACCCAAATATCAACAGCCTCATCATCATCTTCAAAAACACTTACCCATAGCTTTTCTTTAGGGAGTTTTAACTCATCGGTCAAAAACTCCCAGGCATAAGCAATCGCTTCAGTTTTAAAGTAATCCCCAAAGCTGAAATTACCCAACATTTCAAAAAATGTGTGATGTCTTGCTGTGTAACCAACATTATCAAGATCGTTGTGTTTGCCACCAGCTCTAACGCAGCGTTGGCATGAGACAGCGCGTTTGTCATCCCTTTTGACCGCGCCAATAAAGACATCCTTAAAAGGCACCATACCCGCGTTAACAAACAGCAAAGTCTTGTCATTATGGGGCACCAGCGAAGCGCTCTGCTCGATGGTGTGACCTTTGCTTTCAAAGTAGCTTAGGAATTTTTGTCGAATTTCGGCGGCTTTCATATTGCTGATCAATTATCGAAAGACGCTAATTATACGCACAGGCAAACTACAGCGCAAAGAACTCCTGTAGACAATCGCACAATTTAGGATGAACATCGGCATCAAGTGAGCCCAATCTTTTGACAAAACTGAGCCTGTCAATAACGCGCATTTGGTCGAGCATAATATAACCCTTAGAATTATCAAAATGACACTCTACTCGGCTAGGGAGTTTTTCACACTCTGTGGTCATCGGTGCAACAATTTTATTGGGTAGCGTATTCAGCTCATTTGGAGAAATGATAGCGCACAAACCAAGATTATCAACAACACGGCCTTTCTCAGGGTTTTTTAACACCAACCAAACATCAAAGCGTTTTAAATTATCTTCTACCATTTCCAAGTTGACTTTGCTTCTTTAAAACTTTGTTCACTTGTCCAAGCGGCTCTCGGTTTTTTTGCCGCAGTAATTAGCAAGCCATCACCAAGCACAACAAAATCCAACTCTTTACCTTCTAATTGAGCCAGCTCAACAATGGGCTTAGGGATTCGAATGCCCTGTGAATTACCAATTTTGATGATTTGTGCCATGGTTAGTAATTATATTGTAATTACAATTAGATGGCAAGCGCTGATTTAAACGAGCAACTCGGTGCTCCCCGCACCTTCTCTGGCAATCACTGCACCCTCTCCAGAAAGGTCAATTACAGTAGTGGGCTCTGGTGGGCAGTGTCCAGCATCAATAACCATATCAACCGAACGGCCAAGTACCAAGTCTACATCATAGGCATTGTAAAACTCATGGCCTTCAAGAATAAGCGATGAACTCATTAAAGGTTCACCCAATTCATCAAGAATGGCTTGCAAAACTTGGTGTTGTGAAATTCTAAGGCCAATCGTTTTTCTTTTAGAATGTAAGAGTCGATTAGGCACATCTCTGGTGCCCTCCAAAATAAACGTATAGGCGCCTGGGAGGATTTTCTTCATTAAACGAAAAGAGCTATTATCAAGCTTTGCGTATTCACCCACATGGGCCAAATCTCTTAGCATCAAAGTAAAATGGTGATGTTTATCCAGCTGTCTAATTCGCCTAATTCTTTCCAATCCATTTTTATTGCCGAGCGAACAACCCAAAGCATAGCCAGAGTCTGTTGGGTAGGCAACAACACCGCCAGAATTAAGCACATCAATCACCTGCGAAACGTAGCGTCTCTGCGGGTTTTCAGGGTGAATGCTTATTATTGAAGACATGTTAAATGACGCCAAATGGCATTATCAAAATTTGTTAATTTCTTTAGCTTGCCTATTTGTATCCGCTGGTTTGGCCAGCCGTGGTAATCAGAACCACAGGAAGACAAAAGATTAAATTCTTCAGACCACTGATTGCTCCAATCAATCTCTTCTGCTGTACTCGTTGCGGTGATTACCTCTAAGCCATCGCCCCCGGCCTCTTTAAAGTCTAGCAACATTTTTTTAATCTTGGTATTTGTCATACGGTAACGAAAAGGATGCGCTACCACAGCCTTGCCACCGGCAGCATGTATCCAGTCAATAACTTCGCTAAAATCCCGCCATTCTACACGAACGCCACCCGGTTTTTTACCCGTCAAGAAACGTCGAAAAACCGATTTCATATCTTTGCAATAACCCTCAGCAATCAACATTTGTGCAAAATGTGTGCGCGTTAACATGGCCGTCTTGCTAAGTAACTGGGTTTTTTCCGCAGCATCCGCAATACCTGCACGCCTCAAACCCAATGCTATTTTCTCTGCTCGCTCAGCGCGCAAATCTTGATTATGCTTTAAGCCTTGTTGCAGCGTTTCATTATTAATATCAACGCCAAGCCCAACAATATG
>CAZZER010000049.1:0-4281 GCA_964653365.1 uncultured Candidatus Thioglobus sp.
TCCGTAAAATTTGCTCCATTACTTTTCCTTTAGCAAGCTCGTCAATCATTTTATCTAAATATCGAATTTCTCGCATAGTGGGTTCTTTGATATCTTCCACTTTAACACCACATACAGAGCCCTTAATTAGAGTACGAGAAGGGTTTAATTGAGGTGCGTTTGTAATGAAAGACTCAAAATCAATCTCTTTTATTATTTGGGAATTTAGCTCTTTTTGACTATACCCTGTGAGCCAACAAATAACCTTATCAACTTCTGTCTTTGTGCGCCCTTTTTTCTCCACTTTATTGATGTATAGTGGATAGACACTTGCGAAGCTCATTTTATAAATTCGATGTATTTGTGACATGACGCCTAATTTATTCTAGAGTATTGTTTCGAGCACTTGCCAAAATATCAAAACCCTGCTGATTCCAAAAATGCAAAAGGTCAATAAATACCCAGTTTTCTGAAAGTTTATCACCCTCACGTCGATACACGTCTATGACTCTCATATCGCCAGGTTTGTCTGATGCTGGCATGCCCATAAAGCCTCCGGATGGGGTGAGTGTTAGGTTAGGCCAGCCAAAAAAACCACCAAACTTTCCCTCTGCAACCTTGCAAACATGTCCGTTAAATTTACGATCTTTAAGGCCAGTCCTAAAAGGGCCTGAATGTTGTTCAGCATACCTTTCAATAGTATAAGTTGCACCAATGCCCGCCGGTCCCCACCAGATCATATCTTCATTCCAGCTCCTTCGAAGTTCATCGACAAGTGGCATCTCCTCTTGCTTTTTCCAGGTCCTGATGTCATTAATCATAAAGTTGATTGCTTCTAGGGTTTTGTTGCTCTCAGCACTGTCTTGTTCCTCAAACATTAATCCTTCATGGGTTATTGGCCCGGGTTGTACTAAATGTGCAGCAGTTTGTGGTGGAAATGGGTTAAGCCCAACCTGCATCATGACATGTGGAATGTCAAAAAACATGGCTGTTTCAGTAATTTCCCCACCCTCTACCCTGTTGAATTCACAGTAGCGCAAGAAAGCCATCTTTCTTGACGGCTTAATTCCAAGCCATTCATTATCAAAAAGCCCCATCAGGTGGCCCATGGAAACCACCCAAACAGAATTAAAACCATCTATTTCATTTTTGCCAGCCAAAAAAATGTCAATGCGTCTTTGCATGCTCTTAAAAGCATGACGAAAGGGCTGCCAAAATTTTTCTGAAACATCACTAGCGCTTGATAATTCATTGAAGGGGTGAAAGCCTCTCCAAATGTAGTTTTCACTGATATAGTTTTCGGCAACTTTTGGGATGTCGTGATTTTCTGCAGCGTCTAAAGCCGCGTAGTAGTCTAGGACTAGTCTTTTTTCTTGTTGAAAGTTTGTAGCCATCGTTAGATTTTAATAGAAATCAGCCTTGGCTGTTTTTGCTCACTATGACTGAAACATTAAACACTACTTGACAGTACAGTAAGGAAATTTGGGCTTCTTAGGGGTTTATCCTTTGACAGCACCTGCCGTTAGTCCGCTCACTAGCTGTCTCTGAAAAAACATCACTAATATAAATAAGGGGATTATAGCTGAAACAACGGCTGCAACTGCAAACATAACATTACCCTCTGTTTGAGTTGTTCCCATAAAGCTATTAATTTTAGGAACCATCGTTTGATTTTCCTGAGAAAGCAACATAGCTGTAATAGCAAAATCATTATAAGCCAAGAGAAATGAAAAGAGCCCAGCTGTAACTACACCAGGCCACATAACTGGAATGATTACATTTTTAAATGCCTGAAATTGAGTACAACCGTCAACTTTAGCGCTCTCATCTAGCTCTTTGGGTATTTTTTGGAAAAACGAGTGAAGCATCCATAAAGTGAAGGGCTGATTAATAGCCACCAGAACAATAATAGTGGTTGGCAGCATTCCCCATATATTCCACTCATAAAAAGGCAACAGGTAACCTGAGACTAATGTGATTGGGGGTAAAGCGCGAAAGATAAGCGCGATAATTAACAGCCAAAACGCATAACGAAAGCCTGACCTTGAAAGGGCATATCCTCCCAAAGTTGCTATCGTTAAAGAAGTGAGAACAGTAAAAAAGCATACGATTCCAGTATTTCGAAAAGCCCGCCAAAACTCTTCTTGAATCCAGGCGCCCTCATAACCAGCGCCAGTAAAAGGCCTTCCATATACTGCGATTGTTCTCTCGCCTGTAAGCGCATTTTTCCAGTCTGCAAGGGAGAAAAAATCAAGTTCTACCTTGAACGATCCCCATACGGTCCAAAAAAATGGAAAGACAGCTAAAATCAACCACAAAAATACGAAACCATAAATAAGTAATTGAATTCTAAGAGGTTTTTTTATTTGTTCACTAGACATATTAATTCGAAGGGTTAAATTCTCGCCAAGTTCTAACAAGTACAGGCAAAAGAAGAATTGATACCCCAATAATCGTTAGAACCGATGAAGTGGCAGCAGATGAAAGAAGTCGAGTTTCACCACCAAGATCATTGAAAATAATCCAAGAGAGAGAAGATGCATGAGCCTCTGCATTAAATCCGATTATGGGCTCAAACACACGGAAATTATCCATCAACTGCATTAAAGCAACAAAGGCTACAAGAGGTGATAAATGAGGCACTATAACATGGGCCACCTGTTGAAAACGAGACGCTCCATCAATCATCGCAGACTCTAAGGTTTCCTTTGGAACCGTCTGTAGGCCTGCATAAAAAACGATAAACGCAAACGGGGCAGCATGCCAAACACCATAAATGATTAGTGTTATCCAGGTTAGGCCTGTTGAAGCTTTGAGTGATAGCTCAGGATTTTCAAAAATAAATTGAAGCACCGTTCCAATGATGCCTCTTGAGTCAATCATCCAAAAAAGAATTAATGAGCCAACTAGAGGGGTTACAATAAATGGAAGCAACGAAAAGAATACTAAAAAACCTTTCAACTTCTGATTTACTGAATTTACTGCAAGTGCAATTATAAAACCAAAAATAATAACAATAGGTGTTACGACAAAAGTAAATGTCAAAGTAAATGCCATTGCCCTATAAAACGGAAGGTTCTTAAGATTTGAAAAAAAATCCGATATGCTGGTTTTATTTTCCCATAATTCACCGACTTCTTTTATAGCGAGATGCCCCCTATCTAGATAGATTGTTAGTCCAACCCACTTTCCTAAAGGCTTTTCATCTTTTAGTTTCTGAGTCGCCTCATGATCAACAGAAGTTGCTGTTGTACAACCAAATGGATCGCAAGTTTCTACGGTAAGTAAAACTTTGTCATGCGGGGTGTGGAGTGACTGACTAACAATCGATGTTAACGGCAAGGCAATAAATAAAATCATTGCCAGAGCTGTAGGAAAAAAGAACCAGAAAAAAGTCTTATGATTCATAAAAGTTAATTATGTTTATATCAGTATATTACACAAAAAGAAGGGGCACGTATAATACATGCCCCTACTGCGGAGATTAAAACATTAAAGGTTATAGATATCCCTTTTCTTTAGCAGCAGCCGTATACGCTGCTTCAGTATCTGCTAAAGCTGTAGCTGCATCTTCTTTGCCCTGCATAAAGTCAACTATTTCAGCACCTAAAGCAGAATGCAGTAGCCCTTGGTAAGGAACCATTGGATAAGGCCTTGTGCCCATTCCTGCAGCTGCAAACACACCCTTGGCAGCATCCGTAGGCTGATAACCATCAATTAACCAAACTGCTAGAGGTGAAGTTTCATCATTAAGCATTTCAGGACGGATTGCATGCTTCATAGCAAGGAATGTTGCCTCAGCATCAGCATCAGAAATATTCTTTGATATTGTCCAACCATCCCACCAAAGTGTTGAAGCAGCAGATGAACCGCCGCCAACAGTCATTGGACCAGCAATATCAGTATTGTTGGCTACAGCTGGATCGACCTCGTCACTCTTAAGTGGTCCAACACGTGATCCCCACATATTCATAAGGGCAACGTTACCTGCCTTCCATTCTGCACTTGTTGCATTTGAATCATGAGTCAAGAAGTCAGGATTCATATATTCTGACAAGGCTTTCATCATATTTAATGTATCAATACCAGCCTGGTTGTTGATTGAAACATTGGCTGTTCCTGGCTCAAAGAAGTCACCGCCATGGCCGATATACATATTATTAAACTCTTGGGCTAAATTCCAGCCTGCTTTGTATGCGCCGCCTACAGGATTTTTCATGATACCTTTATCACGGATCACTTTTGCCGCTGCCAACATTTCTTCATAGGTGGTTGGAGGATTAAGTCCAGCCTCCTCAAGCA
>CAZZER010000050.1:0-3665 GCA_964653365.1 uncultured Candidatus Thioglobus sp.
GATAAAATGATTGACGAGCTTGCTAAAGGAAAAGTAATGGAGCAAATTTTACGGAAATAATTATAAAAGGAAGCTTTATCAATTAAGAACGCAAACTTGTTTTCAAAGCTACTGGCTCATTCTTTACCCTTTCTCGAATAAAAATAAAGGAACCACTTGCTATAATCAGCGACATCCCAAACACTGAATATATATCGGGCATCTCGTTGAAAAAGAAGAAGCCGTTTCCAATTGCAAAAATCAAAATAATATATTCAAAAGGTGCAATAACCGGAGGTGAGCCTATTCGGTACGCTGATGTAAGTGACAACATCCCTGAGCTTCCGACAATAGAAATTCCAAGAAGCATCAAAAGGACAGAATTGTTATCTATACTCCAATCCCTAATAAGGAATTCTAGATTTTTTGCTTGAGAAGGCTCAAATTCTATAAATGGTATTATCAACCAAGCGATAAAAGCAAGTATTACACTCCCAAAATACAAATGCAACATCTGTTGAAAAACACTGTCCTTTTCGCGTGTATATTTCGCAATCATCATTGACACTGAATATGTCAAAGCAGTAAAAATGGGAAGTAGTGCAACTTTATTAAACCCATCAAGACTTGGCTTTACAATGAACAAAACACCAACAAAACCAACAAGAATGGCACAAACTCGGTAGACACCAACTTGAGACTTAAATATAAATTTTGAGATTATTGTGATAAACAATGGGGTGACAAAGAATAAGCTGGTTGCTTCAGCCAACTCCATTTTCCCCAAGGCAAAATAAAAACACAAAAACCCTACAAAAAAGAGTAAGACTCTAGAAATTGCAAGTAGCGGATAAGACGACCTTAAAGAAATGCTACGTTTGGTTAATTTAAGAAAGAAAAGAAGTATAGAGCCGCCAACTACGCCTCTTATAAACATTATTTGTGTCAAAGATGTGTAATCAGAAAGTTGTCGGACCAGCACATCCTGTATGCTGAAAAACAACATTCCTAGAAGGATTAGATAAATACCACGCCTATCATCGCTCATAAATATCTCCCAAGTATCCTAGTCCTGTTTTGAGCAAGGGTCATTCAGGGCGATTATAAGCTTATTTTGGTTATAACGAGAGAGTTTGAATCCTCTTTATTCCTATGGCGAGGGAGAATATATCAATAGCCCTAATCATAGCTACAGTAATTCTGTCATTTAACAAATCTTGATAGTAATTTCCAACGAATAGATTCATTCTGCTGATATTGCCATACGGCTATAATTCAAACTCAATTACTGCGGTTGAATAGTATGGAGAACGTCAGAGGCATCTTACTTATGGTCGTGGCCATGGCCGGCTTTGCGCTTGAAGATTTGTTTATCAAGCTGCTTTCAATAAATCTACCCGTCTCACAAATATTAATCATTCTTGGGCTTAGTGGTGCCACTGTATTCCTAATCATTGCCCTAATTAAGGGAGAGCCCATCCTACATAAAGACTTATTAACCAAGCCTGTCATTATTCGAACCTTGGGAGAGCTTTTTGCCGCGCTTTTCTTTGTTTCAGCAATTGCGTTAACACCCCTTTCTTCAGCTTCCTCCATTTTGCAAGCAACACCACTAATGGTAACAATTGGTGCAGTAATATTTTTTGGAGAAAAAGTCGGTTGGCGCCGCTGGAGCGCTGTAGTAATTGGATTTATTGGCGTTTTGTTAATCTTACGCCCAGGCTTTGATAGTTTTGTTCCAGCCTCCCTGTTAGCCGTAATTGCCACAATATTTTTGGCAGCTAGAGATTTGGCCACTCGTGCCATGAAGCTGGAAGTGTCAACAACCGTTGTTTCAATGTATGCGTTTTTGGGTTGTTTTGTAGCGGGCATTATTGCCATACCGTTCTATTCGGCTATGGTCGCACCTTCTACAACAGATGTAATGTGCCTAGCATCAGCCACATTGTTTGGCGTAAGTGCCTATTACGCAGTTGTGCTGGCCACTCGAGCTGGCGATGTGTCAATTATTGCACCTTTCCGCTATTCACGATTAGTCTTTGCCATGTTTTTATCAATCGTGGTTCTCTCAGAAAACCCAGACTTACTAACTTGGATTGGTGCAATGGTTATCGTTGTATCCGGTGTTTACACATTCACCCGTGAAAACAAACTGCGAAAACTACAAGAGTCAAAGTAGTCTGGCTATTGTCTAATAAATAAGCATTACTCGTTTACAGCTGGTTAACCGGAATTTTGATATAACGCACATTGTTGTCCTCAGCATTCGGTAGCTTGCCTGCTTGAATGTTAACCTGAATAGCGGGTAGCAAGAGCCTTGGTGTAGAGCTTAACTTGTCTTTTGCCCTGCGCGCTGCAATAAAGCCTTCTTTACTCACCGAATCATTAATCATCATATTGCAGTTACGTTGCTCTTGCACAGTACTCAAACAATTAACACTCCTGCCCTCTGTCGGATAATCATGGGCAACATACAGCCGGGTATTGTCTGGAAGATTGAGCAGTTTTTGAATCGAGTCATACAGATCTTCAGCGCTACCACCGGGGAAATCTGTTCGAGCCGTGCCAACATCTGGCATAAATATTGTGTCACCAACAAATGCGCTATCCCCAATAAGATAGGTAACGCATGCTGGTGTATGCCCAGGCGTATTTAATACTTTGACCTCAAGAGAGCCTATGGCAATCACTTCATTACCCCTCAACAAACGGTCAAATTTAAAAGTATCAAATTCTGGATACTCTTTGGCATTAAATATCGGACGCCAGAACCTTGCAACCTCATCAATCCGCTCACCCATAGCTATTTGGCCACCAAGCTTTTCTTTTAAATAGTGGCTTGCTGTCAGGTGGTCCGCATGGGCGTGTGTTTCTAAAATCCACTCTAGCTCAAGATTATTCTCCTCGATAAACCCAATCACTTGGTCTGCAGAGTCGGTTGAAATTTTGCCAGCAACGATATTGTAGTTGAGCACAGGGTCGATAATTGCGCATGTTTTAGTGCTTTCATCTGTGACAACATAGGTAAATGTTGCCGTTTCGTTGTCGAAAAAATGTTCAATAATCATATTTCATTCCTAGCTTATAGTTCGTTATTTCTATTTACTACGCCTGATTCCAAGGCATTTTTGCTATCACTTTTGCCAAAGGACACATTCCAGTTAAGCCTGCATTAGTCAAACCGGCTCCCGCAAGTGCTGACAAAGCAAGCCACCCTAGAGATACAAAGTATCCCAAACCAGTACCTACAAGCACCATCATACCAATGGTTAACTGAAGCTGTCTATCTAGAGGCAAGCCTTTTTTCTTTGATGCAATGACTTTTAGTCCGGCATTTTTCCAGGCATTTATGCCACCTTCCAGATCCCAGACATCGATGGTTGCACTACCACTTACAAGTTTTTGACACGCCATCGCCGAACGGCCGCCTGATAAGCAATGCACAACCAATTTTTTACCTTCATGCTCCGATAAGTGAGCCTTATCTATAGTTATCTTTGAAAGAGGCAAATTACGAGAGCCATCAATATATTCGGATTGATGCTCCCCCGTTTCTCGAACATCAATCAATTCCGCCTCACCAGAAATTAGCCATTCATTTAAAGTTTGTGCATCAACATTATGAATTGTTGCCATTGTTTTCCTCCTATTTATATTAGATATATCTAATATATTTGTTATTAATA
>CAZZER010000051.1:0-3307 GCA_964653365.1 uncultured Candidatus Thioglobus sp.
TTATGGTAACCCTCAGGTGCCACAATAACTCCGCCCGAAGCTTGAATAGGTTCGGCAATAAAAGCAGCAATCTTGTGGGCACCAATAGTAAGAATGGCTTTTTCAAAATCTGCAATTTTTTCGTTTAGAAAATCCTCTATGCTTAAGTCCTCAGACCGCAAGGCTGGATTAACATGCGGCAAAAAGTGACTTAATTCTTGCGCCTGATCCATCCACCCCTTATCACGCTCTTTGCCACTGACAGAGGCTGCTAAATAGGTTGATCCGTGATATGCTTTCTCCCTAGAAATGATTATTTTTTTTTCGGGTTTTCCGAGCACATTGTTACGAAAATGCACAAAGCGCAGTGCAGAATCAACCGCCGTTGAACCCCCTGTTGTAAACAACACATGATTTAAATCTCCAGGTGTTCGTTTTGCAATTTCCTTAGCCAGGTGTACAGCAGAAGAGTTGGTGTTATTAAACGGTGAAAAATACGCCAATTCACGTGTTTGTTTTGCCATGGCTTCGGCTATTTCACTATTGCCATATCCCAGCTGAACACACCACATGCCAGCAGGCCCATCTATCAAGCGCTGGCCATTTTCGTTTACAACATAAATACCCTTAGCGGATTCAGCAAACATCCTTTCATTATTGCCTATACTCTCCATCCCCTCCCAGGGGTGCACAAAGTTCTTATTGTCCCAATTTCTTTTTTCTAGATAATTGTGGCTTTCCTTACCCATAATTTGTTTTAATCGTATTCATCTGTTTAATTTAGATCGCTTGTTAGCGATTAATTCATCCCTTATAAATCTAGGGCAGTGCGTTGTTTTTTTGTCCATGCTTGACCCCAACGATCAAGAATAACCGCTAATATCACTACACCAATGCCGGCAGCTAAACCATCGCCAGTTTCAGAAGTATTGATTGCATAAAAAACATCTTTCCCAAGCCCCAAACCTCCAATCATTGGGGTAATCACCTGCATTGCCAAACCCATCATGACACCTTGGTTAATTCCCAGCATAATACTAGGCACAGCCATTGGTAATTGAACCTTAAGTAGGCGCTGCAATTTGGTGCTGCCAAACATTGTTGACACCTCTGTATAGGTTTCTGGTACTTGAGTGATGCCCAGCGTTGTCAAGCGTATCACAGGCGGGAGAGCGTAAATAACTGTCGCAATCACTGCAGACACAATATTACCCCCAAAAAACATCAAAACAGGGATTAAGTACACAAAACTTGGTAGAGTTTGCATAGAATCTAATATAGGTCGTAATAGAGAATTGAATCGGCGACTGCTTGCACAGAGTATGCCAGTTGGTATACCTATAATGATGCAAACAATAATGGAGACAAGCACAGATGATAATGTCAGCATTGCAGAGCTCCATAATCCACAGGCACCTATGAAAAGCAACAAAGCTGCTGTCATTAAAGCAAATCGATAGCCAATAGATACCAAACTTACTAAGCTAAATATAGCAATAATAAAATACCATGGCAAATGTGTTAGAAAGATATCCAAAGGATTTAGCATGTAAAGGTATACAACAGCCTTTAACCCCTTGGTAAAAGCAATAAAACTTGAGTTCGTTGTCAACCAACTAACTGCACTATCTATAGGCTCCCGAATAGAAAACTGTAGAAATTCAGGGAAACTTCCAATGGTTAACACATAAGCATCAAAAAGCCAAATACTCAATAAAATAACAAAACTTCCAATCAAGAAAACACTGTCATTTATTTTTTTAGAAATATAATTTGCCCACCCTAGATTTACAAACCGAAGACCATTAAGAGCAAGCCAGGCAATTGAAAGCGCCAGAGTTGTAAAAACATAGCTAACACCTTGCCAAGTAGAGCCAATGATTTTTTCAATAAATATTGCTATTGAATTGCGATCCCAAGTTTGAGGCAATAAGTAAAAGCGCTGTCCTTGACTTGGTTTTGGCAAGTCATCTGTACTAAGGGCAACACTAATCCTTTCAAAGATAATTGCCATAAAGACAATACACAAGCCTCCTTCGAATGCCCAACCAACTTTGAGTTTATAAATAGCTCGCCATACTTCACTTCCAAGCCCCTCGGCACCAATAAATGTTGCTAAAACTACCGCACCTAACGCCATCATTATGGTTTGGTTTATGCCCATAAGAATACTTGGTAAGGCAAGCGGCAACTGCACCTTAAATAAAACTTGTAAGCGATTAGAGCCAAATGAACGAGCAACTTCAATGCTTTCTTTCGATACTTGGCGAATGCCTAAATTTGTCAAACGAATGGCTGGAGGTAATGCATAAACCATCGTAGCAAAAATAGCAGGTGGACCACCGATACCAAAAAAGAACATCGCTGGCATCAAATAAACAAAAGCTGGCATTGTTTGCATTGTATCTAATACTGGTCGTACGATATTTTCAGCGAGGGTATTTTGAGAACAAATTATGCCAACAATGACACCAATAACAGTAGACATCAAAACCGCAAGACCCATCAAAGCAAACGTTTGCATCGTTGCATCCCACATGTCAACGCCACCCCAAAATAAACAACATAAAATTGCCAATAGCGCCAATCGAAGACCACCAATGGCAAGTGAAATCAAGGTTAACATTGCCGCTATAAACAACCAAGGTGATAACATTAAAAAATCTTCAACGGCGTACAAAATGTCTCGAATTTGATGCGAAATCATTCGTGTTAACCAGCGGTAATTATCTTTAAGCCAAGCTTCGCCATTATCTATCCAAAGGCTAAAAGTAAAAGGTTCAGAGATTGACTGAGGGAAGATCGATTTTGCACCTATTTGAGTTGCCCAGTAATAGCTGCATAAAAAGCCAAAAAACACCAGAAAAAACTTCAAAAGCTTATTTCTTGTTTGTGTTGTCAATAAGCTTGAAGGCCTAGTAAGTGAAGTGTTCATACTTTGACTTAATTAAATAATTGTAAAAGATAAAGATTGTTGGTTGGGCTTGAAAGCTTAGCTATTTGCACGCATTGCGTGCATTGCAATAGAGCGGTCTATTTCTCCCACCAGCTCACCCTTGTCACAGCAAACAGGGATGGGTTTATCACTATCAGCAATCATATCTAGCAAGCCTTCAACCTTATCTTCCATGTTTGCGAAAGGCGCATTGTTATTAAAAGCTTGCTGGGTTTCAGCTGTTGCGGGTTGGCGCATTAATTTTCCGGCACTGAGTACCTTATAGCGCGGTACATCTTCTGCAAATTGACGTACATAATCATTTGTTGGATTGGCAACAATATCCTCCGGTGTGCCAACTTGTACGATTTCACCATCTTTCATAATAGCAAT
>CAZZER010000052.1:0-3145 GCA_964653365.1 uncultured Candidatus Thioglobus sp.
GCGGACGCACGGTTGGTGCGGGTGTTGTCTCTAAGATTACGCAGTAAATTAGTTATAACGAGCCAGCCTCGGCTTTTTGCCGGGGCTGCTTTGTTTAGAGTTTAGGCAAGTGGCTCAATTGGTAGAGTGGCGGTCTCCAAAACCGTTGGTTGGGGGTTCGAGTCCCTCCTTGCCTGCCAAATTTAAAGGATAGATGTGGCTAAAAACACAGACAATCAGCAACAAGGCTTAGGCCAAATGAATACCGTTTTATCGATTGCTATACTGGTAGCGTCGATCGCGCTATTTTATATAGAGCCTTTAACGCAAGTCACGCTTTATAAGACACTTATTTTGCTTGTTGGTGTTGTGGCGGCGGCGTTTGTATTTACAAAGTCTCTGCAAGGTGAAAAATTTATCCATTTTGCTAAAGAGACAAGAATTGAATTACGAAAGGTTGTTTGGCCAACTCGTGAAGAAACATTGAAGACAACAGGCATGATTATGATTGCTGTTGTTATTGTGGCAATCTTTTTGTGGATTGTTGATGCATTCTTTACTTGGGGTGTTAGTTCAATCACATCGTTAAACATTTTTTAAGCTAAGGAATCTTATGTCTAAGAAGTGGTTTGTAATCCATGCAAGAAGCGGCTATGAAGCGAAAGTTAAGAAGTCGATTGAGGATGCCGTTGCTATCGCTATTAAAGAAAAGCAGCTAGAAGAAGATCTTATTGGCGAGATACTAATTCCCACTGAACAAGTGGTTGAGTTGAAAGGTGGCAAAAAGAAAGAAACTGAGCGTAAATTCTTTCCAGGCTACATGCTCATTAATATGGAACTAACCGAACCAACTTGGTTATTGGTTAAGAACACAAATAACGTGATGGGCTTTATTGGTGGATCTTCTGGCAAGCCATCACCTATTACAGAGCGAGAAGTTGATAGAATTTTTGCCCGCGTTCAAGAAGGCGCAGACAAGCCGAAGCCTAAGGTGGCATTTCAGCCTGGTGAAGAGGTGTTGGTTATCGACGGTCCATTTAATGAATTTAATGGCACTGTCGAAAGTGTTGATTACGAAAAGAGCTTGTTAACAGTTGAAGTATTGATCTTTGGACGTACAACTGCTGTTGAACTGGAGTTTTCTCAAGTCGAGAAAACATAGGATAACCTTAGGGTTATAAACTAACGGGGAGCTTAACGGCGTTTGTACCCACAGGAGATAAAAAATGGCAAAAAAAATTGAGTCATATATTAAGTTGCAAGTACCTGCAGCTGAAGCGAATCCATCGCCACCGGTTGGACCTGCATTGGGCCAACATGGTGTTAATATTATGGAATTCTGTAAAGCGTTTAACGCGAATACACAAGACCTTGATAAAGGCATGCCCGTGCCCGTCATTATCACTGTATACAGTGACCGCAGCTTTACATTTGTTACCAAAACACCACCAGCAGCCGTATTGCTTCGCAAAGTAACGGGAATTGCCAAAGGTAGTGGCGAACCACACATAAATAAAGTGGGCACAGTTACACGTGCACAGCTTGAAGAAGTGGCAAACATCAAAATGAAAGATTTAAATGCAAATGACATCGATGCAGCTGTACAAATTATTGCTGGTACTGCACGCTCGATGGGCCTTGTGGTGGAGGATTAATCATGGCTACTTTAACAAAAAAACAAAAAGATCATCAAGCAAAAATTGAAGTCGGTACTCGTTATTCAATGGCGGACGCCCTAAATTTGGTTAAAGACTGCGCTTCTGCTAAATTTGATGAATCAGTAGATGTCAGTATTAATCTAGGTATTGACACTAAGAAATCAGATCAAAACGTTCGTGGCGCGGTGACATTGCCAAACGGCACAGGCAAGATTGTACGTGTTGCGGTATTCACACAAGGCGAGAATGCCCAGAAAGCAACTGACGCTGGCGCTGATGTTGTGGGTATGGACGACTTGATGAAATCAATGCAAGATGGTGATTTGAATTATGACGTTGTGATTGCATCACCAGATGCGATGGGTGTTGTTGGTCGACTAGGACAAGTGCTTGGCCCACGTGGCCTAATGCCCAACCCAAAAGTGGGCACAGTGACGCCAGATGTTGCAACGGCTGTTAAAAACGCTAAAGCGGGACAAGTTCGTTACCGTGCTGATAAGGCGGGTATTGTGCATGGTTGTGTTGGCAAGGCCTCTTTTGATCCAAAAGCTTTAGAGGAAAATATTACAGCACTACTTGAAGCGCTGAAAAAAGCTAAGCCAAGCTCAGCTAAGGGTGTTTATTTTAAAAAGATGAGTGTTTCATCAACAATGGGCCCAGGCCTTAGTGTTGATTTGGCAAGCGTTGATATTTAATGTTTTTACCTGTGATTAGTCTATTTGACTGATCACAACAGAATTCTTTGGGCGACAGGGTAACAACTTGTTTAGCCTCAAAGACCATAGGTGCGACGATTTTTTCGGATTTTGTTGCTTAATAAATTGATCCTTCAATTTGCCTATGTAGAGGGTATGTGAATACCTTGTGGCGAAAGTTATTTTATATAGCTTTCTTTTTATAATTGTTCAGGAGAGACTATGGCTCTAAATCTTGAAGCAAAAAAAGCAGTTGTCGAACAGGTCAACGCAGTAGCATCTACTGCCGTTTCTGTTGGTGCTGCTGAGTATCGCGGATTGAACGTTGAACAAATGACTAACCTGCGCACTTCTGCAATTGATGCAAACGTATCTTTGCGTGTTGTTAAAAACACGCTTGCAAAAAGAGCGCTAGCGGAAACTGATTGTGAATGTATTTCACCAGTTTTAAGCGGTCCTGTTATCTTGGGTTTTTCGCAAGAAGATCCAGGTGCGGTTGCCCGCGTTTTCCGTGCATTCATTAAAGAAAATGATGCGTTAGTTGTTAAAGGTTTGGGGGTTTCAGGTGAATTTGTTGATGCAGATCAACTGAAGCGTATCGCAGACCTACCAACGAAAGATCAAGCAATTAGTATGATGATGGCGCTAATGTTGGCACCAGTTGAGAAGCTTGCAAGAACTTTAAACGAAGTTCCTACTAAAGTGACTCGTGCTGTTGCTGCAGTTCGTGACCAAAAACAATAATTAATAAATATAAAGAGGAGTAAATATCATGGCATTATCAAATGAAGATATTTTAAATGCAATTGCAGA
>CAZZER010000053.1:0-2917 GCA_964653365.1 uncultured Candidatus Thioglobus sp.
ACTTGCAGGCGCACATTGAGTTGTTTTTCCAAAACCCAATCTGCCAACTCAACAGGCTTTAAGGACTCGTAAACTGGCGAAAATAATACGCCAGCTGGTGTTGTATTATTATCCAAGATGGTGCAACACCAATCAAAGTCACTTCGGTTGGCGATAACAAATTTCAGCTGATCCTTGGCCTCTAAAAGTCTTATATTTTCGTAGCGATTTTGCTGACACTCCGTTGACGAAGGTGTTTTTAAATCCATGACAACAGAAACACCAGCGTTTACCGCAGAAATATCAATACTGCCACTGGTTTCAAGCGAGACCTTGTAATTATTGTCAATTAGTATATCTAAGAGTTTCAGGCAGTTTTTTTGAGCCAATGGTTCACCGCCTGTCACACATATATAAGGCGTATTGTATTGCTCGACTTCACCCAAAATTTGGTCAATCGTCAGTGGATTATTGCCCTTAAAAGCATAAGTGGTATCACAGTAATTACAACGCAAAGGGCAGCCTGTTAAGCGCACAAATACAGTAGGTAAACCGACCTCTCTTGCTTCCCCTTGAAGGGAATAAAAAATTTCGGTAATATTTAAGGTGTCCTTACTTGAATTGTCCATCTTTTAATCGCTTGATATGATTGCGCACATCGGCCGCTTCTTCAAATTTTAAATCTTGCGCATACTGATACATCTGTTTTTCTAGGCGTTTTAATTCTTTTGTCAATTGAACGGGTGACAAATGCACCTCAACAAATTCAGAATCCAATTGTTCGTCAATCTCAGCTGCAGATAAATCCGTGTCTAAGATATTAACAATCGGTTTAACAACGCCTTTTGGAATTATTCCATGTTTTTTGTTAAAGACTTTTTGTTTCTCACGCCTTCTAGTTGTTTCATTCATCGCTCTTTCCATGGAATTGGTCACTCTATCCGCATACAAAATAACCGAGCCATTAACATGCCGTGCAGCTCGACCCATGGTTTGAATCAGAGACCGCTCAGAGCGCAGAAAGCCCTCCTTGTCGGCATCTAAAATCGCCACCAAAGAAACTTCGGGTATATCTAGACCTTCTCGCAAAAGATTAATACCCACCAAAACATCAAACACGCCGAGGCGCAAATCACGAATAATTTCAACACGCTCTACCGTGTCAACATCGGAGTGTAAATATCGGACTTTAATTTTATGCTCGTGCAAATAGTCACTGAGTTGTTCCGACATGCGCTTAGTCAACGTTGTCACCAATACACGCTCTTTAAGTGCCACTCTTTTATGAATTTCAGATAACAAATCGTCAACCTGAGAGTCCACCGGGCGCACATCAATACTTGGATCTAGCAATCCGGTTGGTCTAACCACCTGTTCTGCAATAACACTAGAAACTTCCATCTCATAATTAGCCGGAGTAGCCGAAACCAATATACACTGATTGACGCGTTCAGAAAATTCATCAAAACGCAAAGGGCGATTATCAAGCGCCGAAGGCAGGCGAAAACCAAAATCAACCAACGTGGTTTTACGTGCCCTATCGCCATTGTACATACCACCAATTTGGCTGACAGTGACGTGCGACTCATCCAAAATAACCAGCGCATCTTTTGGCAAATAATCTAGTAGTGTTGGTGGTGGTTCTCCGGCATTGCGCCCTGCTAAATAGCGCGAGTAATTTTCAATCCCCGTACAATAACCCAGCTCTCGCATCATTTCCACATCCAATACAACACGCTGTGAGAGTCGTTGCTCTTCCACCAATTTGTTTTGCGCTAGCAATTCTTTTCTTCTCGCACGCAACTCTACCTTGACATCATCAAGAATGTTAAGAATTTTTGACTTCGGCGTGACATAGTGCGTTTTTGGGTAGATGGTTATGCGCTGCAATGCCTTGATTTTTTCGCCTGTGAGTGGATCAAACCAAGACAACGCCTCCACCTCATCATCAAACATTTCCACCCGGAGAGCGCGCTCTTCAGAGTCAGCCGGGAAAATGTCAATAATTTCTCCTTTAACACGAAAATGACCTCGAGTTAATGAGACATCATTACGGTTGTATTGCATTTCTGAAAGCCGAGAAAGTATCTCTCTTTGCTTGGTGACTTCGCCCACAGTCAGGTGAAGCAGCATCTTCATATAGCTATCGGGATCGCCAAGGCCATAAATTGCAGAAACACTGGCAATAATTATCACATCGCGGCGCTCAAGCAGCGCCTTTGTTGCCGACAAGCGCATTTGTTCAATTTGCTCGTTTATGGAGGCGTCTTTTTCAATATAAGTGTCAGATGCTGGCACATAAGCCTCTGGTTGATAGTAGTCATAATAAGAGACAAAATACTCAACCGCATTATTTGGGAAAAACTCCTTCATTTCACTGTATAGCTGTGCGGCAAGCGTTTTGTTTGGTGCCATGATTAGGCTGGGCTTTTGTGTCTTTTCAATGACATTGGCCAGCGTAAAAGTTTTGCCAGAACCAGTAACACCGAGCAGGGTCTGATACTTGGCGCCATCAGCGATTCCTGAAAGCAATAACTCGATTGCTTGGGGCTGATCTCCTTTTGGAGAAAAGCTGGATTTAAGCTGAAATTTTCTAGCCACTTTTAGCGTATTTTCTTTAAAATAAACCTTTAATTTTAAACTAATTCTCCTGTACCGTAAATGTCCAACATCCTTTCAAATCGAGTTCAAAAAGTTAAACCATCCGCTACACTTGCGGTTACCGCCAAAGCCAACGAATTAAAAGCTCAAGGCGTTCGAATTGTACCAATGGGTACCGGCGAACCTGACTTTGATACCCCTCTCAATATTCAACAGGCAGGCATCGATGCTATCAAAGCTGGCGAGACTCGCTATACTGCTGTTGATGGCACGCCAATATTAAAAAAAGCTATCTGCGAGAAATTTGAAAGAGAAAACAACCTAAGCTATTCAATGA
>CAZZER010000054.1:0-2841 GCA_964653365.1 uncultured Candidatus Thioglobus sp.
AGCTTATCACCTTGGATAACTTCGATGACTTTTGATACTGTAGGGTCTGAACTGGATGTTGCAACTTTCGATACAGTTGTCTCACTTGACTCTTTTGCTTTGCATTTATTTAAATACAAAACACCCCCCGACCACTGGTCATCTGGATCTTCAAAATCAATCCAGAACTCTGCTTTCGCTCCGGATTTGATATTCTTATAATCAAGAGGTTTTGATTTCTTATGTTTCTTAATTCGAGGATATATTGGCTTTATTGCCACCTGACCTGGTTCCGTATTCAATACGAAATAAGCCATCTTGCCTACAAAGTGGCCATCCTCAGTAAGCCTAAGATTAACCTGGTCTTGAAGATAAGTTTTGTCATCGGAAAGCCCCCCCATTCTCCAATAAGATCCTCTATTAATACTAACTACACCATCAGAAATCACCAATGAGCCTTCAGCAAGATTCCAGTTTTCTATTTTTCCCTTGATGCTTTGTCCGTAATTTACCCGCCTTAAATTAAACACACATTTGATATCTTTAGGGTTACTTGCTAATTTGTGTTGACTAAAATCATAATCTGTTTTACCTGCAACTTTACTCAATAACTTCTTTAATACAGAGCCACTAAATTCAACCTCATACATTATGATTGACGAGCCTTTAACTAAAACTTTGCTTTGATTTTTATTTAAGGATTTATTGTCGGACTTAGTAGATGGCACCCCCCCTACTGCTTTCCCACCTTCGCAACTCAACCCTCTTTTCTCAACTTCAGCCACTATGTAAGCAGGTGGTGATGGTTTTTTCATCCACCCACATAGAGCATCGTCAGGCCAATCATCAAGATAGCCGCCGAGTGTGGCTGTACTTTGCCCGATTAATAGAAGAGCAAATAATATTCCTTTAAGTTTCATCAATAAAGTGTGGTTAGAATTTTCTACTCATTTTTCAATATAGGTCGTTTATGAAAAAATGTAGTCATGGAGTCTTGGTAATTGCGGCGTAAAGAAAACCTTACTAGCAATCAAGTCGTGATCTAATCCCAATGCTTTTTCAATACATGCGGCACAGACGGACCGATAATCTATAGTTGCCATTAAATCTCTTTGTTCAAACTGCTCATTTTTTGCAAGTCCTGGCCATTGCGATATTACTTTACTTTGAGTAAGCAATCCTCCAGCTAGAATTCCTGCAGAACCATAGCCATGTTCAGTTCCCTCGGTGCCATTAACTGCCACCGTTCTTCCAAACTCGGTTATAGTAAGGATGATGCTTTTATCCCAGGCACTGCCTAAACCCTCTCTATAGCCAGCAAAAATATCATCCAACACACCTAATTGAATACCATGACGTCCAGTTTCATCAGTTCCCTGTCGTGCATGTGTATCAAATTGAGGAACTTTGATCACTGAGGCCAATGGCCCGTTATCTTTAGCCATTTCTTTGCCAGCATAAACGGCAAGACTTGCAGGGTCTCGGGGCATATTTTCAACCTCTATTCCTGTTTTACTTTTTAATTTTGCAAAAGTCTCAGCACCATCATCAGTATGTGCCATCGTAATTGAATCAATCAATTTACTTGTAAGTTTTGTTGAGCTTTTGATACTAGCAGGGTAGAAATTATCTACATCTTGATGCCCTCTAAGAATTAAAGGCATGTTAAGGGAAAGAGCTCTGCCAGGAGTGTTGGCTAAGTCAAGCGCCCTACCCAACCAACCGGTTTTTTCAGAAAAAGGACTTAAACCCCCTCCCTCCATTAAATTTTGCCCCTCAAAATGCGATCTTTTGATATACGGAAAGTTGGTTGCATGAACAATTGACGCATTATTCTTGGCCATTAGTCCTGATAAATAATTAAAGGATGGGTGTAGTCCAAAAAATGAATTAAGTTTTAGGAAATTTTCAGGTACAAGCGTTTTACGCATTGACATAAAATTTGGATCCCCAAATGGAGGTACGGCTGTCAAACCATCCATTCCACCCTCAAGAAGTACGACAGAAATAGTTCCTGGCGGTTTCTCTTTTGTATAGCCTGGAATTGGTATTCCAGCTAAAAACAGGGATGCACCAGAAGCTTTCAAGAAATCTCTTCTTGTTATATTTAATCTAGGCACTTTTTAACCCCATAAGTTCTGGGCTGCACATTAAGGAAATAAATTTACTTCTGCCGCTGGTGGCTCTATTTACTAGCTTACGAGTCGATGTACTAGCTCCAATTCGATTCATAATCTCCTCAGATGATGATTTTGGTCTTCCCACTCGATAAATAGCATCAACAAACCTTATACGACGTTCGAACATTTCTCCAGAGAGCCACTCTTCTTTTTCATTTGAATACCCATTGGGTTGTCTATTACTCCAGAACGACTGTCCAAGCTCATTAAATATTTGGTCATTTTGCATAAATCGATTAAAAATGTTCGCTTCGCCATGCAATTCATCCCAGCCATGAATAAAAGTTGCTTCACTAAGTCGTAGCACTTGAAAAAGCCAAGTCATTGGCCACTGAAACTTTGGCTCTTTAGATAAAATTGCGCGCTCAATTACAGCAATGTGAATTTTATCTAAATTGCCTTGACTTTCTCTCCAAGCATTTGCGATATAGTTTATATCTTGCTCGCTTGGCTCATCATTTACAAAATGATGAGTTAATTTTTTAGAGATATACATAATTGTATTGTTATGAGAAGCTAAAAAATCAGTTAAATTTCTAAGTCCACCTTTGCCAGCAGGTATGATTTTGCCAAGAACATTCTTAACACCAGGTTCGGCCCAACGCCTCTTATACATATCCCAATGGTTTGTTGTATCAGCCCCTTGATTTTTTATGTCAGTTGATGTCGCTTCTAGGTAAGA
>CAZZER010000055.1:0-2715 GCA_964653365.1 uncultured Candidatus Thioglobus sp.
TCATGATGCGCAATTATACCTATTAGGGGGTTTGGCTACGACGCCATGCCTCTTTCAAGTCTTCGTGGGTATAATATCGCCGCATGAGTTTAGCTAAGCGCATTATTCCCTGTTTAGACGTTCGTGATGGTCGCGTGGTCAAGGGTGTTCAGTTTGTTGACATCAGAGACGCGGGTGATCCGATTGAAGTGGCAAAACGTTACGACGACGAAGGTGCAGATGAAATTACTTTCTTAGATATAACCGCATCTCATGAGGGGCGGGACACAACCGTTCAAATGGTTGAGAGAATTGCTGAACAAGTTTTTATCCCACTAACTGTTGGCGGGGGCATCCGCAAGGCAGGAGACGTTCGAGCTATGTTAAACGCTGGTGCAGACAAAGTTGCCGTCAATTCTGCCGCCATTTTTAACCCTAGCTTGATTAATGAATTAAGCGAACGCTTTGGTTCTCAGTGCATTGTTATCGCGATTGACGCTAAACGCGTTGCCGACAACCCACCAAGATGGGAAATATTTACCCATGGCGGGCGCAAGCCAACGGGCATCGATGCTATTGAGTGGGCGGTTAAGATGACTCAGGGCGATTGTGGCGCCGGCGAAGTGTTACTGACATCAATGGATAGAGACGGCACCAAGGACGGCTTTGATTTGCCTCTGACGCGGGCTATTTCTGATGCAGTTGATGTGCCTGTAATTGCCTCTGGAGGTGTTGGCGATTTAACTCATTTGGCTGATGGCGTATTGAAGGGCGGCGCTGATGCTGTTTTGGCGGCAAGCATCTTTCATTTTGGTGAATATACAGTTGCCGAAGCCAAGCAGGCGATGAGTGATCAGGGCATTGAGGTCAGACTCTAAGCGTTTGAGTTTTAAGCGTATTCAGCGTATCATAGCGCTCTTTTTAATAACCAGTCTTAAGGCAGTAAATGACAGCAAAAAAAGAATTGTGGGTATTGTTGGCAATGTTTGTATTGCCTATTGTATTGGGCACTATAGCGTATTTCTACGTCGTAGATGGTGGTGTTGACAGCACCGTTAATTATGGTGAATTGGTGCAGCCAATTATCACCACAGAACAGGGCGACATTGAGCTTGAGGGCGAAAACACATTGCAGGGCTTGTGGACGTTGGCTTACTATGCTGACACTTGTGATGCAGCATGTAACACGAGCATTAAAAACATCAAAGACATTCGCATTTTGATGAATGCAGATATGCGCCGTGTACAAAGAGTGGCTATGATTGCCGATAAAACTAGCCCAACCGAAACCGACGCGGGCTTAATCATTGCAACAATAGCTAGTGGCGAACTTAAACAAAGGCTCAGTAGCTACCCACAACAATCCATTTTTTTGATTGACCCGCTTGGCAATATCATGCTTTACTATAAGCCAGAAGGGCTGGATATCAAGCGCGTTATAAAAGATCTCAAGCGCCTGTTTAAATACTCAAGGATAGGATAAAAAACATGCCATCGTTAAGCGACCTATTGGGATTGTGCAAATTAAAAGTTGTTGCTTTGATTTTGTTAACAGCTGTCGTGGGTATGTTGCTCGCTGTGCCGTACTTGCCTAGCTTGACACTTGTTTTGGTTGCGTCGGCAGGTATAGGGCTATCTTCTGCATCTGCCGCTGTCTTTAACCATGTTGTTGATGAGAAGATAGACCTGCAAATGGCGCGCACCGACCAACGCCCCCTTCCTCAGGGAAAGGTTAGCCGAAATCAAGCGATCATTTGGGGTTTGTTTCTAGGCGTTGTTGGTCTTGGTTTATTGTTTTTTTTCGTCAACACCTTAACTGCAATCCTCACTTTTATTTCATTGATTGGCTATGCGGTCATTTACACTATGTACCTTAAGAGAGCTACACCTCAAAACATTGTCATTGGAGGCGCCGCTGGCGCTGCACCCCCGGTTTTGGGCTGGACATCAGTTGCTGGAACGGCTGGCCTAGAGTATGCCCTGCTACTTTTTTTAATCGTTTTTATCTGGACACCACCCCACTTTTGGGCGCTCGCCATTCACCGAGTTGAAGAATACAAAAAAGTCGAAGTGCCCATGTTGCCGGTAACGCATGGTTTGCAATACACAAGGACGCAAATACTGCTTTATACAGCACTGTTGTTTGTGGTTACTTTATTGCCTTATTTAACAGGCATGAGTGGCATTATTTACCTAGTTTCCGCCGTGGTTTTGGGGCTTATATTTTTGGCCTATGCTATAAAGATTTGCAGAGAGCCTGAAAACCCCAAGATTGCATTTAGCACTTTTATGTATTCGGTTAATTACTTGATGATTCTTTTTGTGGCGTTGTTAGTCGACCACTATTTGCTTTTTAGTTTCTAACGCCAGTCAATGGGTAAAGAGTTGTTGCAAGTGTTTAAAGCTGTCGCCTCCGCGATGATTGGTGTGGGCAAAAAAGACAGCCTAGCCAAAGACTTCGAAAAGACCGAAAAACAAGGCCCCTGGGCCTATATCGTGGTCGGCCTTATTATGGTGGCCATCTTTATTGGTGTTATTATTAGCGCTGTTAAGCTTGCCCTATCGTAGTGTCGCAATTATCTCGTCTAGTGCAGCCGCCATTTTCGCAGGCTCATGTGGACTTGAAAGGATTCCTGTAAGCGCCAATTCTGGATTCAGCAATAAGTAGCTAGTTGTGTGGTCAATGAGATAGGAGTCATGAGCCTTTTGTGAGTCTCCATCATGCGACTCCATATC
>CAZZER010000056.1:0-2640 GCA_964653365.1 uncultured Candidatus Thioglobus sp.
GTTAGGCTAAACTATTATTCTTCGTCAACAGCCAGTTCGTCGGTTTCTGAATCAAGTGCTGTTTCAGAAAGCTCTTCTGTAACCTCGCTCATTTTTGCCTCAGCATTGCGCTGTTCTTGAGCGCTAAGCTCTTCTTCCATTGCATACTCTTCAGTTAAGATAGAAGCGTCAATCAAACCTGCTTCAATTTCTCTCAAAGCTAGCACTGTTGGTTTGTCTTTGCCACCATCTAGAGTCGATCTATGGCCACCAGAATTTAATTGATGGGCGCGTTTTGCCGCAACCAAGACCAATTCAAATCTATTTTCAACATGCTCTAAACAATCTTCAACTGTTACTCTTGCCATAATCTTAAAAAACCTTAATTACTCAGATGATAAAATGAAGCAATTTTACGCGATTTCACCCAATATGGAAAGGCTTATTGTACTTGATACCGAGACCACAGGTATCGAACCCTCAGAAGGTCATCGAGTCATCGAAATAGGCGCGGTACAAATTCTTGACAGAAAAATAACCGAAACAGAATTTCACCAATATCTTCAGCCCAATCGTAATGTTGGTGAATCTGTAAATATTCATGGAATAAGTGACAAATTCTTAAAAGATAAACCACAATTTAATGTAATTTTTGAGGATTTTCTCGGCTTTATTGAAGGCGCCACTTTGGTCATTCATAACGCCCCCTTTGATCTTGGGTTCCTTAATAACGAACTCAAGCTTGTTGGTTACAACAAAAAAATTGAAGATATTTGCCCTATTATCGACTCACTGGAGTTATCAAAAGAGCAACGGCCGGGCACAATGCATAACTTAGATGCACTTTGTCGTCGATTTGAGATTGATGCAAGTGCTCGCACAATCCATGGCGCCCTACTCGATGCCCAAATCCTCGCCCAAGTGTACTTAGCAATGACGGGCGGTCAGTCAAATTTATTTCAAGAGTATAATCCCGCTGATGTTGATAGTAGCACTTCCACATCAATTAACAAAACGATTAACAACAAAGACAAAATCAAAGTCATTTATGCAAATAAGGATGAGATTAAAGCGCATGAAAATTACTTTCAACACACCTAGTATAGCTCAATAATGCAATACCAAGATTTAAGAGAATTTATTGATGCATTGGAAGCTCAAGGCGAGCTTGTCAGGATCAATACTAAGGTCGATGCCAATCTCGAAATAACAGAAATATGTCGACGCACCCTAGACAAAGAAGGCCCTGCCCTATTATTCGAAAATGTCAATGACGAAAACATGCCAGTCCTTGCCAACTTATTTGGCACAACCAAGAGGGTTGCTATGGCGATGGGTCAAGCTGACTTGCAGGCACTTCGTGAACTCGGAAAAGTACTTGCACAACTCAAGCAACCTGAACCACCAAAAGGCTTTAAAGATGCACTAGATAAGCTACCACTGTTTAAACAAGCTTTAAATATGCCTGTTAAAGTTTTGGGTAAAGGCCAATGCCAAGAAAATGTTATTGAAGGCGATGATGTTGATTTAAACAAGCTACCCATTCAAACGTGCTGGCCAAAAGATGTTGCCCCTCTCATTACTTGGGGCCTTGTTATTACCAAGGGACCGACAAGAGATAGACAAAACCTTGGCATTTATCGCCAACAGTTGTTAGGTAAAAACAAACTGATAATGCGCTGGCTTTCTCAACGTGGAGGTGCACTTGACTTTAAAGACTGGTGTGAAACTAATCCTGGCAAGCCTTTCCCTATCTCTGTTGCTCTTGGAGCTGATCCGGCAACAACACTTGCAGCTGTTACCCCAATCCCGGACAGCTTAAGTGAATATGCTTTTGCAGGACTTCTTAGGGGTCAAAAAACCAAGGTCTGTAAGTGCCTTGGTAACGACCTACAAGTACCTGAAAATGCAGAAATTATCCTTGAAGGCGTTATTCATCCAGGTGAGGTTGCAGAAGAAGGGCCGTATGGCGATCACACAGGCTACTATAACGAAGTGGAGACCTTTCCAGTTTTTACTGTTGAAAAAATCACTCATCGCAACAACCCAATTTACCACTCCACCTATACCGGTAAACCGATTGATGAACCGGCCGTATTAGGCGTTGCACTCAACGAAGTTTTTGTGCCATTATTACAACAACAATTTAGCGAAATAGTCGACTTCTACCTACCGCCTGAAGCATGTTCTTATCGTATGGCAATTGTGAGCATGAAAAAGAAATACCCTGGGCATGCAAAACGCGTGATGATGGGTGTATGGTCTTTTTTACGGCAATTCATGTATACAAAATTTGTTATCGTTGTTGATGACGATATTAACATTCGAGACTGGAAAGAAGTTATCTGGGCACTTTCGACTCGTGTTGATCCAACACGTGACACATCTCTGATTGACAACACGCCAATCGACTATTTAGATTTTGCATCACCAATCTCTGGTCTTGGCTCAAAAATGGGCATTGATGCGACAAACAAACACCCCGGAGAGACCGATAGAGAATGGGGAGACCCCATTGTTATGAGTGATGAAGTAATTGCCAAAATTGATGCTATCTGGAGTGAATTAGGCATTGACTAAGGGTGCTATCAAAGTATAATTATGCCTTTTTCGGAGTGTAGCGCAGTTTGGTAGCGTATCTGGTTTGGGACCAGGTGGTCG
>CAZZER010000057.1:0-2544 GCA_964653365.1 uncultured Candidatus Thioglobus sp.
ATGTCTGTAATGGATGTTGTTGAGCTTGTTTCAGCAATGGAAGAAAAGTTTGGCGTTTCAGCAGCGGCAGTTGCAGCAGCACCAGCAGCTGCAGCAGCAGACGCAGGCGCAGCAGCAGAAGAGCAAACTGAGTTTAATGTTGTTCTAACTGGCTTCGGTGACAAGAAAGTTGCTGTTATTAAGGCAGTTCGTGGCATTACAGGCCTAGGTCTTAAAGAAGCGAAAGATTTAGTTGAAAGTGCACCAGCACCAATTAAAGAAGGCGCAGAAAAAGGCGAAGCAGAAGAGTTAAAAAAGCAGCTTGAAGAAGCTGGCGCTAGCGTAGAACTCAAGTAATTTGTTCAACGCTAATAACCAAAATCCCCTAACGGGGATTTTGGTGTTTTTATTCAGAAGCAATTCTGAATCACAATTTATCGATTAATACGGGGTATTCATGACTTATTCGTTCACTGAGAAAAAGCGCATTAGAAATAATTTTGGTACTAGAGAGTCGGTTTTAACAGAGCCAGATTTATTATCCATTCAGATTAATTCATTTAATACTTTTATTCAGGCTGGAGCAACTGAAAAGCAAGATGTTGGCCTGCATGCAGTTTTTCAATCAGTATTCCCTATTACAGCACTTAATGGTTATGCTGAAATTGAATATGTAGATTACGAGCTTCAAGACCCTAAATACAGTGTCAAAGAATGTAAGCTTCGTGGTGTCACTTACGCAGCAACTATGCGCGTTAAGTTAAACCTTGCACTATTCGATAAAAACGGCTCAACCCTCAAGAAAAAACGCCGTGTTAAACAAGTTATTGAAGAGGATGTTTATCTAGGCCAATTGCCTTTGATGACTGACACTGGTACCTTTGTTATTAATGGTACAGAGCGTGTTGTTGTTTCTCAGCTGCACCGTTCACCGGGTGTTATTTTTGAGCACGATAAAGGCAAAACCCACTCTTCGGGTAAAGTTTTGTTCTCTTCTCGTGTTATTCCTTACCGTGGCTCATGGTTAGATTTTGAATTTGACCACCACGAGCATTTATACGTGCGAATTGATCGTCGTAGAAAGCTTCCTGTAACAACATTGTTGCGTGCAATGGGGCTAACTTCAGCAGATATGCTTGATACTTTCTTTGAGCATGTTGTGGTGAAAATGAAGGCCAAATCGTGTGATTTAGTTATTGATCCTGCGCGTCTTCGTGGCGTTATCGCTGAGTTTGATATTAAAGCTGGTAAAGATGTCATTGCCGAAAAAGGCCGTCGTATTACCGCAAAACACACAAAATTATTAGAAAAAGCAGGCGTTAAAGCCATTAACGCACCCCTTGATTATCTTCTTGGCAAGGTGCTTGCGATCGATATTATTGATACCGATACGGGCGAAATCTTATTGCCTGCTAATACGCTTTTAAGCGAGGATTCACTTGCCTTATTGAGTGAAACCAAAGTTAAGAAAATTGATATTCTCTATATTAATGATGCGGAGAATGACACTTACATTGCAGATACTTTGCGTCTTGACGAGCTAGAAACAGAAATCGAAGCGCGTATGGCAATTTATCATGTTATGCGTCCAGGTGAGCCAGCAACAGAAGATGCTGTTAACGCTTTGTTCTCAAATTTATTCTTTAGCAATGATCGCTACGACTTGTCACGCGTTGGTCGTATGAAACTCAACCGTCGTTTGGGCGTTAAGTCTGAGACTGGTGAGCACGTATTAACGCACGATGATATTATCAGCGTTATCAAGCAATTAATCGACATTAAAAACGGTCACGATGTTGTTGATGATGTTGATACATTGGCTAACAGACGTGTCAGAGCGATTGGTGAGATGATTGAAAACCAATTTAGAATTGGTCTTGTTCGAGTTGAAAAGGCAGTTAAAGAGGGCTTAAATCTTGCTGAAACAGACGAATTAACACCACAAGATTTGATTAACTCTAAGCCAGTATCTGCTGCGGTTAGAGAATTCTTTGGCTCATCACAACTTTCACAGTTTATGGATCAGGTGAATCCACTATCAGGTGTCACCCATAAACGTCGTATTTCGGCATTAGGTCCAGGCGGTTTGACGCGTGAGCGCGCCGGTTTTGAGGTGCGTGACGTACATCCTTCACATTATGGCCGTCTATGTCCAATTGAAACACCTGAAGGCCCAAACATTGGCTTGATTAACACACTGTCTGTGTATGCCAAAGCTAATGAGTATGGTTTCTTAGAAACACCTTATCAAGTAGTTAAAAGTGGCTTGGTAACAGATGAAATTATTTATGTTTCGGCCATTGACGAAGCGAGTCATACCATTGCGCAAGCAAATGCAACCGTTGATGCTAAAGGCCGTCTTGCGGATGATTTGGTTACGGCTCGTCATAAAAACGAATTTGTGCTGGTAGAAAAAAGTGAAGTCACTTTGATTGATATCGACTCTAAGCAGATCGCTTCAGTTGCTGCATCACTTATTCCTTTCTTAGAGCATGATGACGCTAACCGTGCATTGATGGGTTCAAACATGCAGCGCCAAGCTGTGCCAGTGCTACGTGCTGAAAA
>CAZZER010000058.1:0-2272 GCA_964653365.1 uncultured Candidatus Thioglobus sp.
CGTTTATCGATAATTCCCCAAGTGCTATGGTGTCTGAGAACGCCGGGCGTTTCAATGTTGGGCATTAAGTATTGGTACTCACCAAACCCCAGTTGCTTCCAAGTTTTATACACATCTTCGGCCGAGAGGCGCTCCATAATATTAACTGTGCCAAGATTGTGGGATTTTTCAAGAATCTTTTGTACGGTGATTGCATCACCATATTTTTTAGCATCTTTGTCAGACTTAATATGTCCAATAGATTCGCTAACATCAATTAATTCATCATCGGTTGCAGTAATCAAGCCTTGGTCTAGCGCAAGCAATATGGTAAAGGGCTTCATGGTTGAGCCGGGCTCTACTTTGTCAGCCAAAACGCGATTTTTATAATCCTCGGGATCGTAGCTTTGATGATCATTCGGATTTGCGGCAGGGTAGTTTGCCAATGCTAATATTTCGCCATTGGGTGATAGAACAATGGCCGATGCAGAGTCAGCCAGGTGAAATTCTGCTGATTCTTTAATGGCGTTATAAACATGAAATTGGATATCTGAATCAATAGTTAATTTGATATCTTCGCCATGTTGTAGTGTTTGTGAGGCTTCAGTTTGATAGTAGATGTTAGAGCTGTCTTTATTCGCACTGATTTTTGCCTCTCCATCAGTGCCTGATAACAAGTAATCAAATTCCGATTCAATTCCAAAGGCGCCAATATTGTCCTTGTTTGTGCGCCCGAGTAATGGTGACATAGATTCACCCTTTGGATAGTAGCGAAATGTCGATGATTGCAAGTAAACACCAGATATTTTTTCTTTATCACAACTTGACTTTTCTACTAGTGTTTTTTCTTGGATGTCGATTCCAACCAGGATTTTTGCTCGCTCTAGTAAGGTTTTAGAGGGTGTGACCATTTTGGTTGTGCAGACTTTAATTTTTTGTTTTTTCAGCTCCCTAAGGTTTTTGATAATTGGATCAGTTAGCACAAGGTTTTCTTTAATAATAAGCTGTTTTCTGCCGGATTTTGCTTGGCGTTTTTTCTCAATTCTGCTTTGCAGTTCTTCAATAGGCAGTTGCAGTGCTTCTGCTAACATAGGGATAAAGTCATTCTGAATTTGTGTGGGATCCAAATTAACTCTTTGCTGAATCAGGCTTATCGCAAGAATGTTGCCATTTCTATCTAGGATATTGCCCCGCATGGCTTTTTGGGTAAGGTTTTTTTCAGCTTTTGCAATCGCTTTTTGTTGCAAAGTGGCATCACCCAACTTATGCGAATGAATACTGATTGCTTGATAAACAAAAATAGCAGTAATAATAAAAAAGCTGTACTTGATTAGGCCCTGTCTATTCCAATAATTTTGAACGCGAGTAAATTTCATAGATCCAGAGTTTTCGCGTTTTCTTCTGGTGATTTCATTTGCAACTCTTGTTGTGCTTGCTCATAAACAGATACACCGCTAATTAATTCTGAGCGCTCCATTAACAACTGCTTATTAAGTGCAATTATTTCTTCATTTTTTTTGTTTACTTTTAATTCTTCGCCGTAAAGCTCAAACATCTGATGATGCCAGTGAACAGTCATTAATGACAAGCCAATGGTAAGGCTAATTAATACGGTGTTAATAAACCAAGCGGTGCGCAATATCTTTAGCATTTTTCGGCTAATCTTAGGATAGCACTTCGGCTACGTTTGTTTGTTTTGGTTTCTTCAGTAGAGGGTTTTTTCTTACCGAGGCTCTTTAGTGGTAGTTCGTTCTCAGCTTCTGCCATTATTGGCAATCCTCTTGGGCTGGGTTTGGCTTGTGAGTGTTTGCGGATAAATTGTTTAACGATTCTATCTTCAATAGAATGAAAGCTGATAATTGATAATCTACCCCCTAATTTAAGGGCGCCGACGCTTTGTTCAAGTGTGCTGGCAAGTTGTTGTAGTTCTTCGTTAATAACAATCCGAATCGCTTGAAAAGTGCGTGTTGCTGGGTGCTTGTTTTTATGAGATTTAACAACAGATTCAACAATATTGGCAAGTTCAAGTGTTGTTTCAATGTCTTTACTATCTTGGTATTTTTTAATGGCAGAGGCAATTTGTCGGCTTCTTTTTTCTTCACCAAATTGATAAAGTGCATCAGCAATATCTTTCTCGCTTGTATTAGCAAGCCATTTTGCAGCCGTGAGTTTTTGCGTTTGGTTCATGCGCATATCTAGCGCACCCTCTTTATTAAAACTAAAGCCACGCTCGGCATTATCAAGCTGTGGCGATGAAACGCCAAGATCCATCAATATGCCATCGATTTGCCCA
>CAZZER010000059.1:0-2204 GCA_964653365.1 uncultured Candidatus Thioglobus sp.
TGGTGCCCTTGGCGCGATTCGAACGCACGACCCCCCGCTTAGGAGGCGGGTGCTCTATCCAGCTGAGCTACAAAGGCAGAAGCTATATTATTGCCACTTGTTCTATAGAATTCAAGCTATTATTTGCTCAATAATGAAATCTGGATTATTGTAATCGATTGTAACTGTGGAGATTAGTTCGCCGTCAAGAAGTTTAAGAGAAGGAAAAGACTTCATACCGAGTGATTGCGCCAAGGTTATTTCCTTATCCAAGATATTTTGAACTTCAGTTGAATGTAAATCCTTCGAGAATTGCCCTGTATCCAGCTCTAGTTTCTCTGCAATTTCAAGAAGCACGTCATCATTTGAAGGGTTTTTTGCTTGTAAATAATAAGCGTTCTGAATGGCTTCAATATAGAATAATTCCGCACGAGGTTGTTGTATTCTCGCGCAAATAACGGCTCTACACGCTGCGTAAGTTGAACGTCTTGGTTCGCAATACCGCCAGAAATCAAAATTAAATTCTGTGCCAGGCACAACTTGCTGAATTCTCTCCCAATTGGCCTGAATATAGTTTTGTGTTTCCAAACCCATAGGCGTGCTGTTGTCCGGTGCAAGGCCGCCAAGTAAATATCGATAATCAACTTTATCACCGATCTCGGCCCTTACTTTCTCCCAAGTGGGTTTAAAAGCCCAACACCAAGAACACATGGGGTCATGTACATAGTAAAGCGTTTTTCGACTCTTTGAAGTCATAGAATTATTGTGTTGATAGGTATATAATCCTATTATACAAGTTAGATAATTTGGGGTTTATGATGGAAATAAATAAATATAAATTAGCACTATTACCATTAATCTTTGCGACTCAATTGGTATTTGCTGGTAGTTTTTCAGATTATGCTAAAGTCATCTCTGTTGAGAAGGTGTATTCAAACTATATTGTTAAAGAACCTTATCAGGAGTGTTACATAAAGGAATCAACAGTGGTGTCTGGGGATGGCAGCGCAACCAATGAAATTATTGGCGGTATTTTTGGCGGTCTTGTTGGCAATGCAATAGGAAAAGGCGATGGAAAAAAAGCCGCAACCCTTGCAGGTATAGCCCTGGGCGCTTCTCTGGCTCACGATGAAGAGCTAGCTAAATCAGGCACGGGCCGGGTCGTTTCAGAAGAGGTTTGTGAAACTAAGTATCAGCAAAAATCTGAAATACGATTAAGTCATTATCTGGTCAATTATGAGTATGAGGGGCGCTCATTCTCATACAAGACCAAGCGCAGACCTTTTGACGATACGATTGAGATCAAAGTTAATATTAGTCCGATTGAACATGACTAATATTAAACTTAATTAAATAAAGGCATTGTTTCTCTTATAGGCGTATGTTCGTCAATCATTAGCTAGTTTTCTGGCTTTCATTGGTTGGCAAGAGTTAATTCAAAGTATAATTTCGGCGTAAATTTATGCATCTTAATTGCTAAATGAGATGTGATTCCTATTTCTAATAAATTGAGGCTTTATGAAAAATATTAATGTTGAAGACCGCCTGATTTTTGCCCTTGATGTTCCCGAGATTGAGCAAGCGAAAAACATAGTTTCTGAGCTTGACGATAGTGTTAATTTTTACAAAATTGGCATGGAACTGTTAATGACAGGCCAGTACTTTGACTTGCTTAATTGGCTTATAAAGCAAGATAAAAAAGTCTTTGTTGATTTAAAGTTTTTTGATGTGCCAGAGACGGTTGGCAGAACGATTGCGCGCCTTAGTGATTATGGTGCTACCTTTGCCACTATTCATGGCAATCAAGCTTTAATGGAAAAAGCAGCTCAAACCAAAGGCGATTTAAAGGTTCTTGCAGTTACTGCCTTGACCAGCTTAGATCGAGGAGACCTTGATGATTTGGGTTTTGATTGTGATGTCCAGGATTTGGTTATTTCGCGTGCTAAACGAGCCTTTGAAGCAGGCTGTGATGGCGTTGTTTCCTCTGGTCTTGAAGTACCATTTTTACGAGAATTTGTTGACAATAAGCTGATTGCCGTGACGCCAGGGATTAGGCCTGTTGCAAATGATGATGACCAAAAACGCGTGGTTGATGTGGCAACAGCCTTCAAAAGTGGTTCGGATTATATTGTTGTTGGTCGACCAATTAAGAATGCTGAAAATCGCTATCAAGCCGCCAGTGATATTCAAAAAATTATTCGTTCGGTTTTCGTCTAAGTATATAA
>CAZZER010000060.1:0-2078 GCA_964653365.1 uncultured Candidatus Thioglobus sp.
CCTCTTTTGCCGGTTTCTGGATGAGGCACTGAGTAGAAGCGGCTAAAGATTTTCTTCTTGGCGTACTCTGGGATGCCAGGCCCGTTGTCGATTACCTTAACGGTTACCCATTTGTTTTGTCGATGGGCCTCAATTGTAATTGTTGAAGAACTGGGTGAGAATTTAATCGCGTTATCAATGACATTACTAATGGCTTGCTCGGCCAGAAGCCTTTCAACTTTTATGATTATTTCCTCGTCGATTTGATAGTTGATCTCAATTTTGTTTGAGACCAGATTGCCTTTTCTAACAGGGCTATCAATTATGCCTTTTACTAGTTCGGCCACATTGACTTCCTCTGCATTTTCAAGTTGCTTTCTGCGCTCAACCTTGGCAAGCCTTAGAAGCCTATCCATAAGCTTGTCCATTCTTTCATTAGCCTCAAGAATGTTGTCAATGGATTTGTTTTGGGTTTCCTCGTCCAAAGGTGTCTGCAGGTTCTCAGCATTGGCTCTGACACTCGTCAGCGGCGTTCTTAGCTCGTGCGCTAGGGTATGGATGTACTCTTCAACATATTCTCGACCCTCCAGCTCAGAGCGCAGTTTTTGGATAGCATCGGATAACTCGACATACTCTGTTTGCACAATATTGGGCGCATCTGGCTTTTCACCAAGAGAGAGCTGGGTGGTGTATTTGATTAGCCGACTGGTGGATCTGGATATATAAAAACTTGCCAAGCCACCAAACAGAAGCGAGATGGCAAAAATCCCGATAGCGTAATTCCACAGTTGTCGTTGCTGCTCACTAACATAAGGCTTTAACTCTAGTACCGGCTTAATGAGTGTTAATGAGCCAACGATTCTCTTATTGTGATAAATAGGCGCCGCCACAAAAAAGCCTTTATCTTCTACTGTAGGGTTGGCAATTGTTTCATCAATAAAGCTGGCTCTCGCACCATATCGTCCTCTAAGGGTTAGATGAACATCTCGCCAATTACTGTAGTCTTTACCGAGGTGTTTTTTGGTAGAGTCATAAATAATAATGCCTCTCTCGTTGGTTATATAAACCCTAAACGAGGGCTTCTCTTTGATAATGGAGTAGATCCTAGCATTAACGGTTCTATTGAGATAATTGGTCACCATTTCGCTAAAATTACCAAGGTCGATCTGGTTTCTTTCAGGGTCAAACACAATGCCTTCAGCTAGTAGATTCGCAGCATCCACCATCACTTCTTCAGCAGCTTCATCAATGCCCCTGGTAAGCCTTTCAGCGGCTTTATCAGTTACAAAGTAGGCAATTATTCCACTGACTAAAAAATAAGCTGCAAAAAGCTTTAAGCCAATTGAGAGTCTGGCAGATTTCATAGTTTTAAGCTATAGCCCAGTCCTCGATGGGTCTGAATACAATCCTTATCAGCACCCACGTCTTCCAGTTTTTGTCTAATGGCCTTTATGTGTGTGGTAATTGTATCTGGGTCAGAGCTGTGCGGTTTTTCCCATATAGCATCCAGTAACTCATCCTTACTAAAGGCTTGATTTGGGTTTTCAAGCAAGAACTTAAACAAAGCGCATTCCGCCTTGGTAAAGGCGATGGTTTGGTCTTTATATTGAATCTGTGCCATCGATTTGTTAATCGTAAAAATAGACACATTAGCCATGCTTTGCTTGCGCGATCTTCTCAGCACAGTTTTCATTCTGGCAATCAGCTCACGGGGGCTCAGCGGCTTGGTTACATAGTCATCCGCACCATGCCCCTCAAGGCCAAGCACGATATCAATCTCATCGGTTCTTGAGGTCGTGATAATGACAGGTATCTCAGCAATTCTCGGATTAATCCGTATTTTCCTCAGCACATCAAAGCCACTCTCATCGGGCAATACTAGGTCTAATAATACAAAGTCAAAATTTCCTGTATCCAGTGCCTCAAGCCCAGCAGTAGCAGTTGCAACCCAAGTTACTTTAAAGTTGTAGGAGTCATTTTCAATGGCGGTAATTATTGGCTCAGCAATGATTAGCTCATCTTCAATGTAGAGAACTTGTTCCATAACGATTATTGTAATCGAAACAATCAGCTCAATATGAAAGCTTCATAAAACAACA
>CAZZER010000061.1:0-1987 GCA_964653365.1 uncultured Candidatus Thioglobus sp.
AAGGCAATAGCACAAAAGACAGCATACAAAGAGCCAAAGACATGGTTGACCTTGTCGGCTTAACTGGTCGTGAGAATTATTTCCCTAGACAGCTTTCGGGTGGTCAGCAGCAACGAGTTGGAATCGCACGTTCTTTGGCTGTTGAACCCGATATTTGGTTCTTGGATGAGCCTTTTTCGGCACTAGACCCTCTTATTCGAAAAGAAATGCAGGACGAGTTCTTGCGCTTACAAGCGGTGCTTAACAAAACTATTTTGTTTGTAACGCACGACTTTGATGAAGCAATTCGTCTAGCCGATCGTGTCGCTATTATGAAGGATGGTGTTATTGAGCAATTGGATACACCAGCCAATATTGTTCTAAATCCTGCTACAGAATATGTGCGCAAGTTTACCGAAGAGGTGCCGAGAGAGAAGGTGTTGAAAATTAAATCTGTCATGGATCCAGTGGGTGATGAAACAGACTTTAGTGACTTAAGAGTCTCAGAAGATGCCATTATTGAAACCGTTGCTGAAGCTGTACTCAGTGATCCGAAAACGGTGCCCGTGCACAATGCTAACGACGAGATTGTAGGCCTTCTGCATTCCTCTAAAGTTATTCACGTGTTATTTGGTGAAAATTCAACACTAGAAAGCAACGCTTAAGGTTAGCACCATGAACTTTATCAATTATTTATCTGAACGCCCTAAACTGACCCAATTCGGCATTGTCCTCATTGTGTTTTTTATTCTCATGTCAATGACAGGGCTCTACCATGATTTGATAGTAGAGCGTCATCTATTTGCCAAGTCTGTTGTTAAGGGTGAAATACAATCTTCGGTTGGTTTTGCTGAATCCATGTCAATGATTCTGAATTGGCAACTTCCTCCTCAACTCGTTAGAATTCCTGAGCTGACTTTTTATCACCCTGTCATTAACACTTCCGCCACCTATGTTCTAATAGCTTTATTGGTAACTGCTGGGCTCTTATACAAAAGCTTTGCAGAGAGTGTCAATAAATCACAGTGGTTACGTGTCAATTGGTTTCAAATTATTAGCAAGGGCTTTGTTGGCATTATTGTGGGTCTTCTGTTTATACCTACTTTGTATAACTGGTTTTTTGGTGAGGTGACAAGAAGTACGTTTTGGGAAATACCATCAATGTTGCAAGATTTTTCTCAGTACCTCATATTTGAATTTTGGCAGACATCAGTTTACGACCCAGAAATTGAAGACTATGAAGACCAAGGTCGAGTTCGATTATTTACCCGAGCTATTGGCGCCACTTTATTGTTTTTAATCACTTTGATTAGGGAGTTATTGATAGGAGGCTTTAATACTGTTGTTTCTATTGCAGACGTATTTAGTGACCAATCAGGTTGGGATTGGCATGGTGAAAACGAAGACAAGTGGTATTCTAGCATCCCAGTTGTACCCTGGACGGTTTTAACAGCTGGCGCTTTTATTTTAGGTTACAAGCTTAAAGGGGTGGGTCTTTCTATATTGGCTGGTTTTAGTTGTATTTACTTGGCTGTATTCGGCCAATGGGAACCCGCAATGCAGACACTCTCTTTTGTTTTGGTTGCTGCGCCGGTCTCTGGTTTATTAGGTGTTATCTTTGGTGTGATTGCCTACAAGAGTAGAACGGTTGAGAGAGTAATAACGCCATTTCTCCTCGTTGCGCAAACGTTTCCACATTTCGCGTATTTGGTACCAGTAATTGTGTTCTTTGGTATTGGTGACCATGCGGGTGCGGTTGCAACAATAATTTTTGCAACACCTCCGATGATTCGACTCACCTTGCTAGGTCTCAAAAGAGTCTCTCCAGAAGTGTTAGAGGCGGGCATGATGAGCGGCTGTAAGAATTACCAGCTACTCTTTAAGGTTTTAATTCCTACAGCAAGGCGCGACATTTTAATTGGTGTCAACCAGGTAATTATGCAGTGTTTGGCCATGGCAGTGATTGCTTCTTTTATTGGAGCTATGGGCCTGGGTTTTAACTTATTAC
>CAZZER010000062.1:0-1902 GCA_964653365.1 uncultured Candidatus Thioglobus sp.
TTGCAACAAGGATTGGCACTTTACGATGAAGAACTCGCTTGGCGCCAGCGTGCAGCTAACGAACTGTTAGCGCCACTCTCTCAATACGATAATGCTCTTAAAGGCACTGTTGGTGCGCGACTTCAAGAGCGTATGAGTGATGAGCAGGCAGAATATGTCGCTGGCTGTTTAGCGGATCACAAGGATATTTCTCTAGCCTTTTAATACCCTACGATTCCAATAAACGATGACAGGTGTAATCAACACTGTCGGCGAAAGCCAGGCAATCCAAACGGGATCCGTGGAGACGTTTACAACTAACGTCGCGGTAATGGTAGCGATTGTGCCCGCAAGCATATTGGTGAGATGACGCGCAATGCGCTTTTTGCCAATGGTGCGTCTTGAAAAATGGCTTTTCATATCAACCAAACCAAGCGCTGCAGCAATCGTTGCAAATGCAGTTAAGGTTATCCATTGGTCATTACCCTCTGAGGCTATCATTACGGCACCGACATACATTATTATTGCGGTTAACAACATAACAACAACACCCAACCAATCGAGCTTGCTTGGTCTACCGGATTGATTGCGTGCAAAACGCCACCCAGCAAAAACCAAATAACTGCTAAACAAAGCGATTAGAAAAAGGAAGGCATTACTACCCATAACGGCCATAGGGATCGCCGTTACACCAATCACGGCCATGCCCAGTGCATACAGTCGCCCAACTTTACGGTGGAATGCCGAGCCTTTCTTGCTTGAAATAGCCATCAAGGCACAAATCAAAGCGAGTGTTCCGCCAGCAATATGTGCCAATAACAGAATCTCTTTCATCCTAGCCCTGTGTGTGAGAATGGCACATCATAGCACAAATATCTGTTTTTACCTAATCCGCCTGACCCGAAACGAACGGCCCTTTAATTTTCCAGTGCTGAGTTTTTTTAAAGCTGGCTTAATCAAAGCAAGCTGAACGGCAACATAACACCAGTTGGATGCAATGTGAATTTTGCCAACAGAATCCCCTGGTATGCCGCCCTCGCCAGTCAAAGCACCAACAATATCCCCGGGGCGTAGTTTTTGTTTTTTACCGCCATCAATTTTGAGAGTTGCCATTAAGGGTTTTATTACGGGCTTGTCAAGCAGGCTTTCTGAAGGCAGAGGGTCGCTGTATTTTTCTGCATCAATGCCCAATTCAAGGGTATTTACCTTGTGTATTTCTCTTTGACTGTATAGCGTGCAAGCAACACCACTGCTACCAGCCCTACCCGTGCGACCAATTCGGTGTACGTGGGTTTCTGGGTCGTGAGCAATGTGGTAATTAATCACCAAATCTAGGGCATCGATATCTAGACCTCTAGCAGCCACATCGGTAGCAACCAATACCGGCATACTTTTGTTGGCAAATTGGATTATTGCCTCATCGCGCTCTCGCTGATCAAGATCACCGTGCAAAGCAAGTGCGTAAAAACCCCAATCATTTAACTCACATGCCACCGTCTGAGTTTCACGCTTAGTATTACAAAACACCAAGGCTGAATCTGCACGATGCTTGGCCAGTAACAATCGTAGAGCAATCATCCTTGAAGGGGAGTCGCTGACTTGATGGAAAGACTGATTAATGGTTGTCTCGTCGTGAATAACGGCTGCTTTAACCGTTATTGGATCAATCATTAAGCGCTCTGCAATCGACTCAATCTCACTGGGAAAAGTGGCACTAAATAACAGCGTTTGCCGATTCGTTGATACATAGTCCACAATATCATCAATCGCATCTTGAAAACCCATATCGAGCATTCGATCAGCCTCATCAAGCACCAGGGTGTTTACGGAACCAAGTTTGAGTGTTTTCTTGCATAAGTGATCACTGATTCGACCGGGCGTACCGACAACAATATGAGCGCCACGCTCTAACGAGCCTATTTG
>CAZZER010000063.1:0-1844 GCA_964653365.1 uncultured Candidatus Thioglobus sp.
TACCGTAGCGGCGCATGGGGTGAATATTACGCACCTCTTCTTTGAGGCTTTCAATATCGCCCGACTCCCCAAAAAAACTTTGCAACATTGGGGTATCAATATATCCAGGACAAATAGCATTGACACGAATATTTTCAGGCCCATAATCGCAAGCCATTGCTTTGGTAAGTGCATGAATAGCGCCCTTTGTAGCACAGTAGGCCGATAATTCTGGGTCGGCTATAAACCCATCATAAGAGCCAAAATTAACAATTGATCCACCCATAGCTTTTCTAAGTAGTGGGATCGCGTACTTAGAGACTAAAAAGGTACCAGTAACGTTAATAGCAAATATGTTATTCCATTCTTCAAGCGTCGTATCCTCAATAGTTTTTTCAATCTCAATGGCAGCTGTATTAACGACAATATCAAGCTTGCCATACTTGTCATTGATTGTATCCATCAATGAACAAACATTATTTTGCTCAGTAACATCAAGGGATTCAAAGTCAACATTTTTGGGTAGCTCCCCCTCTCCTTTAACAAGATCTGCAGCAATGACAATTGCACCTTCTCTACTAAACCGTTCACAAAGTCCCCGGCCAATACCACCTCGACCGCCTGTGATCAATGCAATTTTTCCTTCGAGTTGTTTGCTTGACATTATGCCTCCTCAATCACCAGACCATAATCATTCTATTTAACAGCTTTGGCATAGGCATCAATTACCAAGCCATGAAAATGATGTACGCCGTGTTCACTTAAGCCCGATCCTGCTGGATCATGCACGATTCGACCAAACTCAAAAGCCGGGGTCTCCATGCCTCGTTGAACACTCTCAACAATATCGATATCTTCTTGTTGAAGAACTTCTTTTATATATTTAATTGCCTCCAATTCTTGCTCATTCGGCTCACTGGTTTCAAAAAAGAAATCGTAAGTTTCAAGTGTTCGATGAGGGCCATTGGGGATGATATTCATCACTAAAAAGTTACCTCTTCCGGGGTAGCGCATTAAACAAGTATTGGGCCACAACCACCAAACAGCATGGTCATCAACAGTTGCGCCCTCTGTACTATAGGCTGAATTCTCTGTGTTGCCGCCTTTGGCCATATGGCTTGAGTAAATACCATTAGTGGTCACTTTGTAAGTTTCAAAATCTAGCAGTGTGCAAAAATCCTTATGTGCGGTTGGACAGTGATAACACTCAAGAAAATTATCAACAACATTTTTCCAGTTCGACTGGATATCAAATGTTAAGCGATGTGCAAATGTTAGCGTATTAACATCAGGTGCAAATTCATTTATTTCTTTTGCCAAATCACCCGTTTGCTCGGCTAGTGATTCTGCACCAAGATCAAGGTTGACATAAACAAAGCCGCAAAACTCTTCTACTTGCACCTGGCTTAGACATATTTCCTTTTCATTGAACGCCTTAAGGTGCTCTGTGTGACGAGCACTACGAAGAGTTCCATCAAGGTCATAACACCAAGCATGATAAGGGCAGACGATCATCTGTGTTTTACCCTCACCTTGAAGCAATTCATGAGCTCGATGTTGGCAGACATTATAAAAAGCACGCAGTTCTGCATTAGAGTTACGCAGCAACAAAATGCTGTGACCGGCGATTTCTTTTACGTAATAATCGCCCGCTTCACGAAGTTTTTCTTCGTGACACACCCATTGCCAAGTCTTATTGAAAATTGCTTCTTGCTCGACTGCTAAATATTTTTCATTGGTATAGCAATCTGCATGCAAAGACGATGATAATTCTGGCCTATCCTTTACGTAACCTGATTTTGCGGTTTCAAAGTCTTTTTTTTCGAATGTTGCTTTCATACCATCCCTACTGAGGTTGGCATAAC
>CAZZER010000064.1:0-1660 GCA_964653365.1 uncultured Candidatus Thioglobus sp.
ACAACGGCCATCTCACCATGCCCCATTGCACACGAACAGCTTGGATGAAAATCTGTTTCTGCAGAGGTTCTTATAAACTGAACTATGTCAGCGTCAGATTTAACATGTGGGCCCGGCGCTAATTCCACCCCTCTAAATTCATCGAATGCAGGTTGTGAAATAAGTTCGCGGGCTTTTTTTATTCCATTGACCATGTCCGATAAGTCTTCTGGTTCTTGTAAGAAATTAAATGTCATTAAGGGTTTTTCGAACGGGTCTGCAGACTTTAGGGTTATTTGACCTCTGCTTCGAGGCCGCAGTTGGTCTACGTGTATTGCAAAAGCTTGTAGTAGGGATATTTTATTGTGATCATATTCAAACCCTACCGGGCCAAAGTGGTATTGAATATCAGGATATGTTGTATCGGCATTACTTTTTATCAGACCTCCTGATTCCCATATATTTGAAGTTGCAATCCCCTTTCTAGTAAACACCCATCTTATGCCAGCTGCTAATTTTCGATGAGGTTGATTGACCTTGTGTATCGGATAACTTTTTTTGCATGCGTACTGCAATATGACGCACGGATGATCTTGAAGGTTTTGGCCAACACCAGGAAGGTCAACGTGTACATCTATTCCATGTTCTTTAAGATGATGTGATGGGCCGATGCCAGAAAGCATCAACAGGTGCGGGGAGTTTATTGCTCCGCCCGATAGTATCACTTCTTTATTGGCCACCACTGAACGAGCCTTTCCCTTGTGCTTAAAGGTAACTCCATTTGCTGAATCACCAATAATATTTATTTTCATGACCTGTGCTTTTGTGAGGAGTGTAATATTTCCTCGAGCAAGGGCTGGCCTTAAATGCGCTACAGCAGCACTGCATCGGCGCCCATTTTTTCTTGTTGCATCAAGCCTTGCTATGCCTTCGGGTTTAAAACCATTAAGGTCTTCAGAGTGGCCTTGTCCAGATTGTCGCCCCGCTTCTTCAAATGCATCAAATAGAGGATTGTCAAAAGAGCCTTTTGTGACGCCAAGATTGCCACTACCGCCTCGCCACATATTTTCGCCACGATCTGAATTCTCACCTGCTTTAAAATAAGGTAAGCACTGATCATAAGACCAATCCTTTAATCCACATTCAGACTGCCAGCGATCATAATCTAATGGGTGGCCTCGCATATAGACCATTGAGTTGATAGACGAAGAGCCCCCAATAACTTTGCCTCTAGGTATTGGAACATTTCGATTTAACAACTCCAACTCGTTTTCGGTTGAATAATTCCAGTTAATCTTAGGGTTTCGATAAGCTGAATAAACCCCAGCGGGGATATGTATCATCAAGTTGTAATCCATTGGGCCAGCTTCTAATATTAAGATTTGATGTTTCTTATCTTCACCAAGTTTGTTTGCAAGCACACAACCGGCTGAGCCAGCGCCAACTATCACATAATCATAATTCTCCATAGAAAGATTATATTTCAAGTTTTCTGAGAGCGTTATGAAAAAAGAGACACGTTGCCCTGTTCATTGGACATGAGTTTCTCTTAAACTCCTAAAATTTAGTGTTGGCTAGTAGTCAATCGCTGTCAAAAGCTTTAATTAAATAGAGCAATAAAGGACTCTCCCTTTTATTTTATTAATTTGTTAATTTATATTAGCAATTACTAATATAATGT
>CAZZER010000065.1:0-1573 GCA_964653365.1 uncultured Candidatus Thioglobus sp.
GATTGCCCCTATTGTGTTAAGTTACATGCCAACATGGGTGAAATGAATGATTTGGGTATAACAGTTAAATATATCGCTTCGCCACTCGAGCAACTCCACCCATATGCACAATACGCTATGGAAAAAATCTGGTGTGCTGAGGACCGCGCACAAGCCATACATGATTACAAAACCAGACGCATTGTGCCTGATAGCGAGGATTGCAGCAATCCAGTGGCCAAGCAAATAGCACTCGCCCAACAACTGGGCGTTAACGGAACACCGTCTATTTTTTTTGAAAACGGGGGTAATCTGCCAGGCTATCAAGACCCAAGTGCGCTTCTACAAAGCATAAAACAATCACTTGGGCAGTAATAAAAATCCCAGAGTAGTTGCACTACAAGCTATTTGTTCGGTAGTACTCAATAAAAAATCACTCTCGGATGTTGCATTCTCAACATCTTGTCAAGATTTACCTTTCGCCAAATCTCTGGCTTTTGGAACGATTCGGTTTTATCACCACCTTAATGATGTGGTTACCCCGCTCATCAATAAACCTCTAGAAAAGACGAATCTGGATTTGCACTGCCTACTGTTATTAGGCGCCTATCAGCTTTTATATGCAAATACACCTACCCATGCTGCGATTAATGAAACGGTAGCAATAGCCGAAAAAATTGAAAAAAACTGGGCAAAGGGTTTTATAAACGCCATCTTGAGAAATATCGATAGAAACCGTGAAAGCATACTTGCAACCGAGCATTTATCACACCCATCATGGTTAACTAAAAAACTCAAACAAAACTATCCAGAGCATTATCAAGCAATCTTAATGGAGAATAACAAGCAAGCGCCGATGACGCTTCGTGTTCGTCCCTCCATAGAGCGTGGAGACTATCAAAAGCAACTAAAAAGTGCAGGCATTGAAAGTGAGCCTTGTGCTATTGCCAAACAAGCGCTAATCTTGAGTGAGGCTGTGAATGTTGGAGAGCTGCCAGGTTTTTTTGAGGGCTCTTGTTACGTGCAAGATGCTTCGGCTCAGCTGGCGGGGCAACTACTTAAGCCACAAGACGGTGAACGCATCCTTGATGCTTGTTGCGCCCCAGGAGGCAAAACAACACATTTAGCAGAGTTATGTGAAGGGGTAAATATTGTGGCCATTGATAATGATCAAGCCCGGCTTGCTAAGGTCAAAGAAAACATCAAGCGCATACAACTTAATAACATCAAACTCATGGAGGGAGATGCTGGTAATCATGACTGGTGGGACAAAAAACAGTTCGACAAAATTCTCCTCGATGCGCCTTGCTCAGCGACAGGCGTTATCCGCAGACACCCTGACATTAAACTTTTGCGCAAACCTCGAGACATTACCCAACTATCGGCCATACAATCCGCTATTCTTGATAATTTGTGGCTGTGTTTAAAGCCCGGTGGCACAATACTCTACGCCACTTGCTCGGTGCTAAAAAGTGAAAATGAGCAGCAAATAAGTGATTTTCTTGAACGCACAAAAGACGCCCAACACGAACAGATTAATCTAGACTGGGGTATGGGAGAAATTGGCAAACAACAACTACCGTGTCGTGAGTTT